>JAFYSZ010000020.1 GCA_017559135.1 Bacteroidales bacterium | reverse complement strand
TTTTGCCGGGGTATACCATTGGCCATTAGGAATATTTACGGTAATATTAATGTTTTTAGGAATTGCTTTGGGAATATGGCAAATATTTAGAGAAAAGAAAAGCGGTGAAAAAATGGCTGTTGTTATGTTAAACTTTTTTACTAAGTTTTTCTTAATTATAGGCTTAGTCTTTCAAGCAAACCACTGGCCAGGAGGTATATTAATGTTATGGCTTTCATTTCTTCTTTACTTTATTTCAGTTGCTGTTTCATCTTGCATTGCAGTTTACAAAGAAAGAAATGAAAGATTGTACATTTTGCTATTGATTGCTATATTATCGTGTAGTTTAATTCAGTTAATTAGTCAAGTACAACACTCATTACAAGGAATACAATAATGAATAAAGCAATAGAAGAACAACCCTTTGTTCTTCTATTGCTTTATATGAGAATAGGAATCATGCTTTTATATTTATAAATTGTACTTATGGAAAAACAAATTAAGTTAAACGAAAACAGAAGCTTTATTAAATATATATTATATACTTTGATAACTTTTAACATATACCACGCTTTTATGTTTTTTAAGATGTCAAAAGAAATTAATAGTATATCAAAAGAAGGGAAACGTACTATGAATTATTTATTATTGTATTTTCCATTTCTTTTGGGAAATATAATATTATCTGTTGGTAATAAAATAGAAGAAGAAATGCTTTCAGATACAGGGAGATTGTTAATGCTTATTTTCTTTATATCTATTTTAATATGGCAATATCGTTTTACAAAAAAGATTGGCAATGAAATAAAACACAGAAACATAGATTATAAATTTGGAACAAAAACATTTTGGCTCTATATTGTAATACTTTATGTAATACTTAGGGGGTTATTTGCTCTACTTGTAGATTTATTAAATTTAGAACAACCAATTGGTACGATTATTGCTTTTATTCCAGAAGCATTTTTTTGTGTTTATATTTACAAATTGATAAAAGCAATGAATCTTTTGAATGCAAACGAAAATTCAAAATTGAAAAATGTAATTTAATAATGGATAAAGAAATAAAAGAACAAAGACCGCCTTATGCAAGGACGGTCTTTGTGTTAGGATTCCTCTCTATGACGATAGGAATAATACTTTTTGGTTTATTAGGCATTATCGGAATATTTTTAGCACGTAAGGGAATGAAGGCGTTTGAAGAAAACCCGGAATTATACTCTATGAAAGGGTATAAAACTCTTACAAGAGGTTTCTATATGTGTGTAATAGGAAGTAGCTGGTTAATAGCTGGAATAGTATTGCTTTTTTTTGTTTAGATATATTTAAGATTTGGGAAATAGAATAAGTATTTAATTTCCTAACTCAAAGAAAAACGCTCGTGAGTCTTTATTTAATTTTGACAAACGAGCGTTTTGTTTTTCTTTAATCAACAATGTAGGAAAGTTTATCGCTAACTATGTTTGTATTTATGCGAACTCTGTCTTCTCTTACGCCATTGTAGATAAGATATTCTTGAATTTGTTGTGTTTCTTCTCTTTTGCCTATTAGTTGTATGCGAATGCGTGAATTTTCTATTAGATAATGCAAGAAATCTTCAAGAAATAGTTTGTCGTTTTCAATAGGGTAGATTTCCCCGCTTTGAAGTATTTTTATCTCTACGCTTAAACTGTCTATTTCTTTTGGAGTCTCTATCGTATGATAAAAGAAAGCATAGGAAGGTTTCTCAATTTTTATCAGATATTTGTCATTTGGTTTTATGGCTACGCAAATGTTGTCGTCATTGTCGGGAGTGTAATAACTAATCTTTGTACTTTCTGTTAGATTATAAAAATCTACTTTACAGTTGTATGCAGGCATTTGAGTATCTATTATTTTTAACTTCATAAGATGTATTTCGGGTGCTCTGCAATAAGGTGGCAGTTCGTAGGATACGAGGTTGTAGTTATTGGATATTGAATCAAACAAAACGCAAAAAGCAGTTTTTCCGTCTTTGCTAAGTACTATATCGCTTTCTGATTGTTCTGAGTTGATATATCGCCCGATATTCATTGGTTTTTTCATCTTTATATCGCTCAAATCAATATAAAACAAGTCGAAATCGCCAAATCCTTTCCAGCCATTGGAAGAAAAATAAAAGCTTTCGTAGTCTGGGTGTAGGTATGGCGAAAATTCGTCTTTGGGGCTATTGATTCTTTTTCCTGCATTGGTTGGTTGTTGCCACGAGCCGTCTTTTCCTTTTTGCGAAACCCAAATATCATATCCGCCTTGTCCTCCTTCTCTATCTGAGGCAAAGTAAAGTGTGTTCCCGTCGGCTGTTACAAATGGGTGAATTTGATTTGAGTTGTTTAGGTTAATGAGATTGCCAACGTTGTCGGGCTGTGACCAAATTCCGTCAATACATTGCAAGAAATAAATTTGGTATTTGCCTGTTGTTTTGTCCATTGAAGCAAGATACATATATCTTTTGTCGGCGGTTAATGAGACTTTTGTTGGTTTATTCAAGGCGTTTTCCAATTCTATTATAGGATAGCCTTCTTCGTACTGATATTGCTCGGTGTCTTCATTGAATACTTTACGCGATTGACATAAAATATCTTTTGTTGTAAAGGTTGTTTGTTGATAAAAGCTGTCTTCGTTTTTCACTCTCTGCTTTTTCTTTCTCACAAAGAAGACTATTTCCTCGTCTAATGACACATAAGGATTTGTTATATCTAAGTCTGAGGATATTTTTTCAAGTTTGTTGGTTATGAATGGGTATTTGTTTTTTTCGCCAAGGCTAAAAAAGTCGCACCATTCAATATAGTTGATTGCAGATTGTTGTAAGTCTGTGTAGTTTTCATCATAAACTGTTGCCGACATAAACTTCTCAAAATTAAATACTGCATTTTCGTATTTTTCATTTGAATAGTCTATCACGCCAAGGTAATAAAATAACATAGGGTGCGAATATTGTGGACAAACTTCAAGTACTAATGGAAAATATTTCTCAATCATTTTTGGATTGTCCTTTGACACCCCTATCATTCCAAGAAGAAAGTAAGGACTTGCAAAGTCTGGTTCTTTTTCTGTCAAATCTCTAAGGATTGGAAAACTTTTTTCAAATTTTCCATTCTTGTAATAATTGTATGCTTTTTTGAATTGTTTTTTTGATTCTTCTTTTACTTCTTCTGAACACAAATCATAATTCTCAATCAAATTCTTTTGAGAAAAGGATTGTGTGGTTACGAAAAATAAAAGAAAGAGAATTAAAATTCTTTTCATAATTTATATCATTGTTTCCATTGCTGTTTTCATTCCTTCCGCTAACGAATTGACAAATTTCTCCAATGGCTTTTTCACCATCATTGCAATCATTGGGTTGGCATCGAGTTCCATTTTCACAATCACCTTTGAAACGTATGGTTCTACCTTTTCAAATTCAAAAATGATTAAAAAATTCAACGGCATTGAACTTGGCACTTCTGCATCGTTGGTAATTGTGATTTTTTCGTTAGGAATTCTTGAAATTATTTTAAGACCCATATCTGTCATTCCTTTGATTGTAAATGAACAACGGTCTTGTGTTGCTTTAAAATTCTCTATTTTATCGTTTGCAACCATTGAAAAATGTGTAAAGTCTGCTAAATATTCATACACAAATTCAACATTTCTCTTTATTTCTACCTTTTTACTTTCTATTTTCACCATAATGATTCCCTATACTAAAAAAGGCGTTACTCCTTTATAACGCCTACATAAATAAAAAACAAAAAAAAATTAATCATTCATTCTTTTTTCACTCCACTCTTCTGGATTTTTTCTCCATTGCGACAAAGAATCCAAGTCTTCTGCTCTTATGAAATTTTCTTCCGCTGCTAATTCAATCAAAGTGTGGTAATCTGTAATTGTACTAAGCTTTACCCCTGCTTCTTCAAAGGCTTTTTGAGCAACTTCCAAGTTATAGGTAAATATTGCTGCCATTCCTTTAACATTACAATTAGCTGCACGCAATGCTTCTACTGCTTGCAAACTGCTTTTGCCTGTTGATACTAAATCTTCTATGACTACAACAGTTTGTCCCTCTTTTATATCACCTTCTATCTTGTTTTGCAATCCGTGAGCCTTTTCGCTCGGACGTACATACACAAAAGGTTTTCCTAAATCTTGTGCAACTAACACTCCTTGTGGAATTCCTCCTGTTGCAACGCCTGCTACCACATCTACATCTGCAAATAACTCATTTACAATCGCAACAAATTGTTGGCGAATGAAAGTTCTAATCTCTGGATGCGACAAAGTAACTCTATTATCGCAGTAAATTGGGCTCTTTCTGCCCGATGCCCAAGTGAAAGGATTTTCATTATTCAATTTTATTGCTTTAATTTGCAATAAAAATCGGGCTGCTTGTATGGCTGTCTCTTTATTCATAATCATAATGCAAAGATACGACATTTTCAACAAACACAACAACATTTGCATAACAAATGATTGTTTTTTAGACAAAGAATCCACTCAACGAATAGTAATAGAGTGTGATAAAGACAACGTAAATTCTATCAATTTTACGCAATTTTTTACCGATACGTTCAAAAAAAATGTAACAATTATCGTAAAAAATTTAGATTTTGAAGAAACATTTAAAAAAATTACAAAAAAATTGATTTTTGTACCTGCGGCAGGAGGAGTAGTAAAGAACGAAAAAGGAGAATATCTCTTTATTTTTCGCAACAAACACCTTGATTTGCCAAAAGGTCATCAAGAAGAAGGCGAAGAACTTGAAGTAACAGCCGTAAGAGAGGTAGAAGAAGAAACAGGACTTCAAGACATAACCTTAGGAGAAAAGCTCGGAGTAACATATCACACCTACAAAAGAGAAGGCAAAAGAGAACTAAAAGTTACTCATTGGTATAGTATGCAATCTAATAGCGAAGAAAAACTCATTCCTCAACAAGAAGAAGGAATAGAAAAAGTAGAGTGGTTGAGCGAAGAATACATTTCCGAACACAAAAAGAATATCTACCCAAGTCTGTACCATTTTCTGAAAAAAGTAATGAAGATTTGAGCAAAAATAAAAAGCTTTCACTACCACTTAACGCCAAATGCGTGCGATATCACACCGTGATACGACCAATATCATCAAGTGATACACTCCGTATCACGCCAAGATACGGGGTGTATCACGCCGTTAAATTTTTACAAAAGCAAGGTTGATTTTCAAAAGACTTTGTTTGAAGAATTTTTGTGTTTTAAAAAATTTGTTTTACCTTTGTGGGCTGAAAATTAAGTAACAAAAAAAATATGCCTATGGTAAAAGAAAAATAAAAAATATTTAGACTGAGTAAATTTAAATACGACATAAAAAGCGTTTTTGCTTGTACTTGGAATTGCGAAACTTCGACACTTTCGACAAATCTACCTTAGTAAAGCAGTAAACGCTCACGATGGTTTTCGTGGGCTTTACTTGTTAGGTAGATTAGGTAGTCGAAGACCTCGCATTCCAAATAAGAAAAAAGTCCCACGTTTTTTTATGCCTTGAAGTCTGGGAAAGAAATTAGTAAATCGCTTTTGGGGACTTGGGCAATCAAAAGAAATAAGTTTTAAATCAAATTTAAAGAAAATGAAAAAAGTAATTTATTTTATGTTTTTCGCATTTGCTTTATCGACAAATGTGGTTTTTGCAGAAAACGACAATGATAAATTGAATCAAAACGAGATGTTACCAATTCAAATCGAAATGCTTGATGCAGATGATGAAGAAACAAAAAAAATGTACATCAATCAATTTATGATGCAAAATGGAAAAAATTTCACTACCGCAGATATAATGATTGTTAAGCAACAATTAGAGTCTTTAACTCCTGAACAAATTCAATTACTTGCGACAGGAGATTATTTAGACCCTACTGTAAATGTAATAGTTTCTGTTTTAGTAGGAAGTTGGGGCGTTGATAGATTTTTAATTGGTCAAACAGGTTGGGGAATCCTTAAATTACTTACAGGAGGAGGCTTAGGCGTTTGGACAATCGTCGATTGGTTTCAAATAAGCAGACTTACAAAGGAATCAAATATGGAGAAATTTAACGAAAACTTAATGTTGATAAAATAAGCCTTTAAGTTAAGATTTCAAACGAAAGAAAAACGCTCGTGAGTCTTTGCTTTATTTTGACAAACGAGCGTTTTATTTTTTTTATTTCTTTGCTTTATTTCTCTAACTCTTCAATTAAGCACTGCAAGGTTACTCTATTTTTTTGTTCTATAAGGATTTTGCCTTTTTTGTTAAGGTTTTCTATTGCTTTTTCGTCATAATGCCTTATTGTTATCAGTTGTAAATCGTTGTTGTATTTAACATTGTAGTTTTGTTGCAAGGCTTCTATTAGTCTTGGCAAGACGTAATCGTTTTGGTCAAAGCATACGGAAAAGGTTAGTGCAGAATTTTGAATTAAATTCACCTTTACGCCAAAGTAAGACAACTCTGAAAATATGTTTGCAACGTTTTCTTCTACTATAAAGGAGAAATCTTTTGCCGAAACGGAAAGCAGAGTTTGTTTGTCTTTGAAAATATAGTTTGGAACCAAGGGTTGCACTTCTTGACAATGATTTATAACCGAGCCTTCTTTGTCTGGATTTACAAAACTCTTTACATACAAAGGTATTGCTTTGTTTTCAAGTGGTTTTATAGTCTTTGGGTGGATTACAGAAGCACCATAGTAGGACAATTCTATGGCTTCACGATATGGAACTTGCTCCAATTTTTTTGCATCTAGCATTCGCTTTGGGTCTGCCGACATTAAACCATCTACATCTTTCCAAATTGTTAGCGAAGTGGCGTTAAGACAATATGCAAATATTGCTGCCGAGTAGTCAGAGCCTTCTCTGCCGAGCGTTGTTGTGTATCCCTCGCGTGTAGAGCCTAAGAATCCTTGCGTAAGCACTAAATCTGTTTCTAAAAACAAGGTTTTGAGTTTTTCTTTTACTTCTTGTTCGGTTTTTTTCCAATCAACCTGTGCTCCACGATACGAATTATCAGTTTTAATCAACTCTTGTGCAGGAATAAGTTTATGATTCACTCCTAAACTTGTCATATATTGCGAAATAATTGCAGTAGAAATTCTTTCGCCGTATGAAACTATATTGTCATAAAGGAAATCATAATCCTTAGGATTAAGATTTAGGAGATTTTGTCTTAGTTGTGAAAAAATATCTTCAAGCATTGAAAGTGCAAGGTGTAGTTCGAAAGGGTTATCAAACAATTCTTCTACAATATTTGTGTGATATGCTTTTATGAAATCAAACTCTTCTTGATTAAATTCGGTTAATCTATGCCATAAATCTATGATTTTTTCTAAGGAATTGGTCGTTTTTCCCATTGCAGAAACGACTACTACTCTTGTTTTTTTATCTGATTGCAATATTGATATGACATTTTTAATTGAAGCAGCACTATTTACAGAGGCTCCACCGAATTTTTCTACAAAAATCTCGCTCATAAGAATTACATTTATGATTTTATGAGGGCAAAAGTAAACAAAAAAACAAGATTTCTATTGAATTTCTTCAAAAAAAGCTTAATTTTGCAGGAAAAATATAAAGAAATAATAATGAGAAACAATAATAACAACAAATCTCACGGTCTTTGGAGTGCAAGTTTTTCGACAACGTTAAGCATTTCATTAGTAATGTTTTTACTTGGCTTTATTTTCCTTTTCATTTATCACGCCTACAATGTATCAAACGAGATAAAAGAGCAAGTATCCTTTACTGTCTATCTTAATTCTGGCACTTCAACCGAAGAGGCCTTAGGTTTGGAGAAAGAAATTCAACAAAATCCAAAGGTAAAATCAACAAAATATATTTCTCCTAACGAAGCGGCTCAGATGATGAATAAAATAATGGGCGATAATCACCTTATGGTTTTAGATAGCATAAATCCGTATCAAGCCTCTATTGAAGTAAATCTAAAAGCTCAGTCTTTAAACATAACACAAATAAGACAATTTATTCTAACTGTGGAATCGAAAGACATTGTTGATGTTGTGGATTACAGACACGACTTAATTACGGATATAAATAATATAATCTACAACATAAGTGCTTTTATTTTTGTATTATTCCTTTGCTTGTTATTTATTGCTGTTACTCTTATCAATCACACGATAAGACTTTCTATCAGCAACAAACGTTTGCAAATTCGTTCTATGGAATTGATTGGAGCAAAAGCAGGTTTTATAAGACGTCCTTTTATTGCCAAGGGTTTTATGCTTGGATTGATTGGTAGCATTGTTGCAGATGTGCTTCTTTCTGGATTATTATTCTGGGCATATTCAAGCATTGGAGGATTAAATCTATCGGATCACATTAAGATTTATATAATAATCGGCGTATCTATAATAATACTTGGAACGCTTCTAACACTTATTTTCACAAGTCGTTCAATAAGAAAAAATATGAACTTAAAAAGTAGTAAACTTTACAGATAAATAATAAAAAATGAAAAACAACTCAGAAGAAAAGCAAGATTTTGCATTTGGAAAGCAAAACTACATTTGGATGATTATAGGTGTAGTGGTTTTAATCTTAGGATACATTCTTCTTTCTGGCGGAGGAAGCGAGGATCCTAATAAATTCAACTACGCTCTCTTCAACACAAGACGTTTATTGATTGCTCCGATATTGATTGTCGGAGGATTGGTTATAGAAGTTTATGCAATAATGAAAAAATCCAAATAGTAAAAAATGGAAATCTTTGAAGCAATTATCATAGCTATTGTAGAAGGTTTGACAGAGTTCCTTCCTGTTTCTTCAACAGGGCACATGATTATCACACAAGGCGTTTTAGGAATCAAAAGTGATGAATTTGTAAAATTATTCACTATTTGCATTCAATTTGGTGCGATTCTATCAGTCTTGGTTATTTATTGGAAGAGATTTTTCCAAACAATGTCTTTCTATTGGAAACTTTTAGTGGCTTTTTTGCCTGCTGCAATCATAGGATTCTTGGCAGGAGATTTGATAGACTCTGTTTTGGAAAACGTTTGGGTAGTTTCAATAATGTTAATCTTAGGAGGAGTGTTTATGCTCTTTGTAGATAAATGGTTTAACAAGCCCTCAGAAGATCAAACCATTACTTACAAAAAGAGTTTCTTTATCGGATTGGCTCAATGTATTGCAATGATTCCGGGAGTAAGCCGCTCTATGGCTACAATCGTAGGAGGTATGTCGCAAAAACTTTCAAGAGAAACCGCAGCCGAGTTTTCGTTTTTCTTAGCCGTGCCTACAATGCTTGCAGCCTCAGGATACAAACTCCTACAAGCAGTATTAGAACCACAAGGCATTGAAATAATTACAAATAATCTTGTTCCGCTAATCGTAGGTAATGTTGTAGCGTTCATTGTTGCAATTTTAGCAATCAAAGGCTTTGTTAGTTTCCTTACAAAGCACGGATTCAAGGCTTTTGGCTATTATAGAATTATTGTAGGTACTCTTATAATAGTATTAATGCTTTGCGGAATAAATCTTTCAGTTGCTTAGAAAATGATAGACATAGAAAAAGGTGGTGTAATCCTTGTAAACAAGCCTTATCAATGGACTTCGTTTCAAGCAGTCAATAAGATCAAAGTAAGACTCAAACATTATTTCAAAACAAAAAAGGTAAAAATCGGACATGCAGGGACATTAGATCCCTTAGCAACTGGTTTGCTGATTGTTTGTGTTGGAAAATTCACAAAAAAGATTGAAGAGTATCAAGCACAAGAGAAAGAATACACAGGAACCTTTTATTTAGGAGCCACAACCCCTTGTTTTGATAAAGAAAAAGAGATTGACAACTACTACCCTACCGATCACATAACACAAGAGGATATTTACAAAGCGGCAGAGGCTTTCTTAGGAGAACAAGAACAAGTTCCACCAATGTTTTCGGCTCTTAAAGTTAATGGAGTAAGAGCATACGAATTTGCAAGAGATAATAAAGAAATAGAACTCAAATCTCGCAAAATCACAATCAAAGAATTTGAAATCACACGCATTGATTTGCCCGAAGTAGATTTTAGAATAGTGTGTTCAAAAGGCACTTACATAAGAAGTATCGCAAGAGATTTCGGCTTTTACCTTAATTCCGGAGCCTATCTCACCGCCTTATGTCGCACAAGAATCGGAGAATACAAACTCTGCGATGCACAAGAAATAGAAGACATCATTTCCGAATACGAAAACAAAGAATAAAAAAAATAAAAGGGTGCAACTTAATAGTTACACCCTTTTTTCATAAAATCAATTATTAACCTAAACTTTTAAAGTTATTTCACTTCTTCAAAATCTGCATCAGTTACTTCTCCGTCTTGGTCATTAGAAGAATTGTTTGATTGATTTTGTGGTTGTTCTTGTTGTGCTCCGCCTTGTTGTGAGTACATATCTGCTGATGCTGCTTGGAATACTGTGTTTAATTTTTCAGTTGCTGCATCTATTGCAGGTATATTTCTTGAAGCGTGTGCATCTTTCAATTCTTTTAATGCAGATTCTATTTCTGATTTCTTGTCAGCAGGTAATTTATCGCCGTTTTCTTTCAATGCTTTTTCAACTTGGAAAATCATTGCATCTGCTCCGTTGATTTTGTCTGCTTCTTCTTTCAATTTCTTGTCTGCTTCTGCATTTGCTTCTGCTTCTGCCTTCATTCTTTTGATTTCATCTTCGCTCAATCCACTTGATGCTTCAATTCTAATAGACTGTTGCTTTTGTGTTGCTTTGTCCATTGCCGATACATTCAAGATTCCGTTTGCGTCAATGTCGAATGTTACTTCAATTTGAGGTACTCCTCTTTGTGCAGGTGGGATTCCGTCAAGGATAAATCTACCTATTGTCTTGTTATCTGTTGCTCTTGTTCTTTCTCCTTGCAAAACGTGAATCTCTACCGAAGGTTGATTGTCTTGAGCTGTTGAGAACACTTGTGATTTCTTTGTAGGAATAGTAGTGTTTGCTTCAATTAGTTTTGTCATCACACCACCTAAGGTTTCAATACCAAGAGAAAGCGGAGTTACGTCTAACAATAACACGTCTTTTACTTCTCCTGTTAATACTCCTCCTTGAATTGCTGCTCCTACTGCTACAACTTCATCAGGGTTTACACCTTTTGAAGGAGCTTTTCCAAAGAATTGTTCTACTATTTGTTGAATTGCAGGTATTCTTGTGCTACCTCCTACAAGGATTACTTCGTTAATTTGATTTTTATCTAAGCCTGCGTCTGCTAATGCTTTCTTACAAGGTTCGATTGTTGCTTTAATCAAATCATCACATAGTTGTTCAAATTTTGCTCTTGTTAATGTGCGAACCAAGTGTTGAGGAACGCCATCAATAGGCATAATATAAGGTAGGTTTATTTCAGTTGTAGTTGAAGAAGACAATTCTATTTTTGCTTTTTCTGCTGCTTCTTTCAAACGTTGTAAAGCCATAGGGTCTTTTCTTAAATCAACGTTGAAATCACTCATAAATTCTTGTGCTAACCAATCAATAATTCTCTTGTCAAAATCATCTCCTCCTAAGTGTGTATCACCATTTGTTGATTTTACTTCAAATACTCCATCTCCAAGTTCCAAAATTGAAATATCGAATGTACCACCTCCTAAGTCAAATACTGCGATGTTTGCATCTGAATCTTTCTTATCTAATCCGTAAGCCAAAGCTGCTGCTGTTGGTTCGTTGATAATTCTTCTTACTTTCAAGCCTGCAATTTCTCCTGCTTCTTTTGTAGATTGACGTTGTGCGTCATTAAAGTATGCAGGCACTGTAATAACTGCTTCTGTTACTTCTTGTCCTAAGTAATCTTCGGCAGTTTTTTTCATTTTTTGAAGAATGATTGCAGAAATTTCTTGTGGAGAATACAATCTTCCATCAATATCTACTCTTGGAGTGTTGTTATCTCCTTTTACTACTTTGTAAGGAACACTTGAAACCTCGTTTGCAACTCTATCAAAGGTTTCTCCCATAAATCTTTTTATAGAATAAACTGTGTTATGAGGATTTGTGATTGCTTGACGCTTTGCAGGATCTCCTACTTTACGTTCTCCGCTTGACACAAAGCCAACAACTGATGGAGTTGTTCTTCTTCCTTCTGAGTTTGCTATAACAACAGGCTCGTTTCCTTCCATTACAGACACACAACTATTTGTTGTACCTAAGTCTATACCGATTATTTTTCCCATTTTTTTATTTTATTTATTTGTTTATACTCTATTATTTTGTCGTTTCGCTATTATATAATCAAATTTCGTGCCACAATTGTTCAATAGCATAGAAAAATGACAATTTGTCATAAACAAAATAAGATTACTGCCAATAAGGTGAAATTATTTCATAGAAATAAAAAAATAAATCATAGAAATAAAAAAATATTTAGCCGAAATAATTTTCTAAATCATAGAAAAAATTCAACAAAAAAGCCCAAAGTTTCACAACTTCGGGCTTCAATAAAACGTAATTATTAATTTATTTTATAATAATCTTTGTTGTATTTACTGCATTTCCATCTTTTACTTTAACAACATACGCTCCTGCATTAGCCTTGTCAAGCATAAAGTTTCTACTTGAAGTTTCGTAGACTTTTTGTCCTAATACATTGAATATTTCTGTATGAATATTTTTTCCGCCTTCAATGATTATATTACGATTTAGGTTTCTTACAGAAATTTCTTCTAAGGCTTCAACATCTGAAATCGATACATTATTCTTTAAATTCACAATTACTTTAAAACGTTCAGCATTTTCTCCGCTTGATATTTGAGTTTCATAAACGCTTCCTTGTTCTAATGCAATTTCTTGCTCACCATCTTTCAAAATCACTTGATATTGTTCAGGAATATCTGAGGCAACAATTTGAACATTGCGAGTCTCACCCGATTTTATATTCATAGTAGCGGTATAAGGTAAAGTATTCACCGATTCAATACAAAGATTTCTTTCACCTAACACAAAATAAGGCTCAGCAACTTCACCACTTCCAAACATCTTATCAGCATCAAAAATATCATACTCAGCCAAAGCAGTTTCCTTATGCAAGAAAGTTACCGGAACTGCATAATCATCAGTTATAACATCAAGAACTATATCATTGTTTGTTGAAGTTTCCGATTTGTTTCCTGTTTGTGATAGATAGAATAAATCTTCCAAGTTAAACTTAACATTTGTATTAGAAGGAGCAATATTTACAAAAAAACCTTGCAAAGGTTTCATCATTCCGTGGGTTTCAGCGTCAAAAGTTGTTCCATTATAAACATGAATGCATTGTCCTTGAACAGAGTTTTTTGCTAAAAACTTCTCAATTGAAAGATTGTATGTAAATGGATTTGCCAACGCAAACCATTTTGGACTTGCATCACTGCTGCTAGGATAAGACATAGTAATTCCTTCGTTGTTTGTATTAAATTGAAGACTTGTAGAAACAGCACCATCAGGGAAAATAAGAATTCCTTGTCCTCTGCTTACATTAGAACTTGCAAGTAGATATTGAGTGGTATTCCAAGCATTGCTACTGTAATTAAATTGTATTGCCCAAATATCTTCTGGCATATCAGTTGCTGTAAGAAAACTTAAATCAGTATTTTTAGGAAAACCCACAAAATTCCATCTGGCGTTAATCAAATTTAAAGGTAAAGGATAATTGCGACTTACACCAATTATGATTGAATTTGCAGCAAAATCTTCCGTTCCACTATTTGTATAATTCCCATTAACTTTTAATACTTTATAGTTGCCTACTGTTAAAGTTTCTCCATTATCAATAGTTAAATTATTAGCTTTTAATGTACCATTAACAGTTACTCTTCCGACATTTACATTTCTAACGATCAATTCTCCATTGATTGTAGTTAATGTTGGAGAGATTCCTGTTAAATCTTGCTCAGAAAAATTTAAAGTTCCAGAAAAAACTAATTTAAAACTATTTGAACCAGCGTCAGTTTTTATAACAGAAATAATTTCACTTAAATTAGTTTTGTGATCAAGTGTACTTGTATTTAAATAATTACCATTGGGAACTATTTTTAAAACATCAAAGTGTCCATCAGAAGTACAACCAGGTTTTATTTCGTATGTTACTTGCGCTATTGCAGGCACAGTGAGCAACATAAATAACAAAACTATTATATTTTTTATCTTTTTCATAATCTTAATCGTTATTTTGTTTTTGATTTCTGTAAATTCTACATCCTACTGCTGATGCTCCCAAACCTAATAATAATAATGTAGCAGGTGTAATAGGCGGATTGAAGGTTTTTTGATTTCCTTGTAATGTATTTCCGCTTGGTTTTTGTGGTGGTATTGGCGGTTGTGCATTTAATACCGAACAAAAGCCAACGCAAAGCATAACTGCTAAAATTTTCTTTTTCATAATTTATCTTTTTTCTTTTATTTCACTATTAATCAATTTGCAAAATTACTACATTTTTTATTGCAAGCAAAAATTTTCTATGATTTTTGATTTTTTTTCTATGATTTAGAAAATTATTTCGGCTAAATATTTTTTTATTTCTATGATTTATTTTCTTCTTTCTTGCTCTTCTAAAAGTTGTTTTCTTGTCTTGCTTTGAGTAACTATGTAAACGCCTAAGAAAACCAAAACAGTGGCTATGCTTTGTTTAAATCCGAAAACGCCTAAGCCCATAATTACAGAAAGAATTGTTGTAACTATCGGTTGAAGATAATTATACATAGAAAGGGTTGTTGGACGTATGCGAGTTTGTCCTATTGGGATTAAAAGATATGTAAGGAATGTTGCTCCAAGTATAACATATGCTATTTTCAAACCAACTTCCCAAGAAATTTGAGAATATTCTATGGTTGTAATATGCGAAAAAGTGAACGGCGTTGAAAGGATTACTCCAAAAAAGAACATCCATTTCATAAGCGTAATTGGGTGATTGCGTTGTATTAGCGGCTTAAATGCTGTTAGATATAATCCGTATGACAAACAACTGACAAAACAAATTAAATTTCCTTGCCAAGAAGAATTTGCTCCCGAGTTTGCAGAAGATAAAATAAGGATTAAAGCTCCGCTGCAACCAATTAAAACTCCTATTACTTTCTTAAATGTTATTGGCTCTTTGACAAAAATTGCAGAAAATATCATTGTAACAATCGGAGTAAGACTTACAACAATAGAAGCATCGACAGGCGAAGTCATTGAAAGACCATAAACAAAGGAAGTCTGATTTAACACCACTCCAAACAAAGATGCTAAAAGGAAAAACGGTATATCTTTTTTTGAAGCCTTTGGAATTTTGAAAAGAATCGACACTAACCAAAAAACTATTGTTGCTCCAATAAAACGAAAGTAGGTTAAAGCAAGAGCATCTATTTGCAAAGGGGAATTAAGCACGCTTTTGGTTATTGGAGTATTTATTCCAAATATTAGATTTACTACAAAAATTGCTAAATGTCCTATATAGGTTTGTTTCATTTTTTGTTTTAATTATTTTTCATAAAAAGTGCAGATTACTTTTTGGTAAATCTGCACTCTCTTTATATTGACATAACTCATTGTTATGTTAATTGTCCCAAGTATTTTTTGTTAAAACGTTAAAAAGAATTATTAAAAAAAATTCTATATACGTAAAATCTGACACGTTGCCAGAGTTTGACAAATAGGTTTGTTGTTTATCTCATTTTTATTAAATAACTCTATTTTTTGTTCGTATTTGTTGATTTTATTTTGTTGCAAAAATGATTCATCACCTTGCGATGAGCCTCCAAGCCCTTGTCTTCGTTCAGAAAGAAGCACAATCATTTGTCCTTTTTGAGTTTGTTGAGAATCGGTAATATTATTATTGTTTACCAATTTAATAGATTTGGATATTTTAAGTCTGACAATGCTTGACGGAGTGCCTTGAACAGAGAAAGAATTGCCTACTTTGTATGAACTAATCATACAAAGGACAAATACCATAAAGAAAAACGCTACTTTATATAGTGATTTATTTTTCATTTTTCGTTATTTTCTCTTTCGTTTGCAAAGGTATAAAAATTTATTCTTAGAATCTGTATATAAACGAAGCTTTTTTTGATTTTGTTTTGTAGAAAAGAAAAAAAAGTGTAGTTTTGGCAAGTTTTTTATACATTGATTTATATGAATAGAGTATTAAATTTAAACAATAATAAATGTGTTGCTTGTTATGCTTGTGTGAGAGCATGTCCTGTAAAAGCAATTCAAGTAAAAGAACACAACAATAAACCTCATATTGTAGAAGAAAATTGTATTGCTTGCGGAAGTTGTCTTGAAGCTTGTTCGTATTCGGCAATAGAATTAGTGAGTAATATTGAAATTGTGGAGGAAATCTTACATTCATCAGAGAAAACAGTTGCTATTTGCGACCCGAGCATTGCCGGAGAGTTCGCTGACGTAAGGGATTACCGCAAATTTGTCAGTATGATAAGGAAATTAGGCTTTGATTATGTATGTGAGGTTAGTTTTGGTGTGGATTTAGTCAGCAAAAAGTTCGCTAATCTTTGTCAAGGCTATAAAGGCAAGAGTTATATCACATCTCACTGTCCTGTAAGCAATATGTATATTGAGAAATACCAACCTAATTTAGTTCACAACATCTCTCCTATCGTTCCTCCTGCAATTGCGTGTTGCTCAACGGTAAGAAAACTTTACGGAGAAGATGTTAAAGTTGTAAATATCACACCTTGCTTAGGATTAAAGAAGGATAACAATAGGTATGAAAAGACTTCACGAATTGATGCTTTCCTTTCTTTTATTGAACTAAGAGAATTGTTTAAGAAAAACAAGATAAGAGAAGAAGCAGTAGAGTTTTCAGAATTTGATGAGCCACATGGCTACAAAGGGTCTTTGTATCCTATTTCGGAAGGCTTTGTTGAGGCTTGCGGACTTTCGTGCGTTCCAAGCGATAGTAATATTTTGAGCGTTGAAGGGAAAAAAGACGCAATCGATGTAGTAAAACAATTTGCAAAACACGGCAACGAATTTAATACTCACTTTAATATATATTTTTGTAAAGGCTGTTTGATGGCACAAGGTTGCTCAAAAGGAGAAAAATTCCTAAGACACAACTTGGTTTTGAAATATGCAACAAAAAAAATCAACACTTTGGAGATGGCAAAGTGGCAAGGTTATTTGGAACAATTTGAAAATACTTCGGAATTAGTCGCTTTCTACAAAAATGACGACAAAACAATTCCTGCTCCAAGTCAAGAAAAGATAGAAGAAGCCTTTATAGAATTAGGAAAACAAAACTCAGGACGACATATTGATTGTAAAGCATGTGGATACGAAAGCTGCAAAGATTTAGCAATAGCAATCGCACAAGGAATAGCCTCTGCCGATATGTGTTTCTCACATGCGAGAAAAGATTCAAGGATTTCTAACGACAAACTGAAAGTAGCAAAATCAGAATTGATAGACCTGCAAAATAAATATAATATATTAGAAGAAAATCTCAACGTTCAGTTGCTCAGCAACCACGAATTATCATCGTCTTTAACATCTTTGATTCATCATATCAATCCAGGAATTGCGATTGTGAACGAAAAAATGAAAATAACTGATTCAAACAGCGGATTTATTGACATTTTAGGCGAAGATGCCAAAGAAATAGACGAAATAATCCCAGGATTGATTGGGGCAAACGCAAAATCATTACTCCCAGAAGACATTTTCTTGCAATTGGAATATGTCTTAAAATCCTCAGAAGACATAATGAACAAAGATTTTGAATACAATGGAAGACTAATCAATGTTTCTATTTTCTCACTCATTGAAAATAAATCCGTTTGTCTGATATTCAGAAATCTTTACAACGAAGAAGAACGCCCAGAAGAAATAATCCATAGAGTAAATGACGTAATAAAAGAAAATCTTCTTCAAGTTCAACAAATAGGTTTTATACTTGGCGAAGGAGCAGCAAAAACCGAAAAAATGCTTAACTCAATCATCAAAACCTATAAAGAACAAATCGGACAAAAATAAAGACTAAGAAAAATAACTCTTAGTCTTTATTTTTTGCTTTTACTGAATTGTTATTTTCCTACTTACAGGCTGATTGTCCATAGTGAAGTTTAGGATATAATTTCCTGCTTCTACGGTTGAGACATCTATTTCTCTTGGCAATATATCCCACGCTCTGATTACTCTTCCATAGGCATCTACAAGTTGAGCATTTTTTAATTCTATTGCATCTGTGTCTATGAAAATTACACTATCGCTTGGGTTCGGGTAAATCTTTACTAATTTTCCACTATATTGATTTGGAGAAAGCGATTGTTCGCCTACGGTTACTTGAACAACTTCTGTCCAAGATGAAGTATCACCTACCGAACATATTGCTCTAACTCTGAAATCGAATTGTTGTCCCATATCAAGGTTTCTAAGTGTAAAACGTGGATAAATAGAAACAACATCTGATTCATAATTAACAGCTAATCTTTCTTTGTACTGAATTTCCCATTGAATATAAGGATTATCTTCTACCGCATCCCATGTACAAATGATGGTTTCGTCTCCTTTTACTTGATAGTGCTGACATACGAAATTTTCTGGTGTAAGACAGGTTTGCGATGTTGAAATTGTTGTAAAATATTCTTCAAGAGAATTTAAGGCTTGTTGATTTTGACAGGTTGAATAAAGTATTACTTTGTATTCTTGCATAGGAGAAAGATCCGAAACAACGAATGGTGAACTTACTTCTGAGAAAGTAAGTGTATCTGCCTCTTGTGTGTTTATAATTTCAAGACTATGTTGAGTAATATTGCCTATTGTTTGCCATTCTATTTGAGCAGAATTATCTGTTATATGGTTTATTGTTATGTTTTCCGGACTTAAACAAGTGTCTTTAATAGAAAAATTCCTTATTTCATAGACTCTTTCTGGTAAAGTGTCCATTGCGGAGTGGATTGCAAAACGAACACCATTGTTTCCTAAAAATCCCATGAGAGAAATTTGATTTTGTCCGTTCACAAAGTTGAAATTCATTTCTTGCCAAGGCTCAGCATCTACTGAAACAAACAATTTGGAAATCACTCCTTGCAAAGAATAGTATTCAAAAGTCAAATACGGATTGTATAAGGTGTTTATATCAAAGATTGGAGAGAAAAGAGTATCTGCATATATTCTCCAACAATCTGAAATATTGCAAAAAGAAGATTGTGTCGAGAAAGAAATCGTATCTTCTACATAATAAGGGTATTCTGTCTGAGGAGAACAAAGTGTATGTAAGAAAATTTGAGTTGAAAGGCTGGTATCTTGTGTTTGTGAAATAGCTTTTACACTTATTTGGTAGATAGAATTTGGCAATAATTGTGTTAATTCTATATTATTCAATGTTGTTTGATAAATTGTTGAGGTATTATTTGTTGTTAATACGGCTTCAACCTCATAACTCTCAGCATAAAGATTGTTGTCCCAAGAAAGATGTGCTGAATTATATGAATAATTGTTAATCGTTAGATTTTCAGGTGATGGAATCAATGTATTTGTTGTAAATTTTATTGTATCAGACCATAAACTTTGCTCTTCGCCACAGTCGGCTTGCACTCGGTAAACATATTCTGTGCTATGTTGTAAATTTTCTAATAAATAGTTTGGTGTTATTGCATTAAGGAGTGTCCAAGTAGTGTCTTGTTCTCTTCTAAATTGTAAATTAAAAGCAGATTGCGTTTCTGCAAAATCCCAAGTCAATATTGCAGAAGATGATGTTATATAATTAGCTTCCAAATTATCAGGTGTTGCACAATAGCGTGCTGTAAGATAAATATCATCTATTGCAACAGCATGAGAAGTTGGTGCTTGATTTGAGTTATACCATACAAAAAGGAGTCTTCTTGTTGTTCCGATATGATGAAGTGGTAATTCTATGTGTTCTCTTATCCATTGATTGTTTCCTCCTCGGTAAACATTTTGCCCTATTTGGTCTTGCATACTCGGAAGGCTGTTAATACTTACAGAAGAGCCTGGTGCAATAAGATAAAGTTTTAATCCTGCGTTTTCAAGTTGGGTTTGAGTATGATAACTAAAATCCACATAGAAACTTTCTGCATATTCTGGTATATAAAAGTCAATATAAGCATAACTAACCGATAAAACCTCATTGTTACAAGCGTAATTATTACCGTTTGATACGTGAAGAGCTCTACTTCCAAAGTTACTACCATTTATTGCAGAGGAAATCCTCCACGGATTTTCGGTAGAACTAATTGTTCCCACATATTTATTTTCTAATGTGTCTTCAAAATCTATTTGAATTGGTAATTGAAATACACTATTTTCATTCAAATATTTTGCGTAAAGGTATTTCCATGGACTAAATGCTCCTTGACAATTTGTTCTTAAAGCAAATTGATATTGATTTCCTTCAATAAATTCTTGATTAAATGTATATTCGTAATTTTGTGTTTGAATAATTTGATCGGAATTGTCGGGATTTGTTCCTAACTCACCACACACGACTTGCCAAGTATTTGTTCCTTCGGCAGGTTGCCATTGAATGTTTACCGAATTGTTAGTAATCGTTCCTAAATACATATCTGCTACTTGTGGACAAAGGGTATCATCACTCAAAGTATAGAAATAATTTTCAGAGCTCCACATACTTGTATCTCCATCGACATCTATCATTCTTATTTTCCAAGCATAACGAGTGTTTGGCATAAGATTGCTTAAATATGCTACGGTATCACTAAGTATTAATTGAGTTGGCTCATCGGCAAGTGCGGCTTGATAGAGCAATTGCCAAAAATCTGCACTTTGATGCGAACGCCACGAAAGTGTTGCATTACTTGGATCAATTTCACTGCTTGTTAATCCAAATGGAATAAACTCTTGCGTTGTTTGTGATTGTGAAATATTGATTGTAAACAACATTAAAATAAATGAGTAAATGATTTTTTTCATATTTATCTATTTTATTCGGTTATTTTTTCTTTGATTGAGAAATTAAATTCTTTGCTTAATAAATGATTTTGCTTATACAAAAAAAAATAATAAGCAGCAACTACTAATAAAGAGACAAGTGCAGATATTGATTGAGCAAGAGAGAATAGTTTTATGCTTAAAAACAAAGCTATAACAAGTAGTATTAAAGGCAAAACAAAGGCTATAAGTACGGCTTTCATTCCTAATTTTGTGGTTATCGTAATTATAACCTCATCTCCTATGTTGTAATTCTGTGTGTCTTGTGTTTTTATTTCAATTTCTTTGTCTTTTTTGTCTAAACTTGTACATGCTCCCCTCGCACGACAAGATGAGCAAGTGGATTTTTGCTCTATTTTTACTATTATTTTGTCTTGTTGTTTTTTTATCACAACTCCTTTTTGTTCAACACAGTCTTCTCTCATAAAGTCGTTAAATTATTTCAACCATATCTTTTTCTATCCAATATTCTTTACCATCTTCGGTTTGAACTCTTATTTTTTCTAATTTTCTTTCTTTAATTTCTACTTTTTGTCCTTTAAATAGTTTTTGTTTAGATTGATTCTCTTCCGAAAGTTTAATAACTATTGCATAATCTTGGGAGTGTATTGCGTTTTCTCGTGCCAAACCAAAAGAAAATGAAAATATTGACAAAATAAAACAGGATAACATTAAATAGAAAAACAAAACTTTTTTGTCTGAACTAAAATAATAAATAAAAAACAATATTGCTGCAAAAAGTAATAGTGCTAATGTCAATATTGCCCAAGTCATTGGCGTGAACAAATTGTAAATACTTTTTATCCAACGATTCAAAAAAAATTCTGGGATTTTGTAAACATCTCCAATTAGTCGTGTTTTTGATATTTTATTATTGACTTGATATATTTCATTGCGAGGAAAAAGTTTTAATGCTTTTTCATAATAAAGTGTACTATTGACATAATCACTCATTCTAAAATATGTATTTGCTATGTTGTTGTAAAGTTCTGCTGAGGGTTCGATTTTTTCAAGTTGTTTATAGATTTCAAGGGCTTTTTCATAATCTTGTGATTCGTAAGCATGGATTCCTTGATATATGTTTTGTGATTGTATAGATAAGGTCGCACTTAGCAATAGAGCGATTGTTATTATGAAAGTTTTTTTTGCCTTTTTCTTTTGTTTTTTTATCAACATCATTTGATTTTCTATTTCTGTGATTAACTCTTCTGTCTGCAAAAATAATTCTTTATAGAGTTGTGTACCTTTGTTTTGAGAAAAACGTACGTATTCGCATTTTTCTAAGAGTGAAAGTGTATTTTCTAATAACTCTTTACTTAGTTCACTTTTTTTAAGTTGCCTTATAATATATTCTGCATTTAAATCAAAACGAGCAATTTTAAATTTATCTGACAAATAGTTCCACAATGCTTGACCTATCTCGGTTTCAAATTCTGAAAACTGTTGATTGTCTAAATATATTTTTGCTTGCTTTAATCGTTTTACTGCTACCTTGTTTGCTTTTCTTAATCGAAGTGCAACAACATCTTTATTCTTCTCGATTTGTGTCTTTGTAAGTTTTATCATCAAGATCAACAAAGATATTATTAAGATTATCAAAAAGTAAAACCAAAAACTATGGAATGGTTTTGATAAAACAAAATTGTTATCATATCTATATGGTATATCAAGAATATCCATATTATTGTATTTTGCTTTTTCGGCAAGTTGATTTACGTAATCATCTCCATTATCTCCTTTTGCTATCGAGAGAGAATACTCTTTTGTTTCTAAGACTTCGTATTTGTTTTTCTCAATATCGTAGTATGTGAACTCTAATGACGGAATTTTAAATTTTCCTTCTATTCTTGGGATAATTATGTATTGGAATGTTCTTTCTCCTCTTTGACCTGCTGAGGTTTTTGATATATTATCTGTGATTTTTGGCTCAAATACTTCAAATTCGTCTGGTAATTGAAGCCTTAATTCATCAATTAAAGTTAGATTTCCTTTCCCTTTTATTGTGTATTCAAGAGTTATTGCCTCATTTGTTTTGCATTGAGTTGTGTCTATTTTAGTTTCTATAATAAATTGTCCTACTGCCCCTGAGAAAGGTGTATCTAATGGCGGTAAAGGTACAACTTCTATATCCAAAGAATTAGTTTTTAATTTTTTATTAACTGTTTCAACAACCGGTGTTGGTCTTGAAAAAAACGGATCATTAAAAAACGCATCTATTATAGGATCTCCTGTTAAGTGTCTTTCGTTTCTTGTTTCTCCTGTTCGGATATGAGCTAATACTTCTAAGCCCATAGGTTCTATTTTAAGTTTTCCTGTTTTTTGTGGATAGACTAAAACTTGTCGCAAGGTTGCTACTTGATATAGTTTGCCGTCTATGATTTCTTTTTCAAGTGAAGGCGACTGTTGATCGTCTAATTCTTCAACCCAAAAGCCTTGTGAAAGTGGTATTTTATCTACTTGATATTCCGAAATAGGAACAAGGGTATAGAGTTTATATGATACTATGATTTCTTCTCCAAGAGATACTTTTGTTTTGTTTGGTATTGCTTTTACAAATACTGATTTCTCGTCTAATTTTTTGACTTGCGGTCTTTGGGCGTGCTTATAAGGATCGTAATTAGGGTCATTTTTTGCTCGTTGATTTAAATTAGGATTTTTTTCTACCTTAATGTTTACTGCTTTTGTGTAATAAGTTCTGTCTTTTACCCTTACTTTTGCAGGAGGTATTGTTATTATTCCTGTATTTATGCTTTGTAAAAAATAAGTGTACGTTGTAGATGTACTTGCTTCCCTTTTGCCGTTGATAATACGAACAGAGGAATTTCGCATCACATTAGGGCCACTTAGGATATTAACATCTTGGAATGTGGGTGCAATAAAATTCTTTGGACTATCATCATTTATAACAAAACTTACTTTGAATCGCTCGTCTTTACCTACGATTTTTGGTGCTTCAACCTTAAATTCTATTTCCTGAGATAAGAGTGCTATTGAATAAAGTATAGCAAAAATAAATAATGTTATTTGTTTTTTCATCGTTTACCAATCTTTTTCTATATATCTCTTTTGAACTTGTTGTTCTTCCTTTTTCTTTACTCTTTCTAATGTGTTTTTTTCATTATTTTTTAATGCTTCTAACATTCTTTCTGTGTCTTTTTTGTCTTTCATTCGTTTTTGCTGCGGTGGAGTGTCTGAGTTATCTTTTTTTTGCTGTTGCTGTTGTTGTTGTTGATTCTGTTGTTGCTGATTTTGCTGCTGTTGTTTTTGTTGATTCTGGTTTTGATTTTTCTTTAACAAGTATTGAGTTAGTGCTAAATTGTATTTTGCTGCACTATCTTGCGGATTTAATCTAAGTGCTTGTTTGTAATCTTCAAGAGCTTGATGTAAATAATCCATTTTTGCAGAAGCTTCAATTGTTGTATCTGCATTGAATAATTGAAAATTAACATTTCCTCTATTGTAAGTAGTATTTGCATTGTTGATTGTATCTGTGTATGAATTACCTTTTAGATATTCTTCGTAATATTTCTTTGCTGTTTGTAGTTTTTCGGCATTTTGTTGCTTGTAACTCGCATTCGCTAAATTGTATTGTGCTTTTAGGTAATTGCTATCTGCTACTAAGGCTTTGCGATATTGTTCTTCTGCTTGCGAGTAGTTCAATTCTTCATAGTAATCGTTACCTTCTCTTAGTTTTCTTTTTTCTTTATCACATGAGGATAAGAATACCAATACAAATAATAAAAAGATAAAATTCTTATTCATAATCGCTAACTGATTTTACTCTCCAAAAAATAATTTTCTATTGATATATTTATTTTTTTTCTCAAAAATAATCCACTCAAATAAGAGAAAAAGCAATGAAATGATTGCAAAAATATGAAATTTGCTTTCGTAATTTTTATATGCTACTGCTTCGTATTCGTTTTTCTCCATTTTATTTATTCTTGCTAAAATATTATCCAAACCTATTGAGGTATTATTTGCACGAATATACACTCCTTTGCCTTCTTCTGCTATTTCTTTTAATAGTTTTTCGTTTAATTTAGTCAAGACTATATTTCCATTAGCATCTTTCTTGTATTGAGCTCTACCTTTTCTATCGTAAAAAGGTATTGGTGTACCTTCTTTTTGTCCTAATCCAATAGTATTTATCACTACTCCTTCTTTCGCTATTTCTTTTACAACATCCAATACTCCATCTTCATTGTCTTCTCCGTCTGAAATAAGAATAATACTTCTTGAACGTTTGGTCTCATCTTGATTTTCAAAGGCTGAATATGCTTTTTCTAAACTTTCGGCTATAGCTGTACCTTGTGTTTCTATCAATTTAGTATCTATTACTTCTATAAAAGTCTTTGCTGCTGTGTAATCCGAAGTTATCGGAAGGTGAACAACGCTTGTCCCTGCAAAAACGACTATTCCTATTCTGTCTCCTTCTAATTGATTAACTAATTGTATCAAAGCTTGTTTTGCTCTGCTGATTCTGTTTGGCTTCAAGTCTTCTGCTAACATACTGTTCGAGACATCTAAACACACCATAAGGTCTGTACCTGTGCGTTCTTGTTTTTCAACGGATGTTCCTTTTTGAGGATTTGCCAAAGCTAATATTAAAAAGAACAAAGAAAAATTCCACAAAGTAAACTTGAAGTATTGTTTTCCTATTGACAAGTCTGGTACGATTATTTGTTGAGTTTTTTCTTCTGCAAACTCTTTTAGTTTCTTTTTTTTCGCTTTTATATATAGGTAATGCAATAAATAAAATATCGGAATCAATATCCATAAATATAAAAACTGAGGATTCTCTAAACGTATCATTGTAATTACGGATTTGTTCTTAAATATGTTTTGCGTAAAAGCATTTCTATAATTAAAATAATCAAGGCTAACAAAATGAAACTACCACCAATGTCTTTTGTATGTTTGTATAAAGATACGTCTATTTTGGTTTTTTCCATTTTGTCTATTTCTTTAAAAATTTCTTGCAAAGAGGAATTTTTTGTTGAACGGAAATATTGTCCACCAGTTGTATTTGCAACTTCTTTTAACAAATCTTCGTCAATTTTTACTTCAACATTTTGGTATTGTTTACCAAAAGGCGTGTAAAAAGGATAAGGTGCATGTCCTTTTTTACCTATTCCTATTGTGTAAATTCTAATATTATATTCTTTTGCAATACTTGCTGCGGTCAAAGGGTCAATTGCTCCCATATTATTCACGCCGTCTGTTATTAGAATTATTACTTTACTTTTGGCTTTTGTGTCTTTTACTCTGTTTATTGCCGTTGCTAATCCATCACCTATGGCAGTCCCGTCATCTATTTGCCCACTTTCGGTTGAGGATAATAGATTCAATAACACGGTATGGTCAATTGTTGAGGGACATTTCGTATAGGCTTCACCTGCAAACACTACTATTCCTATATTATCGTTTTTCCTATTCTCTATAAATTCTTTTGCTACACTTTTTGCCGACTCTAACCTGTTTGGTTTAAAGTCTTCTGCTAACATTGAAGTGGAAACATCTAAGGTCAAAACAATATCTATTCCCTCTATGCTTTTTTCATCTTTTGATGTATTTAACTGTGGCCTTGCAATTGCTATTATTATAAGTGCAACTGCCAACATCCTAAAATAATCTGGCAATTGTCTTATTCTTAATTTGAAAGTTTTTCTTGCAGTTGCGAATTGCGAAATATCTGAATATATAATATTTGTTGCTTTTCTTTTGTCGTAATACCTCTGATAAATAAACATCAAAGGCAATAACAATAATAAAAACAATAAATAGGGATATTGAAAACTTATATTACTTATTAGGTTCATTTGATTCAATTTCTTCTTTTGTATTTATTACAAATTGTTGTGTTAAAGTAAGTAAATTTTTATCAATTATTTGATCTGTTTCGTATTTTGCAAACTTAACTAAGTCTGACATAAAGAAAACGTCATCTAATATTTTGTAATCTTTTTGAGAAATACTGCTATTTGCCTTTACTTGCGAAAGAATTTCACTACTTGTCATTTCTGAAGCGCATATCCCAAATCTTTCTTCTAAGTAAATCCATATAATTTCTGTCAATTCTGTGTAATATTGCTTTTGAAGCTTTCTTTCACTTAATTTTTTCTTGCGTAAATCCTCTAATGATTGCAATGCTTTTATGTGAGGTGATATTTTAGGCTCAACTTTTACGACCTCTGGTGTTTCTATATTTTGTCGTTTCTTTTTTATGTAACGAATAAGCATGCAAATTCCAATAATTATTATAAGGATAGCTAATAATACATATATTATAGGCAGGATTTCTTTAAAAGTAAACTTCTCTTCCAATACAGTTTTAATATCTTTTATTTCTATTTTGGTAGTATCAATAGGATATTCTAATATTTCTATTCTCATTGGAGTAATTTCAAAGATTTTATCTGCACTATCTCCTATTTTCACTGCGACTCCTTCACCTAAATTTTTGGTTCCGCTAACAAAACTCGTGTAATATTGCTTGTAATGCAAATAATCTTTGTTATTTTCTCTGATAGTATCTATAATTGTTGTATGCAATTCCAAACTATCACTATTGCTTTTTCCCACAATTAGAGTTTGTGAGACTTTCGCATCAAAAGGAATTTTAAAAGAAAACTCTATTCTATCTCCGATATTATAGGATTTTTTATCAGCTACTCCTATTACTGTTTGTCCAATAGTAATATTTATGCTAAAAATTGCTAATAGTACAACGATTATTAGATTTTTTATTTTCATTTTACGCTTTTCCTCTTTTTGAAAACAATTTTATCAATGCTTTTATGTAATCCTCAGAAGCCATTATTTGAACACTATCAATACCATACTTAGTAATTTTTGCTAAATTCTCATATTGCAAAATGCGTCTTTGCTTAACAAAATTTTCCCTTGTAATTCTATCAGATGTATCTATCCATTTTTTTTCTTTTGTCTCAGCATCTTCAAATTGTACTAAGCCTATGTTAGGCAATTCAAACTCTCGTCTATCATTTACAAAGATTGCCGTTAAGTCGTGTCGTTTTGCTACAATTTGCAGGCTGTCATCAAATTTGCCAAAACAATCTGTAATCAGAAAACAACTTGCTCGTTTTTTGATTACATTGCTTAAAAACACTAATGGCAAAGAAAAATTTGTTCCTCTTTCATTTTTACGAAACAAAAGCAACTCTCTGATAATTTTTAGTATGTGTGATACTCCTTTTTTAGGAGGAATATACTTTTCTACTTTATCCGAAAATAATATAACACCTACTTTATCATTATTTTTTATGATAGAAAATGATAAAACCGCAGCTATTTCTGTAATTATCTCAGATTTCAACGATTGTTCTGTGCCAAAAAAGGTTGAACCGCTAACATCAATCAACAACATAACAGTTAATTCCCTTTCTTCTTCATAAATTTTCACAAAAGGCTTATTATTTCTCGCTGTTACGTTCCAATCAATACTTCTTATCTCATCTCCGTAAGCATATTCTCTGACTTCGCTAAAAGTCATACCTTTTCCTTTGAATGCGCTATGATATTGCCCCGCAAACACCTCTTGCGACAATCGTTTTGCTCTAATTTCTATTTTATGAACCTTTTTTAAAATTTCTTCGGTGGACATATCTTTTTACGGAACGTCTATTCTATTTATAATTTCGGTAACAATATCTTCTGATTTTATATTTTCTGCCTCTGCCTCGTATGTTAATCCTATTCTATGACGCATCACGTCCATGCAAATACTTCTTACATCTTCTGGAATCACATATCCTCTTCGTCTTACAAAAGCTAAAGCCCTTGAAGCTAAGGCTAAATTTATTGTTGCACGAGGCGATGCTCCATAACTGATTAAAGATTTTAATTTACCTAAACCATATTCTTCCGGATAACGTGTTGCAAAAACTATATCGGTGATATAATTTTCTATTTTTGCATCTAAATACACCTCCTTCACTATCTCTCTTGCACGGATTATATCCTTTATTGAAACAATAGGTGTTATTGTAGCTCTTTTTGCAGCAATTTGAGTTCTTAATATTTCTTTTTCTTCTTCTTTATTTGGATAATTAATTACGACTTTCATCATAAATCTATCCAATTGAGCCTCTGGCAACGGATACGTTCCTTCTTGTTCAAGTGGATTTTGAGTTGCAAGCACCAAAAACGGCTCATCTAATTTAAAAGTTTCTTCTCCAATTGTTACTTGACGCTCTTGCATTGCCTCTAACAAAGCAGACTGTACCTTTGCAGGTGCACGGTTAATCTCATCTGCCAAAACAAAGTTAGAAAACACCGGACCTTTTTTCACAGTAAAAGCTTCCTCTCTTTGTGAGTAAATCATCGTACCCGTAACATCCGCAGGCAATAAGTCAGGAGTAAATTGTATTCTACTAAATTTCGCATTTATTGTCTTTGCTAAAGCAGTTATCGCTTGCGTTTTTGCAAGGCCAGGAACACCTTCAAGCAATATATGACCATCTGCCAACAATGCAATAATCAATCTTTCAACCATATTTTTTTGTCCCACAATAACCTTTGAAATTTCAAAAGTCATTGCATCAACAAAAGCACTTTCTTGTTCAATTCTTTTATTTAATTCTATTATATCCATAATTAATATTTAGTACAATTTACATTTCAAAAGTAAAAACGCCAATAAATCTCAATTATTATATAGTTAAAGTTGCAAAGTTAAGAAATATTAAAATAATTCTTTGTTTTAGCAAAATATTTCTTTGAATTAAGAAATTATTTCTTTGTTTTATTTTTTTATTTCTTTGATTTTTTAATTAAAATATTTTGGTGCAAAACATTTTTTTTGTACTTTTGCCGACTTAAAGTAGGAAAAAATTAATAATAGTAGAAATAAAGAAAAGTAAATTATGAAAAGCAGAAAGTTACTCTTAGGTTTAGCTGTTTTCTTTCTTGTTGGAGCTTTCGCTCCAGCCAAGGCTACTCCAATTGCAACAGCAGAAGGAGAAGGAGATACCAACCAAGTTATCACAGGTTGGCATCAAATAGGACCAAACAACGTTGCAGGACGTGTACGCACCATAATGTTTGACAAATTCAATGACAACGTTATTTATGCGTGTTCACCTGCGGGCGGATTATTTGTAAGCGTAAACGATGGAACTAATTGGCAAGAAATTCCTCTTGGAGATGGAGAAAACCGTTCTTATGTTGCTACTTCAATAGCACAAGACGAAAACGGTGTTCTCTATGTAGGAACAGGAGAAGGTCATTATTCTGACGCAGATGCAGGAAAAAAACACTTCAAAACAGGATTGCCAGGAAAAGGTGTTTATAAAGCAGACGGATTTGAGAAGAATTGGGCAGCAAATCTTCAAACAGACGAAGCCAAATATCAATTTGTTGCAACCAATATTTCTTTCACTCAAATGGAAGGAACAACTCCTGAAGAATATGATATAATGAGCGAATGGATCTACATAAATGACATGGCATTTGCAGGAGGAAAATTATTCGTTGCAACAAAAAATGGAGGATTAAAAGTATTTGCTAACGGAGAATGGACCACACAACCAATTGCAGGCAATCAATATGTTAATGTTACAGACATTAAAGTTTCTGCAAACGGAAAAATAGCCGTAGCATACATATTCAACGATGACGCAGCCGTAGCAATAGCAAACGATGCAAACTCTGAGTTTTCTAATTCTTTAACAAAACAATCTATTGGCTTAAATAGCGAAGACATTATCAATGGAATTGAATTATCTTTCTGTTTAAACGAAGCAGATAAGTTATACGCATTATTAAGATATTACAAATATACAGAACAAGGCTACTATGTAAACGAAGCAATTTACAGACAAACACCAGAAAAATGGGAATTAGCAACATCAGGCTCACTATATCTTGGTACAGGCGAAGGAATGTCAATTGCAATCAATGATAGAGATGAAGAATTTATATATGCAGCAGGAACAAACGTAGTTTCAGGTTTCAATGCTAACAACGACCCTGTTTATTACTACAACACAATTGCAAGTAGTTCAGAAGAAAGAAACAGTGGCATGTATGTAGCACCAGGAATTCACGCAGTAGCATTTGATCCTAACCCTCAAACAGCAGAAGATTCAATAAAAATTTACCTCGCAACTGATGCAGGTATTTATATCTACAAACAAGATCCATTAACTCAATTCATACAATGGCATGCTTGCAATAAAGGATTAGTAAGTTCACAATACTACAACGTAGCTTCAACAAATGACGGAGCAGTATTTGGAGCAGCACAAAGTAATGCTATAAGCTATATTCCAACTCCAAGCACAGAATCAAAATCAGCAGAAACAATTTGGTCTCCTAATAGTGCAGGATACTCTGCAGTTGCAGACCTTGTTGCTCCTTATTCAACAGATATAGCATCTCAAACAGGAAGCAACGTTTTAGCTTCTGCAATTCACCAATCTTTACCACAAGTAAAGAAACCTGTTGTTTTAGCAAGACCTTATATGGCGATCACAAGAACATATAGCGATAACAACGATTATGAGTCAATAAACGACCAAACTTGGAACTACGGAGCAGGAAGCAACCTTTCATTTATGAACGGAAACGTAACAAAATCTCCTGAGAAGTCTCCATTTATTACACCAATGGCTTATTGGGAATCATTTAATGCACCAGAAGCAACAAGAGATACAGTTTTCTTAAAATTAAATGACAAACTTACAATCAGAAGAAACGGAACAAACTATGCTTACAGCCATGGATTTGAATTGAAAGCAGGAGACTCTGCATTAGTTCAAAGTAACAACCTTGGATATCCATTCTTCTATATTTTCACAGCAGAAGAATTTGGAACAGTCACATCAGACTACACAGAAGAAGAAGTATTAGATTTTATAACAACACAAGATACAGCAATAGCTGTTGCAAGCCCTATCAAAACTAGATTATTCATTGGAGGAACAAACGGATTATATGTTTGTAACGAAGCAATGAACTTCACAAAGACATTCCAACCAAACAATCCTAACTCACTTCCTTGGGTAAAACTATTTAACTTCTCTTCAGCAGAAGAAGGTAAACGTCAAATACGTTCTATTGCTCCATCAAACGATGGAAACACTGTATTATTCTCAGTAGATATAGATGCAACAAACAACACTCCTGCAACAACTAAATTATATAGAGTAACAGGATTAAACCAATATAATTTAAGCAATTTAAGCGTATTCTCAGGTGCAGCAACTGACCCAGCAAACTTTACATTAAATGAAATAGCATCATACGAAAGAAGTATATCTTCAATAGTTTATGCTGACGATGCTTCAACAGCAATAGTAACATTCCAAGGTTATGCACCAGGAGCAAACATTTACAGAGTAGAAAACCTAACAGCAGAAAACGTTGAAGACATTATATTCACAGAAATCTCATTAGGAGAAAACATTCAAAAACCTGTTTACACAGCATTAGTAGAAAAAGTAAGCACAGGAGATTCAACAGTTTACGTAGGAACAGATGACGGAGTTTACAAAACAACTGACTACACAGCAGCAAACGTTGTTTGGACAAAAGAAGCAAACTTCCCATCAATCCCTGTATATGACTTATTCCAACAAACAGCTAACTTACCATCTATTCAATTTACAACTTACATAGCAACAAATGCTCAAAACAATGTTTACAGCGAAACAAAATATCCAGGAGCTATCTATGCAGCAACTTACGGAAAAGGTTTATTTATGAACTATGACAACATTGCAAGCGAAAGACCAGAACCTGTAAGCTTAAATTCAGTAGCAGAAATAGCAGCAACAAACGTTAATTTGTATCCAAACCCTGCACAAAACAGAACAACATTAAGTTACAGCTTAAATTCATCTTCAAAAGTTACACTTAACATATTTGATATGAACGGAAGATTAATTTCAAGCCTAAACAAAGGAAATCAATCAGCAGGATTACACACACAAGAAATATCATTAAATTCACTAAACAAAGGAATTTATATGATACAAGTTGTAACAAATCAAACAACACAAGCTGCTAAATTGATAGTTCAATAATAAAAAAATAAAAAACGAAATAGGACGAGGTTGCAAACTTCGTCCTATTTTTTTATAACAACAACAATAAGAAATATTTTTTTTAGTTATAATAATATTATGAAGAAATATTTTTTAGCGATTAGCATACTGATAATAACAAGCCTCAATATAAAAGCACAAACAGACGGCAGTGCAGTCTATTCAGTGCTTTCTTTACATTCTTCCGCAAAAACAGCAGCATTAGGAATGGATTTTCTACCTTGTTTCAGCGATGACATAACCGCAGTCATCAACAATCCTGCAACCCTTAGCCAAGAAAATCACAACGATGTAGGCATAACATACACAAGTCTTTTCTCCGGCATCAATCAAGCCACATTAGCATACAGTCATACCCTAAATAAAATTGGAAGTTTAGCCCTTGGAGTACAATACTTAAACTACGGCAGTTTTGATATGACCGAAGAAAACGGCGATGTAGTAGGAAAATTCAACGCCGCCGACTATGTATTCACGCTTTCATGGGGAAAAATGTTAGACTCCAACGTTTACATAGGAGCAAACCTTAAACCAGTTTTCTCACAATACGAATCCTACAACGCCTTTGCCTTAGCCATAGACCTTTCCGCAAGTTACCAATCCTCCGATCGCACTTGGGCCGTTTCACTCATGGCACGCAATATGGGAAAGCAAATAAAAACCTTTGCAACCCAAGACTTCTCACTCCCATTTGACCTTCAACTCGCAGCAAGCAAAAAATTAGCACACGCACCCTTAACAATATACGCCGCAATCACCAACCTACACAAATGGAACCTTAGAGAAGACGATCCATTAAACCCAAGAGACGAAATAGACCTTAACGGAGAGGTTACAAAAGAGAATAAATTTGTCGGAATACTTGACAACACATTTCGACACCTACAAATAGGAGTAGAATTTGCACCCTCAAAATATTTTTACATAGCAGCAGGCTATTCATGGAAACAAAACAGAGAAATGTACCTTAAAGACGCATTCTCTCTTGCAGGCTTATCCTACGGAATCGGCATAAACTATTCACGCTTTCGCCTTTGCTACTCACGAAACGAATATCACCGCTACGGAGCTCCTAATTACATAAGCCTAATAGTGCAATTATAATTTTCAAACTTTATTAAAGAAAAACAAAACGCTCGTTTGTCTGATTAAAACAAAGACTTACGAGCGTTTTTCTTTTTTTTGTATATACTATGACTGTTCTTTATACAAATATAAATATCAATAATCAAAACAATAAAAAAAAGACTTTTTAATAATATAAATTGAGATAAAAGAAAAGCAATATTATAAAAAGGCATTATATCTGTTTATATACAAATATTTACATTGTTATACAAGTTTTGTTCAGATATTTTGGCATAAGTAACTTTAAATCCATCTAACAATGTATTCATTTGAGCAATACATTCATCTGTTCGCAAAAACTCTAAAATTAAATTTCTTGTCTTTTCATCTTTAAAATCAGATAATACATGTATTGCTGTTGTTAACATAAAGTCGTCTTGTGCTATTACAATTTGTTCGGGTCTTGGAGTAAGTGATGATATTAAAATATCTCCTTGTTTACAATATCTTGTTGTTCTTTTTTGCTTTGAAGGAATTTGGTCTTTTAAATTACCTATTTCTATATAATTTTTAGGAAGTATATCAAATGATTCTTCTGTTCTTGCGTTTATTTTACAAAAACAACTTAGTGGCAATCCTCCTTTTTTCTTGTATTTAGGATAAATATCACCTACATAATCTTTATCTTGGTTTAATATTATTTCAGACAATAATCTTATTTCTGTAAATTCACTATTTACATTATCAATATTAACATTATTTCCCCTATTTTCTATAAATTCTTTTGTTATTACAGACAAATTGGATAATACCGATGTTTTTAAAATAGTAGTTGTTGGTTTATTTCTATCTGAACTAAATTCGTATCCTAAAAATTCCTTTTCTTTATTTTTCATTTTTTGTCCAGTAGGGTTACTATATTTAGGGGATTTATGTATTAAAACTTTATAATCCAATGTTTTAATTTTACACTTTTGCACAAATAGAATAACAGGACTAGTTGTAGTATCAGAAAACGTAATATCCGCAGTCAAGAGCAAAGAAAGTATTTTAAAATTATTAAATAAAAACTCTCTTAAATATTTATATTTAGATTGAGACAGCACGCTTTGTGGCAAAACAATCGCTCCAATACCATTGTTTTTTAATAATTGCCACATCCTTTCTACAAAATAAATTTCAATACAAGTTTCTTTTGAAGTTAAATCATCTTTTAATAAAGAAAATGTATTACTATTTTTGTCTATTCCATTTCGTTGAAAGTTCAACATAAATCCTTCAACAGAATATGGAGGATTAGATATTACATAATCAAAAATTTCATTCTTATTACTTGTATTGTAAAGTATTGTGTTTTTATATTCTTTACAAGAAAACTTATTTATCCCATCACCCGAAATAATATCTGCCATACCATCTCCATTTAGGAATGTTGCTATTTTGGTAGTTTTAGCTAATCGATAATCTTTTTCAATCCCAACAACACAATTCTTTACCCATGAATAAGGGTCACTCATATAAGCATTTTTTCTCTTTTTTTGATCATTAGTACATTTAGTCTCATCTATTGAAGTTATATATTTTTGAATAGATGACATATAATTTACAAGAAAGTGTCCTGCTCCACATGCATAATCTATGGCTTTAGGGATGAAATCTATATTCCTATTTTCCAATGAATCTGAAATCCTTTTTTCTATATCTAATGAATTTATCATAAAATTAACCAAAGGATAGGGGGTAAAAAATTGTCCTGCTTCTTGTTTTAAACTTGTGTTCAGCATTTCTTCAAAGAAATCACCTAAGAACTGATGCTGAGTTTCGTATTTCAATTTATATCTTTCTATCATTGATACAATATCCTTTACGATACGATAATTTTCAAAGAATGTATCCTCATCATAAACATCTATAAATGAAAATGTAACGTCCTTTTTCAGTCTTAAATCATCAAAAATCTTCTTTAATTCGTTTTGTTTTATATTATTACCATTTCCTAATGCTTCTTCTATATCATTATCATTGTAATCTATTACATTTTTATTTAAGTATTGTTTCATTCCTTCTTTATACAAATCATTTAGCCTTTTCATAAATGATTCAGGGGTTTCTCCATCTATATATTGAAATTTTAATCCGTCTATCTTATTTATATTACCCATATAATCTACATAGCTAAATGATTTATCTTCACTTATTTCATCTGCCAATTTAGAAAGAAACAAATTTATCATTTTCATAAATGCTGTAGGTTTATCTGAAACAGAATTAAGACGGAGTATAGTTTGAAACTGCCTAAATAAAATATCAGTATCCTCTTTATTTATGTTTTCTAATTGTTCAAATTTTATAATTTTTTTAGAAATTAAAAATATTTCGTTATCATCAATCCAATTTGATTTATCAAATATTTTGTTCCATCTATCAAAAAAATCATCTGTATTGATAGAACTTTTTCGCAAATCTTCACAAAAAACAGAAGCGAATAAAGGTTTGTTATTATCAAAATCGTAAGAATAAAAAGACGCAATTTTTGTAGAAGATTCCTGCATAGCATAAGAAAATAATTGCTTTACCTTTTTTTCGTTATTAGGATTAGAGTAACTATCAAATTCATTTTTATTTTTTACTTCAATAAAATATACATCCCCATTGTTTGGGTTATTTAATGTTACGTCTGGATATATCGGAGAATGTCCCGTTTGATATGATTTTTCTAACTCTATATTATCTATTGAGTACCCCTTTTCAATTAATTGAATAAGAAGCATTACAACAGATAAATTTTCTTCATTTCTCAAGTTAAAAATACTTTCTCTACCATATTTAATTTGAGGAATTTCAAATTTACGTTTTGCTTTATCTAATACAATAGATATATTATTTATGTTAAAAGTGTATAAATCACCATTTTTTAAAAAACTTAAATTCCTTTGTTTAAGAATATTTATTAATTTATCAATCATGCATTTAATAATTTTTCTTTCACCCAAGTCCCAAATGGCGATTTATTGATTTCTTTCTCTGATTAAAGGGCATAAAAAACGTGGGACTTTTTATCTTATCGGTGTGTGAGGTCTTCGACTACCTGATATCCTAAATAAGAAAAGCCCACGATATCACTCGTGAGCGTTTTCCGCTTATTCTTTTAGGATATTTGCATGAAAGTGTCGAAGTTTCACACCACCAAATTATAAGCAAAAACGCTTTTATGTCGTATTAAAATTTACTAAGTCTAAATTATCTTTCTTTTTCTTTTACCATAGGCATAATTTTTCATCACTAATTTTTCTGCTTACAAAGGTATAACAAATTTCTTAAAGCACAAAAAAATCAAGCACAAACCCTTAATTCCCTAACTCAAAATTTACAGGTAAAAATCTTTATTTTGCAAAAATTTCATTTTGGGATTTTTGCGAAATTTTTTGCGAAAAATTGATGAAAATTGGGGTAAAATTTTAGCAAATTTAGGCTTTGGAGAGTGAAGTCTTTGAAAAAATTAAAAAAAGCAAAGAAAAAAATATTTTTTTCTAAGAATTATTTTAATAAAGCAAAGAATTATTTCGCTGAAATCAAGTAAAAATTTTGCTAAAACAAAGAAATATTTAGCGTTTCTAAGGCTTTAAAAAGTTAAGTCTTTGATTTAGTGATTTTTAATAAGGGCTTATATTCTTAAAATTTGCGATTAGAAATCTTAGAGTTGAAAATTCTTTAAGCATTTGGGCTTAACTCTTGGGGAAAGTTTTTTATTTTGCTTTTGAAGGCTCATAAGACATTTGGTTTGCAAAGGGTTGGTTAATTATCTCTTTGTTTCACTTTTTCAATCTTTCATTTGGTTTTTTTTTATTTCTGTTGTATCTTTGCAGTTTTTCAAATCAGTAAATAAACTTTGTTATGAAACTTTCTCAGTTTAAATACAATTTACCAAAAGAACTTATTGCAGAAGTTCCTGCCAAACAGAGAGATGAATCTCGTTTATTGGTAGTTAATAGACGTACAGGACAGATTGAAGATAAGATTTTCAAAAATGTTTTGGACTATTTTGATGATGGAGATTTGTTTGTTTTCAACGATACTAAGGTATTCCCTGCTCGTTTGTATGGAACAAAGGAGAAAACTAACGCAAGAATTGAAGTTTTTCTTTTAAGAGAAATTAACGAAAGTACTCGTTTGTGGGATATTTTGGTCGATCCTGCGAGAAAAATCCGTATTGGAAACAAATTATATTTTGGAGAAAATGACGAATTAGTTGCTGAGGTTATTGACAACACTACTTCAAGGGGTAGAACTTTGAGATTTTTGTTTGATGGCAATAACGAGGAGTTTCATAACTTATTGAAAAAATTAGGACATACTCCTTTGCCTGACGATTTGTTGAGAATGCGTGGTCTAATGCCTGAGGACGAGTTTCGTTATCAAACTATTTATGCTCGAAACGAAGGTGCAGTTGTTGCTCCTACTGCTGGATTCCATTTTTCAAGAGAGTTATTGAAAAGAATGGAGATCAAGGGTATTGATTCTGCGTATGTAACCTTGCATAGTGGCTTAGGAAATTTCAGAGCAATTGAAGTTGAAGACCTTACTAAGCACAAAATGGATTCTGAACAAATGTTGATTGATCAAAACAACGCAAATGTTATCAACGCAACTAAGGAAAGAAACAATAAGGTGTGTATTGTAGGTACTACTACAATGAAAGCGGTAGAGACAGCGGCTATTACTGGAAATAGAGTTAAGGTGTACAGTGGTTGGACAAATAAGTTCATTTTCCCTCACTATGATTTTGCAATTGCAGATGCTATGATAACAAATTTCCACCCGCCTTTGTCTTCTATGTTAATGATGGTATCGGCTTTTGGTGGTTATGATTTGATTATGGAAGCCTATAAATATGCAATAGAAAAGGAATATAAATTCTTGACTTACGGAGATGCAATGCTCATCGTCTAAGGCGGTAATCATTGTTGCGGGAGGTGTTGGAAAAAGATTTGCAGCCGATTTACCAAAACAATATCTTACTTTGCGTTCAAGGCCTATTCTTATTAGGACTTTGGAGGTTGTTCGCAAGTCTGTGCCGAATGCAACAATAGTTGTAGTGATTGCAAAAGAAATGTTTGCTTTTTGGCAAGAATTGTGTGCAGAATATAATTGTAATGTAGAGCATATTTTGGCGGAAGCGGGTAAGGAAAGATTTTTTTCAGTGCTTTCTGGACTTAAAGTTTTGGAAAACAAAAATATTGACTTGGTTGCAATTCACGATGGCGTAAGGTGTTTGGTTACAGAGGAGATTTTTGAGAATTGTTTTAAGTCTGCCGAAGGGTTTGGTGCGGTTGTATGTGCTTGCAAAAGTATTGATTCGGTTCGATACAGGAATGAAGCGGTGAATCGTAACGAAATATTTCTTGTTCAAACGCCTCAGTGTTTTAAATATGAGATTATAAAAAAAGCATACGAAACTCCTTTTAAAGAGTCTTTTACTGATGATGCTTCTGTTGTGGAGGCAAATGGTGAAAAGATACATATTATTGAAGGAAGTAGAGAAAACATAAAGATTACTACGCCTTTTGATTTAAAAATCGCAGAATGTATTTTAGATGAAAGAGAGTATTAAACTATTATTTAAGAAAACCTTTGGAGTTGAGCCTAATAGCATTTGCGAAATTGCGGCTCATGGTTCTTCTCGCAAGTATTTCAGATGTCAAACCGAGGTTGTAAAAGTTTTAGCGGCCTATAATAGCGACAAAAAAGAGAATATTGCTTTCATAGACTTTGCAAAGCAGTTAAAACTCAAAGGAATAAATGTACCTGCTATTATTGCGGTTGATGAAGAAAAGGATATTTATCTTTTAGAAGATTTGGGTAATACTACTTTGTTTGATTTTATTTCTTCGGCCTCAGAAAACGAAATTTTTAACGTATATTCAAAAATTGTAAGGACGCTTCCAAAGATACAAATCGAGGCAGGAAGAAATTTTGATTTTACTAATGCTTATCCGAGAAAGGCTTTTGATTCTCAGAGTCTTCAATGGGATTTGAATTATTTCAAATATTATTTTCTTAAACTTGCTGATATTGCTTTCAATGAACAAGAATTGGAGAATGATTTTGCAGTTTTGCAGAATTATCTTTTAGATTGCGACTGTAATTACTTGCTTTACAGAGATTTTCAATCAAGAAACATAATGCTAAAAGATGATTATGAAATCTTTTTCATTGATTTTCAAGGAGCAAGAAAAGGTGCATTGCAATATGACATTGCTTCGCTTCTTTATGATGCAAAGGCAAATTTAAGTTCTGAGATAAGAGAAAAGTTATTGGCTGTTTATGTTGAAGAGGTCAAAAAATACATAGACATAAACGAAGAGGACTTTATCGCACACTATTATGCGTACGTATATATCCGCATTATGCAGGCTATGGGCTCGTATGGATATAGAGGTTACTTTCAAAAAAAGGAACATTTCTTAAAAAGTATTCCTTTTGCTATTGAAAATATAAGATTTTTGGAAGAAAACATAAAACTTCCTATTGAATTACCTGCTTTACACAACATTTTTCAACAAATAATCACTAATGAAAAGTTGCTTTCTATCAGCAAAAACAATTGCATTCTTAATATTAACATAAAAAGTTTTTCATATAAGAAGGGTTATCCTCACGATACTTCGGGAAATGGTGGAGGATTTATTTTTGATTGTAGATCACTTCCTAATCCTGGCAGATATGAAGAGTATAAATCGTTGAATGGGTTAGATAAAGAAGTGATTGAGTTTTTGGAAGAAAAAGAAGAGGTAAGATTTTTCTTTGACAACGTATGTGGTTTGATAGAACAAAGTTGCAAAGAGTATCAAAGACGTGGGTTTTCTAATCTTTCGGTGTATTTTGGTTGCACAGGCGGACAACACAGAAGCGTTTTTATGGCAGAAAAATTGTCAAATTATTTAAGAAATAAGGAAAATGTAAGAGTAATTACTCAACATATTGAACAAAATCTATAAAAAAAATCACAAAGAATATTGATTTTTCAAGTAAATAAACTAACTTTGCAACTTTAAATAGAAAATAAGTCATAGTAAATAATTAAAAAACATAAACAACAATGAAAGGAAGAAATAGAATTATTTCAGCAGTACTCATAGTAGTCGCAGTTGTGTTGGCAGTTGTGCTTTACAATTCAATAATGCGTCCTGTTAAGTTTGAAAATGAGTACAACAAACGTTCAGAACAAGTAATCGTAAAATTGAAAGACCTAAGAGCAATTCAAGAACTTTACAAATCTGCTCACGGAGAGTTTTGTAATGATATAGATTCTTTATTATTGTTCTTAAATACAGGAAAAGTGCCAATGGTTCAAAAGTCTTTCTTACCAGGATACGACCCTGATGCAATGACTGAGTTTGAAGCTCAAAAGAAAGGCTTGTTAAGAAGAGATACAACTTGGGTTGAGCCAATCAAAAAACTTATTGAAGAAAAGAAACTCTTAACATCTGTTGATAAAGTAAACGAATTGAAATATATTCCTTTTTCAAAAGATAACGGAAAAGAAGTATTTGCTTTGAAAGCAGGAAAAGTAAACAAAGGAGGATTAGAAGTTCCTGTATTTCAAATAACTGCTGCTATCGAAACCTATACTTTTGGAATGGATAGACAAGATGTAATTAACAGAAAAGCAGAATTAGAAGATAAGAATAAATATCCAGGTTGGAAAGTTGGAGATATGGAACAACCTATCACAGACGGAAACTGGGAATAACCAAATACATAAAAATGGAGACATATAAAGTAAAACAGCTTCTACAAGTTGAAGAAAATATTGTTTCCAACGAGACAAGATTGTCCATTTGCCTAAAAGCAGATGGATTTTCTTTTTCGTTGATTAACAATAATACTTTGAGATTGTTGTGTATCGGAGAATTTGAAGTTGATACCACAGGTAGCATTCCGCAAGTTATGAATAGAATACGTGAATGTTTTTCTTCTATTGGCATAAAAATCTTCAAATTTGCAAAAACACGCATTGTTTGTCAAACATCTAAAAATGTTTGGGTGCCATATAAATTATATGATCAAGCAAAAAACAAAGACTATATCAAAAGTGTTGCAAATCTTTTAAGCAACGAAACTGTTATTTCAAACACTTCTGAAAAGTTAGACGCCATTTCAATTTTTGCTTACCCTATGCACACTTATAGCGGAGTAAAAATCCTTATGCCAAATGCTGAATATTGTTGCCAGCATCAAATAATGGCAGAATACACCTACGACATCACTCGTTTTTCTCAAAACACATTGCTTATAAACAAAAGAGATGGTGCGTGTGATATAGTTTTATTTAAAGGAAATTCGTTTGTATTGAGCAATAGTTTTGAATATCAAAACGCTGCCGACTTAATCTATTTTATTTTGTTTACTTTGCAACAATTAAACGTAGATACAGCAGAAGTAAAAACGCTTTTGACAGGAGAAAACTATGATAAAGAAGAATTAACCCTTCTTCGTAAATACATAAAAGACGTTTCATTTGCAAATCCTATGGAAAACATAAAAGTAGGCTGTGAATTTGATTCTGTAAACTTACAAAACTATTTCTTAGTTATCGCTTAGATGAGAATAATTTCAGGATACTTAAAAGGAAGAAGACTAAACCCACCTTTAAACTTGCCTGTACGTCCTACAACCGATATGGCAAGAGAAGGATTGTTTAATATACTGAACAATAGGATTGATTTCGAGGAGACAAGAGTGCTTGACCTTTTTGCAGGCACAGGTTCGGTGAGCATAGAGTTTATTTCACGCGGAGCAAGACACGTTACAAGTGTTGATGAAAGCCCAAAATGTATTGATTTCATAAAAAAGACTTGCACAACCCTTGAAATAGAAAATCTTTTTGCTCTAAGAGCAGATGTTTTCAACTTTTTAGGCAGAAGTCAGCAAAGTTTTGATTTAGTTTTTGCTGATCCACCTTACGATTTAAAACAATTTGACATCATTCCCTCACTTGTTTTGAAATCTTTCGTTAAACCAGGAGGATTATTCATTTTAGAACATTCAAAAGAGCATAATTTCTCTAACAATCCTTACTTTACAGAACAAAGAAATTACGGAAAGGTGAATTTTAGTTTCTTTACATTTGAACAAAATAAAACAACAGACACAGATGAATAAGAAAACAATATGTATAGGCAACGCTCTTGTCGATAAGATTTGTATGCTTGAAAACGATACTATGCTTTCGCAAGAAAACTTACCAAAGGGCAGTATGCAAATCATAAATCAAGAAAATTCTATAAGATTACAAAATACTACTTCGTACTTAAAAAGTGAAATTTCAACAGGTGGCTCGGCTGCAAACACTGCAAACGGATTAGCAAACCTTGGAATTAAAACTGCATACGTAGGAATGGTTGGAAAAGACAACTTTGGCGATTTCTACATTGAAGATATGCAAAAAAATAACATCAAAACAAAATTCTTTAAAAGCGAAACAACTCAAACAGGTTTAGCATTAGCCCTTGTTTCGCAAGATGGAGAAAGAACATTCGCCACACACCTTGGAGCAGCCATAGAGTTGAACGCATCTCTTATTACAAAAGAACTTTTTGAAGGCTATGAATATTTGCATATCGAAGGTTACTTGATTTCAAACAGAGATTTATTCAAAAAAATCATTGAATGCGGAAAACAATCAGGTTGTAAAATCAGCATAGACCTTGCTTCGTACAATGTTGTTGAAGAAAACTTAGAATTTTTACAAGAAGTATGCAAAGGAGTTGAAGTAATATTTGCAAATGAGCAAGAAGCAGAAGCCTTTACTAAAACCTCAGCCGAAGAAGCAGTACATATAATTGCAGAATACGCAAATATCGCAGTTGTGAAACTTGGAGCAAAAGGCTCAATCATTAAACACAATGGACAAATCACAACAATTGAAGAAGTAAAACGTAATAAAATTGACACAACAGGTGCAGGCGATCTTTACGCAAGCGGATTCCTTGCAGGATTATGCCAAAATCTTCCACTAAACCAATGTGGCAAAATGGGAAGTGTGCTTGCTGGAAACGTAATAGAAATAATGGGCACAAAGATGAGCCCAGAACGTTGGACTAAGATTAAAGAAGAGATTTCTAACTCTAAGAAATAAAAAAATAACTCTAAGAATTAAAAAATTATTTCTTAGAGTTATTTTTCTAAAACAAAGAGTTAATCTTCCAAATAATAAGTTATTGTACTGACAACCCTGCATTTCTTAATATGTGGGGTTGTTTCGTCTAAGTTTTCTATTGAGATTCAATAGTTAATTTTTACAAATTACGTAATGTAAATACTCTGTGGTTTTATTAGTCTTAATATGGCGATTTTCAGACTCATTATCAGCTTTAAATCTATTGTATTCCTTTTCAAAGCACCCATATTTTCCTCGTTTAGACATTATTTCTTTTATTTCATCAAAAGACATTAAACCTTCATTATTATAACTAAGAAAAATATATTTTGAATCAGCATTCATAATCAAATCTTCAAAAGCCTTTTTAACTTCTCTTTTATTAGAGTATTTTGACTTTTGATTTGAGTAATCCCTCATTCCCGTTTTTCCTTTCAAGATTGGATTATCATAACGTGCTATTGTTTCTAAAACATGATAGTTCGCAGAATATTGTCTCTGATTATAAGGTGGATCCAAGTAAAGAATATCTGTCTTTATTCTGCGAATAAGTTGATTAGCGTCTTCATTATACACATAGTGTTCTTGATCATTATAAATCATTTCTGCGGGTTTCATTATTAAACTCTTTTGTGCAGAAGATTTTATTTTTTTTAGAAATGCCCCATATACAGAAGCAGTATTTGCAACCTTGTCTATATTTTCTATTAAAGTTGCCAATAAAAAATAATATTCGTTTTCAGTAATTTTATTTGCCTTATACCAATATTCAATCTTACTTCTTATTGCATCACATTTTGCTCCATTTTCATCAGTGAAATACAATCGATATTCATCTTCGTCTTTACGCTCTCCTTTACAAAAATTTTCATAAACAAAACCTTTTTCCCCTTCAATAGAAGAAAGATATTCACAAACTATTTCAATAATATCAACATCTGTAACATAGTTTTTATTGTTTAACTCTTCTTTAATGCCATTAAATAATAAAGGTTTATGATTTGCTATATATTGTTTACTTAAAACATAACTATAATACTGCAAATCATTAGCAATAACAGTGAATCCTTTCTTTTTAAAAAATTTACCAACAGTTGCAGTTCCTGAAAATAAATCACAAAATACTTTATTGCTTGTTTTATCTTCACCAACTATTTCAGATATACATTCATCTAAAAAGGGCAATAGAGAAAATTTACTACCTATATAGTTCATAAAGAAAATAATATATCGTCATTATTTATTTCATAAAAAACTAATTTTAGAGGACACATATTCACGAGTCCATTAAATTTTGTACTAAAATGCTCTATTTCTTTATTTATGTCCTGCGAAATCTTATTTTCATTATCATCTTTTTTTGTAAGTAATATTGGACATACAATACTTTGCTTATTAGGCAAATAATATTGCGAAATCCAATCTATATATCTATACATTTGCTTAATGTTATCTGTATTTAATGGAGTACATTTTAATTCTATTACATAAATATTGTCTAATTCTTGACCATCTTTTTCCGTTACAACAACTATATCCATTCTTTGCATACCAACTCCGCAAGAAACCTCATTACCTATCCAAATTACATGTTCATTTTCAGAAAAAAGAGCTTCATCTAAAGAAGAGACCGAATTAGTTCCTATATTTTGGGTTATGTATGCTTGTAAATGTGTTTCATATTTTTGATTTTGACTATCTTTGAATATTATTCTATTTTTTATATCTATACATTCCCCTTCTTTTCTATATACTTCAAATTGTTCTTGAACTATCTCTAATTTATTGGTTTCTTGATTATACTTCAAACTTTCATTTTTTTGTAAGTTCAAACAATTTCTATTGTTTTTTAACATTATCAAAGATATCAATCTTTCTGATTCATACAATGTTATCATTGTATTTCCTCTATTACCTTTTAACTTTCTATATATCAAACTCCAAAGCATCTGACATGGAGATGTTAGTCTTTGTATATCATCTAATGCTTCCCATTCAGAAACAGGAGATTCATAAACTTTATAAGGTTCAATAAATGCTCTATACTCTAAGTTTTTTGTTAATTCTGGATAATTATTCTCATTTTGTTCTTTATGAATAAAAGGCAAACTACTAACTTTAAATAATCCAAAAAAGCCTCCAATATTTGAACTTTGTTGTAAATAAAATATTACATAATCCCCTATTCTCATTCTATTGCAATCAGCTAACATGCCAAATTGATTTTTCTCCGTTGCTGAATGTATATTATTTGAAGTGTTAACATTGTTAAATAAAAAAGGTTTTCCATTACCTGTTCCAATAAATTTGTATTTTAAATGTTGTTGAAACGTATCTTTATCAACAATTAATACGTGTGTTGTCATATTTATACTGTTTAATATCTAAAATTCTTTTTTGAAAACAAAAATATATTCATGTTTAAACAAAAAATAATCACTCATCATTGCTCTATATTTCCATATATTATGTTGTCCAAGTTTCCCTCTATTCCCTTCTATATTTTTTACTATCGTTCCCTTTAATTTTACATTAAAATTTTTCTTTATTGCGTACATTAAGTAGAATCCTAATGGAATTACCTCTTTATTTTTATAGACATCTCCTATTACTATTGCAAAATACTTGTTTTTTTTCAAATACGGCAAGGCATTTCTAAAAGACTCAATTATTTTATTTATAAACGTATTCAAATCAGATATATGAGACAAATCATTATCTTGGTCAGTAAATTTAACAATATCTAAATACGGAGGGTGTGCTATAATAAAATCTATACTTTCTTGTTTATATTCTTTTAGATTTTTTTGGATTGTTCCATTAAAAGATAAAGAATCTGTTACATCTGCATTATTTAAATAATATTTAGTATCAGAATCTTGCATTTTATCTTTGACATAGTCTATTATATTTTGGTTTATGTCAAATCCTATATAGTTTCGATTTAATTTTTCACACTCAAAAAGAGTTGTTCCACTACCTGAAAATAATTCTAAAACTATATCTTGTTCTTTTGTGTAGCGAGAAATTAACTGATAAGGAATTTGAGGAACAAAATTACCATGATAAACATTTGCATGCTTACCTGATTTATCTCTTTCATCAATTAACCAAAGACTATCTACATTTATATCAGATTCTTTCCAATTTTCCTTATTTACCATAAGCATTTCAAACTTATTTACTTTGCAAAGATATAAAGTTTTTTTTACTAATACTTACTTAACAAAAAATTGATTTTCTAACTCTAAGAAATAAAAAAATAACTCTAAGAATTAAAAAATTATTTCTTAGAGTTATTTTTCTAAAACAAAGAGTTAATCTTCCAAATAATAAGTTATTGTACTGACAACCCTACATTTCTTAATATGTGGGGTTGTTTCGTCTAAATCTTCTATTGAAATCTGTCCTTGCCAAGCGGTTTTCATTTTGCCTAACTTACTTTCAGCATCTTTTGCAAATTGTTCTCCTGCTTTTTTCGCATTAGCCATACTTTCGGTTATTAGTTTTGGCTTAAAGACATTAACATCTGATATTTCATAACTTGCTCCATCGTCCCAATAGTCTTGATCTATCACAACGCCTCTTTCATATAACTCGGTAACTCTTTTTTCCAAAGTTTGCACTTTTTCAATTGCTTTACTCTTTACAAAAAGTCTTACGCTACCTCTTACGTATTTTGTTTGAGCATTTGTATATTCATCATAACTAACTTTGCCTACGAAAATTTCATCATCGGTAAAGCCAATTTCTTTCAAGAAATCAACTACTATTGTTTCTTTTTCCTTTGATACTCTCAAAGCATCTTGAAGCGTATTTTGAAGAATCGCAAAGCGAATCGACATTGAAGCTACGTCTGCTTTGACTTCAAGCTCTGCTGCACCTTTTACCGTTACTACTCTTTGGCCCATAGACACTGCCTTCAAGCCTTGATAAACCGAAAAGCCGATTGCACAAGAAGCAATCAAAATAACCGCTGCCATAATCCAAACAGCACTCTTGTTTTGTTTTCTTTCTTTTTCCATAATCTATTATTTTTTTGTGTAAATAACTTTTCCTACTCTTTTAACGTGTTCAATAAGTTCTTTATTCTTTAATGTATGAAATATAGAGACATCAAACTGATAAGGAAGCAACAAATCATCTATCGCAAGACTTATTCTATTGAGGTCTTTTCTTGTAAGGCTCTCTCCTTTCAAAGTTATATCAACATCAGAAAAAGGTTTGTAATTTCCTTTCGCACGAGAACCATATAATATCACCGACTCTACTTGCTCATTTTTTGCAAATAAAGCAGTTAATCTTTCTAATTCTATGTCTTTTAATCCGTATGGCATATTAACAATAAGAAAGCATCTTTTTTTCAAAAGCGTTAAACAATGGAGCGTAGGTATATCTTATTGTTTCTAAGATTTGTGAGACTGTTTCATCATCATAATTGTGAGAAGTAAGGTTTCTATCTTTTATACTCTCCATCCATCTTTCATCTTCAATGATTTCCATCTCAAAAGCCTTGCGAAAAGCATCTCGTGAGCCTTGAATATTTGTGTATCCTTGATATTCGGCATAGTCTTTCATTACTTTCCATGCCAATTCGTGTGTATATTCAAATCTTTGTATTAAACCTTCTTCCAGCAAATCATCAATTTCTTCTCCCCAATCCATTTTATTTGAAATTATATCAACGGCTTGATTGAATTTCTCTAAGGCTTTACGGTAATTATTAAATCTTTGTATCCAACGAATGTCCTTTTCTACCATCTTTTTTCTTGATTATTTTCTTGGTATAATACAGCAAAGATATAACATTTATTAGAAATCTAAGAAAAATTCAGAAATAATTTCATAACTTTGCACCTTAAATTACAGAAAATTATAAATACATTTTAAATTATGACAAGAGATACACAAATCTTTGACCTTATTCAAAAGGAAAGAGAAAGACAAACAAAGGGAATTGAGTTAATCGCTTCTGAAAACTTTGTTTCAGATCAAGTAATGGAAGCAATGGGTAGCGTAATGACTAACAAATACGCAGAAGGTTACCCTGGAAAAAGATATTATGGTGGTTGCCAAATCGTAGACCAATCTGAACAACTTGCAATCGATAGAGCAAAAGAATTATTCGGTGCTTGCTGGGCAAACGTTCAACCACATTCAGGAGCACAAGCAAACATGGCAGTTTTCTTTGCTTGCTTGAATCCTGGCGATACTTTCATGGGATTAGATTTAAATCACGGTGGACACCTTTCTCACGGTTCTCCTGTAAATATTTCAGGAACTTATTTCAACCAAGTTTCATACGGAGTTAAAGAAGAAACAGGAACAATCGACTATGATATGATGGAGCAAGTGGCAAGAGAACACAAACCAAAATTAATCATAGGAGGAGCTTCTGCTTATTCAAGAGACTTCGATTGGAAACGTATGAGAGCATTAGCAGATGAAATAGGTGCTATTTTAATGGGAGATATTTCTCACCCAAGTGGTTTGATAGCAAAAGGAGAATTAAACAACGCTGTTGAATATTGCCACATAGTTACAACAACTACTCACAAAACCCTTCGTGGACCAAGAGGTGGTTTGATTTTAATGGGAAAAGACTTCCCTAACCCAATGGGAAAAACAACTCCAAAAGGAGAAATCAAAATGATGAGTGCAGTTTTAGACTCAGCAGTATTCCCTGGCTGTCAAGGAGGACCACTTGAACACGTTATAGCAGCGAAAGCAGTTGCATTTGGCGAAGCTTTAACAGAAGATTACGCACAATACATCAAACAAGTTAAGAAAAACGCTGCTGCAATGGCAGAAGCATTTGTAAAAAGAGGTTACAAAGTTATCTCTAACGGTACAGATAACCACTTAATGCTTATAGACCTTAGAACAAAATTCCCTGAACTTACAGGAAAAGTTGCAGAAAACACATTGGTTAAAGCAGATATTACAATAAACAAAAATATGGTTCCATTCGATTCACGCTCTCCATTCCAAACATCAGGAATTCGTGTAGGAACTCCTGCAATCACTACAAGAGGTTTGAAGGAAAACGAAATGGAAGCAATAGTTGAAATGATTGATGCAGTACTTTCTGACGTAAACAACGAAGCATTGATTGCTGAAACTCGTAAGAAAGTAAACGCAATGATGGAAAACAGACCATTATTTGCTTGGTAGAAATCACAAAATCAATAATAAAAAAGAGAAGTCGTTTGACTTCTCTTTTTTTTGTGTGATTAGAAAACTATTTTATTGGTTTCATAGCAGCAGGTTTAAGAGATACTCTTACATACTCATCGTGTTTTAGATATTTTTCTGCAACCTTTTTAATATCTTCTGCTGTCAAAGCATTTACCGCAGCAGTATATTCTTCCAAAGTTTGCATTTCATATCCATCAAACTTACTTCCTAAAATTTGTCTTAACCAAAAATAATTGCTTTCTACACTTTTCTTTCTATTTAATATCAAAGTTTCTTTTGCTTTAATTAAATCTTCCTCAGAAATACCTTCTGAGATAATTTTATCAAAAACTTTGAAAGTTGCTTGCGTAAGTTGATCTATTGTATTTGGATTACAATCAAGATCATAAAAAGCAGATAATTTTGCTTTTGGATATTTAGAATAACCTAAATAGAATGAAGGTGAATAAGTTCCACTTAATTCTTCACGAATTGTTTCAAATAATTTATTATAACAAACTTCGCTCAAAGCATCTGTTACTAAACGATCGTTATTATAATCAAACTCATGTTGAAATACTATAGTTGTTTTACCTTTTTCTGCTTCTCCTGCATAAACTGCTTCATCTACAATGCCTTTTGCAAAGGTTGCTGAACGATCTTTCCACATTTCTGCATTTTTACCATTAGAAGAAGGAAGTCCTCCAATATATTTTTCAATCAAAGGCAACATTGTTTTTTCATCAATATTACCTACGAAAGTGAAAGTAAAGTCAGAAGCATCAGAGAAACGTTCTTTGAATATTTTTAACATTTTATCAGTATTCAATTCCTTTATTTGAGCATCAGTAGGTATGTATATATTACGTTTATCATTTGGATACATAGCCTTATATTGCTTTTCATACAAAATAGACTCAGGATCATTTTTCATCATACTGATTTGAGTTTTCAATTTATCTACTTCGTTTGCAAGAACCTCTTTATCTATTCTTGGAGCAGTAAAGACTAAATAAAAATATTGCAATTGTGTTTCAAAATCTTTTGGAGCACAACTTCCGTCTATTACTTCTTTAATATCAGAAATATAAGAATATAAACCAAAAGACTTACCCTTCATAAATTTCATCAATTGAGTATTATCGTATGTACCAATTCCACTCGAATTTACTATACTTGAAGCAAAATCAACATTCATCATATCCTTATCTTCATACAATGAACTTCCCCCTTTTGATTCTGCACGAGTTAATATTTGATCGTTTTGGTGATTTGTTTTCTTTAAGATTACTTTTGCTCCATTTGAAAGAGTATATTCTGTGTAATCAAATTTTTCATTCTTAGTTTGATTTACAACCTTACCTCCTTTTGGCTCTTGTGCAAGGAAAGGCTCTGTTTTAACATTATCAACCCAAGGTTTTGTACTTGCTTTCTTACATTTTTCAATAAGTTTCAATACATTTTCTTCTGTTGGCACTTTAATACCTTTCTTTTCTGGCATTGTGATAGTGCAAATAAAATTTTCCTCTGTCATCCATTTAGAAATAAGAGCATTTACTTCCTCCAAAGTAATATCTTCTATCAATGCTTGTGCCCATTCGTTTTTCTTATCTGCACTTGGCATTGGTTCATTTTCAAGAAAATAATACACTAATCTATCAGCAAAATTGCTACTATTATTTTTTGACTCTTCTTTTGCACTTCTATCGTATGATTCCAACAATTCATCTTTTGCTCTATCAAGCTCCGATTGTAAAAAGCCGTGTTGTTGCAATCTTCTATTTTCTAACATTACCAATTCTAAGGATTCCATTAATTTTCCTTCTTTTGCAGAAGCGTAAGTTGTATAAGCAGAATGATTACGACCTAAAAAACCACCATAGTATGCGTATGAATACATATATGGACAAGATTTCTTTTCAGAAATTTCTGAAAGACGAGCATTAAACATTACTCCAAACAAACCATATAGTAAATGTTGTTCACGAAAATCAGCTACCGTTTTAACTTCCTTAGAAGGGTGTTTGTAATACAATTCTATACTTGTGCTTGTTGCCTCTTTATCGCTTGCAATAGCTATAATAGGTTCTTTATTATCAGGTATAGCAATGTATGGTCTTTGTGTTTGAGTGCAAGTCTTTGGAGACATTCTAAAATAATCAACAACCTTTTGCTCCATTGAGTCAATATTGAAATCTCCAACAATAATCACAGCCATATTATCGGAATTATACCATTTTTCGTAGAAACTTCTAATGTCAGAATATTTAAAATTTTGAAGATTTTCCAAAGTTCCAATAGGCATTCTATCAGCATATTTTGAACCTTGCAACAGTTTCTTCTTTATTTCATTCCACATTCTTTCTTCTCCGCCTTGACTACGTCTCCATTCCTCAATAATCACACCTCTTTCTTTGTCAATTTCTTCTCCTGTAAGCAACATTCCGTACGCCCACGAGTCTAAAACTTTCAAACCTAAGTCAAGATGTTCTTTTGGCAAGTTTATCATATACACAGTCTCATCAAAACTTGTGTAAGCATTATTCCACGAACCCGCCTTTTTAGTTTCATCGTCCATTGTGTTACCTGGAAAATGTTTTGAACCATTAAAGCCCATGTGTTCCAAGAAGTGAGCCAATCCCACTTGATTATCCTCCTCTAAAACAGAGCCTGCATTTACTGCAAGACGAAACTCAATAAGATTTTCTGGCTTTTTGTTTGATTTTACAAAGTACGTCAATCCGTTTTCCAATTTTCCTGTACGTACTGTTTCATTTAATTTTATTTGCTCATTAAGATTGACTTGCAATTCCTTATTTTGAGCAAAGATAGTCGTGCTAAATATCAAGCACAACAACAATAATGAAAATAATTTTCTTCTCATGCTACTTTAATTTTGTTTATTAATAAATTATTTAATTGTTTTTAATCTTTTTTTTGTTTGCAACAAAGTAAATCTACCGCAAAAGTTAAGATTATTAATTATATAAAATTTCTATTTTCTTAGTCTGTGTTTTTCTACCACTTGATACTTTTATGATATAAGTCCCACAAGGTAGAGAATTTAAGAAAAATGTTCTTTCTTTGGTTGAAAAGACTTCTTGTCCTATGGCGTTGAAGACTTTTATGTTTAAATTTTCTAATTGTGTTTCAATATTAATTTCTCTATTGTTATTTTTGATTGTGATTTCATCGGATTCTATGCTTTCTATTCTGTGTATTTTTTTTACTAATAATTGAAATCTATCTGCATTTTCGCCTTCTACTACATAGGTATTATATTCTTCTCCGCTATTCATCTTAATATCGTTGCCGTTGTCTATCAAATAGACTACTATGTCGCTTGGAATATTGTCTATTCTGAAATTTACTTCTTTTTTTTCATAACTTTTTACATTGATTTTTGCGGTATATGGCAAGGTATTTACTTCTTCTTTTATCAAGGCTTTATTTGCGGTTAAGAAATATGGCTCTGTGATTTGGTTTAGAGAGAATAATTTGTTTGCATCATAGATGTCATATTCTGTTTTAGCATTTGGATTAAGAGAAAAGAATAGTTGTGATTCTCTTTCACCTTCTTTCATTTTTATAGTTATGTATTCTTTTTTCTTTTCTGTTTTTGCATTTGTTTGTCTTTGGCTTTTTGAAAATATAACGGTGTCTTCTCCCTCATTTGCGTAGTTTACAAAGAAGCCTTGCGTAAGATTGATTTCTCCTTGTGTGATATATTGAAATTCTCCGCTTGAATTTATAATATAAATGCCGTCTTGTCCTTGTATTTTGTTTTGATTGTCTGCTATAAATTTACTTACATCTATTTTAAAGGTATAAGGATTTGCCAAGGCAAGCCAATTTCCCGATTGTTTTGTTAGGATTAGGTCTGTATTATTGAGTGTATAATTTTCTGCTTCGCTGTTTGGTTTGGTTGTAAATACAGTTGCCTCTTCTGCAAAGGACCATAAAATAAAGCCTTCGCCTGTTTCAATAGTTGTATCTATTGTTGCCCATTGATTATTCCACTCTTCTGTTGTGTAATCAAAGGTTAAAACTGACACATCTCTGCTTCCTGGTTTTATTGCATCTAATTTGTAACCCGAAAAGGGTGCTCCGACAAATGACCAATGAGAATTTGAAAGAATATCTGTTTCCACTTCTATTATTCCTGAGATATTTCCATTCGTTGTGTCTATTAACTGCTTGCCGTAAGGGATTCGCAAAACGCCGTTATTGATTAGTCCAACTCTATTGGTAATCATAAAATCTGCTTCAAGTATTGCTGTGTCGTTTTCTTGAATTAGGTAGTTAGTTTTCTTCCATTCATAAGGATTTTTCCAAGAGTTGTAATCTGTTCCAAAAGGAATTGTTAGTTTTCTCGATGTAGGAGTTCCATTAAAGACTTGACTTCCGAGTTTAGGTGCGATTGCAGCAAAACAAGTAAAGGAGTCTAATTTTGTACATTTCCAAAAAGCCTCTGTTTCAATAGATCGGATATTGCTACCCATTGTTACAGAAGTTAGTTTTTTGCAATTAGCAAAAGCATCATTATTTATCACGGTAACAGGTAAAGAATTGCCGTTATGTATTATTGAATCAGGTATGACAAATGCTCCTTCTTTATTTCTATCGCAATATTCAACGCTTGCTTCTGTTGCTTGATAGGTTTCGTTGCCTAAATAAAATGTTATAAAGCCAGTATTTACAAAAGAATAGTTTGCAACATTTAATGTATCGTTTCCTTTATAAGCTACTTTGTTTATTGTATCGCGTTTTCCTGCGTCATTAAAAGCATTAATTGCTATTGTTGCATTCTCTGGAAGAAAAACAGTGTTTAAACGTATGCAGTTTTGAAAAGCTTGATGCGCAATATTAGTAACAGTATTTGGAATATTTATAGAAGTTAATCTTTTGCAATTAAAAAATGCGTTGCTATCTATTTCTGTAATTCTGTAATTCGTTGTATCGTTTTCAAAAGTAATATATTCTGGAATAATTATTGAAGTTATAGTTGTTTCGCATTCTGTTATCCTTACTTGATTTTCGGAAATTATCTCAAATGTTAATTGTGCTCGTAGGGTTGTTGTGTTTAAAACAAGCAAAGAAAGCAATCCCAAAAATATTCTTTTCATAATTATGTCTTAAATAAAAAAAATCCCAAAAGTCTTTTAAAACTTTCGGGATCTTGTATTTTTTTTTGTACTCTGTCAGCAATTATTATCTAACAACTGCAACTCTGTTCATATAAGGACGTCCTGTGAAAGGTTGTTCAGTATCTCCCTTATATTCAACTTTTAATTTATTAGAATCAACTCCTAAATCTATTAAAGCATTGTAAACAGCTTCTGCTCTCTTCTTAGATAATTCCATGTTGTGTTCGCTGCTTCCTGTTTGTTCGTCAGCATAACCTGTAATTGTGAACACTCTATTTTTAGCAGATGTTTTTATCGCTTCTGCTAAGAATTTGATGTTTTCCATGTTTCTATCTGTAACCTTGCTACAATCAATTGTGAAGTAGATAGATAATGATTGACCTGTTGAAAGTGAGAATGTTTCTTTTATTCTCTTAGCTTCTGCTATTGCTTGTTCTTTTGCTTTTCTTTCTTTTTCAACTTGGTTTTTCAAGTTGTTGTTATCATTATTTCCTCTTTCAACATCTTTGCGTGAAGCAGCCAAATCTTGTTCCAAAGAAGAGATTTTTCTTTTGTAAGGAGTGTAATCAACTACATCAAAACCTCTTTCTGGGAATTTGTAAGTAACACCAGCCATTAACTCAAAGTTGATACCTTTGTTTCCTTCTTGTGAAGGAAGTACATTTCTGAAATCATCTTTTACGATCATTCCATTCAAATCTAAGTTAGCTGATAACGCATCACAAATTCTGAATCTGTTTGACAAACCTACGGTTGCAGCAAATTCATCATTCCATTTGTCTGTTGCATTTTCCAATTCTGCTTCTGTCATATTTTGAAGTTGAGAAGCAGCCCAACCAAATCCACCTAACAATACAGCGTTATAGAATCTATCTGATTTGTATCCACAAATCCAGTTAGTAAGATTCACCATAACGTCAGTGTGTAAATAGTGGTAAGAACTGTTAGAGAAAGTGTTAGTATCAGTTCCATCGTTTATTCCAAAACCTTGGAAAGCCAATCTTGCTCCAAAAGCAGGAGTAACCCATTTACCAACTGAGAATTGTATTTCAGGCATAAATGCGTCTGAGAAATTAGCATCAGATCCGCCTAAAACATAGAATGATTGCACACCTCCAAGAACAGAAACTTCCCAATTGTCAAAAAGACGATTAGTTTCAAATCCTTTGTGGCGAAGAACTTTTTCTTCCTTTTCTTGTCCTATAGCAGTAAACGACATTGCGAATACAGCCAAGCATAATAAAACTTTTTTCATTAACGTTAATTTTTACTTTATTTTCTATTTATACTAATAATATGATAAAAAAGTTCTGCAAAAGTACATTTTTTTTATGTATTGACAAACTTTTCTATCATTTTTTAAACAAAAAAATTACTCATTATCAATCCAACTCGCATACATTGGATAAGAATTTGCAATTCTTTTGACCGTTCCTTCTAATCTCTCGGCATCTATTTCCTTTACTTTCTTAGCCGGACAACCTGCATATATCGATCCGCTTTCACAATGTGTGCCTTCCAAAACAACAGCACCTGCTGCAATAATACAATTGCTTTCCACAACACACGAATCCATAACAATTGCACCCATTCCAATAAGAACATTATCCTTTATCGTGCAACCGTGAACAATAGCGTTGTGTGCAATACTAACATCGTTGCCAATCACAGTCGGATCGGTCTTATAAGTACAATGAACAATTGCTCCGTCTTGCACATTCACTCTATCGCCAATCCTAATTGAATGAACATCTCCTCTAATCACCGCATTAAACCACACAGAGCAGTCTTTTCCCATCACAACATCGCCAACAACAGTTGCATTATCGGCAAGAAATATATTTTCTCCAAACTTAGGCTCAACACCTTTTACTTTTTTAATTAAAGCCATCTTCTAAAATATTTTTTTACACAATAAAAACTTCTAAAATCTCTAATAAACCTTTCGGAATAATGTTTGCTTCTTGACAAATCGCAGGTAAAAGAATCACTTCCGAAGCTTTAATCGGCACTTTATGTCCTAAGGCTTCCACATAACCCTCTCCGCTTGTGCAGAACAAAACAACAAAACTATCCAAAGCCGAATAATCCTTTTTAAGACCTACATTTATACTAATCAAATTCGTAGTAAAAAAAGGAGTAGTAAGCAAATTTGAAGTTTTATTCAAGGTATAATCATAACCCGACTTAGCATGAGGAGTTTTTCCCAAGTCCAAGACCTTCAAAGCCTCTTCAACATGAAGTTTTCTTCCTTTTCCGTTCTCATCAACCTTGTTCCAATCAAACAAACGATAGGTTGTATCAGAAGACTGCTGAATTTCCGCCACCAAAGAGTTTTTTCCAATAGCGTGAACCCTACCGGCAGGAATAAAAAACAAATCCCCCTTCTCTGCCTTATCACAATTCAAACACTCAGCAATAGTTCCGTCCTTTGTTTTATTGATAACCTCAGCCTTTGTCATCTTTTTATTCCAACCACTGTAAATAACCGCATCTTCATCATTGTCTAAGACATACCACATCTCGGTTTTACCATTCGGATAGCCATCATTCTGAGCAAAATCATCATCAGGGTGAACCTGCACCGAGAGATTATCTTGTGCATCAATGATCTTAAAAAGCAAAGGAAAGTATTCCCCAAACTCTTTGTAATTCTCCTCACCCACAAGCTCATCTGCATACATCTCAATAAGTTCGGGAAGAGTACACTCTGTCAAGAAACCATTCTCAACCACAGTCTCCTGTCCTTCAATAGAAGAAAGCACCCACAATTCCCCACAATTAGGAAGCGGCGAATAATCAACGCCCAACAAATCTCTTATTTTATTTCCTCCCCAAGGCTTATTCTTAAACAAAGGAAGGAATTTCAACGGATATAAACCTTGTTCCATAGTCTAAAAATTTGTGCAAAATTAACAAAAACTATCAATAAATAATAAATGTCGTGCGAAAAGTATTACCTTTGCACTATGAATTTTGAATATTTCGTAGCAAAAAAACTATTAAAGCAAAAACGCAAATCCTTTTCCAAACCAATCGTAGGAATTGCAACCGCAGGAATAGCATTATCCATAGCAGTAATGTTAGTTTCCATAGGAGTATTACAAGGATTCAAAAACGAAATCAAAGAAAAGATTACAGGCTTCACCTCACACATACATGTAATTCCTTTCTCAATCAATTCCTCCAACCACAACAACACAATACAACTCACAAACCAAGAAATAGCAAACCTTAACAAAGAAGAAAAAAACATAAAAGCCATAAACCCCTACATTCTCACAGGGGGAGCAATCAAAACCAAGACAGACTTTCACGGAGTAGCCCTAAAAGGAGTAGATAACAACTTTGACTTCACCTTTTTCAAAGACAACCTAAAAACAGGCAGTATTCCAAACTACGCAAACAAAGAAAACAAAAACCAAATCCTTATCTCACAAACCATAGCCGACAAATTAAACATAAAAATTGGCGACAAAATAAAAATATACTTCTACATCGACCAAAAATATCGTGTAAGACCCTTCACAATCTCAGGCATATACCAAACAGGCTTAGGCGACTATGACGAACGATTCATAATCTGCAATGCAAACACACTACAAAAACTACTCAACATAGAAGAAAACCATTACAACGGCTACGAAATAAAACTCAAAGACTTCACACGCCTCGACCAAACCGCACAAAACATCTATCAAAACTTATCCGAAGACAAAAATATCCAAACAATAGAAGAAATAGAACCAAATCTCTTTGCTTGGCTCAACCTCTTAGACTCAAATGTCATACTAATATTAGTAGTAATGACCTTTATCGCAATCATAACCTCATGCTCCACCCTACTAATAATGATATTTGAACAAACAAAACACATAGGAATCTTCAAAAGCCTTGGAGCAACAACCCAATCCATTACAAAAATCTATTTATACAAATCTCTATATATCTTAACTCGTGCAATGCTAATCGGAAACGCCGTAGCACTCTCCTTAATGCTACTGCAACAAAAATATAAATTCATAAAACTCGACCAAGAAAGTTATTATCTCGACAGCGTACCAATAGAATTTTCACTCCCTGCCCTAATCTCAGTCAATATTGCTTGCATAATAATATGTATGTCCACACTCATATTCCCGGCACGCAATATCAGCAAAATTAACCCAATGGAGAATATCAAATTTGAATAAGAGAGATTAAAATAAATTTGTTTTCCCACTACTTAACGCCAAATGCGTGCGATATTTTCGGCAAAGAAATTCTCAGACCGAAATTTTCAAAATATAAGCCCTTAACTAAAAATCACTAAATCAAAGACTTAACTCTTTAAGACTTGACTTGCTCAATTTTTTCTATGATTTAGTGCGATTTTTTCTTAGTTTTTCTTCACTTTTTATCGTGTTTTAGCAAATTTTCATCGGATCTTAGAAAATTTTCATCGGACCAAAATTTTTTTTCATCGGACCAAAATTTTTTTTGATCCGATCTGAGTAAATTTTGCTCCGATTTGAGTGAATTTTGCTCCGATTTTCGCTCAATTTTCCTCAGACTTTTCAAAACCCTTGCGAAGAAAAATTTCGTAACAATAAATTTAATTTTCACAAGACTTTATTCGCAAGTTTTTTGTGCTTTAAGAAATTTGTCTTAACTTTGTGGGCTGAAATTTTATTGACATAAAAAAGCGTTTTTGCTTATTATTAGTTTCTTGAAATCTCGACAATTTCATAAAAACTAACCAAAAAATAAGGAAAGAACGCTCACGAGTATATCGTGGGCTTTTCTTATTTGGTTAGTTAGGTAGTCGAGAACCTCAAGAAACAGTAAGACTAAGTCCACGTCTTTTTTAATGTCTTTTCAGTGAGAAATAAAAAAATTAAAAACATAAAAAATTTAAAAAAATGAAAAGAACATTACTTTTAATTTGCACCCTACTTTGTGCAAACGTGCTTTTCGCACAATATTCGTTTTGGGAAGGATATTTAAGATACGAAATAACAGGAGCAGGAAAAGTAAAAGTTTCTAGTTGTACTTACGGTGTTCCTTCTGTTAATATTCCTTCAAGCGTAACTAAGACTTGGGAACATTATAGGGATTCTTGTCAGTGTTATATTACGGATTCTATAAGAACGTATTCTGTTACTTCTATTGGAGGTGGAGCGTTCTATGGTTGCAGTAGTTTAACTTCTGTTACTATTCCTAATAGCGTTACTTCTATTGGAAATGGTGCGTTCAGATATTGCAGTAGTTTAACTTCTATTACTATTCCTAATAGCGTTACTTCTATTGGAGATTATGCGTTCAAATATTGCAGTAGTTTAACTTCTGTTACTCTTCCTAATAGTGTTACTTCTATTGAAGATGGCACGTTCTATGATTGCAGTAGTTTAACTTCTATTACTATTCCTAATAGCGTTACTTCTATTAGAGATTCTGCGTTCTATAATTGCAGTAGTTTAACTTCTGTTACTCTTCCAGAAAATATTACTTATATTGGTTCTTCTGCGTTCTATCATGCAGGTGGTAATGCTTCTGTTATAATAGATTCAGTAAGGTATCAAGTTTTTCCTGCTACAATTCCAAGAAGTTATTATGCGAATAGTTATCGTATTAGTGGTTATGGTCCGATTACTTTCCATATTGGCGATAGCACTTATGCTCCAACAGAAGCACTTGTTTATTATTGTGATCAAAACAGAAGCGGACACGTTGATATTCTTTCTTCAATAGAATTAGCAGGAAATACTTATCCTGTTACTACTATTGGAGATTATGCTTTCTATGATTGCAGTAGTTTAACTTCTATTACTATTCCTAATAGCGTTACTAGAATTGGAGGTTGGGCGTTCTATAATTGCAGTAGTTTAACTTCTGTTACTCTTCCTAATAGTGTTAATTTCATTGGATATCACGCGTTCTATGATGCAGGTGTTAGCCCTAATGTTGTAATTGATTCTGCTGTAACTTATAGAGTTCCTCTTGCTACAATTCCAGAAAGTTATTATGTAAATCTTACTGGTTATGGTTTGATTACTTTCCATATTGGCGATAGCACATACGCTCCAACAGAAGCAATGGTTTCTTCTTGCGAACAAAACAGAAGCGGACATGTTGATATTCTTTCTTCAATAGAAATTGCAGGAAATACTTATCCTGTTACTTCTATTGAAAGTGGAACGTTCTATAATTGCAGTAGTTTAACTTCTGTTACTATTCCTAATAGTGTTACTTCTATTGGAGGTTCTACGTTCTCTGGTTGCAGTAGTTTAACTTCTGTTACTATTGGTAATAGTGTTACTTCTATTGAAGATTATACGTTCGAGTATTGTAGTAGTTTAACTTCTATTACTATTCCTAATAGCGTTACTTCTATTGGAGATTATGCGTTCAAATATTGCAGTAGTTTAACTTCTGTTACTCTTCCTAATAGTGTTAATTTCATTGGATATCACGCGTTCTATAATTGCAGTAGTTTAACTTCTATTGATATTCCTAATAGTGTTACTTCTATTGAAGATTATGCGTTCGCTTCTTGCAGTGGTTTAACTTCTGTTACTATTCCTAATAGTGTTACTTCTATTTATGTGGGTACGTTCTGGGGTTGCAGTAGTTTAACTTCTGTTAATATTGGTAATAGTGTTACTTCTATTAGAGATGATGCGTTCAAAAATTGCAGTAGTTTAATATCTGTTACTATTCCTAATAGTGTTATTTCTATTTCTAGTTCTGCGTTCTCTGGTTGCAGCAGTTTAACTTCTGTTACTATTCCTAATAGTGTTACTAGAATTGGAGGTTGGGCGTTCTATAATTGCAGTAGTTTAACTTCTGTTACTATTCCTAATAGTGTTACTAGAATTGGAGAAGGTGCGTTCTATAATTGCAGTGGTTTAACAACTCTAAATTATAATGCTATAAATTGTTATGATTTTTATAATTATGATTATTATCCATTTGAGGATTGTCCTATTACAACAATAAATATTGGTGATAGCGTTCAAAGAATACCTAATTATTTTGCTTATAATTTAGATTCTTTAACTTCTGTTACTATTGGTAATAGTGTTGATACTATTGGATACGGTGCGTTCGCTGATTGCGATAGTTTAACTTTTGTTACTTGTCTTGCTGATATTCCTCCTGCATTAGGTAATAATGTTTTTAACAATACACCGTCCAATAAGATTCTTTATGTTAATTGTGGATTGAAAGATGATTATATTTCATCTTGGGGAGATTATTTCAATTCTAATAATATTCAAGAAATTACTTTTGATATTAATACGTATGTTAATAATGAAAGTGGAGGAAGTGTAGCGATTGAAAGGAATAATTGTTCTACTGCAACGCTTACTGCAACCGCAAACATTTGTTATCAATTCGTAAGTTGGAATGACGGAAATACAGAAAACCCAAGAGTTGTTTATCTTTCAAGTGATACTTCTTTTACTGCAATTTTTGACTCTATTTTATTTGATACTACTATCAATGCAACAATAAATGCAGGAGAAACATACACTGAATTTGGATTTGACGTAAACGAAGAGGGTACTTATACGCGAATTTTAATAACAGAAGATGGTTGCGATAGTATTGTTACGCTTTCTTTGAGTATTATTCCTGTTTTCAATACAGAACTTTCTGCAACAATATGTCAAGGACAAACTTACACAGAAAACGGATTTAACGTAAGCGAAGCTGGAACTTATACGCAAATTTTAACTGCTTCAAATGGGTTTGATAGTATTGTTACGCTTTCTTTAAACGTTCTTCCAATCTTTAATACAGAACTTTATGCAACAATTTGCCAAGGTCAAGTTTACAATGAAAATGGATTTAACGTAAGTGAAGCAGGTGTTTACACACAAACATTAACTTCTGTAAACGGTTGCGATAGTATTGTTACGCTTTCTTTAAATGTTAATCCTACTTTCAATACAGAACTTTCTGCAAACATTTGTCAAGGTCAAGTTTACAATGAAAATGGATTTAACGTAAGCGAAGCAGGCGTTTACACGCAAACATTAACTTCTGCAAATGGTTGTGATAGTATTGTAACTCTTACTTTGAATGTTAATCCTACTTTCAACACAGAACTTTCAGCAACTATTTGCGAAGGTCAAGTTTACAATGAACAAGGATTTAACGTAAGCGAAGCAGGTGTTTATACGCAAACACTTCAAACAATCAACGGTTGCGATAGTATTGTTACTCTTACTTTGAATGTTAATCCTGTTTATAATACTGAACTTACTACAACAATTTGCGAAGGACAAGTTTACAATGAACAAGGTTTTAACGTAAGCGAAGCAGGTGTTTATACGCAAACACTTCAAACAATCAACGGTTGCGATAGTATTGTTACTCTTACTTTAAATGTTAATCCTGTTTTCAATACAGAACTTACTGCAACAATTTGTCAAGGACAAGTTTACAATGAACAAGGATTTAACGTAAGCGAAGCAGGTGTTTATACGCAAACACTTCAAACAATCAACGGTTGCGATAGTATTG
>JAFYSZ010000019.1 GCA_017559135.1 Bacteroidales bacterium | reverse complement strand
TGGAATATTCCATTCAACCAATTCTTTTGTTCTATTGTATACCTCTTTTTCTTGCTTTTGCGGATAAGTTCTTCATACCTATTACTATTACATTCGTTTGCAAAGTCATTGGTGTTATATGCGTATGAGCTGAAATTTGATACATATGTATAGAAGAAGTGTTTATACAATTCATCTATATTGTTTTGAACTTGCCTATTCCTAATTTTCTTAGAACGATATGCTTCAATAGGATATAATTCATTTTCCTCATAAGGATCTACAGGTAATTCATTGTTAAATATGTCCTCAGTATTATATGGTATATACTCTTTAGTAGGAAGATCCATCTTTTTACCATTTTCAGAATAACTAGATAATGCAACATTCCTATTCTCAATTTTGAGCTTGTAAGGTATGGTGTCAATCATATAATACAGCTCACCTCTAATGCCATCAATAAAATGAAGGTGTTGTGATCCTGGGTTTACGTCATATTCACCTATTGTAGCAGCCGCGAAATTATTTATCAGTCTGATATAGAATTCAATAACAGAGCTTTTACCTGCTCCGTTCTCTCCGACAATGGCTGATACGCTGATAGTTGGATTTGATTTATCGTCGTCTACAAAATAATCATTATAAAGACTATCTTTGTCTAAACGCATTTCATCTATATAAATATGCTCATTTTTTTCAATTCTAAATCCATCGAGGAAGTAATAGAACTTTCCAACCTGTAGTTTTCTCTTTCCTACGCTGTTTGCAGATAAAACTCTTATGGCAATTGGTGTTAACATTTTGTTTGAAATTAAAGATTATTATAATATTCTATTACAAAGTTACAATATTCTTTTAAATTTTTTATATCAAATGGGTCTTGATATAAAAAAAATAAAAGAATATTCTATGATGCTTATTGAATACTGATGAATTGTATGACTAAGGAGAATTGAAAATATTGGTCGTTTAATCTATGCAAATAAGCATTGCTTTGTTAGAATCTTATTAATATTAAATTATAAAATTATGTTTTTACATCAATTTCGCAGACTATAAATATAGCATAAAATTAAATTTTATATTTATATTGTTCCTTTGTTTTAATAAAGTGATATAAGTTTTTAATGTCATACAACCTTGTACGCAATGCTGAGAGGGGGTTATTGTTAACAAGATTACGATAAAATATGGAAATAAGAAACAATAATAATACAAACCTTTAACTTATTACAAACGCATTGTAATACTATTTTAACGCCATTGTAATACTATTTTAATGCGTTCGTAATACCATTTTAATGTGATTAAAATGTTTCTACTTCTTGAAGGTAGAGAAATAAAGCTAAGATTTTATGGATTTATTTGTCGCTTCGTTGAAAACGATGCAAGCGTTCTATGTATGATTGTTTATACATGCGTTTTACTTTCTCTTCTAAGAATGAGTTTTCTATTAGTTCATAAACTTTTTCTTGTTCTGTGGCGAACATCTCTATTGTGGAATAGAGTTTTTTTTGCACAACGCCTATGCGATTGCCGAAAGTGATGAAATCATCTTTGCAAGGGTGAGATGTTTTTGAATAAACCTCAGAATATTCACTCTTAGGGATTAAGCCGTTTTGCAATGCAAAATCTTCATCGTTAACATGAATAGATGTGTTCAATAAGTCATAAGCAGGACTTAATACATAATCTCCATTTATCGTCTCTTGTAATGAAAAATTCTTTAAATGAGCATCGCCATTGCTAAATAAGTAGTTGAATACTACTAATGAAAAGAATTTACATACTTCAACTTGCCATGCAGAAACATTTTGTCGGAGCAATATTGCAAGGTCTTCATAACTTCCTAAGTACTTAAAATTCTTACCACTGTTCTTTTCTGTCCTTCCAGCAATAGAAGCGAAATCGTCTTGCTTGATTTTTGAACCATCTTTTGCATAATCAAATCTTTTAGTAATATAAACACTCTCGCCATTTGAAAAAAAAGCCAAAGCATTTTCAGCAGTATTTATTTTATAAACTTGACTTGCAATTTGCATTGTTAGATGTTCATTTGCAGGAATATTATTTCTGAAACGCAGGTGTTTATAATTAGGCATAGGTTTTAAGATATAATGTCCCGATTTACCTTCAGGAGTAAGAATTATTTTACCTTTCTCAATTATTGCAGAGAATTTTTCTTGTACTCCGGAAATTGAAATTTTGTTTACAGAAGAAATAACATTTTCTGTATCATTATCCAAAGAGAAATCAATGATATGACTTACCTTTTTGCCATTAAAAACTTTGCGTAAGCAGAGTTGACTATAAGTATCAAAACCCTGAGCAAGCGTACCCGGACAAACATTTATCGTTTTCATAACTCTTGAATTGTTATTGCTCCAATAGTGTCATATTTTGCAGTTGCCAATAATAAACCAAAGGAATCATTTTCATCAATCTTTAACGTCCTACACTGCAAAGCCTTATTGCTTCCTTCGGAAAGCATATTAAAGAAAAAAGGAAATAATTCATCAGAAACATATTCCTCTTTTCTTTTAGGGAAAGCAAGGGAAATAGCACGAAGTTCAGAATTAAATAGATAGTCCTCATCATATCTGAAAATATAACGTCTTTCGTCTGTTTCAATTAGCCGACCTGCAACAATATTGTTTGATAAAACCAAAGCTTGTCTCATTCATTTATAATTTTAACCCTCATAACAATTTCCAAACCCAAAGTTTCTGCTATTTTTTCAAGCGTATTCAAAGAAGGATTACCTTTATCCGCTTCAATACTTTTAATAATCCTTACACTCAAGCCTGTATAATCAGACAAATCCTGTTGAGTTAAACCCAGCAAAGCTCTACGTTCTTTAATTAAATTGCCAAATTTCATAGTGAAATATAATTCCCTTTTCGTGCAAAAATAGAATAAATTTTTGAAATCAACAAATAAAAGTGAAATATAATGCACTTATAGTATTTTATTCAAGGTGTGAATTTATCTATATTTAGAAAAATAGAAACGCATTAGAAGAATAAAAACACATCTTTCTTGCAAAAAGACTTGACAGATTAAAATTTGTTGTATCTTTGCAAAAGCGAAAGCGATAAAGCAACCTTGAAAAGCTGGGACATTACTTCCAGGAACTTAGCAGGGTTGTTTTTTTTATTCTATCGGTTTTATCAAATAGAACACAATGTCGTTGTTGATAAATTCCTTGTTTCTGTCTCTTCTTACTTATCGCTTTTTCGGCGGTTGCATTGTTTGCAGAGCATTTGACAGTTGTCTTTGTCGGTTTTTCCGCCTTTTGACCATGGTAAGATGTGGTCTGCTTCCATTTCTTCTATTGAAAAGTGTTCTTCGCATTTGATGCAAACTCCAAATTGATTTTCGTAGGCGTAGCGTTTGTCGCTTTCTTTGAATTGACGTATGTTTAAGTGTTTTTCATCGCCGAATAAGACGTATTGATATATGCCTTTGCGACTTGTAACGTCTTCATCTTGCATCAATTCGGTAACTTGCGTTTCCAATTTCTTTGAGTCAAGTGACGTATCTTTTAATTTATTGTACCAAAATCCCCAATCTAAGCCTTTCATTTCTTTTCTATATGTTGGAAAGACTGCTTTTACCCATGCTATTACGGCTTGAAAATATAGCCAAAGTTCGTTTGCGTTAGCATCGTGTTGATGATTGCCCATATAGGTCTTGATGTTGCCTTCGCTAATCCAAGAAATAGTTGTTTCTAAGTAGTCTTGACGAATAGGAGTGCCGCTCATATATTTTTCGGCTAAGCCATAAGCGGGGCAATTGCTTTTAGAAAAATAACGTTTTGCATCAGTTGTCCAACTGCCTGAATAGATTGCGTTAAGAATTTCTTGATTTGTTAGTTTTTCTCCTGCAATATTTATTCTCTGAAACCAAGATAATTTCTCGCTATCGGTGCCTTCGCAAAAGTAAACCATAAGTTCATAATTCAAAATCTTCTCTTGCTCATCTGTTTGTAAGTTATGGTAATACATCATATTGTGAGAGAAAATTCCACTTACGTATTGACAAATGCTTATCGTTCTTTGCTGTCCGTCAAGCACTTCATATTCATCGTTTCCGCTCTTTACCCAATACATAATGTTCAAAGGAAAGTTTTGAACAATGGTATCAATAACTGCTTGCCTTTGTTGGTCTTTGTAAACAAACTCTCGCTGATACTTAGGACGCACATTCAACTTTCCACCCCAAGCATAAACACCCTCTTCCTTATTATCAACATAACCTTCCACTAATTCCCTTATCTTAATCTTCTTTAATTCTATTTTCATTGCTGTTTTATTTTTTTCTTATAAATATTCGTTTATACATTGCTTTGCCATTGATAATGCAATGAGGATTTACTCCGTCCCATTCAGCCGCCTCACCGCTTAATCCTTTGCCGTTATCTTCTGCCATACCGATTATTTCAAATTGTTCAGGATTATATTTAGCCATAAAAGTAACAGGAACTCCCATAACGTCGTCATAATTCATCGGAATCTCTGCTGTCTTTCCTACTTCAATGGCATTATAATTTTCATACTTAGGATATTCATTTGGAAACTGCGTAGGGTTATATTCCTTATAAAGAATAAGTTCTTCATGACGTTTTTTATGGTCAAGATTAGTAAACCAACAGCAATTTCTAAATTTTACTAACTTAGTTTCTTCATCATAAACTCCTTTTGCGTAATCACGACTTGCTGTTTCGGGTATTTCAAAATAGGCATTCCCTCCACGAAATCCATTACCTAACCAAATTTTATTCTCTTTTATGAGTTTAAAAATCTCCTTATAGGTTATGGCATTCTGAGTTCCGATTATTAAAAACTTCTTTTCGTATTCTATAAGTTGTGCAACGTATTCGCGAAATAGGGAAAAGGGAGGATTTGTTACTACTATGTCGGCTTCTTTTAGCAATTCTATACATTCTTTGCTACGAAAATCTCCATCGCCTTGTAGTTCTTTGACCTCTAATTCGTTGTCATCAACTTGTCGGTTACCGTTTTTGTCTCCTTCGTAAATGATATAGACTGCTTTTTCGCTACTTTCTTGGCTGAAAAGGTCAATATCTTGATTTTTGTAGCAAGTTGCTATCAGTTTTTTCAAGCCTAAGTGTTCAAAGTTTAAGGAAAAATAACGGAAAAAGTTACTTACTCGCGGGTCATCGCAGTTGCAGAGAATTGTTTTGCCTTTAAAGTGTTCCCAATAGTGCTTACATTCATTTTCTATGTCGGAAAGTTGAGTATAAAACTCATCTGCCTTTGCTCGTTTTGCCTTGTGAAGATTTGAATTTTTGGCAATAGGCTTTTTTTCTTCCATTTTATTGTCGTTAACTTTATTTTGCCAAAAGTCCAAAGGCTATTTTACTATTTTTTACTACGATATAGACATATAAAAACGTGGACTTTTTTCTCTTAATACTTAATTGAGTTGTGCTAATGCTAATCAATAGTATAAGAAAAAAGCCCACGTAAATATTAGCGAGCGTTTTTCTCTTATCTATTGGCAAACTATATTGAAATTGTCTAGATTCCAGATAACCAAGTATAAGAAAAACGCTAATATGTCTTTTTAATAGCCTTGTGAAACACTATCACAAGGCTATTTTTCTATTTGTTCTACTTTTTAGTCTAAATTTCCATTCCCGAATATGCAAGATAAAGCATATCCAATAAAAAATATAAAAATTATTGCACCCATAATTTTAATTTTTTAAGTTATTTACCCAAAGTCCAAAAGTAAATTAAATCTTGTTTCTTTGATAATAAGGACATAAAAAAGTCGTGGACTTTGTTCTTATGGCTATCTGAGGTTCTAGACTTACCCGTTCACCAAATAAGAAAAGCCCACGATTATTACTCGTGAGCGTTTTCTACTTATTTATAGGTGAACATTTTTGAAATTGTCTAGATTTCAGATTGCCTAATATAAGCAAAAACGCTTTTTATGTCGTATTAAATTTACTTAGTCTAATTATCTTTCTTTTTCTTTTACCATAGGCATAATTTTTCGTTATTTATCTTTTCAGAATACAAAGGTATAACAAATTTTTAAAAGCACAAAAAAAATCAACTCAAACTTTTAGGGGAAATCAAATTTATTATTACGAAATTTTTCTTTGAGAGGATTTGAAAAATTCTGACGAAAATTGAGCGAAAATCGGAGGAAAATTTGCTGAAATCGGAGCGAAATTTACTCAGATCGGATCAAAAAAAATTTTCCTCCGATGAAAAATTTTTTTTGTCCGATGAAAATTTTCTAAGATCCGATGAAAATTGAAGAAAAAACGTAAAAAAATCGCACTAAATCATAGAAAAAATGGGGGAAATCAAGCCTTAAAAAAGTTAAGTCTTTGATTTAGTGGATTTTAGTTAAGACTAAATAAATTGAAAAATTCGGACTGAGAATTTCTTTGCCGAAAATATCGCACGCATTTGGCGTTAAGTGGTGGTGAAAGTTTTTTATCTTCTCTTCATTCGTTGCTTATGCTACACAACTACGTTTACTATTTTCTTTATTGACTTTCTGTCTATGTGTTTTTGCACATCGGTGTAAATATTTCTTTGTAATAAGTTTATTAGTAATAAAGTTGTTAGTAATAACTTTATTACATATCTTTGCAAATTGAAATAACATTTAAAAAATCATGGGTAATAAGCCGTTTGTATTTGGAGTTGCAACATCAGGAGATAATTTTACTGATCGTAAAAAGGAGACTGAACGATTGTTATTAAACTTTCAATATGGAGTAAATACTGTTTTGATTTCTCCTCGCCGTTGGGGAAAAACTTCTTTGGTTAAAAAGGTGTGTGGATTGGCTCAATCGGAGAATTTGAAAGTTGTATATATTGATATTTTTTCTTGTCGTAGCGATAGAGAATTTTATGACACTTTTGCAACTGCCGTAATTAAACAAACTTCTTCAAAGTTGGACGAATGGATAGAAACAGCAAAGCTTTTTCTATCAAGAATCACTCCAAAAATTTCAATAAGTCCTGATCCTACAACAGACTTTTCTATTTCGCTTGAAATGAATCCAAAGAGTGAAAACATAGATGATATTTTGCAACTACCCGAAAAAATAGCACAAAAAAAGAATTGCAAAATTGTTATCTGCATTGATGAGTTTCAACAGATTGCAGAATTTAGCGATTCAAAGACTTTTCAAAAGCGATTGCGTACTATATGGCAGTTACAGAAAGATGTATCGTATTGTTTGTTTGGAAGCAAAAAACATTTGATGAATGAATTGTTTGAAAAGAAAAGTTATCCATTTTATAAGTTTGGAGATGCAATTTATCTTCAAAAGATTGGTACAGCGGATTGGGTAGAATATATTTGTAATCGTTTTGAGAAAACAGGAAAACATATATCGGAAGAATTAGCAGAAAGAATTTGTAAAATAGTTGATAATCATTCGTCATACGTTCAGCAATTATCGTGGTTGGTTTGGGTACACACAGATGAAACTGCCACAGAAAATAGCTTTAAAGAGGCATATCAAGATTTAATTGACCAAAATACTCCGCTATTTGAAAAACAAACTGAGAGTTTAACAACTTATCAAATGAATTTTTTAAGAGCAATTGTAGGCGGAGTTGAGAGTGAGTTTACAAAACAAGAAGTTTTAACTGAATATCAACTTGGTTCTTCTGCTAATGTAAGTATTGTGAAACGCGCTTTGGAGAAAAAAGAACTGATAGAAATAGAAAAAAGAAAAATTTCAATACCTGATCCTATTTTAAAAGAGTGGTTAAGAAGAGAATTTGTATTATAATTTAATGGCGTATGAAAAAAATTAAATTTTGGCATTGTTTGGTTATGGATTGCATTGGAACGATAACTTATTTCATTCCTGCAATTGGAGAAACCTTTGATTTGGTTTGGGCACCTATTTCGGCCGTTGTGTTTTATTATTGGTTTCGTAAACCGATTGGCTCAATGATTGCAATGGCGGAAGAAATCCTACCTTTCACTGACTTTATTCCTACTTTTTCTCTTGCTTATCTTTTCTTGCACAGAAAGGAATTGAAACGCTAAGACTTGATTAGTTCGGAAAATCAATAAGCATATATCTATTTTTTAAAACATTGCTTTCTTCTAAAAGTAGATTGCGAAAGAAATTGATTAAAAATTTTGGTTCATAATTTACTTTATTGGGGATATTTCGGTAATTTGCTCGCACTAATGAGTTTCTAAAATACCAAGAATGACGTTCAAACAATTCATTATTTATCTTAAATCCTTGCGAACGCAGATATTTTATCGTAAAAATTGCAGTTGTGCGAGTATTTCCTTCACAAAAAGGGTGTATTTGCCATAATCCAGAAACGAATTGAGCGATATGTTCAATCATTTGGTCTTTATCCAATACGGAATAGTCGAATTGCCGTTCTTTTTCTAAGTCATATTCAATAGAAGTCTTTAAATCCATCAACACTTATATACTCGTCAAAATTTAAATAACCTTCATTCATATTTACTACTTAGTGCTTTACTATTGCTTATCTGCTCTGCAAAATTAAAAAAAACTTAAAAGATTTCAAAAATAGCGGTTTGAAACTAATCAAACCGCTATTTGAATATTTTTCTTTTACTTATTCATTATTCTTTGAACTTCATCAAGAATTGGTTGTGTGCTTATGTTTGCTCCAACGGCTTGTTGCATCCATTCTTGTGGGGTTAAGCGTCCTAAGGTATAGATTCGCTTGATTTCGTTTGCAAAATCTTGTTTTGAATTGAATTTTGCAAAATGACTTTCAAGTTGATATTCTATTATACTGCCTAATGGATAGTTTGGAAGATACATTGGTGAGTTTACCATGTGAGAATAAATCGCTAAGAGTGGAGAATCTTTTGTTCCAAGTACGGGTTCGTAGTATTTATTCCATGTTTCTTTTGCTATTCTAAGAGTTGCGTTCTTTAAGTCTTCGGCTGTTGCTTCTGGATTAGCGTATAACCATTCCCAAACTGCCATATCTACAAGTGCAACGCCCATTATTTCATATAATCCCCAGAAAATATCAAGTGTTGTATTGTCGTTGCGTTCTGTGTCAAAGCCAAGAAGTTCTAAGTCTCTTTTTTGGAAAATGAAAGCTAAGGCTTCTGTAAATCCTGTATTAGGAACGCCGTTTAATGTGTAGTAATCTATTTTGTAAAGGTCGAGTGTTTGTTCTACATTATGACCAAATTCGTGTACGGCAATGTTATATCCTTTGTAATCCATACCTTTGCCGCTTATTCTTGTGCGTAGGCGTGCAGGTTCCCATCTTCCTTGTGCTCCCCAAGCGTGTCCACTTCCTCTTGCACCTTCTACTACAATTCTATCAGACAAAAATTTTGCGTCTTCTTTGCTAAATCCTAATGCTTCTAACATTCGTGGCATATCGTCTTGGAATGCTTGTGCTGTTGGATACTTTGCTTGTGTTTTTTCAGTAAGCATATCTTCTGAAAGTGTTGAACGGCTTTTGAATCCATCGTACCAAATATCGTAAGGACGAAGTTGTCTTCCTAAACGACTTTCTATTAGTTTTGCAACTTGTTTTACTTGGTCAGAAGATACAAGGTGTGTGAAGAGTTCTTTGATTTGTTCAACTGACATCTCCATTCCTCCCTCAAAGTTACGTTTTATGCCTGTTGGAAGGGCAGGAGTGTATGGGTCAATCTTCTTTTCTACTTTGTAAGCGTCTAATATATGTTGATAGCGTCTTGCTCCTTCGCTTGCAAGTTCTACTTCTTTGCCATTTTTGAATGTTTTATTTGTGTAAGGGTTCCAATCGTATTCTGCATTGTTGATTACATCAAGCGGAATTGTTTGATCAACGATTCTTTCCATTACTTTATAAATCATTTCTTGCTTTTCAAAAGCGTTAGGTATGTTTGCGTAGTTTGATTTTATTTCATCACGCAAATTCCAGTGTGAAAGCAAGACCATATCCTTTGGAAAAAGTTTTTCTCCCTTTTTATTCAAAAGATTTCCCATCATTATATTGTATTCAGCAATGTAGTTTTCACTATTTCCGTTTACAATATTTTTTTCAGCGGTTAGTTCGGCAGGGATTCTGTCTGTAAACGCATCGCCAAGTCTTGCATAACCCCATTCTAACCTTGTCCAATTTTTGCCAAGTGTGTTCTTTTCTTCAAGAGTGTAGTTTGGAAAGTTTGCAATTGTTATAAAGGCAAATTTATTTGCAAATAAGTCATCGCTAAGGTGTGAGAAAGGAGTGTAAGACCCCATTAAATAATCCACTTCTATTGGATCGGCTCCCGCAAGGTGCAAAGGCTTTTGCAATTCCACAGATAACTGATTAGAAGTTCCATAAAGTCTTTCCAATATGTAACAAATACGAGAGAAAAGGTATTCTTTTTCTTCTGGAGTCTTTGCATAGTTCTTTACAATCAAGGTTTTGAACTCTTCTTGCGAGCCATCTTCCATTTTCCACAAAGCAGCCGCTTGATTAACTCCTTTTTCCAATAGTTTTATGTCGCATTTAGGAGCAGATTTCTTTATTTCTTCTATCGTTTGCTTAATTGTGTCGTCAGAAATGAACTTTTTTGTTTCATTATCTGCTGATTTACATCCCACAATCATTACTAAAAGTGAGAGTAATAAAGCTTTAACAGTCTTTTTCATATCTATGTATTTATTGTTCTTTTGATTTTATTTTTATTTCCCAACCTAAATTTAAATAACCTTTACTTCCATAACCTACTTCCATATAGAAACCATTGTCTCTGTTTGTAGAAAAACATAGAGGATAGAAGTTAAAATTAGGAATTACAAAATAATTAAGACTTATTGAAGAATAAGGGTCTTTATTTACTATAAGATAGTTAGATGCTCCTAATCCAAAAAGTCCATACATTGAAAAATTATTTTTCTTAAAGTAATTCACTCTTAGATTTGCCATTAGGGTAGGACAAAACAAAAATGAATTACTTTTTAGTTCTGAGTTGGAGTGTCTATACACCTCATTAGCAAAACCAAGTGATAGTTGAGCACCAACACTTATGTATTCATTGCATTTGTACGACATTTCCAAACTTGGAGAAATGAGAGGGTAAAATCCTGAGGAAGAAATAATGTCTTCATCTACATATTCCACTAATCCAACGGTTAATAAACCAACAACATCTTGAATAGGAGCGATGCCCAATCCTAATCGAGCGTCCCATTTCTTAGTTTCTTGTGCTGAAAGTGGTTGAAAACTTAAAGCAAATACAGCAATAATTGCTAAAATCTTACATATACGTTTCATATCTTTTAATTTTTTTTGCAAATATAATAAAAGAAATGAAAAACTCTTTGTTTTAGAAAAATAAAACAAAGAGTTAGCAAATTATTTCTATGAAAAAATAAAATATTTCATAGACTTTTAGATTGTAATTCTTAGAGAAAATCCGCCTTGTGTTGTTGAGTTAGGATAAGAGTTTGAAACAAAAGGAGTATTCATTGTCATTTCAAAGTAGGCTTTAAGAACTAATTTTTCGGTTAATGAATATTCTCCTGAAAGGTTAAGAGATAGAATTTTTGCTCCCGAAGATACAAGATTAACATTTTGATCTATTTTACGAAGAGTAGTTTTGTTTATGTTTAATGCAAAATCGGCTTTTACCAAAACATCACTCTTTAAATTCTTTGTGTTTCCGCCTCCCATTCTTATGTTTAATTCTACGTCCTTGAAGCGATAACCTCCACCAAGTACATAAGACATTCTATTGATTTCGGTTAATTGAAGGTTAGAGAAAGAGAGTGATAAACTGCGTTCACGTCTTATTTCAAAATTTGTTTGGAATGAGTTTTTAAGATTAATATCCATTTTAATCAATGGAGAGAATTGTTCGTTGATTGTTACTTGGTCAATCACATCTCTTGCAATAAAATTATTGCTTAATTCATTTCTTACCCATTCTGTACCATAGTCATAGTCAGGATTAGAGATTGGTACTCTATTGTCCGAAGTGAATGCTCCTACTGTGTAGTCGCAAGAATAGTTTGAAGAAAGTGTGATTGAGTTTGCCCATTTTTTTACCCATTCGTTTTTGTTTAGTCCTGTGTAACTTATTTTCCAATTTGGCATAGGAATACTTATGAAAGGCGATAGGCTTTGTGCGGAAGCATCTGTGCCACTATAAGCCGCAAGAAAGGCAGGAATTAAAACTTGTTGGCTTGTTGCTCCATAGCCATCAGGATATAATCTACCGTTTACACTATCTTGTATAAGTATTCCTGAATAGTCTGGATTGAAAGCGGCATTGCTTGCTGCTAATCGTTGTGCTATTATTTCTCTGTTGTCAAGGAATTGATTGAAGATAGAACTTACGTTGTTATCATCGGCAGAAATAAAGTTGGTAGGTAGGGCAAAGAATGAAATACTATATCTTCCTGTGCTTAAAGGTGAGAGAGGTCCTTCTATTTCTTGGGAGAAAGCATCAAATTTGTAGTATGCAGAATAAATTTCGCTCTTATTTCTCTTGAAACTTATGTCTATATTAAATTCTTTTATTGGTTCTATTTTGATTTGTGCATTTAGGTTTTCGGTCATCTTTTGATTTAAGGCCGCATTGAGCATTGTGTCTTTACTTAACCAACCATTTCTTATGGCGTTTTCCATTATTGATAAGTCTTGTGAGCCAAAAATGAATGCAAATCCTGGTGCAAAGTTGTTTGTTGGTGAAGAGCCTAACCATTTTGCAACAGGCATATATCCAGGTATTGATGTTCCGTCAGTGCGAGAGTAGTTAATTGAAGCGGATTTAACACAGGTTATTAGTCGTACAGAGAAGAACATTGCTTCTTTCAAGAATTTTTGTGTACTTGAAATGGAATCCTCTACCACTTCGGGTTCTACTTTCTTTGGTTCTGGTTCTTTTTTTCTTGACATGCCAACTTCTGGACGTCTTGGCATATTTGATTTTCCTTGATTTTTATATGCTTCCTTGACAATTGGCAGTTTATTGTATAGAGTCATTAAGTTGAAATTAGCAGTTCCGTTTATTCTTCTTGAATTCTCTATATTGTTTCCAAGAGATCGTGTTGCTTGTGTAGATGATATGAATTTGTATGTGCCAGAGTAAGAACCGTTAAGACGAATCCAATCAAATATCGGAATTTTATTTATAGGTATGTTTGCGTTTAACTTATAATTTTGTGTGAATTGTTGTGCTCGTCCAAGTTCTAAAATGGAATTCCAAACCGAATCTTTCTTTTCATCGGTGTCTATCCTTCCTCGTGGTTCTTCTATCAAGGAATTGACAGTCGCATCGTATTCAAATTTTATGTTTGAGGTAATATCGTATTTGAAAGTGTAGGCTCTGTTCATATAGAACTGCTTAAAGAAGTATGGTTCCATTAAAATCAATCCTTGACTCTTTGCTCTGAGTAGGGTTTCTTCAAAATCTCTTACTACTTCGGCTCTAAACGAGAATGATTTAGGGTAATAATGCAGCGTAAAGTCTCTTATAATTGCAAATGCTTTGGGTTTGAAAATTTTCATCTTTGAAAATGGTTTCCAACCCTTTGATTTAACATCGTATTGATAAGCAAGAGTTCCTCTGTGTTGTTCTTTGGTGTTGTATTCTATATCTACATCTCTCATAAAGGTTGATGCGTAAGAATAAGAGCCGTTCCAGTTTTCAATATCGTAGAAATGACGTTCCAGTGCTCTATCACCTAAGCGGTCTTTTCTTATGTTCATTAAGTTAAAGTTAGTTCTGCTAACGTAGTCTTGTACCATGTGTCGAATAGAATCGCGTTCTCTTTCTGTTCGATAACTCAGTAAATCATTTTCTAACTTAACGTCAGGGTCAAGTGGGTTATATCTTGGATTTGATACTGATTGTGAGTAGTCAAAATGCACAGGCAAACGAACGCCCCATTCTTCTGGGAAGAATTTTCCTACTTCTATGTTTGTGGAAAAGTCAAGGGTTGAAACGGCATCTTGTGAAATTTCGGAAATAGATTGTTCTAATGATGCAAATCCAGCCGAACGATGTGAAGCAGACATTGAAATATCTCCTAAATCGGCAAGATTAGTTCTCGCAAATCCTGTTGCAGCCCAACCGCCACTGCGATTAAAGTCGGTGAGTCTAAGTTCGTTTATCCAAATTTCAGCAGATTTTGGTAGCATATCGTCTTCATCGTTTTGGCTTTGCTTTTTAGGATTGCGTATTCCTATCATCAAAACTTTTACTCCTGCAATATTTGGCATTCCTACAACGGTCATTTTCCTTCCATCTATGACTTCGTAATATGGAATGGTAGAAGAAACCGTTAAGTCGTTTGCTCTTATTTTTGCATTACGATTTTCTTTTACTTTTACGAGTTGTTCTAAATTTATATCTACATTATTGCTTTCAGGCCAAATGAGTTCTTCATTGTTACTACCGGTGTGCCAAGGTGTAAAGGTTAATGGTAGTTCGTATTCGTAGTAATTGTTTGTAAAGTCGGTACCTAAACGAACGAAAAGTGATAAATCGCCTTTTTGGTATTGGTCAAATTCGTTTAATTGTTCTGCGTGAACAAACATTTTTAGGCGTTTGTATTGTCGCATATCCAATTCCATTGATTTATATATTGCTCTTGCATCTCCATCTGATAAGTTTCCAATCTTAATGCTTTGAGCTTGTTCGTTCATATCGGTCATTGAAGTTGTGGTGTAGATTTTTTCTCTTTCAATTCCAGGAGGTAGAACGTAAGGTATTGGACTGCGTTTTCCGTTTTCTTCAATGTTTACAGAGGCTATTGTAAAGGTTGTGTTTTCTGTTTGAGTTCCGCTTGGATACAAGCCAGGTGTGAGAAGGTTATCTGTATATTTTCTCCATTCTCCACTAACGAGTTCAAATGTTGCAAATCTTAATATTATAGGCTCTTCAAAATCTTTTAAGAATAGTCTAATAAATTTGATTGATTGATAGCCTTCTATTACTCCAACTTTACGATGAGGTTCTCTTATCGGAATTTTGAATTGATACCATTTACAATTTGTTGTTTCTCCATTAGGTAAAGGAACGCTTGTGGCTTCTTGTATATCGGTAATGCAGTTTTTGCCTATTACCATATCGCCTGGCGTTAGGTTAATAACATATTCGTAATAGTTTTCGGCTTCGCTTAATGTGTTGTCTTGGTTTATGTCTTCTACATTAGGGATTGAAGTTGCTTGTGAGGAGTATTGAGAATTGTCTGAAACGACAGAAGAGTTTCCTTCTGTGTTATTGTATTTTTTATAACGATCTGTTATCTTTATGTCGTTTTGATCGTAACTTAAATTACGAAAATAAATAAAATCATCAGCAGAAGGGTCTTCTAATATCTTGTTGTAGGCTTGTGCCTCTACTTGATTTTGAATTTTTTGAAGGTATTGTTGATGATATGAGGCTTCGTCATTTGAGGAAAGTCCGTCATATCCTACGTCTTGATACTGTCTTGCCTCAGGATCGTTACTAAATGCGTTTACTACTGCTTGCAATTTTGGTACTCTTCCCCATATTGTGGAATCTACATCAATGACTTCCGCTGATGTTGGTAAGCCATTTTCAAATGATTTCCTACCATCTCTTAATATGTCTTCGGATACTTCTCCTAAATTAAAGTATAATTTACCTCCACTATGGTATGGATTTTCTATAAAAGGATCCATTAACCAAAATTCTATGTATTCAATATTTGTTGCCTCGAAATCGGTGGATTCTAACTTACGCATAATTCCTCCCCAACGTGTTTCGGGTGAGCGAAGTGTACCATCAGGATTTAAACCTGCCGAATAAGCAGAAAGAGTGTCGAAATTATAAGGTCCTCTCTCGCTTGGGTAATAAGCAATGTTAAATTCTCTCAAAGTTTGTATTTGTCCCTGAGGAATTACCTTGTTTGGACGAATTTCAGTCTCCTTTATCGGACGAGCATACGGTTGAGATTTATCATTATTGGTTATATTAGAAGGTGCAGATGGGGTATAAAAATTGTCATCAATTGAATACCACGCTAATTTTGCTCTATTGAAACCGTATGTTAGCCCTAAATCTTTGCTTGTCTCAGGGAAAAGTGGAGTAGATGTGTTATAATCTTGCGGAGTAGAAGCAAGAAACCACGAACCTATCATTTTTAAATCATAAGAACGCTTTGCCGCTTCAAAATCATCAATATATGCAGTTCCGCTATTGCCAATTACGTTTGGATTTCCTGGAATAAAGTGAGCAAATTCCCCTGTTAAGTTAAGAATTGAAGGAGATTTTGTTTGGTAAAAAGGAAGTAAATCTATGAGTTTTGTGATAAAAGGAATTTCTTTTTTATAAGTTAAATCCATTCCCCATATTGTGTTGCTAATAGGTTCTTCTTGATAATTTACTTTTTGAGTTAGCGGACTTTCTCTTAGATTCATCATTGTCGCTCCAATCATAAAGTCCTTATTTATTTCATAATTTGCTCTTATTCCTGTTAAATATTTTGTTACAGGAGAGAATGTGGAATTTGATTCGGTAGAAACGCTGATTGGAGTGCCGGAATTTAAATATCCTTGGTTTATAATTCTAACTCTACCCATAGCATAATCCACTGTATAGTCCACTCCTTCGGTTAAAACAATACCTCCTGCCATTACTTTAACCGAACCTTGTGGTATATTCATAGCATTTAAAGATATTTCAGAACCTGATGAAGATTTATACCTGCCTTCTAAATAGAATTTATTCTTATCGGGATATTGTTTTGCTTGTGAAAGTGTTAAAGTGTACAACGAATCGAAGCAATATTTGTCTGCAAGTTCATCATCTTGCAAAATTTCTCTCAAATCCTTACCAAAAGGTTCTACTGTTGGGAAATAGATAACACCTTTGTTTTTTTCTATTGTTCCTCCCACTGTTGAGGCATTATCAACAAAGTCAAAAACTCCGTCAGGGTACATATTTTGTTGGTTATCCATTCTGTCCAATCCAAAAACCTGTATTAAAGGAATACCGTTCTTGACTCCTTCTCTGAAATATCCAGTTTGAACTCCGTCTTCGTCTGCTTGATAAAGAATGTTTAGCCTAAAATCTTCTTGGGATATTTGATATGCGTTTAGTTTGTAAACATTTTTCATCATCAATTTCCACATTGGATTTCTAACATTAAGAGAAGAACTCTTCAATAGTTTAACCACAAGAGTATTTGGGTCTGCTATTCCTTCATCTGAAAATTCTCCAACCTGATATAGCGTAGTGTCTCCAACAATTTGGTAACGGAATGCAACCGCTAATACTTGGTCAGCAGCTAATGCTTGATTAAGTGAAATGAAACCTAATTTTGGATTGAAACTAAACTCAGAAGAAGAAAGCTTTCTTGCACTTTCTATTTTTTCATAGTTTTGTCCCGATACAAATCCCATAGTTTGAAGATAAGGACTAACAGAATTTATATCTCTTATAGCGTTTAAATCTACTATTTGAAGCAATTGATTAGATATTATTTGATCTGGCAAAGGAGAAACGCCAGGGACTTCAATCATTGGATTTTGTCCGTATGGTTTTGCCTCACCTAAATCGGCAAAAGCAACAAGATTTCTGTTGTTTGTAACGGCGGAGCCTATGTTTGTACGCCAAACTTCAATTTTTGTAATGATTATGTTTGAGTTTATAATAGGTAGCGTACTCATTGCTGAGTTATAATTTTCGTAAAAGTACTGTGAGAGGAAAAAGTGCCTATTTTCGTCATATTCGTCAGCCTTAAAATTAAATTCTTGCATTTGTGCACCGCCTTGAATCGTAACTGTGCTCGACTCAGACTTCTGTTGCGAAACGATTGCGTCTAATGTGAGATTTCCAAATTTGAGTCTTGATTTTATACCCCACAAAGATTGAGTCCCTTGAATGAGAGTAAGAGGTAAAGGAAAGGAAACGTTACCTGCTTCCATAAGTTGAATAATGTCGTCTTCTTTTCCTTCAAATTTTAGTTTTAATTCGTTTTCAAAATCAAAAGTTGCCTCTGTGTTAAAGTTTAAATTAAAATTTATTGCAGTACCAATTTGCACCATTGCATTGACTTGCATCAACATATCAAAATCAAAAGATGTGGTACTACGTTGATTTTCGCTTAAAGCAAGGTTTTCGTTTCGGTTATTAACCAATCCCATTTTCAATTCAACGTTTCCGCTTGGACGAATGTCGATTGTTTGTCCTCCAAATATTGTTTCAAATAACTCACTATTTACTTTGAGTTGAGGAATGAGGCTTCCGAGCACACCATCATTGGAAGAAGTAGAGATTTTAGCGGTAGCAGAACGACTCTTCCAATAATTATTTATCATTTGGTCTAAATTATAATTCTGATACTCCTCAAAAGACAGAGGTTTCTTTTCAAGAATTAAATTTCCCACTTTTTTAATTAAGAGATATTCATTATTTATAGGATCATACTCAACTTCGGTAGTAATATTACTTGGAGTATTTAAAAATAATGGGCTTTCTGAATTTTCTTCAATATTATATCTCAAACTATCTGTTTGTGCAAAAGAGATATTGCAACACATTAAAGCAAATAGTAAAAGAAATATTTTATTGATATGTAGTTTCATTAAATCAAAAAATTATAAAACCTTTAACGCTTGCCTAATTAGTTCTTCTACACCTAAGGAAACGTCAGTTTTTAGTATTTTATCCAAAGTTTTTTCTATTGCAGGTTTATTAAAACCAAGCGTTTGCAATGCTAATAACGCTTCTTCTCTGTTTTTATTGCTGAAAACACACTCAGATTTAACAATTTCAAACTTACTTAGATTATCTTTTAAGTCTATAATTATTCTTTGAGCGGTTTTAAGACCTATTCCTTTTACCGCTTTAATGACATTGACATTTTCACTAACGACAGCCTCAATCAAATCATCACAACTAAGAGAAGAAAGAATCATTCTCGCAGTGTTTGCACCAACTCCGTTTACGCTTATCAAGTGTTTGAAAAGTTTTCGTTCTTTTTCACTTTCAAAACCAAATAAAAGTTGAGCATCTTCTCTTACAATATGATGCACAAGCACCCTTCCTTCTGTCTTATCTTTTAAAATACTATATGAATTTAAAGATATTTCTATTTTATATCCAACTCCACCACAATTTATCACTATATATGATGGTGTTATTTCAACAAATTTCCCTTCAAAAAAATCAAACATAAATTTAAAAACACAAAATTTTGCAACAAAAATACAAATAATTATGCAAAATAACGCATATAAAGAAAAACATTAGTACTTTTGTCGGCTCAAAAGCAAAGAAATTAAACTTAAAACGATGTCAGTAGCAACAAAAGATACGAAAAGAGTAACTGTAAAGACGCTTCAATCAATGGCAGACAAGAAAGAAAAAATCGCAATGCTTACTGCTTACGATTATTCTATGGCAACATTGGTTGATTTGGCGAAAGTAGATATAATTCTTGTAGGAGACAGTGCCGCAAACGTGATGGCAGGATATTCAAGCACACTTCCAATCACTCTTGATGAAATGATATATCACGCAGCAAGTGTTGCTCGTGCTTGTAACCGTGCTTTAATAGTTTGTGATATGCCTTTTGGAACATATCAAGGCAATTCCAAGCAAGCACTCTCTTCTGCAATTCGCATAATGAAAGAAACAGAAGTCCATGCCGTTAAAATGGAAGGCGGAGAAGAAATCTTAGAATCTGTAAAAAGGATAATATCGGCAGGAATCCCCGTTATGGGACACTTAGGCTTGACTCCGCAATCAATAAACAAGTTTGGAAGTTACGCAGTGAGGGCAACAAGCGAAGAAGAGGCAGAAAAACTAATCTCAGATGCACATTTGCTTGAAGAAGCAGGCTGTTTTGCAATTGTTTTAGAGAAAGTACCCGCACAACTTGCAGGAAGAATTGCAAAAGAATTAAGAATCCCAATCATAGGAATAGGAGCGGGAGGAGAAGTTGATGGACAAGTGCTTGTACTTCACGATATGCTCGGAATAACACAAGAATTTACTCCACGATTTCTAAGACGTTATCTTAATCTTGGTGAAGAAATAACCGAAGCAATAAAGAGATATGTCGATGATGTAAAGACTTCGGATTTCCCAAATAAAGAAGAACAATATTAAATCTAAAATAAACAAGGCTCGAAAGCACCGATTATATGTTCGATTGTTTGAGAGCCTTGTTCATTTTGTACAATTGAAATCACATCAAAGCGTGCTTCTAAATCAATGTTGCGAGAACGTATGTAGGCATTCGCAACTTTTATTATTGCTTTCTGCTTTTTGAAATCCACTGCCTCAAAAGGTTGAATGAAATAGTCGGTATTTCTTGTTTTTACCTCAACAAAAACAATGTTTCTTTCCTTTTCATCTTCTGCAATAATGTCTATTTCGTTTTTTTGCCACACAAAATTTCTCTCAACAATTCTATATCCTTTTTTTACAAGGAAATCGCTCGCTAAGTCTTCACCTAAATTTCCTAAAATCTTGTTTCCAATCATTATTGCAAGGTTTTTATTTGATTGTTCTTTACTTCAATTAGCATTTCTCCTCCAATCACAACGGCATTGTTCTTTTCTTCAATATGTCCTATGCTTACACCAAAAATTTTCGGGTAATTATATTCCTTAACTGCTTCTTCAATAATTTCGTATGCAGTTTTCCCAAAAGGAATCGTGTTATCGTGCATCTGTGTCATTGCTCCAACAATCAAAGCCTTTAAATTCTTTAATTTTCCTGCACGCTTCAATGCCTGCATCATTCTATCTATATGATAAAGATATTCATCTAAATCCTCAATCAAGAGAATTAAATCATCGGTTTGCCCAAAACTCTCGCTTCCAAGCATAGAATAAAGAACGGAAAGATTACCTCCAACAACTCTTCCTTTGACTTTACAATCTTTTTGTGCAAAATTGCTTGTGGAAGTGAAAGAAAATGTTTGTCCAAACAGCAAACTAAATAAACTTTCTATTGCCGAAGAGAAGTAAATCTCTTTTTTTATGTTCACAGGCATAATTGCGTGAAGTGTAGCAACGGAATGTTTAAAATAAACGTGATTTAAAATCACGGTAACGTCAGAATAACCAATCAACCACTTAGGATTTTTTTCCAAAGGCGTGAAATCAACCTTGTCAATCATTCTTACGCTTCCATATCCTCCTCTTGCAAAAAACACAGCCTTTATTTCCTTGTCGTCAATTGCCTTTTGCAAATCTCTTGCTCTTAATTCATCGCTCCCGGCAAATTGATTATCTTCTGCATTTATGCTTTCTCCTAAGCAAACCTTTAATCCCTTGCTCTCTAACAAAGAAATTGTGTCGCAAAGTTCTTGTTTGCTAATTTTTCTTGCAGAAGCCAAGATGATAACTCTATCACCTGATTTTAGAAAAGGAGGAATTTTTATCATGATTTCGTAGTTTTTATATTATTAAAATGCAAATGTAGAAAAAAACTCTAAATTTCAGAAAATTTTTTTTTGTTGTAATAGTATTTTAACGCCGTTGTACTACTATTTTAACGCCGTTGTACTACCATTTTAACGCCGTTGTAATTTTATTAGTCATAGACTTGTTTTGTTAAAAGGAAGGAAAATGAAAAAAAATCGTAAATTTGCGGTATGAAAAGATTTAGTTCAATATACTCTCGCTCGGAGAAAGTTAAGGAAATTGTTGAAAACATAAAGGATTATAAAGAACCGCTTTGCCTAAAAGGACTTTCGGGTTCAAGTCTCTCTATTATATCTTCTGTTGTTTGCGAATTGACCGAGGATTTCACTCATATATTTCTTTTAGACGAAAAACAAAAAGCAGCATACTTCTATAACGATTTAGAACGCTATTATAATGATGCAGAAAAAGACTATTCCGAAAAAAAAGTCCTCTTTTTACCTTCATCTTTCTTCCACGAAAACGATGCCAATAAACTAAATAATGCAAATATTCTGCTTCGTACAGCAATATTAGAAAGACTCTCTTGTGGCAGTGCAAAGATAATAGTTACTTATCCGCAGGCATTTTGTGAGAAAACAGTAGATAAAAAATCTTTTAACAAGAGAGTGTTTACCCTAACAAAGAATGAGGAGTTAAATATTGATGAATTGATAGATGTTCTTGATGATTTCGGTTTTGAAAGGTCAGATTTAGTTTATCAAGCAGGGCAATATTCAATCCGAGGCGGCATAATAGATGTATATTCCTTTTCACAAGAACACCCATATCGCATAGAACTTTTTGGAGACACGATAGACAGTCTTAGAACCTTTGACGTATTGAGCCAACTCTCGATTGAGGAAAAAGAAAGTTTTAATATACTTCCAAATTTCACTATTTCGCAAGAGCAAACCACCAAATCATCAATCACAAAATGGTTTGATGACAAAACAATTCTTTGGGTTAAAGACGCCGATCTTTGTCTTGCGAGAGCGATGTCGATAGAAGAAAAACAAAACACAAACGATACCTTTATAAAAAGTAAAGAATTAGTAAATTTAAACAAAGAAAGAAAAATTTTATTCTGCGGAAAAAATTTCCAAGGCAAAGAAATAAATCCGCTAATCTTTGATATATCTGCTCAACCTGTCTTTAATGCAAATTTTCCTATGCTTATAGATTGCTTGGAACAAAAACAAGAACAAAATTATCAAACTTGCTTTTGTGTTCTTGATGCTCAACAAAAAGAAAGAGTAGAAAAAGTATTGGTAGAGTTTGCAAAAAACAGAAATATCATTACTCCAACCTTTCTGCAAGGCTCAATAGCAGAAGGATTCATTGACAATGATCACAAACTCTTGCTTTTTACCGACCATCAGTTATTTAACCGCTATCATAAGTTTAAATTAAGAGACGGAAGCAAAGAACAAGAAAAAATAACGATGGAAAGCCTTTTGAATCTCAGCCCGGGAGATTACATAACTCACATAGACCACGGCATAGGTGTGTTTGGAGGATTGGAAAAGATAGATAAAGGCGGACGAAAGCAAGAAGCAATAAGACTGATCTTTAAAGGGAATGATATTCTCTATGTTTCCATTCACTCTTTGCATAAAATCTCGCGTTATTCCTCAAAAGACACAGCAAATGTTCCGAAATTAAATCGCTTAGGCTCGACAACATGGCAGACACTCAAAAATAAAACCAAGCAAAAGGTTAAAGACATTGCAAAAGACTTGATTGTACTTTATGCAGAGAGGAAAGCAACAAAAGGATACGCCTTTTCGGCAGATTCTTATCTTCAAAACTCGCTTGAAGCCTCCTTTATGTATGAGGATACGGCAGATCAACTCAAAGCAACTATTGATGTAAAACGCGATATGGAGTCTTCGCACCCTATGGACAGGCTTGTGTGTGGAGATGTTGGCTTTGGAAAAACAGAAGTCGCAATAAGGGCAGCGTTTAAAGCCGTATGCGATAGCAAACAAGTTGTAGTTTTGGTGCCAACTACTATTTTGGCATTTCAACATTGGAAAACTTTTTCGCAAAGACTTAAAGATTTTCCTTGTAGAGTAGATTATCTCAATCGTTTTCGCACAACAAAAGAAAAAACTCAAATACTTAAAGATCTTAAATCAGGGAAAATAGATATTCTTATAGGAACTCACAGAGTTGTTGGCAAGGATGTAAAGTTTAAAGACTTAGGATTACTAATCATAGACGAAGAACACAAGTTTGGAGTCAGTGTTAAGGAGAAATTAAAGCAACTAAAAGTAAATATAGACACCCTTACGCTTTCGGCAACTCCTATTCCAAGAACGCTACAATTCTCTTTAATGGGAGCAAGAGACCTTTCTATTATAAATACTCCGCCTGCAAATCGACAACCTGTAAATACTCAGGTGATAAATTTTGATAAAGAATTGATAAGAGATGCAATAGATTTTGAAATTCAAAGAGGTGGACAAGTTTATTTTGTGCATAACAGAGTGCAAACTATAAATGATATTGCTCAAACCTTGCATCAACTTTTGCCAAAGGCGAGAATAATCGTTGGACACGGACAAATGGAGGGCGAAGCATTGGAAAGAGTTATGCTTGACTTCATTGAAGGACAGTATGACATACTTGTTTCGACTACAATTGTGGAAAATGGATTAGATATACCGAATGCAAATACTATTATAATAAATGACGCACAGAATTATGGACTTTCGGATCTTCATCAATTGAGAGGAAGAGTTGGAAGAAGCAATGCAAAGGCGTTTTGTTATCTTATTGCTCCCGAACCTTATCTTTTGACTCAGGAAGCACAGAAAAGACTTTCGGCAATTGAAGAATTCTCGGCAATAGGCAGTGGTTTTGCAATTGCAATGAGGGATTTAGATATAAGAGGTGCAGGAAACTTACTCGGAGCAGAACAAAGCGGTTTTATTTCCGATATAGGATTTGAGACTTATCATAAAATCCTTAATGAAGCAATGGACGAAATCCGTCAAGACTGCGGACAAATTCAAGAAGACGCTACAAAGCGTGAGTGTGTTATAGAAACGGATTTGGAAATCCTTATTCCGGATAACTATATTAATAATGTAGTAGAGCGATTGAAGATTTATAAACAATTAGACTCTATGGAAAGCGAACAAGACTTAGTTCCATTGAAAAAATCTCTTACTGACAGATTTGGAGAGATACCTTCGCAAACATTAGAGTTGTTCCAAATCGTAAAACTTCGTATGTTAGCAAAAAGAGTCTATGTGGAAAAAATCTCAATCAAGCAAAATAAGATGACAGCGACCTTTAATTCGCAGTCAAACGCCTTTGAGAGAATTATGCTTTATGTTCAAAGTTTTCCAAGTCAATGTTCACTTGTAGAACAAGAAGATAAATTGACTTTAAACATTAAATCAATAAACAATTTAGATGAAGCAATAAAGGTTTTGACTTATTTGCAAGAAGAAAATTGCTGATTTTTTTACATAAAATTGCAACAAGTTATAGAAAAATAGTGTCTATATTATGATTTTTTGTAATTTTGTACGCTAATTCAAAGAAAAAATAAAAAATATGAAAAAGAGTTGTTTGATTATTCTCGCCTTGTTTTTAACATTTGCTTCTTTTGTTGCAAAGGGACAAGGTTGCGTAGATATGTCAATTAAAAGATTAACAAACTTTGATACTGTTGATTTCACAGGTGCGCAATATAATGATGGGATTCAATTAACGTGTGATTTTCCTCAGGATATATTAACAGTATATGTGTTTGCTCCGGGAACTTATACGGAAAGTACTCCTTATTATTGGGAAGAAATTCCTTTTGATCCACCTTGTCCGTTTAATCAAGGTATACAAGTGCCAGGTCTTACAAGCGATGACGTTTGGGGAAGTATGGTTGGTTTGAATTATGCAACGCCTGGTGCTGCAATTCCTTTTACTTTTGACTTTTATGGTGAGACTTACGAAAACTGTCAAATAGGTGCAAATGGTTTAATCTCGTTTTTTAAGCAAGGATTCGGACAATCATATCAGCAAGGAAGTTATTGTTCATGGTCTCAGCATAGTTCTGGACCTTTTCCTAATCCAGACAGATTTGATAATTGTATAATGGTGCCATATTATGACATTATATTTAGCAATGCAGGTGAAGTATATTTCCAAGTGATAGGAGAATATCCTTGCAGAAAGATGATTCTTTCGTATTATCAAGTTCCAATGTACAGTTGTACTTCTTTAATCGCAACACACATGGCAGTGCTTTACGAATCCTCTAATACAATTGAGTTTTACTTGCAAAACAAACCAATATGTACAAGTTGGGCAGATGGAAAAGCTACATTAGGAATACAAAATGATGGAGGAACATTGGCATGTATAGTAAATGATTACAATAACACTGTTTGGTCTGCTCAAAACAAAGCATACCGAATCAGAGCCGCAGGAGAATTGGAAAAAAGTTACGCAGTTTACAAAAGAAGTGCAACAGATTTTAATGCACCTATGATACCTGTTGAGTTAGATGACCAAGGTAGATTTGTTGCTAATCCAACTATTGAAGAAGGTCCTACAAAATATTTTGCACAAGCAACAATTTATCGTGCAGATGGAAATGAAATCAATATAGAAGATTCAACCGCTACTTATTATCCAATAGATCTTGACCCAATTGTTGTAACTCACAACGGAAGTACTGCTGCTACAAACGAAGTATGTAGAGGTGATCAAGTAAACTTTCAACTTAGCGGAGGAACACGCTATAATATGGTGTTGCCACAAGAAGTTGCAAATGTAGGAAACACATTTACAAGAGTAAATACAGCAAATCTTGATTCTGTTGTATATCAATTTGAGGTAATCAACGAAGAAAATGGAGTTATTGTTTGTACAAGATTGAGCGAACCTGTAACTGTTTACAACAAATCTTTCTCTGTTCAAGTAGCTGATGATATAACAATTTGCAGGGGTACAGAAGTTACATTAACTGACCTTTTGAACGAAGAAAATGGAACATCGGCTTGGAGTACAGGACAAACCGGAGACACAATTACAACAACTCCGCAATCAACAGGTTACATTACTTTAACAAAGACAGATTATCTTGGCTGTACAGCAAGCGATTCAATTTTAGTTACTGTAAATGATGCACCGGATATTAACATTACAGGAGTAATGAATATTTGTAAGGGAACATCTACAATACTTACAGTAAATTCTTCTTTACCTGGTTGTCTATTTGAATGGAGTAACGGACAAACAACGCAATCTATTACAGTAAGTCCTGCTTCTACTCAACAATATAACGTAAGCGTAAAATTACCTCCTGCAATGTGTGAAAAAACTGATAGTGCGACAGTAGTAGTTGAACTTCCACCAGATGTAACTTGTACCGCAGACGTAAGTATTTGCGAAGGTGATCAAGCAGAAATAGGAGCAAACGGTTCAGCAACAAGATATATTTGGGAATCTGTACCACAAGACGGAGCAGTTAATGGAGGCAGCCAAGCAAACTATACAGTTAAGCCATCATCTACAACAATGTATGTAGCACATGCTTATAACGAAATAAATTGTCATTCAACCGATACAGTATATGTAAATGTGCAACGTACACCTTCGGCAGCAATCAGATTTACTCCAAGTGTTATTGATGCACTTGACCCAACAGTGATACTCACAGACGTATCAAGTGGAAATTCTACAAGAGAATGGGAATTGAGTGATGGAACAACATCAACCGAAGCAGAATTTGTTCACGTATTTCCTGTAACCGATACAACACTTCGTTATGATATTAAATTAACTGCCTACTCTCCACTTGGTTGTTCCGATACTACATCAGCCTTTATTAGAGTTCAAAGAGAACATCACCTTTGGGCACCGACAGGTCTTTATCTTCACGACAACAATCCTGAAAATACAAGATTTCGTCTATGGATTGATAATATAATTGAATACGATTTGAAAATCTTTAACCGTTACGGAGAAATGATTTTCCAAACAAACGACATAGAAGAAGCGTGGGATTGTACATATAAAGGACAAACCGTAATGCAAGGCGTGTATACGTGGAGCGTAGAGTACAGACACAACGATGCACCTAATCGTTTAGAAAGAGAACAAGGTACATTTATGATTTACAACTAAGATAATGATTAACATAGCAGATATAGAAAAAGCCAAAACGTTTTTAGACGAAAACAAAATCGAAGAAGCAATAGAGTTGTTGAACACTTTGATTGCCGATAGTGAAGAAAAAAACAAAGATGTAGCCTATTACGTATTAGGAAACGCCTATCGCAGAGGTAATAATTGGCAAGAAGCAATCAATAGTTACTCGCGAGCAGTAGAAATCAATCCTTCTTCACCGGCAAAAGAGATGAGAGCAAATTGCATTAAGATTTTGGACTTCTACAACAAAGATATGTATAATCCGTGATTAGAAAAAAATCTTAGAAACATAAAACGCAAACGAAAACACAATCGTTTGCGTTTTTTTTATACTTTTGTAGAGAATTAAATCAAAGAATAATGAAAATATTACACACAAGTGATTGGCATTTAGGGCACGTTCTTTACAATAACGATAGGAGTGAAGAACAAAAAACGATGTTAGAACAAATTATTTCAATAGTTCAAAATCACAAACCGGAGGTATTACTAATTGCAGGCGATATTTATCACATCTCTCAGCCCTCATCTTTGATTCAAACCTTGTTTGCGAACACAATAATGAGTCTTCGCAATGCAAATCCAAAGATGCAAATCATCATCACAGCAGGAAATCACGACAGTGCAATAAAACACGAAATTTTTAAACAACCTTGGCAAACACTAAACGTACATACAATAGGGGTAATCAATAGAAACGATATATTTCAACACATAATAGAAATAGAAAATAAAGGATTTGTAATAGCAATACCCTACTCCTATGAAAGAAATATACCAGAAGATTTTTATCAAACCTTACTTTCGGAGGTTGAAAAGCGTAACACAAACAATTTACCCGTAATTCTTTCTGCACATACCACTATATTTGGTTGCGATTTCACTTCTCATCAAAATGCAGACGAAAAAATCGTAGGCGGAATTGAAGCAATAAGCATAGAAAGCATAGGAGAGGGGTATGATTATTTAGCATTAGGACATATTCATAAGCCACAATTTGTAGATAAAGCCAAAGAAAAAATACGATACAGCGGAACACCACTTCCAATCAACTTTGATGAAAACTATTCTCATTCTATAACGCTTATAGAAATAGAAAAACATAATCAAATACCTCAAATACAAACCATAGAAATAGAAAATCCTCGTCCCCTTGTTACTTTGCCGACAGAAGGCTTTGCAAAATGGGAAGAAGTCAAAGAATTGCTAATAAAATTCCCCGATGAAATAGAAGCATACATTCGACTAAATGTAGAAATAGAAGATATGCTACCCTCAGAAGCAGAATTTCAAATCAAAAGCATTGTTTCAAACAAGAAGTGCAGATTTTGCTACATCAATACCAAACGAAAAAACACTCAAACCACCGAAATTACACCATTAACCCTTGCAGAATTTCAACAAGAAGAACCGATAGATATTGCAAAAAGATATTTAAAATATTCAAATGTTGAATTTGATGAACAAATGCAAGAAGCTTTTAATCAAGTCTTAGAAATAATAAGTCAAGAAAGCCAAAACGAATAAAAAATCAGTATGAAATTTCAAAAACTTACCATTAACAACATAGCATCGATAGAAAATGCCGAAATAAACTTTGATAAAGAGCCATTATCTAATAGTGGAATATTTTTAATCACAGGAAAAACAGGCAGTGGTAAATCAACAATTTTAGATTGCATTTGTTTGGCACTCTATGGCACAACTCCACGACTAAAAAACACCAATATACAAGGCGCAACAATTGATTTGGACAAAGAAGTCGGTGTGAACGATTCGCGAGTGTTGATGCGAAGAAATACAAGCGAATGTTTTGTTTGCCTAACCTTTGTTGGAAACGACAATAATTGCTATCAAGCCGAATGGAGTTGCAAAAGAGCAAGAGGAAAGATTGACGGAACTTTGCAAAGTAAAGCAAGACAACTAACAAACTTAACAAAAAATTTTACCTATTCAAAAGACAAAGAAATAGAACAAGAAATAAAAAGGATAATTGGCTTGGATTTTGAACAATTTTTAAGAACAGTTATGCTTTCTCAGGGAGAATTTACACGATTTCTAAATAGTAAAGACAATGAAAAAGCAGAAATCTTAGAAAAACTAACAGGGGTAGATATATATTCAAAGATTGGCAAAAAAATATATGAAATTGCAAAAGAGAAAAAAGAAAAAAGAGATTTGTTGCAATCAACTCTTTCGCAATTTCCTCAAATCAGTCAAGAAGAACTAAGTGAAAAACAAGAAAATCTAAAACTTTTTGATGCGAACTACATAAAACACAAACAAAATCTTGATCACGAAAAAGCCAAAGCACAATGGATAGAAACCTCTCTACAATTGGAAAAAGAATATCAAACAATTATAACAGAATATCAAAAAAATCAAGCAATACTACAAGGAGACGATTTTAAAAGTAGAGAGAAAAAAGTACAGATATGGCGAAATACAACCGAGGTACGCTACAATATTTCTAAACAACAAAGAAATAATAAAACAATTCAAAATATAGAACAAACCCTTTTGCAAGATGGACAACGTTATCAAAGTTTTGTTGCAGGTTATCGCTATCTTGAAGCCGAAAAAATAGAAAAACAAACTCAGCTAAACCAAATAAACGCCTATTTGTCTACAAAAAAAAATCAGCAAGAAACGACACTTTTTCTTCAAAATATTACATGGTTAAAACAGCTTATAGAAAACAAAAAATATTTCTATGAAAAAATTAAAAAAGTCATAGAAAAAATTTCACAAAGCAAAGAAATAATTTCGCAAAACAAAGAAAAAATTTCGCAAGTCTTAACTCCTCGTTTTCAAGCCTTTGCGTTGGAGGTTGAAAATGCGAAAAAAATATACGAAAAACAAAAAGATAGTGTAGATAAATTTGCAAAAACTTTGCGACAAAGCCTAAGCGTTGGAGACATTTGCCCTGTGTGTTTACAAAAGATAGAAAACTCTTTGCCGATTGAAGAAGAATTATTCGCAACCGTTTCTTTATTAAAAGAAAACTATGAAACAGCAAAGAAAAACTATGATTCAATTCAGCAGGAAATAAATATTTTATTGGCAAACACAGCAGCAGAAGAAAAAATTTATAATCAAGAAAAAGAAGCCTTAGAGAAGGACAATAGTATTCAAGATTGCGAAAACAAAATAGCAGAATTATGCAAACAATGTGGCTTTAATGCAGAAGTTATTGAGCAGTATGATTTGCAAAAAGAAGAAGAAACAGCAAAGCAAACCTTAGAAAAATTCAACGAATCTATTAGATTAAATCAAGAATTTTTAAATTTGGAAAAAGAATGCGGACACATAAAGAATTTGCTTTTAAATATATTGAAACAAAAGCCTGAATGGAAAAATCAAATCACTCAAACTGTTTCAAAAATAGATGATTTGCTTCCGAAAGTTAATAGTTTCTATAACGATTTGATACAAAAACTCTCTCAACTCAACGTCTCTAAAAGCGAAAACTTAGAGTTAGAGAAAGCAATTCAAGACTTTTTGCAATCAAACCAAGACTTTACAAGAGAAAAATTAGAAGTAATCAATACGGTTGAAGAAAATAAGATACAGAAAATAGAAAAATGGATAGAAATTTATAAAAATCAAGAAATATCTCTTAAAGCAAAGAAAGAAAATACAGAAAAAAGAAGAGAAAATCACAAAAATAATCAACCAAAGATTGAAGAAAATCAGACTTTTGAACAAATCAAGGAAAATATTTTAGACTTAGAAAAGCAATTAAAAGAAATAAGTGAGCAAAGAGGAGGTTTGGAAAAAGAAATTGAGGTTTGTCAAAAAAATATTAAGCAAAGAGAAGAATTAAATCAACAATTAAAACAAGCCGAAGAGGAATTTTTGAAATGGGATAAGTTAAATAATTTCATAGGCGATGCAACAGGAGGGAAATTCCGCAAGATTGCTCAAAGTTACGTATTGGAAAATTTGATAAATTCTGCAAACTATCATTTAAGAAGCCTAACCGACCGTTACAAACTAAGGGTTAAACCCGCAAGTTTTGTAATAGAATTAGAAGATGCTTACAATGGATTTACACTTCGCCCTGCTACAACAATTTCCGGCGGAGAAAGTTTTTTAGTTTCCCTATCCTTAGCCTTAGCACTTAGTGATATTGGACAAAATCTTTCACTTGACATACTTTTTATTGATGAAGGATTTGGCACTCTTAGTAAAGAAGTTTTGCAAACAGCGATTGAAACACTTGGAGTATTGCATAAAACACTGAAAAAGAATGTTGGAATAATTTCTCACGTAGAAGAGTTGCAGGAAAGGATACCTGTGCAAATTAAAGTACAGCAAGAGGGCAATACTTCAAGCAGTAAAATAAGCATAATCGACACAATAAATTAGTAGTTTTGCATTTAATTGATTGAATTTTTGTGTTATATTTTGAGTATTATGAACTTATTTGTAATTTTGCAAGAGTTATATTCTTATATTTTTAATATAATTGAAGTATGCACGTAGCAATTGCAGGAAATATCGGAAGCGGAAAAACAACTCTTACAGAGCTGTTAGCAAAGCATTTTAAATGGACGCCTATTTATGAACAAATGGACGATAATCCTTATATTGCAAATTTTTATGAGGATATGAGGCGTTGGAGTTTTAATCTTCAAGTATATTTTCTACATAAGCGTTTTAAATATGTAATAGATTCGCGTAATACTTACGATAATATTGTGCAGGATAGGACTTTGTATGAAGACGCTTACATATTTGCTCCGAATTTGCATGCGATGGGACTTATGAATACACGAGATTTTGAAACATATAAGTCATTGTTTGATTTAATGGAAAGTTTTATCAAACCACCTGATTTATTGATTTATCTGAAAGCCTCAGTCCCTACTTTGATTCAACAAATAGAAAAACGCGGACGAGAATATGAAAGTTCAATTCGCTTAGATTATATCACATCTCTTAATAATAGATATAATTCTTGGATAGAGGGATATGAAAATCGTAAACTTATAATAAATATGGACGATTTGAATATTACCGATAACCCTAAGGATTTAGGTTTTGTGGTAGATAGTATTAACGCTGAAATAAATGGTTTGTTTGATTAAATGAAAACAATTGCTGTTATCCCTTCTCGTTATGCAAGTAGCCGATTTCCTGGAAAGCCTTTGGCACTTTTGAGCGATAAACCTATGGTTATGTGGGTTTATCAGGCGGTTAAGGACTCTGGTTTGTTTGATAAGGTAGTTGTTGCAACTGACGATGAACGTATTTTCAAAGAAGTTGAGAAAAATAACGGCGTTGCAATGATGACAAGCCCGAAACACTCTTGTGGTACTCAGCGTTGCGAAGAGGTTTTGCAAAAATTGTCTTCTCTTGGAGAAAATTATGATGTTGTTGTCAATGTTCAAGGAGACGAACCCTTGATTTCAAAAGAGCAATTAGCCTTAGTGCTTTCTTGTTTCGAGACAGAGGGTGTGGAAATTGCGACTTTGTCAAAGAAAATTGATAATGAAAAAGATGTAACCGATGCAAATGTTGTAAAAGTCGTAGAGGCAAATGGTAGGGCTTTGTATTTTTCTCGTAGCCCAATACCTTACACTCGCGATATTACTCTTTTGCAAGCCTTGGAAAAGAAAGTGTTTTCTAAACACATAGGAATTTATGCGTATAGGAGTGATGTGTTGCAGAAAATTGTGAAGTTGGAAAAATCAAACTTAGAATGCTTGGAGAGTTTAGAGCAATTGCGTTGGTTGGAAAATGGTTTTGAAATTAGAATTAAAGATACGTGTTTTGAATCTATTGGAGTTGATACCCCCGAAGACTTAAAACGAGTTAATGATTTGATAAAAAAGAATAGATAAATATGAATGTTGCAGTAAATTTATACGAATTTTTAAAAGAAAATGATTGCGCAGAATTGGTAGGCTTAGGAACTTTTTATGTCGCTACTCAATCTGCAAGAATTTCTTCGCTTACAGGTGAAATAAGACCGCCTTGCAGAAAATTAAATTTCAAGAAAGAAGAGAATAACGATATGAATTTCGTTATCAATATGGCTGAAAAGGAGTTTATTTCGCACGAAACTGCATTGATTTGGATTAAACAATACTCTGAATCGGTAAAAGAAAAAGTTGAAAGCGGAAAAAAAGTAACTATTGGTGAACTTGGAACACTTTCTAAGGACTTTTATGGAAATTTTGTCTTTGAAGCAAGTGAAAAATTAAATCTTTTAGATAATTCTTTCGCATTTGCTCCGCTTAAAGAGGTGAAAACTTTTGACAATAGCGATGATAAAATTGATTTAATACACACAATTGACCCTGAATCAAAGCAAGAAGAAGTTATTGAAGAGAAAATAGAGGAAGAACCTGTCGTTTTCCAAATCAAAGACGAAAGAGCAGAGGTTGAATTGCCGAAAGAAACAGTAGAACACACAGAAGCTGTTGTCTTTACTCCGCAAGAAGAGGTTAAAGCCGAAGAAAAAGTTGAACAAGAACTTGAAGTAGAGGTTAAGGCAGAAGAAACCGAACTTAAAGAAATAGAAAAAGAGGTTGAAATAGAAGATATTAAACCTGCTGATGAAGATTTGGTAGAAAAAGCACAAGCAATAATTGATGCAAGCAAGGAAGAAAAATACAATAACGAGGAAGAAGAATGGGAAAAACTTGCAAAAAAGAAAAAGAAAGCGAAAAAACGCAAAAAAAGAGTGCTTTTGATAATTTTATTCATTCTTTTATTCTTGATTTTGGCTTGTGGCGGTTTGGTAGCAGCACATTATTTTGGATTGCTTAAAGGATACAAATTTATGAATCCTATTTCTGAAAAATTATCTGTTTACATAAAACCAAAAACACAAAAAGTTGTTGTAGCCCCTGTTGAAACTCCAACAGAAACTATTGTAGAAGAAGTGGAAACTACTGAAACTGCAACAGAAACTGAGTCAGAAGTTGTTTTGGAAGAAGTAAAACAAAATCCTATTCCAAAACCAAGACCTGCAAATCAAGCAAGGAAAAAACAAAATCAAACAAAGAATACAACAAAACAAGAAGAAGAAAAAAAATCTGAACAAGTAGAAACTTCAACTGTTGATTCTTCTCCTGTATTGGTGCAAAATTATTCTAAATTAGGTTGTGATGTTATTGGCGGTCTTTACAAAGACAAAACAACTGCTGAAAAGAAAGCAAGAAAAGCAAAAAGTCTTGGCTACGATAGTTATATTCTTCAACGTGTTCAAGGAGGAGAGCAAGTTTATTATGTAAGTTATGGTAGCAGACGTACATTATCAGAAGCCGAAAAGTTGGCTACAAAAATTAAAGAAAAGATTGGTGGCGACTTTTATGTAATTTCAAGATAGTAATTGGCACAAGATATTTATAATCTACACGAATTAAAAAATGGGATAAGGTTAATACATCGTTATTCGCCTTCTCCCGTTTCTCATTGTGGGATAACGATAAATGTAGGTTCAAGAGATGAAACAGAAACCGAGAACGGTATTGCTCATTTCATAGAACATTCAATTTTTAAGGGAACACACAAAAGGAAAGCTTTTCAAATTCTCAACCGAATCGATGGAGTAGGAGGGGAATTAAACGCTTTTACCACAAAAGAAGAGACTTGTATTTATGGTTGTTTTCTTGACTGTTATCAAGAAAGGTTTTTGGAATTGCTTAGCGACATTGTTTTCAATTCTACTTTCCCTGAAAAAGAAATAACAAAGGAAAAAGTTGTTGTAATAGACGAAATCAATTCTTATGAGGACACTCCGTCCGAACTTATTTACGATGAATTTGAAAAACAATTATTTGGCAATCACCCTTTGGGAAGATTGATTTTGGGAACGCCGGATAATGTAAATAGTTTTACGAGTGAGAAAATAAAATCCTTTATTGACAAAAACTATTCTACCGATCAAATGGTTATCTCAATAGTTAGTTCTATTGATTGTGAAAAATGGTTTTTGCTTGCCGAGAAATATTTTGGAGGCTATGAGAAAAAAACGAGCAAAAAACAAAGAGAAAAAATCCTTGTAAGAAAAGCCGAAAAGAATATATACGATAGAGATACTTATCAGTCGCATGCCATAATTGGAACAATGGCTTATGGATACAAAGACGAGAAAAAAGCAGCTTTTAGCCTACTTAACAATATGCTTGGTGGATATGCTATGAATTCTTATTTAAATATGCACATCAGAGAAAAGTATGGATTTACCTATACAATAGAATCAAACTACACTGCTTACTCTGATGTTGGTGTATTCAGCATTTATGCAGGTACGGATAAGAAATATATGGATAAAACCTTGCATTTGATTAACAAAGAATTGGAACGTTTTACTCAAAGCCCACTTGCAGAAAAGACCTTGCAGAAATTCAAACAGCAAATGAAAGGACAACTTGCAATTAGTTGCGATTCCAATCAAAACGAAATGCTTTCAATTGGTAAGATGCTACTAAATTTTGGAAAGGTAGATACTTTGCAAGATACTTATAAGACAATAGATGAGATTTCCTCAAAAGAAATTCTTGAAGTAGCACAAGAGATTTTTGTTCCAGAAAAACTTTCAATTATACAATACATTTAGCAAATACAAATCAATAAATATAATATCGATATGAAAAAAACACTTTTATCATTAATGGCTTTCGTGCTTAGTTTTGGTGTTTGCTTTGCAAATCCAAAGGCTAATCCTGACGAAGGAATGTGGTTGCCAATGTTTTTTAAGCAACTAAATCATTCAACTATGCAAAAAATGGGCTTAAAGTTGAGTGCAGAACAACTTTACAGCATTAACAACTCATCTTTGAAAGATGCAATCGTTCAAATGGGCGATTTCTGTACAGGAGAGATTGTTTCCGACAAAGGATTGATGTTTACAAATCACCATTGTGGCTATGATGCAATCGTAAGTCAATCAACTGTTGAACACGATTACTTAAATAATGGATTCGTTTCGCAATCTTTTGAAGAAGAACTTCCGATTCCGGGATTATATGTTTCATTCCTTGTGAGAATGGAAGATGTTACAAAAGAAGTCTTGGCGGAAAACATCAATACTCCTGAGAAAGCAACAGAGGAACAAATACAAAAGAACATAAATGACTTGGTTGTCAAGTATTCGGAAGAAGGAAAATACAAAGTAGAGATAAAACCGTTCTTCGAAGGTTTGGAATACTATATGTTTATCTATGAAGTATTCAACGATGTTCGTCTTGTATTCGCTCCACCTGCATCAATAGGAAAATATGGTGGCGATACAGACAACTGGATGTGGCCAAGACACACAGGAGACTTTTCTGTATTCAGAGTTTACGCAAATAAAGACAATCAACCTGCCGAATACTCGAAAGATAATGTGCCTTACAAACCAAAACACTTCCTTCCAATCAGCATAAAAGGCGTTGAAAAAGGAGATTTCACAATGATATGGGGTTATCCCGGCTCAACAGAAAGATATATGACCTCTTACGAGGTGTCAAACACTATTAACATTGCCGATCCTGCCGTTATAAAAGCGGGAGAAGCTCTTTTGCCGGTTATGAAGAAGATGATGGACACAGATAACGCCATAAACCTAAAATATGCTTCTGATTACGCAAGCTATATGAACCTTTGGAAAAACAAAAAAGGCGAATTGAGAGGATTGAAACGCCTTGATGTTTACGGAAAGAAAAAAGCTATTGAAGACCGTCTTGTAGAATGGATTGCAAAAGACTCAGACAGACAAGCAAGATACGGAAATGTTATATCAGACCTTGAATCGGCAAGCAAAGTTATTGCAGCTGAACCAGCAAATCAATATTCTTGGTATGGAAATCTTGGTCTTATGACTTCAAAAACAGCATTGACAGCTTTCCGTTCTTCAATGTATGCAGGAATGATTGAATCCGGTCAAGCGCCTGAGGAAACTATTCCTTTGCTTATGGCAGCTTTGAGCAGTGAAATAGAGAATCTTTATGCTACAACAGACCTTGCAACAGAAAAAGAAATGTTTAAGGCATTAGCAAACTTGCTTTTGACTGTTCCAAGCTTGCAAGAAGCGGAAATTCTTAAAGAATACAAAGAAAATCCTGATAAATTCACTGATAAAGCCTTTGAAAAATCAGTTTTAACCAATAAAAAGGCTTACGAAAAGTTCACAAAGAAACCTAACTTTAAGGCATTTCAAAAAGATAATATCGGACGAATAGCAATGCTTGCTTATACTCTGATAGCAGAAACATCACCTGAATTTGAAGAAGCAAACGCAAAATTTGCACAAGCAAAGATGTTGTTTGTTGAAGCATTGAGAAAAATGGACAACACTTTGGTTCAATACCCTGATGCAAACTTTACAATGCGTATGACTTACGGACAAGTTTTGGATTACTATCCTGCTGACGCTGTTCACTACGATTACGTAACTACAATGGAAGGTTTGATGGAAAAAGAAGATGCTACAAATCCGGAATTTATAGTTCCAGCAAAATTAAAAGAGCTTTACGAAGCAAAAGACTATGGTCAATATGCCGATAAAGACGGAAAACTAATTGTTTGCTTCCTTTCAAACAACGATATTACAGGAGGAAACTCAGGAAGCCCTATCTTGAATGCAGAAGGACACCTAATAGGACTTGCATTTGACGGAAACTGGGAAGCAATGAGTGGAGATATTGCATTTGAACCAGAATTGCAAAGAACAATCAACGTAGATGCACGTTACGTTCTTTTTGTTATGGACAAATTTGCAGGAGCACAAAGATTGATAGATGAATTAACAATAGTAAAATAACAAATAAAAATTTTTAAAACAAATGAAACTAACAACAGACACACAAAAAATCAGCTATATCATAGGAGAAGATATAGGATTTTCTTTCCAAAGAGAAGGATACGACATAGATATTGATGTATTGGTAGAAGCCTTGAAAGCAGCAGCAACAGGAAAAAGCGAAAATCTTTTGACTGAAACTGAAAAGAATGAAGTTATGATGCGTTGGCAACAAGAAATGCAAGCAAAAAAACAAGCTCAAATGGCAGAACAAGGAAAAAAAGCAAGAGCAGAAGGTGCTGCATTTATGGAAGTAAACAAAAACAATCCAGGTGTATTTGAAACAAAAAGCGGATTACAATATCAAGTAATAAAAGGAGCAGAAGGCAGAAAACCTGCTGCAACTGACACCGTTCATGTACACTATCACGGAACGCTTTTAAATGGTCAAGTTTTCGATTCATCTGTTGAAAGAGGCGAACCAATATCTTTCCCATTGAATCAAGTAATCGCAGGTTGGACAGAAGGAGTTCAACTTATGAGCATAGGAAGCAAATACAAATTCTTCATACCTGCTGACCTTGCTTACGGAGATCAAGCCGTTGGAACAATACCTGCTGGAAGTACTTTAATATTTGAAGTAGAATTGTTAGACATTAAATAATAGAATTGGAGTACTTTGTTTTCAAGATAGAGGAATGTGAAAAGAACTTTGGCGTAGATAAAACACTCTCTCGCCCAAAACAAATTTCCTTGCTTGCGAAACAAAAATTACTTTCAATCTTAAAAGAAAAAGGTTTGTCCTTTGACACCACAATTGCGGTGAAAGAAAAGGGCAAACCTTATTTTATTAACTTTCCTCACTTGCATTTTTCAATATCTCATAGCTCCACTCACATTGCCTTAGCACTTGATGATAAAGAAATAGGCATAGATATTGAAAATCTACGCACTTGCAACCTTAATTTAGCAAAACGCTACTTTCATCAAGAAGAATATGAATATCTTTTATCAATAGAAGAAGACAAACGCAACGAAGCCTTCACAAAAATATGGACTCAAAAAGAAGCATTCGTAAAATGCACAGGCGAAGGCATAGCAAATAATTTCAAAACCTTTTCTGTAATAGAAAAATCAAAGTTTTTTGATAGCAAATACACGCTTTATTACAACAGCGAACACTATCTTAGTATTTGCACAATAGAATAGAAAAATATTTCTTTGAATAAAAAAAATAAAGCAAAGAATTAAAAAATTATTTCTTTGCTTTATTAAATTATTTCTTTGATTTATTTTTCTAACTCTTTGTTATTTTATCACTAACTTTTTGTTTGCAAATCCTCGCCAAGTTTTTATTCTTACGATGTAAGTGCCTTTTTCAAGCGAATTAACCTCTATGGTTTCTATGTTTTGATTTCCTTCTTTTCTAAGCACTACTTGTCCTAAGGCGTTAATGATTTCTATTTCTCTTACCTTGAAAGACGATTGCACTGTTACAATATCACTTGCAGGATTTGGGTAAACGCTCACAAGATGCGAAACATTAACATCAGACAATCCACTATTTCCTCCTTCATCTTCATCATTATGAGAATTATTATCATAATAAAGGAAAAAATTAATAGGAGGTGCATAAATTGATATAAACTCTTCACCATCTTTTTCAGCACCATAAAACCACCATCGTTCAAAATCATTTAAACATCTTAATGAATATAAATCCACCCAATAATTATCTCCATACCATTTAAATAAAGGTGGATATTTTACATTACAAGCAATGCAAAAATCTGGATCATATAATCCTCCCATATAATCTTCTTTGTTTGCAGCCAAAGAAAATACTGCATAATCATCTTGATATTGTCCTCCTCCTGCATAAAAAGTACCTCCAACACAAGCACTATCTGGCCATTCTACAAAAACATAATTAAAACCATTTAAGTGCAATACACTATCAAAAGGAATATAATTATAAGTTATGAGAGAGGATGGAATATTTGAAACATCAAACACATAATCGTTCTGATAAATAACATTAAGGTTTTCATCCATTATTCCCAACTTAAAACCTACATTCGAAGGCGTATAAAGCGACACAACTCCTGTCCAACCTAAAATACCATCTATTGCTGTTGTATCATCAAACATAAATCCTTGTGCAGCGGCTTTTAATGATTTATTTTCACAAGCTAATCTATTTAATTGCGCCGCCATACCACTGTTAATTATAAGAGGATCATTAGGTCCTTCATCATAACAAACGCTCGGATTCATAACTTCCGGATAAATATGTGTTTTATTTATTGTATCTATCACAAGATAAGGGTATATATTTTGTAACATTATTGTATCTTGTGCTTGTAAATACGAGAAAACACTCGCTAAAACTGCCACTAAAATAAATACTGATTTTTTCATAACGCTAATATTTTATGGTTAGACGCCACAAAGATAGAAATATTTCTTTGAATAAAAAAATAAAGCAAAGAATTATTAAATTATTTCTTTGTTTTATTTTGGGCTTTTATTTTATACGTCTATTGCTTCCCAAAAGAAAATTCTCAGTCCTTGTTCGGGTGCCGAGTTGTCTAAGATTTTGTCTGAATTATGGTGGAGTATTATAATTCCATAAAACAAGAAAATCAACACAAAATGCGTTATATTTAGCCAAATCTTGCTTTTTTTGTTACATTTGGCTGAATAAACTAAATTTTTGTACTATATCTGCACTGATAAATACTCTAAATTATGATAATTGGAAGAAAAGAAGAATAAAAAATACTAATTTCAGCAGCACAATCAGATAGTTCTGAATTGATAGCTGTTTATGGTCGTAGGCGTGTTGGTAAAACCTATCTTATAAGAGAGACGTTTAATTACAAATTCACTTTTCAACACACAGGATTAGCCAAAGGTAGCACCAAAGACCAATTATTTAGTTTTGCAATATCGCTCCGTGATGCAGGATATGACGATTGCCCAATACCAAAGACTTGGTTAGAAGCATTTAGTCTGCTTTCGCACTTATTAAAGAACTCAATGGATAAAAGAAAAATAGTCTTTCTTGATGAATTACCTTGGATGGATACCGCGCGTTCAAACTTTATATCTGCATTTGAACACTTTTGGAATGGTTGGGCATCAGCAAGAAAAGATATAGTGCTTATTATATGTGGCTCAGCAACATCTTGGATTATCAATAAAGTGATAAATGACCATGGAGGCTTGCATAATCGAGTAACACAACGCATTGCATTACAGCCTTTCACCTTAGGAGAATGCGAAATGTTTATTCAGAGTAAAGGAATCGAAATAAATAGACATCAAATAGCAGAATGCTATATGATATTAGGAGGAATACCTTTCTATTGGAGCTTACTTGAAAAAGGAATAAGTCTTTCTCAAAACATAGACAAGATGTTCTTTGCAAAAAATGGTAAACTTGCAAATGAATTTAATCAATTATATGCCTCACTCTTTAAATCCCCAGAATTATATATAAATATAGTTACAGCTCTTGCGAAAAAGAAAATTGGAATGACACGAGGGGAAATAATAGAAGCAACTAATACACAAAGCAATGGTGCATTAACAAAAGTGCTTGATGAATTAGAATATTGTGGATTTATACATAAATACAACACTTTCGGCAAAAAAAGTAAAGAAATTATTTATCAGCTTATAGATAACTACACATTGTTTTACTTTAAGTTTATTCAACAAAACAATAACAATGACAAAAATTTTTGGTCTGTATCAACCGAATCTCCAATTCATAGAGTGTGGAGTGGATTAGCGTTTGAACGCCTATGTATGACACACATTCAACAAATAAAAGTGGGACTTGGTATAGCGGGAGTATTGACAAATGTTTACTCTTGGTGTAAAAATGCAGATGAAAATAGCGAAGGAGTACAAATAGACTTAATAATAGATCGCAATGATCAAGTTATAAATATCTGTGAAATGAAATTCTCTCTTTCAGAGTTTGCAATTGATGCAGAATATGAACAAAAACTAAGAAATAAAAAAGCTATCTTTATAGAATCTACCAATACGCGTAAAGCAGTACACTTGACAATGGTAACAACCTATGGATTACGACAAAATTCTCATTCGGGAATGATACAAAGCGAAATAACCTTAGACGATTTGTTTACATGAAAAGGCGTTTGTGCTTATCATAACTAATGAGAAAATGCTAAAAAGATTATTCTCTTCATGATGTTTAAGTTTAAAGATAAAAAAAATCATATCCTGCAAAATAGGATATGATTTTTTTTGTTTTATTTGTTTTTTTCTTTGTTATACGTCTATTGCTTCCCAAAAGAATATCCTCAGTCCTTGTTCGGGTGCCGAGTTGTCTAAGGCTTGTATTCTTTTTTTAAGGATGGGGGCAATGTTGTCATCAACTATGCAAAGTGTTGCCATGTTTTTTGCTGGCCAAGCGTGAGAACCTAAGTGTGGTTCTCCCGTTTTTGTACCTCTTCCTTGAATGTCTTGCCAACGTGTGTAGCCTCTGATTGATAATTGATGAAGTATGTCTTCTATGTCTTGCACGTGGGCTTGGTTATATGCTATAAATGCTGCTTTCATCTTCTTATTCTTTTACGGTTCTACGACTTAAATGTAATGAGTGTTTCTTTCTGTAAGATTTTACTTCTCTTGATGCAAACCAACCATAGACTGTTGGAATGATTACAAGGGTAACGAGTGTGGAAACGGTCAATCCTCCTACGATTGCTATACCCATTGGTTGCCAAAGCTCACTTCCTTCTCCAATTCCCATTGCCATTGGCACCATACCAAGAATTGTGGTTGCCGAAGTCATCAGTACGGGACGTAATCTTGATTTTCCTCCTGAGATTACGGCTTGACTAATTCCCATTCCTCTTTCTCTGTTTAGGTTTATGTAGTCCACAAGCACGATTCCGTTCTTTACTACGATTCCCACAAGCATTACTCCTCCGATAAGACTCATTAGGTTGAGGGTTTCGCCTGTTATGAAGAGTGAAAGTATCAATCCTACGAATGCGAAAGGCACTGAGAACATTATAATGAATGGATAGCGTAGGGATTCAAACTGTGCTGCCATTACTATATAGACTAATAGTAGGATTAGGACTAATAGTAATCCCATATCGCCAAAGGATTCTTGTTGATCTTCAAATGAACCTCCGATTTTTGTTCCTATTTCAACAGGAATGTCCATTTTGTCGATTTCGCCTTGTATTCCTGCAACAGCAACGTCAAGGGTTGTTCCGTAAAGTGTGGCAGTTACTTTGACAACTCTTTCTCTGTCTTGACGTTTTATTGAAGGTGGTGCTTGACGTTCTACAACTTCTGCTACTTCTGAAAGTCTTATTGCTTTTCCTTGTGTGTTGTAGATTAAGATATTCTCAATATCTTCGATTGATTGACGGTGTGCACGGTCGTTTCTTATCTTTATTTTGTATTCTTCTCCGTCTTCACGGAAGATAGAGGCTGTCATACCGTTCATTCTGTTACGAACAAATGAAGAAGCGGTTGCTACGTTTAAGCCGTTTAATGCTAATTTTTCTCTATCAAATTCTATTTGGAATTGAGGTTTGTAATCTTCGCGGTCAATTCTTACGTCTTTGAATCCTTCTAAGCGTTCCATTGCTGCTTTTACAGAATCGGCAATTTTTTCTGTTACTTCAAAGTTGTAACCGAAGATTTCTACATCAACAGTACTACCAGATGTCATTCCGCCACCGCCTCCTGCTGATACAGAGAATTTATCTACTTCGGTGTATGAGCCGATTTCTTTTCTTAGTTGTTCGGCTACGGTGAACATATCTCTATCTCTTTCTTCTAAGTCTTTTAGTCTTAGTCGGAAAGAAATGTAGTTACTTCCCGAAGCATTCATCATAGCAAAGGAGTTGTTGTCATCATCTGACGGAGTGCCGACTGTATATGTAAATGTTTTCTTTTCTGGAATGTTTTTGTCGATTGCTTTTTCTAATCTTGTTGCAATTTCTTTTGCTCTATCTACATTTGCTCCTGCTGGCAGTTCAATATTTCCTGTTATCTGTCCGTTGTCTGATGCAGGTATGAATTCCGAGCCTAATCTGCCTGCCATAACTAATGTAACGACAAATACTCCGCAAGCAATTAAGAATGTGATTAGTTTGTGTCTTACTGCCCAAGTTAAAAGTCTTTCGTATAATACGTCAAGTTTGTCTAATCCTCTTTTGATTGGAGAGTATATTTTTCTAAATGTTTTGTTGTGTTTTTTGTCTTTTTCTCTTTTTAGCATCAAAGAACACATCATTGGAGTAAGTGTAAGAGCTGAGGCTGTAGATACTATCATTATGATACAAATCATCCAACCTAATTGCTTGAACATAATACCTGCCATACCACCCATCATAGTGAATGGGAAGAATACTGCAAGTAGGGTAAGGGTTGTTGCTATTACGGCAACGGCAACTTCATTTGTTCCGTAGATTGCTGCTTCTTTTGCTTTACTTCCGCGTTCTATGTGAGTAGTTACGTTCTCTAAGACTACAATTGCGTCATCGACCACCATACCTAAGGCGATTGAGAGGGCAGACATAGAGATAATGTTGATTGTATTGCCGGTTATCAATAAGTAAATAAAGGCTGATATTAGGGCAACAGGGATTGTTACCATAATAATAATGGTTGCTCTCCATTCTCCAAGGAAGAAAAGAACGACTATCACGACAAACAAACAGGCAAGAACGAATGTCTCAACCAAAGAATTGATTGAGTTCTCAATATTGTCGGTTGTGTTCATTACTTCTTCTAAATGTATGTCTTTTGGAAGATTTTTTTTGATTTGTGGCAACTCTGCACGAATTTTTTCCATTACTTCCACAGAGTTTGCTCCTGTTTGTTTTTGGATTACAATGGTTGCACCTTTTACTCCATTGACAAAACTTTCTTGTGCTTTTTCTTGGATTGTGTCGCTTACGTATGCTATGTCTCTAAGAAAGATTGGTTTTCCGTTGTAGTTGGCTACTACTATGTTATTTAAGAGTTCACTTTCTTTTATTTCACCTTCTATACGCAAAGAATAGGTTTCTGAGCCTACGTCAATGCTTCCGCCGGGTGTATTAACGTTTTCGGTTGCAACGGCAGAGCCTATTTGTTCTACTGTAAGGTTGTAGGCTTCTAATTTATTAGGATCGCAATTTACAACAATCTCTCTTTGCGGTGCACCTGAGATTGAAACCGAGCCAACGCCGTTTATACGGTTCAAAGGGTTAGCAACAGCGTCATCTAATATCTTATAGAGTGCAGCAGTGCTTTCTTTTGAAGTTGCAGACAAGATTGCAATCGGCATCATGTCGGTAGAAATTTTAAGAATCATAGGATTGGAACAGCCATCTGGCAATGCCTGTTTTACCATCTCTATTTTATCTCGCATATCGTTTACAGCACCGTCAATATCTATACCCCAATTAAATTCACAACCTATAATCGCTGTGTTTTCTTTTGAGGTAGAGGTTAGTTCTTTTAGATCGCTGACAGTACTTAGAGCGCTTTCCATTATTTTTGTTACGTTGTTTTCAACGTCTTCGGCACTTGCTCCCGGATATGACACGATAACGTATGCCTGATTCATTTCTATTTCTGGCATTTGGTCAATTGGTAATTTACTTAAAGAAAATAATCCCAAGACTATTATTGCCACAAATATCAATGAGGTGGTTATCGGTCTTTTGACGGAGGTTTCGTATATTTTCATATCGTTTTATTCCTTTTTATTGTGTTATTATTTTATAACTTCTACTTTTGTTCCGTCCATTAGTTTAGATTGACCTGTGATAACAACGTTTTCTCCGTTTTCAACTCCACTAATTACCTCTATTTTGTCTTCAAGTCTTCTTCCTAATTGTACTTTACGATATTCAACTGTGCCATTCTTTTCAATAAACACGTATTTGTCGTTTGATCCTGATTGTTTAACGATTGCTTTGTCTGAAACCATAATTGTAGAGGCTTTTCCAAGGTTTAATTCTACTCGTCCAAACATTCCTGGTTTAAGTTTAGAGTTTGCATTGTTTACTTTTACTTCGCAAGTGAAGGTACGTGTAAGCGGATCGATTGTTGGGTAGATTAAAGATATTGTGCCTAAAAATTCTTCTTCACCAAATATTTCTGTTTTTGCTGTAACTTGCATTCCTTTCTTTACACTGTTATAGAAACTTTCAGGAATATTGATTTTAAGTTTTACAGGGTTGATTTGCATTACTTGAAGAATTGGTTGTGTTGCAGAAACGTCTCCGTTATCAAAGTTTCTTGCGGTAACTATTCCGTTGATTGGAGAGGTAAGATAAATATTGTCTTTTAGGTTGTCTGCACTTTTCTTTGCTACATCATATTGTGTTTGCATTTGATCAAGTTGTTGCTTGCTCACTCCACCGGATTGATAAAGTGCTTTTACTCTTTCTAATTCTATTTTAAGGTTTTCTAATTGTGCAAGAGTAGTTGCAAGTTGTGTGCTTTCCATTTTCACTAATTGTTGACCTTTTCTTACAACGTCTCCAACTTCTACGAATATTTGTTCTATTCTTGTTCCTCCTGCTGAGGAGATATAGTTCTTCACTGCGGCATCTACGGTTGTGGAAAATTCGTAAATTCTATCTATTTCTTGGCTTTGAGCTTGTTCTGTCTTAACTCTGAATACGTCAGTAGTCTTTTTTTGATTTTCTGTTGCTTCTTTTTTTGAACAACCTACCGCTATTAGCGATAGTAAGCTTAGTAAATAAATTGCTTTTTTCATTGTTTTCGTCTGTTTTTATGATTTTTTGTAATTATTTATTTTCTTCCTAATATTTTTTCTAAATTTGTTTGTGCTATCAGATAGTCGTATAATGATTGTTGATAGGTTAGGTTTGCTTGTGTCATAGATAATTCGCTGTCGTTAAGTTCTAAAATTGTTCCTGTGCCTGTTTGATAGCGTACTTTTGCTATTTCATATCCACGTTCTGCTTGTTTGATAGCGTCTTTGTTTGCTTCTAATTGTTCTTTTGCGGCATTCATACTGTTGATTGCTGCTTGAATTTGCAAATCTATACCTTCTTTTAAGTATTCTTTTTGTAATTGTAATTCTTTTAAGGAAATCTTGATTTGTTTTGCTTTGTTTACAACTGTGCGTCCGTTGAAAATAGGAATGTTTAATTGTAATCCTATTGCTGCACTACCAACCCAATTGTAATCTGCAAAGTTGTAATCTTCGGCTTGTGTAAGGTAAGAATATTGTCCAAAGGCTGATAACGAAGGAAGGTGTTGTGAATTTACTAATCGAAGAGAATTTTTTAGACTTATTATGTTTAAGTCCATTTGTCTTAGATCCGAGTTGTTTTCTGCTGTATTCTCATTAAGATTTATTTCTGTTACTTTATTAGAAAAGTCTTCTAAGTTTTCTTTTAGGCTTATTTCTTGATTGGTAGGAAGAGATAGAATCATTTTTAATTGTAAAATTGCTAAATCTAAGCCGTTTTTTGCAGAAATATAGGTAGGATTTAGATTATTTACTTGAACTTGTGCTCTGATGTAGTCATATTCTGAAACCATTCCTTGTTCGTAGGAGGTTTTTGTTGTTTTGAGAGTTTCTTTTGCGTTGTTTATACTTCTCTCTAATACGTTCAAACTATTTTTTGCTAATAATACTGCAAAATATGCGTCTTTGACTTGTTTTGTCATATCAATTTTTGACGCTCTTGACTTTTCTATTATTAGATCTATTTCGTTTTGTTTGCTTTTTATTTGTTCCCAAAGTGCAAAGTTTACAATCGGTAATGCAGCAGACACGGTTGCAGTGTAGGAATTCTTGTATCCTATTTCCATGTACTTTTGTCCTCCCATCATTGCAGAGAAACTTTCTGGCATAAACATAACTGATTTCATTATGTTGTTGGTGTATTGTCCTGATGCAGAAAGTGATGGAAGTAAATTGCCTAATGTTTCTCGCTTTGCGTAATCTACTCTTTCTATTTCAAGTTCTGCAATCTTTATTGTCGGATTATTGTCGTGTGCAATCGTGAGTGCTGTTTCCAAATCCAACTCTAAGGTTTGAGAACTTTCTGCTTCTTGTGCGTAAGCGTTTTGTGTCAGCAAGAAAATGCTGAAAACAAACGCAAATTTGATAATTGAAAAACTCTTTTTTCTCATTTCTGATTTTTTATTTTTACTCTATAAAATCTTTGTTTAGTTCAAAAGAAACGAACAAATGTTTCTTTTATTTTATTTGATTGATTTTTTTTAATTTCTTACATCTATTACTTTTCTTATACCGCTTCCGAGTGCAAAAAAGGAAAGTACTAAAAGCATAATTGCGATTCCGGGTGCTATTGCCATATATGCGGCATCTAATATAATGTATCCGTAGTTTTCTTTGATGATACTGCCCCATGAAGGCATGGGTGGCTGAACTCCTAAACCAAGAAAACTTAGTCCTGCTTCTTGTAAGATCGCACTTGCGAAGTTTGATGCTGATATAACGGTTATTGGCCCTATTATGTTCGGAAGAATTTGTTTTGTAATAATTCTTGCGTTACTAAATCCTAAGGCTTTTGAGGCTGTTATGTATTCTTTTTCTTTTATACTCTTTACTTGCCCTCTTACCATTCTTGCAATATCTACCCACATTGTAAGACCTATTGCAATAAAAACCTGCCAAAATCCTTTGCCTAAGGCAAATGTTATTGCAACTACTAAAAGTACTGTTGGTATTGACCAAACAACATTGATTAACCACATAATTACGTTGTCAATCCAGCCTCCGAAATAACCAGATATTGCTCCGAGTGTGATGCCTATAAATAAAGAAATGAAAAGTGAAATAAGCCCTACGGCAATTGATACTCTTGTGCCAACTATTAGTTGAGATAATAAACAGCGTCCGTATCTGTCTGTTCCTAAATAGTAGGTGCGAGTTTCTATCTTATAATCCGAATCAGGATTTATGCAAATTATCTCACCATTATTAGGACTATCGCCTGTGTATGTTTCAACAAAATGTTTGTCGCCTTGTTTCCAATCTTTGTAAATAGGAGTTGAAATATATTCTGAGGGTTGACCGTAAATAAGTCTTTGAAAAAAACTATTTTTTCTTTGATCTAAATTTTTAAAACAAAGAAATTTTATGCTAAAACCAGGTTTTTTTACGGCGATTTCCAAATGTTGTTCATTTGCATAAGGAGTTGAATCGGGGCTTATAAAGTATGCTCCAATCGAGAGAAACAAAAAAATACCTATAACAATGATACTTATAAGACTAATTGGGTCTTTGAGTAATTTATATATAGGTTTATTATAAGAATCCAAGTTCAAGTTTTGCTTCATCGCTTAATTTGTCCATTGACCAAGCTGGTTCAAAGGTTATTTGTACTTGTACGTTGTTTACTCCTTCGGTTTGTTTTACGGTTTTTTCAACTTCTAATGGTAAACTCTCTGCAACAGGACAATTTGGTGCGGTTAGAGTCATTACAATCAAAACATCACAATTCTCATCTATGTCTATTTCATAAATTAACCCTAATTCGTAAATGTTTAATGGTATTTCGGGATCGTGAATTGTTTTTAAACGTTGAATAATTCTGTCTTTTAATATGTCTTTTAATACGTTATTTTCCATATCTATTGATTTTGTTTTACGCTAAAAGCTAATGCGTAAAGTTTTATTTGTTTTATCATACTCAAAAGACCATTTGATCGAGTAGGAGAAAGGTGAGATTTTAATCCAATTTCGTCTACAAATTTTAATTCCGCAGAATAAACATCTTCTGGCTTTTGATTATTGAACACTCTCAAAAGAAGCGTAATTATTCCCTTTGTTATCACCGCATCACTATCGGCAGTAATTTGCATAAGTCCGTTTTCGTCTAATTTAGCACTTACCCAAACGCGAGATTGGCAACCTTTAATAAGATTATTCTCTGTTTTCTCTTTTTCTTCTATTATAGGACAAGTATTACCTATCTCAATAATGTAACTATATTTGTCCATCCAATCCTCGAAGTTTGAAAATTCTTCAATAATCTCTTGTTCTATTTCTTCTATGCTCATATTATTATATTTGTTTTAATATTTCATCAATAAATTCTCTATTATTAGATAAACGAGGTACTTTATGCTGTCCTCCTAACTTTCCTTTGGATTTTAACCATTTGTAAAACGTTCCCTGAGGTACTTTAATAATTTGAGGTTTCTTTAATACAAAATCTTTATATCGCTTTGCCTCATAGTCAGAGTTTGTTTCTTGCAACGCTTTGTCAAATAAATCACAAAAAGTTGCAAAATCCTCAGGCTCTTTCTCAAATTCCATTATCCATTGATGCGTTGTCTCATTTTTTTCCTTATTAAATAAAGGAGCGGCAGTATATTCGCTAATCATAGCATTTGTGATAGGACAAACTTTTGAAAAAGCCTGAATAGCATTATCAACAATCAATTCTTCACCACAAGCATTTATGAAATTTTTTGTTCTACCTGTGATTTTAAATCTGTAAGGATATTTTTCTGTAAAGCAAATAGTATCTCCAATTAAGTATCTCCAAAGTCCCGCATTAGTGCTTATTAGTATTGCATAGTTCTTTCCGATTTCTACATCAGCAAGATTTACAACTTTTGGATTTCTTGCTTCAAGTTGATCAATAGGTAAAAACTCATAATAAACGCCATAGTCTAATAAAAGTAACATTGAATCTTTATTTGGGTCGTCTTGCAGGCCAAAAAAGCCTTCTGAGGCATTGTAAGTCTCCATATATCTTGTTTTTGCAGGCAAAATAGTCTCAAATTGACTTCGATAAGGAGCAAAATTAACACCTCCGTGAAAATAAACTTCAAGATTAGGCCACAATTCTTCAATAGTTTTTCCTGTTTTTTCTACAACCTTTTTCAAAAGCACCATCATCCAAGACGGAACTCCTGATAAACTAACGATATTCGCATCTATAATAGAATCAACCATTCGATTAAGTTTCTCTTCCCACTCTGGCATAAGAGCAATCTCTTTTTTAGGAACACGATACAATTCTGCCCAAAACGGAAGATTATCAATAATTATTGCAGATACATCTCCGCAAAAAATATCGCTATTAAGTTCGTTTTCGTGCTTTGAACCACCTAAGGCAAGGTTCATTCCACTAAAAATATTGTTTGATTGATAGTTGTTACAATAAATAGCAAGCATATCTTTGCCTGCTTTATAATGACATTCGTTTAAACACTCTTCACTAACGGGTATAAACTTAGATTTAGATGAGGTTGTGCCAGAAGATTTTGAAAATCTCCTGATTTCTGTTGGCCACAATACATTGTATTCTCCACCTCTTGCTCTTTCAAAGAAAGGTCTGAGATCCTCGTACGTATTGATAGGAACTTTTTGGTTGAAATCATTCCACGATTTTATATTTTTATAATCATAGAACTTTCCCCAAATAGTTTCTTGTGCTGATTTAATAAGTGTTTTCAAAATTTTGTCTTGCACCTCAATAGGATTTTTCATATAATTCTCTATTTGAGGTAGACGTTTTTGGATAATTTTGTTCATTAAATCGTTTATCATTGCCGTTTTTTTCTTTTATTTTGGTGTTTTTCTTACTAAAACAATTGCAATAACTGCATAAATTAAAAGCGGGAGAGCAGTTGCAAAAAATGGCGACAAAGAACTATTTGTTGCAAACACGTTTGTCAACTTCATCATCATAATTAAACTAAACGCCAAAATGATTCCCATAGCCAAATTAAGACCAATTCCTCCTCTTTTTTTATGAGAAGATAACGCAACACCAATAACTGTTAGTATAACATAGGCAAAAGGATTTAAAAGCCGTTGATATTTTTCAATTTTAAGTTCTGTAACTACACTATTGCCTTTTAACTCTTCTCTTTCTATGGATTTATCTAATTGTTTATAGTCTAACACTTCAACTTTTATTTGGTTTAAGTTAAATTCGTTAGGTAAAACACCAATATCTATATGTTTGTTATCACCTTTTTCTATTATCTCCTCTTTTTTATTGATATTTCTAATATGATAGTTCATCATAATCCAATCCATTGTAGAAGAATCAAAGATAATGTGATCTGCATAAGTTTTTTTTATGATTTCGCCATTTTGAATTATCTCTTGCGTAAACTTATAAGCCTTATTGGTTTTATTACTAAAATGTTGTACATAAATTTGCTCGTTTTCCTTTGGTTGCAAGTGTATATTATAAAACTGATTACTATAAGGATTACGATAATATACCTTTTCAAACTCTAATCTCGGCACATTAACCTTAGGAATTAAAACATTGCTAAGCCAAAGATTGACAAGACCTACAAAAACTGCTGTTAAAATAAAAGGTCTTAACAAACGCTTGAAACTTATTCCACTACTTAAAACAGCAATTATCTCAGAATTAGAAGCTAATTTAGAACAAACAAAAACAACTGCAATAAAAAAGAAAAGATGTCCAAATAAATTTGCAAAATGTGGAATGAAATTCAAATAATAATCAAAAATTAATCCTTTTATAGGAGCATTGTTAGAAATAAAATCATCTAAGCGTTCACTTAAATCAAAGATAATAGCAATCATAATAATCAATAAAATTGCCATAATGAAAGTTAATAGCAACTTTTTGATAATGTAAACATCTAAAATAGATAAAAAGCCGTATTTCTTTTTGTTTAACTTCATCTATAAGCGATTAGATAATTTTTTTACCATAATATTTTTCCACGAAAGAAAATCTCCTGCAATAATATGTTCTCTTGCTTGACGCATTAGTTCAAGATAGAAAGCCAAGTTATGAATACTTGCAATTTGAAGTGCTAATAATTCTTGCGAAACAAACAAATGACGCAAATAAGCCTTAGTGTAGAGTTTATCAACAAAGGAAGTCCCATTTTCATCTAAGATAGAAAAATCATCTGCCCATTTTTTGTTTTTCATATTCATAACTCCCTCCATTGTAAATAGCATTGCATTTCTTCCGTTACGAGTTGGCATTACACAATCAAACATATCAACTCCCAAAGCAATAGATTCCAATAAATTTACAGGCGTTCCGACTCCCATTAAGTAGCGAGGCTTGTCTTTTGGCAATAAACTACAACACAAATCTGTAAGTTCATACATCATTTCCGCAGGTTCCCCAACAGCAAGTCCCCCAATAGCATTCCCTTCACACTCAAAAGAAGCAACATATTCGCAAGATTGTTTTCTTAAATCCCTATATACGCTTCCTTGTACAATAGGGAATAGTGTTTGTGAGTAATTATATATGTTATCTGTTTCTCTAAATCTATCAACACAGCGTTTCAGCCAACGATGAGTAAGACCTAACGATTTTTTTGCATAATCGTAATCACAAGGATAAGGAGTACACTCATCAAAAGCCATAATTATATCTGCTCCAATCACTCTTTCAATATCCATTACCCCTTCGGGAGTGAAGATGTGCTTAGAACCATCAATATGAGAACGGAAAATACAACCCTCTTCCGTGATTTTGCGTCTATCTCCCAAAGAATAAACTTGAAATCCACCACTATCTGTCAGCATAGGCTTGTTCCAAGAATTGAATTTCTGAATACCGCCTGCTTGTTTTATAATATCAAGCCCAGGTCTCAAATAAAGATGATAGGTATTACCTAAAATTATTTGAGCATTTATGTCATTTGTCAAAATATCACTACCAACTCCTTTTACGCTTCCGAGAGTTCCGACTGGCATAAATATAGGTGTTTGAATATCTCCGTGATCAGTTTTTATAACACCCGCTCTTGCGTTGCAATCTTTTGAAATATAGTCTAATGTAAAGGTCATTTCTAAGTTATTAACAAAAAACGTTAAAAAAATAATTTACAAAAATAACTCTAAAACTCGAATAAAAGGATATTTTTGCCAAAAAATAATAAAAAATGATAAACTTTGGATTTTCACTAACCACATTAAATTTGGTTATCTTAACCTGTACAAGTCTTTTCTTAGTATTACAAATCTTGTTTTATTTAATAGTTTACGGAAAGATTGCATTCAAAAAAAATGTAGATATTTCCTTCCCCAAAGATGAAGATTTACCTCCCTTATCTGTTATCATAGCAGCAAAAAACGATGAATACAATCTTAAAAACAAATTAATAGAAATTCTTGAACAAGATTATCCGAAATATGAGGTGATTGTAGTAAACGATGCCTCGACAGACGAAACAGAATATGTGTTAAAAGGTCTCTCGGTCATTTATCCACATTTAAAAATCGTTAATATAGTAGAGAATGTTAATAAATTCCAAGGAAAAAAGTTCCCTATTTCAATCGGAATCAAGTCTGCAAAATATGAACATTTGGTTTTGACGAGGTCTGACTGTAAACCAGATTCGTTTGAATGGTTAAAAAATATAGCAACTGCCTTTTCCGACAACACAGACATTGTCTTAGGATACGCTTCTCTTGCAAAAAGAAAAGGATTGCTTAATAAATTGATACAATACGACCATGCAATAAGATCAATGAATTATTTATCGTTTGCACTTTGCAAAAAACCATACATGGGCGAAGGATACAATTTGGCATACAAGAAAAACCTATTTTACAATGTGGGAGGATTTATCAAACACTACAATTTATCGGCAGGAGATGACGATATTTTCATAAATCAAGTAGCAAACAATAAAAACACCTCAGTCATATTAACACCTTCCTCACAAATAACATACGATACTGTTCATACCTACAAAGATTGGATTAAATCAAAGAAAAGTAACATTATTTCTCGAAAACATTTCAAACAATCACATAGATTATTATTAACATTTTTACCTTGTTGCACATGGTTGTTTTATCTAAGTTTAGTTTCAATGTTTTTATTCGCATTTCCGTGGCAATATATGCTTGTTGCATTCTTATTAAAGAGCATAATGCAAATTTTTGTCTATTATAGAGCATTTAAAAGGCTTAAAATAAAAAAAATATATATATTTGCACCGATTTTGGAACTTTATCAAATGTTTCTTAATCTTACATTGGAGGTGAGAATACTAACGACAAAAAAAACTCGATGGAAATAATAAACAGCCAAACCGAGAAAGCAAAAAGGGATTACGAACTAATCTGTAAGGCAAGAGAAAAAGGAGATCAAAAAGCCTATACTGAGCTTATGGATCTCTATAAAGAACAACTTTATTATATGCTTTTAAAGATGACAAACAGCACAACAGATGCAGATGATTTGACAATAGAAGCATTTGGTAAAGCATTTAAATCCATAGACAAATATACTCCGGAATTTGCGTTTAGTACTTGGCTTTTTCGCATAGCAACAAATAACTGTGTGGATTATATAAGAAAAAAAAGAGCACAAACAATTTCCATAGATTCTTATTTCGCAAATCCAAACCAAGAAGCAGTTGAGTTTAACATAGTTTCCGAATCACTATCTCCCGAAGAAGCTATAATAGAAGAACAAAAACATCAATTTTTACGCAATATCGTAAAAAAATTAAAGCCACATTACAAAATCCTTATAGAAAAACGCTACTTTGAAGAGAAGTCTTACGAGGAAATTTCTAAGGAATTAAACCTTCCGATAGGGACTGTAAAGGCAAAATTGTTCAGAGCAAGAGAATTTTTGTATAATCTTGCAAAAAATAACACCGATTTGTAGAAAATGTTGCAAGTAAAAAAACTACAAAACAATCAAGAACAGATAGAATTTTCAAAAAATATTTACGAAAAATGCTTTCCGATAGAGGAAAGACGTGATTTTTCAAAATTAATTGAGATTTACAACAACGATTTATTAGAGTTAAATTTGATTTATAAAAACAATGAATTTGTCGGAATTTTGAATTATTGGCAATTTCCAAAGTTTTTATATATCGAACACTTTGCTATTGATTTTCAATCGCGTAATCAAAAAATAGCAAGCAATATTCTCGCTCAATTAAATCAAGATAATCAATTGATAATCTTAGAAGTAGAGTTGCCAATAGATGAAATTTCAAAAAAACGCATACAATTTTATGAACGAGCAGGCTTTTTAGTATTACCTTATGAGTATTCGCAACCAGCATATAGAAAGGGCGAAAAAGAATTGCCGATGCACATAATGACAAACGCAAAAAGGCAAATAAAAGAATATGAATATCAAGAAATAATAAGCACAATACGAAAAAAAGTCTATGAAAAATTTTGGTAGTTAAAAAAAAGGCTATATCTTTGCACACGCAAAAATGACGGCCACGTAGCTTAACTGAATAGAGTCCCTGATTACGGCTCAGGAGGTTGCAGGTTTGAATCCTGCCGTGGTCACAAAGGTGATTGATTCATTCAATCACCTTTTTTTTATTTCCATTTTCCCAAAAAAATATATGATTTAGAAAAATATTTCATAGAAAAAATAGTTTAATATTAAAAAAGCAATTAAATTTGCATTAATAAAATTAAGTTAAACTAAAAAAACATAAGATTATGCAAAAGAAATGGATTTGTACAGTATGTGGATACGTACACGAAGGAGCTAACCCACCAGAAGCATGCCCACAATGTAAAGTACCTGCTTCTAAATTCAAAGAATTAGAACAAAATACAGAAGCATTACAATTTGAAACAGAACATATAATAGGCGTTGCAAAAGGCTTAGACGAAGAAATGATAAAAGATTTGAATGCACATTTCAATGGCGAATGCACAGAAGTTGGAATGTATCTTGCAATGAGCCGTCAAGCTGATAGAGAAGGCTATCCTGAAATAGCAGAAGCGTTCAAACGTTACGCATGGGAAGAAGCAGAACACGCAGCAAAATTTGCAGAACTATTAGGAGATGTTGTTTGGGATACAAAAACAAACTTAGAAAAAAGAATGGCAGCAGAAGCAGGCGCATGTTCTGACAAGTATCGTATAGCAAAAAATGCAAAAGCACAAGATTTAGATGCTATTCACGATACTGTACACGAAATGGCAAAAGACGAAGCACGTCATGGTAAAGGATTTGAAGGCCTTTACAACAGATATTTTAAGAAGTAAAATACTTCTAAAAATAAAACAAAGAAAAAAACAAAAAAGTCTTTGAAAAAAAATTTTTTTTCAAAGACTTTTTTTTAAAAATCAAAGAAATAAAAAACGTAATTTATAGTTCTAATTTATTATTTACCTTTTCTAAATTCAATAGGCGAAAGGTTTGTCATACGTTTAAAAAATCTACTAAAATTACTTTGCGAATTAAAACCTAAAAACTCTGCAACATAATCAATTGAATTTTCGCTTTCAGTTAATAATCGTTTCGCTTCCGAGATTAATTTTTCATCAAGCCAAGATTTAAAAGAGCGTCCCGTTGCGTTTTTTATCGTAGTCTCAAAATAACCCTTTGAAAGAGAAAAACAATTAGCATAAAATTCTACATCTTGCTTGTTAATGAAATTTTCCTCTAATAATTGAAAGAATCTATCGCTAATATTATTGCTATTTGTCTTCAAATTAGAAAACAAAGAATAGAAATAGCGATAATAATAAGCAGTATTCAAATGCTGAACAACATTTAAGCGAAAAGGATTGTCAGTCTCAGCAATAACTTCATTTAATTCATTTACAAAATGCATCATAACATCAGCCTCTTTTTTGTTAAAATGAGAATAACACTTTAATCTGATACTATTATGCAAAGAGACACTTGTTCCAAAACTATCTAAGAAATGATTTCTGATATGTTGAGATGCAACGAATATGTTAATGGATAAATCAGAACTAAAAGATATAATCTGAAAAGAATTACCCGGTTGTATAAGTATAGAAGAAGGGGAATCAAGAAGGTATTCTTTCATATCAATTTCAATAACGATATTCCCTTTGTTAATAAAAACATCTATATAATAATTAGTTTGCAGGCGTTTTTCTTTATTGTAAAGTATGTTAATATCATTTGATGTTAAGAAATCGTAACCAATTTTACATTCTTCCTTTGTTTCATCAAATACTTTTTCCCAATCAAAAATAGGAGTCTTTCTAATCATAACGAATTTGTTGAAATTAAACTATTGCAAATATAAACAAAAAAACGTTCTCAATACTTAAAGCATATAATAAAATGAAAAAAAAACCTCGTAAAATGATAAAACACATAATAAAATGAAAAAAAGTCATTGGGAAATGTCAAAAAAATACAATTTTTTTACTATATTTTTGCAAACGAAATTTCAAGCTAAAATTTTGGTGCCAAAAACAAAAAGAAACAATGATGAAAACAAGCACAACTTCGCAAAAGTAATTATTAACTCCTATCGCTTTTGTGGAATTGTAGAACTAAAAGAATAGGAGTAGAATTAACAAGTAATAAAATTTAAAGAACAATGAAAAGAATAGTAAAACGTTTAGCATTATTAATGCTTATGTTGCTATTTGTGGCATGTGAAGAAACAAATTATGAAACAGACGAATTTGTTGGCAAAAAAACAATCACACAACTATCAACAGATAATTTTTTGACCTTTGCCTCATTTGAAGAATTAGAGAAAAAAGTCGAAGAAATATCTGAAATGACTTATGAAGAACAAATAAAAGAAGAAGAAAGCAAAGGATTCGTTTCCATAGATAGGATTTACGAAGAAATAACACTTGCAGAAGAAGAATTACTAAAACCCTACGAAAATTTAACAGTAGAAGAACTCTCTAAAATGCCAAGAATAACATCAGCAATACACGATATGTACTCAGACATACTTATAATAGATACATTAGAAGGAGGAGGATTACTTGAATTACCAAACGCAAATCCAAACTATACAAAAGTTTTGAATAGGAAATCAATAGTTAAAGTAGACGGTAAAATATATCAATTCAAGAAAAATGAAACAAAAATAATAGAAGACGGGGACGAAAATAAGATTCCTTATTTAGATAGGCTAAATGATAGTGATACAACGTTAAAAATAAAAGTTTACAAAAATTTTACAGAAAAAGACGTAGTAAAATCAGCGTACAAAACAAATGGAACATTTAAAGTAGTATTAAATAATCGATTTACACAAATTGAAGCAGCAGACAATTTATACGCAACATCATTCGTTACAGAAATAAAAGTTGCAAAAAAAGCATTTGCTGCTTTTTATATAGGACATAGAGCAAAAAAGATAGAGCACTATTGGAGATTTTCAGGAAATACAGTACAAGGATTTAGAGTAAATGATTTTGGAATACAAGATATAGGAATGCATTCTTGGAATAGGGATAAAGGAGTTGAATTTTCAAATATACGATCTTGTGTTAAATATCCTCATGTGGCAGCCCCAACAGGACATTTAGTTGGAGTATATGATGAGGATTATTGTAATTGGGATAATAAGATAACTCACTATAACAATTATGAAAACTTACCAAGATTAAGTGGAGGAGTTCAAAATCATATTTATGTAAAATGCAATAATAGTAGATCAATAGAGTTTGACATGAATTATTAATAAAAAACAAACAAAAAGTATGAAAAAAACATTTTTAACACTTATAGGAATTATGTTGTGTTGTACAATGTTTGCACAACAAGAAGATTTGAAAAAACACAATTTCGGTCTTAGCTTAGATTTTGGAAGTTTTCCAATGGGAAAAGACTATGTTGAAGTAATAGATCGTGGTGTTACCGATTTGAAAAGTGCAGTTGCATTTGATATTGCATTCAAATACGAATACATGCTAAACAAGAAGAATACCTTTTCATTAACAGCAGAGCCAGGATATACAAATCATTTATTAACTATTAATAACCCAATAACAAGTATAGAAGACAATTACTCTATTCATACATTAAGCCTTCCAATACTTGTAAACTATAGATTACCAATTACACAAAACGTTAATTTTCTTGCAGCAGCAGGAGCAAATGCCTCATTCTACTTAACAAAAGAAAAAGAACTACATCATATTGAAACACCTCTTCCAGAATACAATACAGTTATTTCTAACACAGAATATTTAAGTTTTGAAAATCCATTAACACTTGATTTTGCACTAAGAGCAGGAATAGAAATCAAAGCAAAACATAGATTCCAATTAAATGTATCTTATTTCTTACCTTTATTAGGAAATACAAATTACAAATATGTTCATTCAGTTATTGGTCATGATTTCTCTAATAGCTTTGATGAAGGAATAAATCGCCTTATGTTCGGAGTTTCTATATTCTTTTAAAGAAAGAGAAGAAAGATATTTGAAATAAAACAAAGAAAAAACAAAATATCTCTTAGGAAGAATTTACCAAACCTAAGAGATATTTTTTTAGTACAATAAGCCTCAAAAAAAAGTCTTTACTTTTTCAAAAAAAATCAAAGAAAAAATTAAAAAAACAAAGACTTTTTTCGTAATTCTATTTTCTTGATTTACTTTCTATTAAAGAAAAATATAGGAGTAGAATAATAAAATTAAAAACAATATAAAAACCTAACTGACGTTTGTAGGTAAAAAGAAGAAAATAGTAAAATTTTAAAAATTAAATCTTATGAATAAAAAACAAATTATTGTAATTGCGATTTTGATTCTTGGTTGTCTTAATGCAATTGCACAAAAAGAGGTTGATTTTCCTCAATTAGAAAAAGTTTCTCCTTGGAGTGTAAGTCTTGAAGGTAGTGTTTATCAAAAGGGTTTTTTAACAAATATTCATAGCATAGGAGGAAGTTATGGTGATATTGTGTATTGTCCAGAAAATAGTTCTGCGATTTTAGGAGGCATTGGAGTAGATTATACCTTTAATCGTGCAAATAAATTATCTTATGTTTTGTCGGCAGGATTGGATTTAAAGCCTGTGTTATACATAAATGAATCTGAAAAAGGTTTAGAGGTAACTCGTGCGAGCGAATCTTCACTTTTCAGAAACACATGCTATAGTCCATTTATTTCTTTTGCTGTTCAATACAGAAACACTATTGCTAACAACGAAAATTGGTTCTATAATTTAAAAGGAGGAATGAGATTTTCCTACTATGACGGATATGTATATGATAGTTATTCAGATATAAATCCTTTTATGCAGTATAGTATGTTGTTTTCTGTACATGGCGATGGCAATAAGTTTAATCTTTTCCCAAATCTTATGTTTTCAGTTGGTACCTCTTATAATACTTCTATCGGAATGTTTGGTTTGAACCTTATTGCAAACATATCTATTCCTTATTTAAACGAAAGTGAATTTTGGTTTAAGTTCAAGGATTCTGAATTTTATGGAAATTATTATTTAACAGGAAATTATTTAGGATTGTCCTTGACCTATTCGCCTAAAAGATAGAAACAAAAAAATAAAACAAAGAAAAAACAAAATATCTCTTAGGAAGGATTTACCAAACCTAAGAGATATTTTTTTAGTACAATAAGCCTCAGAAAAAAAGTCTTTACTTTTTCAAAAAAAATCAAAGAAAAAAACAAAAAAATGAAAGAAAATTTTTAGGTTTTCTTTCATTTTTTTGTTTTACTTTTTATTTGCAATTCGTATTTCGCAAGGAGGATTAAGTGTTTTATTTCTTGATTTTGATTGTTCTTTGATTTGCTCCTCTAATTCTTTAATCGAACTTCCTCTTGTAGTGATTCTGCTTTCTGCAATGCCTTGCGAAACTAAGTATTTCTTGATTGCTTCGGCTCTTGCTTTGGTAATTTCGTTGTCTTTCTTAACATTTAACCCTTCGGTCATAATTCGTCCTATTATATTAACGTTTATTTGAGGGTATTGAGTCAATGCTTGAACTACCTCTTGTAAAGCAGGAAAACATTCTTGCATTAAGAATAATTCTCCGTTATCATTGTTGTCAAAATATAAGTCTCCGTTTATTGGAAGAGGAGATCCTGCTTTTATTTGTACAAGTCGAGCCGAAAGAATAGTGTCTTTGCCTATTGCTTGTGCGTGAGAGATTTTTCTTGTGTAGTTAAAAAATCCTTCTTTGTTCAAAGAAATTTCGTAAGTCTTATCTGGTAAAAGTTTTATCTTGGTTGAGCCTGCGTTTTGTTTGTTTATTACAACTCTTTCTGTTTCTAATTCTTTTACATGTAGGTTGGCAGTTGTTCTTTGTTGCAATAGACTGTCTATTGGATTGATTATAAGAGGAGAATAGTTTGTCCAAACCTCGCAAAGTATGGTATGTCCTAATCCTCCATCATTTAAATTATCTACTACAATGACGTAACTTTCGCCTGCTTTTACATCTAAGTACTTTCCGTATGCTTCGTCAGATTCTTTTGTGATGTGAGCGGTAGTACTCTTTAAAGAAAGTCCTGTTTTTCCTTTTAATGTTGTGTTTGCAACCGATTGTACACTACGAATAGGTTTTACTCTGTTTCTTTCTACGCGATTACAAAAATATTTGTCGGTATATTTGTAAACAATAAAGTCATAATCATCAGAAAAACTCTTTGGCGTTATGTCAATCAATAATTTTCCGTCATAAGGTATTGTTAAAAAATACCAAATAGAGTTATGCTCGCTTTCAAAAACATTTTTTGTTTGAGCATCTCTATGGATTTCGTTCACATAACCTGAGCCTCTTAACGGTTCTGTTGGACCGAAAGGAACGTCTACTTGTAATGTAACAGGGAAAAAGCAATCTGAACATCTGTCAGGAAGGGTTACTTCAACGGGAGCGGCAGGCACAGGTTTTTTAGGCTTCTTTTTTTTGCTTTTGCTTTGAGCCGCAAGCCCAAAACTTAATAAAAGAATCAGTGATAGGGCTATTATTTTTTTCATAATAATTATTTTTTATAAATTATGCGACAAAACTAATAAAAAGTTTTAGAAAAAACAAAAAAAAATAACAAAAATCTACAAACAATGTCTTTTTCCGTTAGAAAGTTTCGTTGTAATAGTGATTCCAAAGAAGTTATACCAATCTTTATTCTTCTCATTTCCTCTTGAAAGATTGTGTTCGTTGTAGAATCCTTCCTTGCCTGGTAATTCATTTGTGCGATCGGCAGCCGCAGCTCCGAGTTCGCCTGACCAATTCACCATTTCAAAGTGATCAACATATTTTGTGCTTATGTCATCTATGTAATCGGTGAATGTTTTTCTAAATCCCCATTGCAAAGCAACTGAAATATAGGTGTTGATACTGAATTTGCAACCTAATCCAAAAGGAATTGCTAAACTATATCGAGAATAAGGCTTGTTATACCCCGGCATACCTTGTCCTTCTGTATTATATGGTTGCAATTCGATTGATTCTTCAATTTGAGTTATAGGATTGATGATGTCGGTCTTTGGATTGAAGTGAAAACCGGCTAAACCTGCAAAAATAAATGGTGCAATTCTATGTTTTCTACTACCTGTTTGATAATCCAAAAAGTTAAATTCCATAACCACACTAAACTCTTTTAAGTCGGTATAAAAACTTAGATTTCTTGGATTATTGAAATATGCGTCGTTTCCTTCTAATCGAGAGAGTGAAAAGGAGGTATTCAACACCCAGCGAGGATTAAAATTGTAACGAGCTACAACTCCCCACATAAAATTTAAGTTGTAAAAATCAAAACTTGATTCAAATTGATTCCATTGTTTGTTTTCTTCATTGCTGTTAAAGGCAGAGTTTATGTCTCCTACATAATTGCTACCTCCAAAGGATAGACCTATTTCTAAATTGTTTAATTGTGCATTTGATATAAGGCACGCATTTAATAAAATAATGAATGTGATTAGTTTTTTCATTTTATGTTGTTTTTTTCAAATTCCATAATATCTAAATCTTTTGCTTTGCCGTTGTCAAGAACGAATTTAACTAATGTTGATTTGAGATGAAATCCTTGACGTCCGCATGCACCGGGGTTAATCAAAAGAAAATCAAAATCTTTGTCGTACATTATTTTTAAAATGTGAGAATGACCGCAAAGAAATATGTCGGGTTTTTCTTCTTTTAACCTTTTTGCTATGTGTTCAGGGTAATGCTTCGGATAACCTCCTATATGCGTCATTAGAATTTTTGTTTTTTCTATTTCTAAGGATTGAAACTCCTCCACATCTTCGAGTTCGTATCTGCTATCGCAATTACCATAAACAGCAATTGTAGGTTTGAATACTCTAAGTTCACAAAGAGCATCGGAAGATCCGATGTCGCCGCAGTGAAGTATTAAATCTACATCGTTAAAGAATGAATAAATTTGTTTTGGTACAAAAGAGTGTGTATCACTCATTACACCTATTTTTGTCATGCTATTGCTCAATTATGATTTCGTCAATAAACAACCAAGATTTCTCGCCTGCTGAAAGGTGCCACTTTGGATTTACTCCAAGATTATAGGCTTTTACTTTTATGTAGCGTGCAGAAAAACCTTTGTTTGTAAAGAAGGCTTTTGTAATGCTTCCTTCTGTTTTTTGATCTACATCATTTTTCACCGTTTCTAAAAGAGTGAAATTAACACCATCATCAGATATGTAATATTCTACGTGAGTTGGCATGAAAATCCAGCTTTTTTGATCTTGAATGAAGTTGCCTCCAACTTTTTTTACGGATTGTTTTTTTCCTAAATCGACAATTGCTTCAAGATCTTCGCCCCAGTATCCTTGCCAACAGCCAAGTTTCCAATTATCACTACCTCTTTTTAAATCAATTAGCGCATTGTCGCCAGAGGCTGTGTATTGTGAATTGACATCTGTTAGAACCTTTACGCTTCTTCCTGCAGGTATTTTGTAAAGTTTACATTCTATTTCTTGGGATTTGCCTTTGTTTTGAGCGTATGCTGTAATTGTTACGCTTTCTTTTAATTTCAATTTGCCTTTTCCTACAAAAGTGTAGTTCTTTCCATTAGATAAAGAAACGTATATTGTGTCTTTTGGGTTGTAGGCTTTGAAATTTACTTCTAATTTTTTAGTAAATGTTCCTGTGCCTTCGTATGAAATGTATGGAGTTGTGCAAAAATATTCGTTTTCTATCTTGCTATATGGTCTGTCTTCTTTTGCAGTTGCGAAGTCTTTGACTGCTTTATCGCTCATTGTGAATTGAAGTTTTCCTCCATTCTTTATGTCCTCATAATTAATGAAAGATTTGTTGTAGTCTTTACCATTTAGTTTTATTGCTTTAACGTATGGTGTGTTTTCTGCATTTGGTGCCTCTATTATTAAGTCTTTACCATTCTCTAAGTGCATTGTGATTTTTTCAAATAAAGGTGAAGCAAATACATATTGATTATCCACAGGGCAAACAGGGTAAAATCCCATCGAACTCATAACATACCAAGCTGACATTTGACCAACATCATCGTTTCCGCATATTCCATCAGGTTTAGAGGTGTATAGAGTTGTTAGGATTTGTCTTACTAATTCTTGTGTTTTGTATGCTTGACCTGAATAAGCGTATAAATATGCTGTGTGTTGGCTTGGCTCATTTCCGTGGCAGTATTGACCGATTAATCCTGTAACATCGGCTTGATTTCTGCCGGTTGTTTTTTCGTTTGTAAAGAAACAAGAATCTAATTTTTCGCAAAACTTAGCGTCTCCTCCCATCATTTCAATCAAACCGTTTACATCGCCAGGAGTATAAAAAGTATAATGCCAACCATTTCCCTCAGTATAGTTTTGATCTATTTGAGTAGGATTGAAATTAGGCATAAAACGACCGTTTTCTTTTGGTTGGATAAATGTATTGTTTGGATTGAAAAGATTTTTGTAGTATTGCGCCTTTGTAATCATTGAATTGTAAACATCTTTCTTATTTTGCAATTGAGCAATCTTAGCAACGCAATACATATTGTAAGCATATTCAACAGTTTTTGATACGCTTTCGTGTTCTTTGTCAGAAGAAATGAAACCGTTTTCAAGGAAATAATCAAATCCGAACTTCTTTTTGTCCATTGAACCTAACATTGATTCTAAGGTTAAGTCTTTATCGTGAATTATTCCTTTTGTATAAAGGTCTGCCATCATACTTATTCCGTGCATTCCTATCATACAATAAGTTTCAAACGAAGCAAGCTCCCACATTGGTAAGAATCCGCTTTGTTTATATATGTCTAAGGAAGTTTTTGCAAAGTCTAAACTTCTTTCTCTATCAATTAGCGCAAGCAAAGGGTGGAGTGTGCGATATGTATCCCACAAAGAAAATACTGTATAACGATTATAATTATTTGTTGTGTAGATTTTGTTGTCCATTCCTCTATATCGTCCATCTACATCGGAGTAAAGATTTGGAGCAATCATACAATGATAAAGACAAGTGTAGAAAGTTATGAGTTTTTCTTTGTCCTTACTTTCTACTTCTATTTTTCCGAGTTCTTTATTCCAAAGTTGCTCTGCATTTTTCTTTGCATCTTCAAAAGATTTGAAAGTCTCAGCATGTAAATTATTTATAGCACCGCACTCATCAACAGAAGAAATTGCAACAATAGCCTCTATTGAATTGTTTTCTTCGTTGTCCGAACTTCCAAAATCAAGGAATAATCTCTTGCTTTGCTCATCGAATTTGCTATTTGCTATTTCGCAGTTGAATTGTGCAGCAAAATATACTCTCTGATCAGTATTCCATGCTTCAGAACGTCTATATCCTACGACAGTGTTTTGATTTACTATTATATAGCTCATATCCAAAAGCTTATCTCTATGCTTAAAGTCAATTACTATTGCTTTTTTCTTTCCGTTTTTAGGGAAAGTGTATTTGTGATAGCCAGCTCGCTCCGATGCAGTAAGCTCTGAAATAATTTTATCTTCATTATATGCTTCTACTCTATAATATCCTGCGTGTGCATATTCGTTTTCGTGAGAGAAATTCAAGAAAAACTCCTTGCTTTCTGCATTTTTCATAGTAGGAGTAAAAAGAAAATCTCCATAATCCGAACAACCTGTGCCAGAAAGGTGGGTGTGAGAAAACCCATATATTACATTGTCAGAATAATGATAAGCACTACAACCGTCCCAACCATCAAGGCGAGTATCAGGAGAAAGTTGCACCATTCCAAAAGGAGCAACTGCACCGGGATATGTGTGTCCGTGAAAATCTGTTCCTACAAAAGGATTTACCAATTTGTAATATGCTATATCAAATGTTTGAGCCTTTATTGTAAAAGCAAATAAACATAAACTAAGAGCTAAAAAAATCTTTTTCATTCTTTGTTGCATTTTAAATGTTTAGGATAAACAAAATATGAACTATTATCAATTGTAATTAAATTATCGTTTTCATCTTTATAAGAGCCAAAAACTTCAAGTTTTGTAGTGCTTTCGTCATAGTAACCAATGTCTTTTTTTGCTATTTCTAAAACACAAACACTTTGCATTTGAGGAAGAATTTGTGATTCAATCTCAAATGAATATATTGCAGTGTTATCGCAATCTGTTATCTTGCCTAACAAATCCATATTAAAGTCATTCCAAGATGTATTGATTACATATATAAATATTGTGTCTTGATTAGAAAACTTATCAATGCTTATAACAACGGGAGCAAAGGATTTTTGAATTGTGTGATAGACATCTTTCTTTAAATAATCAACATCAATACAACTCCAACCGATTGCAGGATAAGGTTCGTTGAGTTGCCAAGTCAAACTACCCATACAATAAGGTAAAGCACGTAAATGAGATTCAATTCCAATAGAAAAAGCTTCCGAAGCAACGTAAGAAGCCTTATTTATATAGTCTTCATCTTTATTGTATCCGTCAAAACGTTCTAAGATTCTATTATCAATCAATTCAAATCCACGATTATGTTTTTGATGTATTGCAAAACCTTCGTTTTCTTTTGAATAAGGTAAAGTGAAATACTTGTTTACTGTTTTTATATTAGGTGCAGATTGAAAACCATACTCGCTCATAAAACGCGGAATCTTTCTTGTGTAGGTTTCAAGCACAGAATCGCCCCACCAAACTCCCCAATAATGACAATCTCCTTCGGTAAGACTTTCTTTTCTTCCCCAACCATTGAGCGGAGACGAGTGTGTATAATCTATTGTTTGGCAATAATTTTCTACAACCTTTGGAAGAAGTTCTCGGAATAATTTATTATAATTTTCAACTGCCAAAACAGTATCTTTAACCTCTTTATCCCAAGACCAATTGCCCCAACCTTCCCAAATTTCGTTGTTTCCACACCAAAGAGCCAAAGAAGGGTGAGAAGAAATCCTTAAAACATTTTCTTTTGCTTCGGCTTCAACTTCCGCTAAGTATTCTTCGCTTGCAGGATACAAAGCACAAGCAAAAGGAAAGTCTTGCCAAATTAAAATTCCCTTTTCATCGCAGGCGTTATACATTTGTTCATCTACATAATATCCACCTCCCCAAACTCGAAGCATATTCATATTACAATCTTTCACCAAATCAATATGCTTAGCCAAGCCTTCGTATCTTTCTTTGTGCATAGCAGTCGGCACAAGGTTTGAACCCTTTGCAAAAATCTTCTTTCCGTTCACAATAAAACAAAACTCGCTACCATATTTGTCCTTTTCTTGTGAAAGCTTTATTGTTCTGATTCCAAATCTTGTCTTTACACTATCCAAAACCTTTGATTGCTCATCAGAAATATAAACAACAGCATCATAAAGCGTAGGTTTGCCATAACCATTAGGATACCAAAGTTGAGGATTTGCGATTTCAAACTGTAATTTTGAGATATTCTCTTCGGAATTTGCAAGATAAAAGTCTCCTAAATTCTTAGTTATTGTTTCTTCTCCTTCGGTTGAGTAAGATACTTTAATATTATAAGGTTTGTTTTCAAGAAACTCGGTTTTCAAAGTGAGTAACATATTTGCTGAATTATCAGAAATTTTCTCCGTTTGCACGCTTGCAAATCTCAAATACTCCTTTTTATCTTCAAAAGTCAAGCGAACAGGAAGAGAAATTTCGCCTGCAAGTTGTCGAGGAGCCCAATCCCAACCAAATTGAAAGGCAGCTTTACGAAAAACAGCCCTTTTCTCGGATTGAAGTATATTAAACTCATCGCTATTGACCGCTTGCCATTTTTGATATATAGGATCAATTTCTACAATCAAACTATTTTCACCTTTTTTTAAGAAATCCTTTACATCAAACTCATAAGAACGAAAAGCATTCTGAGTTGTTGCAACTTCATTTCCGTTAAGAATGATTTTTGCATACGTATCTATATAATCAAACTTTAAACGGATAATATCTTTCTTTAAAAGATGCTTATCAACCTCGAAATTTAAAATATAAGTCAAATAACAAGTGTCTAAAAACGAATAATTCTTCTCGTTTTCAGCGTAGAACATATTTTCATGTCTTTTTTCCGATAATAAATCGTAAATATTGGTTTTTTTATCACTTAGATTGAATATTTCTTGATTGCAAATCAAAACACCTTCCTTTATTTCGAGGGTTTGAGCCAACGAAAAATTCCAACACAATAAAGAAAGAATTATAAATAAATAAGTCTTTTTCATATTTTTAATAGTTTAATGCTGCTGCTCCCAAGATTGCAGTGTTGTTTTCTTCCAAAGCAGATAACTCAACTTCTATTTTACCACGAAAAACAGGGTAAAGATTTTCTTCTAAGTATGCTTTAAAAGGCGTTAATAACAAATCGCCTGCTTTGCTTAGCCCTCCCGAAAAAATAATCTTCTTAGGCGAAGTAACCGCAACAGCATTTGCAACACCTATTGCAAGCATTCGTGCAGTAAGATCAATACATTTCAAAGCCAAAGCATCATTTTTTCTTGCTGCCTCGCAAATTGTATATCCATTTATGTCTTTTTCTTCAATTTCTCTAAGAATAGAAGGAGAGTTGTCTTGTTTCAAAAGACTTAATGCAGTACGTCTTATGCCTGTTGCAGAAGAATATGTTTCTAAACAGCCCTTTCTTCCACACCCACACTCTCTTCCGTCAATTTCTACAATAGTATGTCCAACTTCTCCTGCGAATCCATCGTGTCCGTATATCATTTTTCCGTTTGAAACAATAGCACTACCAACTCCTGTGCCGAGTGTAATCATTATAAAGTCGTTTACACCTTTTGCAGCACCATAAATCATTTCTCCTATGCCTGCTGCGTTTGCGTCATTAGTGATTGTAACTTTCAAATTCCAGCCTTCGTTAAGCAAAAGCATCTCTAACATATTTTTAATAGGGATAATGCCTTTGAAAGGAAGGTTTGGTGCAAGTTCAATCGTGCCTTTGTAATAGTTTCCATTAGGAGCACCTATGCCTACACCTAAAATATTTTCTGGTTCAGGACAATGTGAAATTAAATCCTTGATTTGCTTTACTAATTCTGTTAGATAATCCTCTATTTCAGGAAAATTTTTTGTCTTTATTTCTCTTTGAAAAATTATTTCTGCATTTTCGTTTACTAATCCAAAACAAGTATTTGTTCCTCCTATATCTATGCCTATTGAGTAGTTCATTTCTAATTTGTTTTTATAGGTTGATAAAATCTTTCATTGTAAAAACTCCTTGTTTTCCTTTGAGCCAATGTGCTGCCATAACAGCTCCGCTTGCAAACCCTTTGCGACTGTGTGCTGTGTGTTTGATTTCAATATCATCAACCTCACTATAATAGTTTATTATGTGAGTTCCGCATACTTCTCCTTCTCTTATTGATTCTATTTTAAGGTCTTCTTTCTTTATGTTATGGTTTTCAACAAGAGTTTCTCCCAAAGTAATCGCTGTACCTGAAGGAGCGTCTAATTTATGTATGTGATGAATTTCTGTAATCTGTGGTTTATAGTCAGAAAAGTCTTTCATCATATTTGCCAAATAAGCATTTAGTTTATTGAAAAGAAAAACTCCTATTGAAAAGTTTGAAGCCCAAAAGAGTGTTTTGCCTTCTTGATTTGCTCTTTGTGTTATTTCTTCTAATTTATCATACCAACCTGTTGTGCCTACAACGATTGCTATGTTTCTTTCCCATGCTTTTTCTATATTGTCTAAGACTTTGCTTGGAATAGAGAAGTCTATGGCTACAACATCTTTGAAAGAATTGTTTTTATCAAAATTTGCCCAATCTTCATCTTTGTCTATGATTCCTACAATGGTGTCCGATTTGCTCAAAGCAATCTCTTCAACCATTTTCCCCATTTTTCCGTAACCTATTATAAGGATATTCATTTCTCTTGCAATTTTTTTTACAAAGATAAGAATAGTTTGTTTAAAAATACTATTTTTGCAAAAAAAAGAAAATGAAATATCTATATTATATTGTAGCACTTTTATGCTTTTCCCCATTCGTTTCAGCGCCTATGGCTTTGTTTTGTGGGATTTTGTTTTCGCTTTTAAAAATCGAAAAGCCGTTTCAATACAAAAAATATTCATCTCCGCTTTTGCAATACTCAGTTGTGCTCATGGGATTTGGTATGAATCTGCAACAAGTTATAGAAGTATCCTCAAAAGGTATTGTTTTGACAGCCTGTTCGGTCGTTTTGGTCTTTCTAATAGGGCTTTTGCTTGGCAAACTCTTTAAGGTAGATAAAAATACAGCAACCTTGATTAGCTCAGGCACTGCAATCTGTGGCGGAAGTGCTATTGCGGCAGTTTCTCCTATTGTTGGAGCAAAGGATAGTCAAATTTCTTTTTCCTTAACCGTTGTTTTTGTGCTTAATGCCATTGCTTTATTTATCTTTCCCTTGGTTGGGGAGTATTTTAATATGAGTCAAGAAAGTTTTGGCTATTGGTCGGCAATCGCAATTCACGATACTTCATCAGTTGTTGGTGCAGGAGCAGAATATGGCAAAGAAGCCCTGCAAGTAGCAACGACAGTAAAACTCGCAAGAACGCTTTGGATAATTCCTCTCTCATTATTAGTTTTGCTTCTCAATAAAAAAGAAAACGCAGGTAAAGGAAAAATTAAAATGCCTTGGTTTATACTCTATTTTATTGTAGCAATACTCATTGCAGGCTTTATGCCGGCAGGACAAAGTGCATATAGCGTACTTTCTTATATAGGAAAAAGAGGAATGGTTTTAGCCTTATTTATGATAGGTAGTGGATTTTCTCTTTCCGATTTGAAAACCGTAGGCATAAGACCATTTTTACTTGGTTTAGTATTGTGGATAATTATCTCAATATCAACCTTTTTCTTCTTTATCTAAGAGGGGTCAAAAAAAATCAAAGAAAAATTAAAAAAAATCAAAGAAAAAATTGAAAAAATCAAAGAAAAAATTTAAAAAATCAAAGAAAAAAAATAAAAAATCATAGAAAAAAAATAAAAAATCAAAGAAAAAAATATTAAGCAAATAAAGTCGTTAAAACAATAAAGAGAATTAAATAAAAAAGATATGGCAAACAACAGCATTTTAGCAGATTTAGAACCAAAAAGCCTATTTAGATTTTTTGGAGAAATACTTTCAATCCCAAGACCTTCAAAACACGAAGAAAAAATGACAGAATACTTAGTCAATTGGGCAAAAGAAAGAAACTTAGAGTACGTTTCAGACGAAATTGGTAACGTAATAATTCGTAAAGGAGCAACAAAAGGAAAAGAAAACTCACCTTGGGTTTGCTTACAATCACATATAGATATGGTATGTGAGAAAAATAGCGATAAAGTCTTTGATTTTGAAAAAGATGCCATTGTTCCAAAAATAGAAGGCGAATGGTTAAAAGCCGATGGCACTACTTTGGGAGCAGATGACGGCATTGGAGTTGCAACAGCCTTAGCAATATTGGACGCAAACGATATAGAACACGGACCAATTGAGTGTTTATTCACAGTAGATGAAGAAACAGGACTATCAGGAGCAGAAGCCCTTTCAGCAGATGTATTAAAAAGTAGAATACTTCTTAATCTTGATAGCGAAGATGAAGGAGAAATTTTCATAGGTTGTGCAGGTGGAATAGACACTGTTGCAAAACTTCCTTACGATAAAGAAGAAACACCAGACGCTCCTGCATTTAAAATAATGGTTAAAGGACTTAAAGGAGGACACTCAGGAGATGACATCAATAAAGGATTGGCTTGTGCAAACAAATTATTGAATCGTATTCTTTGGTCTTTGGATAAAGAAATGGATTTAAGACTTGCTTGTTTTGAAGGAGGAAATCTTCGTAACGCAATCGCAAGAGAAGCAAATGCAACCTTTGTTGTAGCAAAAGAAGATGTGGAATTGATGAAAGAAATCGTAGAAAAATTTGCAGTAGATTTGAAATACGAATTCCGCACCACAGAACCAGATATGGAAATCATTCTTTCGGAAGCAGAAAAGCCAGAATTTGTAGTAGATATGTTGAGTCAAGACAATCTTTTGAATGTTTTGTATGCTTGTCCTCACGGAGTATTGGCAATGAGTAGAGAAATACCGGGATTTGTTGAAACTTCTACAAATTTAGCCTCAGTAAAAATGAAAGAAGATCACTTCTTTATCACAACATCTCAACGTTCTTCGGTAGAAAGTGCTAAATACGCAGCAGCATACAGAGTAGAAAGTTGTTTCTTATTAGCAGGAGCAGATGTAGAACACGGAGATGGTTATCCGGGTTGGGCTCCTAATCCAGAAAGTAAGATATTAAAAATAGCGGTTGATGCTTACAAGAAATTATTTAATAAAGAACCAATAGTAAGAGCAATACACGCAGGATTGGAATGCGGATTGATTGGAGAAAAATATCCAGGAATGGATATGATTTCTTACGGTCCAACTCTTCGAGGCGTGCATTCACCTGACGAACGCTTAGAAATAAAAACCGTAGAACTTTATTGGAAACATACATTAGAAATATTAAAAAATATTTAGCCTTATGTACACAATTAAACCTAAACACGTAGTAATTTTAATAATAGCAGTATTGGCTTTTATAGGGATTGGAATGTTTGGAATGCCTGTTTACAGAGTTTGGAGTCAAGAAATGAGAGGTAAAGCCCAACTTGCAGAAGCAGAACAAAACAGAAGAATTAAGGTAGAAGAAGCAAGAGCAAATCTTGAAGCCGAAAAATTAAATGCAAAAGCCGAAATCGAAAGAGCAAAAGGTGCAGCAGAGGCAATAAAGATTGAAAACGGAACTTTGACTTCTACTTATATTCAATATCTTTGGGTAAGAAATCAATCAAATCTTAACGAAAAAACAGTGATTTATATACCTACCGAAGCAAATCTTCCTATTCTTGAAGCAGGAAAAAGAAATAATACATTACAAAACTTAAATTAAAAAATAAAATAATATGTTCGCAAAAGAAACCTACATAAACAGAAGAAAACAATTGATGAAAGATGTTAAAAGTGGTGTTATCCTTATCTTAGGTAATGGAGATAGCCCTTTTAACTACCCAGCAAATACATACACTTTTAGACAAGATAGTACATTTCGTTATTTCTTTGCATACGCTTTGCAAAATCTTGTAGGCGTTATTGATATTGACGAAGGAAAAGAATATTTGTTTGGCGAGGAAGTAGATATGGACGACATAATTTGGACAGGTCCTGTGCCAAGCCTAAGAGATAGAGCAGAAGAAATAGGAGTTGATAATGTTGGAACAATAACCGACCTTCGTGCTTTCTTGGATAAGGCTGTTTTTGCAGGAAGAAAAGTTCACTTTACACCACCTTACAGAGCAGAAAACGTTAATTTCATAGCAGAACTTTTGCATATTGAAAGAGAATATGTGAAAGCATACGTTAGTGTTGAGTTAATAAACGCTTGTGTAAAGCAACGTTCAATCAAGTCGGAAGAAGAAATTGTAGAAATTGAGAAAGCAGTTGATAATGCTTACTTAATGCACACTACAATGATGAAAATGGCAGCAAAAGAAGGAACATACGAATATGAAATAGCAGGAGCAATGGAAGGAATCGCACTTAGCGGTGGCGGTCCTGTGTCTTTCCCTATTATTTTAACAACTCACGGCGAAATTCTTCACGGACACGATCATTCTTTGCAAATAAAGAAAGAGAGAATGATAGTTTCTGACGCTGGTTGCGAAAATCCTATGGGTTATTGTTCAGATATAACTCGTTCAGTGCCTGTTGGAGGAAAATTTTCTCAACGTCAAAAAGATGTTTACGAAGCAGTGCTTGCAGCACAACAACTTGTGCCAAGTTTAGTTAAGCCAGGAGTAAAATATTCTGAAATACATCTTGCAGCAGTTACACGTTTAGGCTCTGCATTGAAAGAATTAGGAATAATGAAAGGCAATATTCAAGAAGCAGTCAAAGAAGGAGCAATGGGATTGTTTATGCCTCACGGTTTAGGACACATGATGGGATTAGATGTTCACGATATGGAAAACTATGGTGAAAATTACGTAGGCTATGACAAGAAAAACGTGCGTTCAACTCAATTTGGACTTTCTTCATTGCGTCTTGGAAGAGAATTACAAGAAGGATTTGTAATCACAAACGAACCAGGCTGTTATTTTATTCCTGCCTTGATTGATAAATGGAAAGCAGAAAATAAATGCAAAGACTTTATAGATTACAGAGTCTTAGAAACCTACAAAGATTTTGGAGGAATAAGAATAGAAGACGACCTTTTAGTAACAAAAGATGGTTGCAGACTATTAGGAAAGTATATTCCAAAAACAGTTTCTGAAATAGAAGAACAAATGTCTCTATAAAAATGAAAATTTTATCGAAAACGTTTTTTTTCATAATATTGTTATTGGGCGTAGAATCACTTTACGCCCAATTTGTATATTCGGATATGGTCTATTCTCCGCTGATTAAAACCGTGAAATTAGAGAGTAAAAATGCGGATCTTTCCTTACCCGTTGCACGATTAGGCGAATACGAATCTCTAATCTTGAAATTTGATGAATTAACCGAAGACACAAGACGCTATGAGTACACAATAATTCATTGTAATAGCGATTGGACACAAAGCGACCTTGAACAATACGAATACATTGACGGATTTGAAACCGCAATCATTGAAAAATATAACAATTCCTTTAACACCCTTTGCCGATATGTTCATTACGAACAAGCAATCCCTTCCGAAGAAATGCGACCAACCAAAAGCGGAAATTATATCCTTAAAGTATTTCACGAAGGCGAACCCGACAAAGTTATTTTCACTAAAAGATTTTACTATCTTGACCAACAAACCACAGCAGGCATAGAAATAAAACCCACAAGAGAACCTTCACTAAGAAATAAAGCACAAGAAGTAGAAGTAACCGTTAGAACAATAGGACAAACCTCACTAAACAATCCATATCAAGACGTAAAAGTTTTAGTACAACAAAACGGAAGAACAGATAACGAAAGATTCTTACCCTTAAACGAAAGCATAGGTAGAGAATTGCACTATCGCTTTAAGCCAGAGAATATATTCCTTGGAGGAAACGAGTTTAGACAATTTGATTTTACAAGTCTAAGACACCGAACCGCTTTTATAGAAAACATAGACTATGTAGGAGGGGAGAATGTTGTGAGATTAAAACTCGAACAAATCAAAACACATATTCCATACGTTAGTTACTCCGACATAAACGGTGCATACTATGTAAGAAACGACATAGGAGAAAGTCCAGAACTTGGAAGTGATTACGCATGGGTTTGTTTCTATCTTCCAATACAATTAAATATGGAAGGAAACTACTATGCTGTTGGAGAAATGAGCAATTGGCGTTGTTCAGAGTTGAATCGCTTTACTTTTGACTCACAATTAAACTGCTATACCCTTAAAATGCTTTTAAAACAAGGCTATTACAACTATCAAATCCTTTACAAGCCACACAATAGCGAAGAATACACCACAAAAGAGATAGAAGGCGATCACTTTGAGACCAAAAACAAATACAATGTCTTTGTTTACCACCGAGAATTAGGTAATAACTACGAAAGCCTCATAGGATTTTCAAGCGTAGAAGTTGATTGGTAAAAATAAATGCCTATTTCTCTTCCCAAATCTTAATAATTCCATCTCTTGAACCGCTGATAATTTTTGTGCCATCAGGACTATATTTTGCGGTAATCACACTATCTTCGTGTCCTTTTAAGGTTTGAAGACAATTTCCGTTGTTTGCGTCCCATATTTTAATGGTCTTATCTACGGATGCAGAGACAATTTGTTTTCCGTCAGGACTATATTGTGCAGAAAAAACGTAAGAAGAATGTCCTTTTAGAGTTTGCAAGCAAGAACCGCTTTTTGCCTCCCATATTTTAATAGTTTTATCATTTGATGCAGAGACAATATACTTTCCGCAAGGACTATATTCTACTGTATTAACGCATTTTGTGTGTCCTTCTAAGGTTTGCAAGCATTTTCCTGTGTTTGCGTCCCAAATTTTAATAGTAGAATCAAGTGAAGCAGAAACAATATGCATTCCATCAGGGCTATATTTTGCAGAATATATGTTTCTTTTGTGTCCTTTTAAGGTTTGTAAGCAAGAGCCTGTGTTTGCGTCCCAAATTTTAAGCGTTTCGTCCGATGAGGTAGAGACTATATATTTTCCACAAGGGCTATATTCTGCCGAATGAACGTAAGAAGAGTGTCCTTTTAGAGTTTTGAGACTTTTTCCGCTGATAGCGTCCCATATTTTTATGTTTCCATTGCGTAAAACAGAGACTATATGTTTTCCGTCAGGACTATATGATGCCGTTTCTGCATCTGCACTATACAACCTCTTGCCTTTAAGAGTGTTTGGACTGAATGGGTCTAAGGTTTGATGGTCTTTGTCCCAGCAAATGCGTTTTCTAACAGCACCTTCATTGCTAAATGATGTTGAAATAAAGAATCGCTTATGCTTTTCTATCACTAAACGAAGTTGATAATTGTTTGCGTTCCTTGTTTTAATCATTCTATCTTCCGCAACGCTAAGAATGTATTTCCCATCAGGGCTAAACTCTGCGGAATTAATGCGACTTTGACTTGATTTAATAGTTTTTGCACACACAAAAGACTTTTGCCTTTGCGAAAAAGCACTTTGAAACGGCAAAGCAAAGAATAAAATTACTAAACCAAAGATTAAATAAATTTTTTCTTTCATTTATTGGACTCTTTATTTTTTTCTATGTTTTTTTCTTTATTGCGTGTATATTTTACTACACATAGAAAGATAATTAAAGGAGCAATAAGAACTAATAGCCCTATTATAAGAGTTAACTAAAACAATAAACCAATATCTTGTGTTAATATCCCCATATTTATTTGTCCTTAATTTTGTTTATTATCCATTTGACTCAACATATCCTCATATGCCTTTTTAAATTCTACAAAAGTAGGACACATTACATTTTGATTAGAAAAATTGTTAAAAATACTTCTAAATTTAGGTAATTGTTTGTATTCAATATCTATTATTTCGCCAGAAATGTCTTGAAGTTCTTCATTAACTGCGATACAATTTCTATAAATTTTTGAAAAATAAATATCCTCAATATCATTTTTATTAATCAATTTTTGCATTATTGAAAACAAAAGTTCTTCTATTTTTTCATTATCAATAAAATATTTAGGATTTTTAAGCATATAACCCTCGTCATTTATTGTATAATAGTGATACATTTGATTTAGAAATTCACTTAAACGAATTAATTTTTCATTAAATTCATAATTATCAATCTCTGAATTGAACCATCTTTTAATAATTTCACTTATTATTTCCGAAGCATCTTGACCTATTTCTTTTTTTTCTAGTAGAGATTTAATTTTATTAAAGTTGCCTTTTCTAATTAATGCAAAATAAAGTATAAGTGAAATATAATTTTCAGAATGATCTATAGCATTTAAGTATTGGAGAGAAGTTCTAAAACGAGTAACAATAGAATCATCATGCTTTTTCTCTATATTCACCCATCTATTTATTGTTGCTTTTGCATTATTCATTTTATCCTCTCCATTATATGAAATAGCTGTAATATATTCAATCATAGAAACTTCAAAAGGAGATATGTTTAAAGAAAAATATTTATCATAATTTGCTTTGTGTTGAATATCTGTATTATTATCCTTTGGAAATATTATGTTTAAAATATTTAATGTCTCATCTTTTAATTTAAGTGATATATCTTGTTCACTTTTTAATTGAAGTTTTAAGTGATCGTCGCTATCGTTAAGTAAAATAGTATAATTTTTTGCAAGTGTGTTATAAGTTTCTTTGTCATACATTTGTAAAAGTTCTATCCAAAATAAGCATCTTATATCAATGTCTTGTGCTAATATACTATCCTTATTTATATAATCTCTATATGTTATATAGTGTCTAGTAAATCTTTTTATTTGACGATAATTTGTTAATACTTTCAGAACTAAATTTTGATCTTCTACGTAATTTATAATATCTATGCCATCAAATTGAAAGTATTCATTTAATTCTCTTTCTAATCTACTCCATAATAAATAATTCCTTGTCTTTGGTAGATGAACTTCTGTTTGGAATATTTTTTCTAAGTATGCGGAAGGGCCGTTGATTTTGTTTTCTAGTACGTCTGTAACGTATTCTTTGTCGTAGGTTGCTATGTAGATTACGTTTTTAAAGTCTGCTGTGTTTCTTATTAGTCTTAGAATTTCAAAGACTTCGTTTCCTTCAAGTCGGTCTGTGTCGTCTATTAGGATTACTACTTTTTTTGGAAGAATTGCTAATTTTTTGGAAATGTTTTCTTTTAATTCATCAAGACTATCATCGCCTGGCGTTAGGTCTAAGTCTATTCCAAAAATGCTAAGGCTTGGTTTTGCTATTTTGTTTAGCAATTTTGCATATTTATTTATCGTTCTTGATAATGTACTATGCTTTGGCGATAATTTATCAATAAGTGTTGCAAAGAAATCTTGCGTAACCTGCTCAGGAGAGTTGCAAAGCCAAGGATTAAATTCTACAATTTCTGCAAAATCTTCCTTCTCTATTTTTTCTTTCATAGTATTGAGAAACGTACTTTTGCCCGATCCCCATTCTCCTGTTATGCCTACTGCAAAAGATTCTTTACTTAAATCAGTATTTTTTAACTTTTTTACTAATGTTTCTGCGTATTTTATTTGGTTGTCTTCAAGTTTTATTTCTGTATTGTCAACCGAAAAACCTTTTAATTCTGGTTCTTTATTTTCTTTTTTGTAGATTAGTTTTCTTATAACCTCTTTTATTTCTTTATAAAAGTTACTGTTCTCTATAAATTCTTTAAAATAACCTTTGACTTTTTTTGCTATTTCTACTATGAATTTCCAGAAATTAGAAATAATAACAGGTATTAGAAAAAATTTTAAAGCCATTATATAGAATGAAACTTTCAGCAAAAACAGAAAAAAAACTTTGTAATTTATTATGCCTACTATATTTACGTAAGTAAAGTTATTATCAAAAACTAAAATGCTGAATAAAAAAAGGATTATTCCCAATCTATAAGGTCTAATGTCTTCATCTTTCCAAATTTTATACCACCACCAGATCGCAAAACTTGAGATAATAAAACAAATAGATAGATTAAAAAGTTCTTTTCCGTTAAGGAAATCTGTGATATTTTTTATATTAAGCCAAGAATATAATTTTTCCGAAATGCCGAGCCATATAGGTATCATTAAAATCAAAATACCTAATAAAATCCAATCAATTTTCTGCGATCTTCTAAAAGATTGAATAATTCGTTTGCAATATCTCTGGATTCTTAGCAGTGCTTTATACCAATTTTTGTATTCTTTGTTTGTCATTGCTTAAAAACAATAAAGAGCGAGATTTAAACCTCGCTCTTAGTGAAAATTTTCAGATCTAATTTTTTGTGTTAAGAAAAACTAGTCAACCATAATTACCAAGCATTTGCTTGCTTTCCAGAATAAATCAGGGTTTATTATTCTGATTGATGTAGGGCGTTTTGGATCACCTTCTAATGAGTAAGATGTTTCAGGGTGTGGAGTTACGATTTTGATTCTTTTTCCTGTCAAAGGAATTTCTTGTGTGTTTCTTGTGTCGATTTTTGTGAATGCTGCAAAGTCAGAGTTGTTTGCAAGCACTGTTGATTTTCCTAATCCTATGAAACCACCTCTACGATCTACTATATTTTTTGCTCTAAGTTCTTTCTTTGTGCCGATTGCAAAGTATGCTGTGTTTTGTTCGTCTTGAATTTCTGCTAATTGTTTAGATTTTTTCTTGTCTGCTTCTTTTAATCCTGCTACGTCTTTTTCTAAGCTTTTGATTGTAGCATTTTTCTTTTCTATTTCCTTAGTTAAGGTTTGGATTTGAGCTTCTTGTTCTGCTATTCTTGATTCTAATGAAGCAACAAAGTTCTTTAATTCTGAGTTTTGTTTGTTTACACGATATATTTGACTGTTAAGAGATTTCAATTTTGCTTTGTCTTCTGCTAATATATCGCCTAATTTTGATATTTTCGCTTTTATACCTGCTACAACTACTTGTGAAGTTTCTCCTGTTGCGTTTGCGTCTGCTACAACGTCAGAATAAGTAGCTGTGATTTCGTTTAGCGATGTTTCAATTTCATTTAATTGTTGGAAAAATGCTTCTAATTCTGCATTTTTAGCTGACATAACTGATGCAAATGAATCTTGCAATTGTTTTTCTCTTTCTTGCAATGCTCCATTTTGACATCCTGCCATGAATATGGCTGATAAACCGATGATAAATAAGGCTTTTTTCATAATATATTGTTCTGTTTTTTGTTTTTACCTGTTAAAATTCGGTGCAAAGATAATAAAGAAAAACGAAATAACAATGTTTTTGTTTAATAATTATGCTTTTTTATTGTCATTTTTTTGTATTATTGCAAAGTTTTTTAAGAAATATATGGAAGAAAGTAAGCTTATAATAAGGGGAGCAAGGACTCATAATCTGCAAAATATATCTGTTGATATTCCTCGCAACAGTTTGGTTACTATAACAGGGCTTAGTGGTAGTGGAAAGAGTTCTCTGGCTTTTGACACTATATATGCTGAGGGACAAAGGCGTTATTTAGAGACTTTTTCTTCGTATGCAAGAAATTTTATAGGAACGATTGGAAAACCTGATGTAGAATATATTGAGGGATTAAGTCCTGTGATTTCTATTGAACAGAAAACTACAAATAAAAATCCTCGTTCAACTGTTGGAACTACGACTGAGATTTACGATTTGGTACGTTTGCTTTACGCAAGGGTAGCTGATGCTTTTTCTTTGGTTACGGGCGAAAAGATGGTGAAGTATAGCGAAAAGCAAATCTTGGATATTTTAAAGCAAACCTACGAAGAAGAATATATCATTATTCTTTCACCTGTTGTAAAAGGAAGAAAAGGGCATCATAGAGAACTTTTTGAATCAATTGCAAAGAAAGGCTTTTTGAAAGTAAGGCTTGATGGAGAAATAATTAATATTACCACAGGTCTTAGGACAGATCGTTACAAAGTTCACGATATAGAAATTGTTATTGATAAGATTAAAATCACGCAAGAGAATTATTCGCGATTGGCAAAATCGGTTGAGACTGCTTTTCGACACGGAAAAGGAAATCTTATGGTGCTTTCTGAAAAGAATGAGATAAGACACTTTTCAAAGATGTTGATGTGTCCAACTACGGGCTTGTCTTATCCTGAGCCTGAACCAAATACCTTTTCTTTCAACTCGCCTTACGGAGCCTGTCCTCACTGTAACGGATTAGGAGAGGTGAGTTGTGTGGAGATTGACAAGATAATTCCCGACAAATCAAAGTCTGTTATGCAAGGAGGCTTGGTGCCGATTGGTAAACCAAATATAAATTCATGGTTTATAAAGCAACTACAAGACTTAGGCAAGAAATATGGATTTGATTTAAAAACACCTTTGAAAGATTATAGTCAAGAAGCAATGAATATATTGCTTTATGGCAATATGCAGGAGGATTGCAGAATGGAAGGCTTTCAAGGAGTGATAAACTTTATAACATCTCAATTCAATGAAACTATGCCTCAAAGTATTCAAAAGTGGGCTGCAAGCTTTATGGAGAAAAAAACTTGTCCTCATTGCAATGGAGATCGTTTAAAAAAAGAATCACTTTGTTTCAAGATAGAAGGGAAGAATGTTGCTGAGGTTTCAAAAATGGATTTGAATGATTTATATTTGTGGATAAAAGACTTGTATAAAAAATTAGACGAAAGGAAATTAACTATTGCAAGTGAGGTTCTAAGAGAAATAGAAACAAGAATACGATTCCTATTAGATGTCGGAGTAGGATACCTTAATCTTGGCAGAAGTTCTAAAAGCCTTTCAGGAGGTGAAAGCCAAAGAATAAGATTAGCAACACAAATAGGCTCAGAATTAGTAAACGTACTTTATATCTTAGATGAACCAAGCATAGGTCTGCATCAATCAGATAATATTCGTCTGATAAACGCCTTGAAAAAACTAAGAGACGCAGGAAATTCTGTAATCGTTGTAGAACACGACAGAGATATGATGATGGAATCGGACTTTGTTGTAGATATTGGACCGGGAGCAGGAGTAAACGGAGGAAAAATAACAGCAGTTGGCACACCGAAAGAATTGCTTTCACAAGATTCATTGACATGTCAGTATCTTAAAAAAGTAAAAAACATAGAAGTCCCACAACAAAGACGAGAAGGAAATGGAAAATATATAGATTTGATAGGAGCTTGTGGAAATAATTTGAAGAATGTTGATTTACATCTTCCGCTCGGAGTATTAGTTTGTGTAACAGGCGTATCAGGTAGCGGTAAATCCTCTCTTATCAACAACACTCTTCACCCTATTCTTAGCAAACACTTTTATCGCTCAACCGCAACACCACTTCCATATAAAGAAATAAAAGGATTAGAAAATATAGACAAGGTAATAGAAATCAATCAACATCCAATAGGCAAAACACCAAGGAGTAATCCTGCTACATTCATAGGAGTATTTGACCAAATAAGAAAACTATTTGCGATGTTGCCAACAGCAAAAATCCGAAACTATCAAGCAGGTAGATTCTCTTTTAATGTCAAAGGCGGACGATGCGAAGAATGTCAAGGAGCAGGCGTAAAAACCATAGAAATGAACTTTTTGCCAGAGATTTATGTAGAATGTCCTTCCTGTCACGGCAAGAGATATAACAGAGAAACACTTGAAGTGAGATACAAAGGCAAAGGCATAAGCGAAATATTGGATATGAGTTTTGAAGAAGCAGTAGAATTTTTTGAAAGTTATCCTGCAATAAAGCGTCAGTTGTCAGTCGTTGTAGAAGTAGGCTTAGGCTATCTTTCATTAGGACAACCCTCAACAACCCTTTCAGGAGGCGAATGTCAGAGAATAAAATTAGCAGCAGAACTCTCAAAAAAAGACACAGGTAATACGCTTTACATTCTCGATGAGCCAACAACAGGCTTGCACTTTGAGGATATAAATATTCTTATGAAAGTATTGCAAAAATTAGTTGATAAAGGCAATAGCATGATAGTGATAGAGCATAACCTTGATGTGATAAAATGTGCCGATTACATAATTGATATGGGAATGCAAGGAGGAAGCACAGGCGGAAAGATAGTAGAGACAGGTAGTCCCGAAAAAATAGCAAAATCCTTAAAAAACAGCATAGGAATATTCTTGAAAAAAGAATTGTAAAGCAATGATTTAACAACAATTTTAAAGAAAGAAACTAAAAAAAAGCTTATTAAATTTGTTTGAACCAAAAAAAAGATATAATTTTGCACTCGCAAAAATGAGGCGGGATAGCTCAGTTGGTTAGAGCGTCGGATTCATAACCCGGAGGTCACGAGTTCAACTCTCGTTCCCGCTACAAGTTCAAGCCGTGTAAGAAAAATAAATTCTTATACGGCTTTTTTTTGTTTTTCTAACTCTATGAAAAAAATTAAAAAAGCATAGAAATAATTTTCTAAAACAAAGAAAAAAAATATTTTTTCATAGACTAAAAATTCCACAATGTGGAGTCGATACTCCATAATGTGGAGCAGAAACTCCATAGTGTGGAGACAATAATAAAATAATAATATAATAATAAGAGAAAAAATTAAAAATAAAAAAGAAACAGATGTTTTTATATTATTTTTCTATTTTTTTTTTTAATACAAAATATTGTCGTACCTTTGCAAGCTGTATTGAAGTATAAAATAAAACAAAATAAAATATGAAAAAATTATTTCTTATTATTTGCGCCGTGATTTTTGCAAACGCAACTTTTGCACAAACTGAGATATTCAAAATAGGAAACTTATCTTACGAAATCACAGCAATTAATGAAGTATCAATGTATGATTGTGAAGATACTGTTACGGAATTGATTATCCCTGAGACAATTGCTTACAATGGAGTTGATTACACCGTTACTTCTATCGGAAGATTAGCGTTTTATGGTTGTGAACATTTGAGAGCAGTTACTATTCCAAGCACTGTTCATTCAATTGGTTATTTAGCATTTGAACGTTGTTTCAATTTAGTTTCTGTAACATGTCTTGCGGTTAATCCTCCACAACTTTTTGGAGTAGATCCTTTTCACGCAACTCAAAGTAATAAGGTTTTGACAATTCCTTTCGGAAGTAATTATTCTGCTTGGGTAGTTCTTCACGATAAATGGGGCAAGACAAACTATTTGATTCAAGAAGGAGAAAGAAAAGTTCTATCTAATAGATTTACAATAGATAATAGAACAGGTTTGATAAATGAAGGAGTGTTGAGAATTACACAAAATGGAGAATTGGTAAATACTACTCAAAAAAATGTACCAGGTATATTTGAGATAGAAACTCCTGTTTTACCAAACGACAGATGGGCTTTTGTTGGAGCACCTTTCACAGATTATAAATTAGAAGTAGTTATTCCGGGTACAAGAGACGTATCTGTTTCTAAATTTGATTACACAACAGGAGATTGGAGTGAAGAATGGGCATACGAACAAGATAACGTTGAGGCAGGTGAAGGATTCTTTATGTGGTCATTTGTAGAAGAAAAGACTGTGTTCACAACTTACGGAAATGGAAAAGATACATACGATTATAGCTTAACACCAAAATATGCTTTGAATCACGGTGGAGTTAGATTTGATAGAGTTGTAACTACTAATGCAGAAGGTGGAAATTATATGGCTTTATGTAATCCTTATCCTTTCAAACTTGATATTGCAGAAGTTATAGCAGGACAAGAAGAAGTAAAGGGAGCAGTTGCTTATCGTTTTGATGGTATGGCTTGGGACGCTGTTGAAAGTGGTGCATTGAATATGACAGAAGGTTTCTTCTTGAATTTTGAAAATCCTGGCTTCCATTCTACTTATATGGTAAGAAATTACAGATATGGTAGAAATGGTAATAAAGCAGAAGTAAAGAAGGATTATATCAAACTCGTTATGAACGATGGCGAAAGAGAATCAAAGCTTATGTTTGCTCAAAATGATAAAGCAAGACAAGGCGATGATAAATATGACGCTAACAAATTGTTCTCTCCTTTTGAAATAGCAGAACCTTATTTTGTAACAGACGGAGTTGCTTTGGTGAAAGAAGAAGTTAAACGTTTGCCTTATGCTTCAAATCTTAATGTAAGAAGTTATGATAGCAGAAATGTAACTTTCAGAGTTGAAAATATTCCTGCTGGTGTTGATGTTTATTTGTTGGATAATGGCGAGGAAGTAAAGATGAATGGAGGTGTTGAGTACTCTGCTAATGTTGTTGCAGGAGAAAACGCTGATAGATTCAAACTTTATGTTAAGAAGGCTCACCAAAACTTAGAAGGTACTAATAACGAAATAGATATTTATAATCTAAATAGAGAAGTGAATATAGAAACTTCTTTGAATGATTTATATGTTGAAGTTTATAATGTCTTAGGAAAGAGAGTGTTTGAAACAAGAGATTATAACTTTACATTAAGCGATTTGCCTGCTGGTACATATATGGTGAAAGTTTACAATCGCTTGGCCTTAGAGACTACAAAGATTGTTATAGAATAATCTAAATAATAGATTTTAAAATAAGCTCATTTGATTTGAGAGATTAAACGTCTTTCGATGAAATGGGCTTATTCCGTTTTCAACAATTGCTTGACGGTGTTGTTTTGTAGGATACCCCATATTCTTTTTCCAATTATACATCGGATATTCTTCGTGTAGTTTTAGCATATAGTCGTCTCTATATGTTTTTGCTAATATGGAGGCTGCGGCAATTGATTGATAGAGAGAGTCTCCTTTTATAATACATTGAAATTTTATTTCTGTTTGATTGTTAAAGCGGTTGCCGTCAATTAGTAATAATTCGGGTTTTATGCTTAGTGCTTTGACGGCTTTGTTCATTGCAAGGAAGCTTGCTTGTAGGATATTGATTTTATCTATCTCTTCGTTATTGACAAAGGCAACAGAGTGAGCGATTGCGTTTTGTTCTATTATAGGACGAAGCAGACGTCTTTGTTTATCTGTTAGTTTTTTTGAATCGTTAAGAAGCGGGTGTGAGAAATCGGGTGGTAAAACAACAGCGGCTGCGACAACAGGACCTGCTAAACATCCGCGTCCTGCTTCATCGCAACCGCATTCTATTATTTCTTTATTGGAAAAGAAGGGTTTTAACAAACTATTTTCCAATATATTTTATCAGACTTTCAAAGAATACCAATCCGTCTGTGTTTCCAAGTTCTTTGTCGGCACAACGTTCAGGGTGTGGCATCATTCCGAATACGTTTCTTGTTTTGTTTGTTATTCCTGCTATGTTTTCCACACTTCCGTTAGGATTAAACTCAACGTCTACTTTGCCATTTTCATCACAATAGCGGAAAAGTATTTGGTCGTTTTCGTTTAGACGTTTTATTGTTTCTTCATCTGCAAAGAAACGTCCTTCTCCGTGTGCGATAGGAATGTTTAATGCTTTTGCTTTTGTAGCTTCCTTTGTGAAAACAGTGTTTGTTGTTTGTGTTGCTAAGTATTGGTTTTTGCAAACGAATTTTTGATTGTTATTAGCAAGTAATGCTCCTTCTAATAATCCGCTTTCGCAAAGGATTTGAAAACCGTTGCATACTCCAAGTACGTATCCTCCTTGGTTTGCGAATGCTTTAACGCTTTCCATTATAGGAGACATTGCTGCAATTGCTCCGCTGCGAAGATAATCTCCGTAAGAGAAACCTCCTGGAAGAATTATCAAATCGCAATTTTGTAAATCAGTGTCTTTATGCCATAGTTCTACAACTTCTTGTTTTAACAAGTCTCTTAAAAGATAGACCATGTCGTGGTCACAGTTGCTACCTGGAAAAATTACTACTCCAACTTTCATATTTTTGTGTTAATTTATGTTTCTAAGACTGCAAAAGTACAAAAAATTAGTGAGGGAAAAAAACTTTGATTATTGATATTAGTATGAATATTATAAAAAAGGTGTTTATTTTTCTTTCGTTGTGATATTGTAAGAAGAAGTTTGAAAAGAAAAATGATAGTGTTATTGCAAATATGAATGACATATTGTATTCGGTTTTTGAAAGAAAGAATGGAACTAATGAAATGATTAGCAGCGTGAACATTACTGCTGATTTTTTTCTGTATTCTATCACTCTGTTGCTTCTTGAAGAAAGGGTAGTGAAGATTGCAGGTATTGCAAAGAATAAAAGACTTGCAATATATACTACTTGAATTGGTTCATCTAAGAAAAGGAAATCAAAGTGTAACCATTTGTTTGTGTCTGCTAATATGTTTTCTTGAAAACTCATTCCGTTAAGGTAATAGAATATGAAAAGCAGGACGTAAGGTGTGATAATTCCTAATATACTCATTCCCCAACTTCTCCATTTGTAGAGTTTGTAGATGATTAGTCCTAACCAAATCCAAAGTATGAATATTATTGCGGGTGCAAAGAATAGACTTGCTATTGAGAGTAGGGTGCAGGAGTTGTAAATTTCGTCAATCCCTTCTTTTTTGTCATGACATTTTAGAAAGAAGTAAAGTGCAAAGATTATAAGAAAGTTAGAAAATAACATAGAGTTGAGTGTCATGCATTTATAACTACAACTCATTAAAAGGATATAGATAAAGGCTGGAAGGAATGTGTTTTTTTGACTTAGGTGATTGTTGGTAAATAGTTGATTTAGTAGTAATCCTTGAAGAAATACCATCGCAAAGGCTGCAATTGTTGAAAATAGTTGATAATCTTTTGTAAAATCGTATATGACTTTGTAAAGAGGCATATCAAACTTATTTGTCATTACCTCAGGTGGGTTGATAAAGGCTTGTGACCAAAAGATTATTGGAACAATTGCTAATATGAATAATTGTAATGTGTACTTTTTCTTAAATATCTTTACAAACATTTCTTTCTTATTTTGTTATTTTTCACGTTTTTTTACGATTAAAGTTGCAAAAAGATACATTCTTGACTTAGTTTTATTCAGTTTTTAGTCTATAAAACATAAATCCGAAGAATAATCTAACCCCTTTTGCAAAATCGTTAGGAGAATGATTTAAGTTAATTAAGTAATCTGCTTTGAGTGTTAGACGAATCTTGTTGTTAAGGGCGTATTCCACTCCTATAAAGGGCGATAGAGCAAAAAAACTATTGGTTCGATACCCCACATTCTCCTCTGCAATAAAGTCATCTTTAACTTCATTTGTTAGGGTTATGTTTTGCCAACGGCCTCCTCCTAATGTAATGCCTGCAAAAGGAGTAAAATATTTGTTTTGCCACGCTACATCAACTAATACGCCACCCCAACTAACGCTTATATTACTTCCATTTTCTCCGTACTTCAAATTCGAAACATATCCTTCACCTCCAATTCTTAAAAAAGAACCTAAATGCACTCTGCCTGCTCCTCCAAGACCGAAAGGAAATCCTTGTGCTTTAATTGTGTTGAAATGTTGATTTGAGTTTGAGATTAAGTTAAAGTTTTGAGTTTTTAAATAACCGCTGTGAATCATCATACCACCCGAAAACCCTTTGTATTTAAAAGGATTTTGACAAAATGATATTGTTGTAAAGAGAAGAAAAACGACAATAAATGATTTTTTAGACATCTCTTTATTTCTTTTTGCGTTTAGAAGAGTTTGTAGGCGTTTGACTTATTATTTCCTCTAAGATTTTATCATCAATATCCTCAGGATTTTGTTGCTTGGGAATCTTATAGTTGTTTCCATTATACTTTATATACGCTCCAAATCTTCCGTTTAGTATTTCCGCTCCGTTTGCAAAAGTCTTAATAGGAAGTTGTTTTTGATTTTTTTCTTCTAATAGTACAATACATTCTTCTAAACTAATAGTCATAGGAGAAAGAGTCTTAGGAATAGAAGCGTTTACCTTGTTGTGAGAGATATATGCACCAAATCGTCCTGTGTTTGCTACAATATCCATTCCGTTCCATTGACCAACAAGTCTTGGAAGTTTAAATAGATTCAACGCTTCTTCTAATGTGATTGTGTTGATTGACTGTTCTTTTGTTAAGGAAGCAAATCTTGGTTTTTCTTCATCGGTTACTTCTCCGATTTGAATCATCGCACCATATCTTCCAATTTTTGCATAGACGTTTTTGCCACTTTGAGAATCAACTCCAAGCAAACGCTCACCCGAAGAACGTTCTGTATTTTCGGAAGCAAGGACTTCGTTGTGGAAAGGAGTGTAAAAATCTTTAATCATATTCTTCCATTCCTCTTTTCCTTGTGCAATAGCGTCAAACTCTTTTTCTGCCTCTGCTGTGAAGTTGTAATCTATCACATCAGTAAAGTGTTGAGAAAGAAAATCAGTTACAATTGTTCCTATGTCGGTAGGGGAGAGTTTCGCTTTCTCTGCTCCATAGTTTTCTTGTTTGATTGTAGTGTTTAAAGTATTGTTTTGTAAAATAATTATCTCTATTTCTCTAACCGATGCAGGTTTATCTTTTTTTATTACGTATTCTCGTTTTTGAATTGTTGAGATTGTAGGAGCGTAAGTCGAAGGACGACCGATTCCTAAGTCTTCTAATTTCTTAACAAGACTTGCCTCATTGTAGCGAGGAGGGTGATTGTTGTAGTTTTCAGTTGCTTTGCTGCAAAGATGTTCTAAAATCTCGCCTTGATTTACCACAGGAAGAAGTTTTTGATTTGTATTTTCATTCTCTTCCTCATCATTAACAGAGTGTTGATACACTTTCATAAATCCTTCAAACAAAACAACTTCTCCTTGACAAAGATATTTTTCTTCCCTATTTGAAATATTGATAGTAATATTAGTTTTCTCTAATTTAGCATCTGCCATTTGAGAAGCAATAGTACGCTTACGAATAAGGTCGTAAAGACGTTGTGCACTTGCATCAATATTTATGTCTGTATTTGCTAAAACAGTAGGACGAATTGCTTCGTGTGCCTCTTGTGCTCCTTTGATTTTATTGGAGTATTTGCGAGATTTGTAATATTCTTCTCCGTATTCTTTTAAGATTAACTCTTTTGCTTGGTTTAAAGCGTGGTCAGAAAGATTTACAGAGTCGGTTCTCATATATGTAATGTGCCCTGCTTCATATAATTGTTGAGCAATTTGCATTGTTCTTGCAACAGGGTATCCTAATTTTCTACTTGCTTCTTGTTGAAGAGTAGAAGTAGTAAAAGGTGCGGCAGGACTTTGCTTTGAAGGTTTGGTTTCAACCGCCTCAATGCTAAATGTAGCACAAGAACTTGCTTTCAAAAAGTCAATAGTATCTTCTTTGCTTTCAAATCTCTTGTTTAAAGTAGCAGAAAGTAAGGATTGATTAGAATTTTGAAAATCCGCAGTGATTTTATAAGACTTAATTGCTTTGAAATTATTGATTTCCTTTTCTCTTTCCACAATCAAGCGAACAGCAACCGATTGCACTCTTCCTGCACTCAAAGAAGGTTTAACTTTTTTCCAAAGAACAGGCGAAATTTCATATCCAACAATTCTGTCCAACACCCTACGTGCTTGTTGAGCATTAACAAGATTTATATCAATCGAACGAGGATTTTCCACTGCATTTAAAATAGCAGTCTTTGTGATTTCATTAAAAACAATACGTCTTGTTTTAGTCTCATCAAGTGCGAGTGCTTCTTTCAAATGCCACGCAATCGCTTCTCCTTCACGGTCTTCATCGGAAGCAAGCCAAATAATCTCTGCTTTTTCTACTGCGTTTTTTAATTCTTTAACTACCTTTACTTTATCTTCTGTGATGTTATATTTTGGTTCAAAATTATTCTCTAAATCAATGCTCATATCCTTTGCGGAAAGGTCTCTGATATGTCCAAACGAAGACATTACCACAAAGTCTTTACCCAAAAACTTCTCAATTGTCTTTGCCTTAGCAGGCGACTCCACTATTACAAGATTCTTTGCCATATATATTTTTTTAAAAAACGGTTGCAAAATTACAACTTTTAATAGAATAATAAATTAAAGCAAAGAAAAAATAAAATAATTCATAGAATTAAAAAATTAAAACAAAGAAATAATTTTCTAAAACAAAGAAAAAAATCGTAGGGTTTTTGTATATTTGCAAAAAAGAAAAAAGAAATGATTTTTTTTCCGAATTGTAAGATAAATATAGGACTGAGTATTGTAGAAAAACGAAAAGATGATGGTTTCCATAATATAGAATCTGTCTTTTATCCTGTGAATTTGTGTGATGTTTTGGAGATTAGACCAAATGATGCAAAGCAAGATTGTTTTAAAATCAGCGGATTAGATATTGGAAATACTTCTGCACAAGATAATCTTTGCATAAAGGCGGTTAATATTTTAAGGGAGGAATATAAGTCTATACCTTATTTAAATATTCATTTGCATAAACATATTCCTGCCTTTGCTGGCTTAGGTGGAGGAAGTAGTGATGCAACTTTTACTTTGAAACTTTTGGATTATCTTTTCAATCTGAGAATTGAGGAAGAGAAAATGCTTTCGCTTGCTGCGAGAATTGGTAGTGATTGTTCGTTTTTTGTGAAGAATAACCCTGCTTATGTTTTTTCAAAGGGAGAAAAATCAAAGGATATAACACTTGATTTGAGTGGATATTATATTGTGTTGCTTAAACCCGAATTAAGAATATCTACTGCTGAGGCTTATCGTGGAGTTGTGCCAAAGCAGAGTGGAGTAGATTACGCCTCTTTGCCTGATATAAAGGAATGGAGAGGGGTTTTGAAGAATGATTTTGAGGATAGTTTGTTTGGTAAATATCCAATCTTAGAGGAGTTTAAGCAATTGATGTATAAAAATGGTGCAATCTATGCTTCACTTTCGGGAAGTGGTGCTACGGTTTATGGTATCTTTGATAAAGAAATAGAAATCAAAAAAATAAATCTCCCTCAAAATACGTTTGTATGGCAAGGTAAATTATAAAAATAAAATAAATAAAGATTATGAGTGAATTATTAAACTTAGAACCAAAGAATTTGTGGAAGAATTTTGATAGCATTTGTGCTATTCCACATCCAAGTAAACATGAAGAAAAGATAGTTGCTTTCCTTGTAGAGTTTGCAAAAAAGAATAATATAGAATATAAACTTGACGAAGTTGGAAACGTGATTATGCGTAAACCTGCTACGAAAGGAATGGAAAATCGTAAAGGTGTTATTCTTCAAGCACATTGTGATATGGTGCCTCAAAAGAATAATGACACAAAACACGACTTCTTAACTGACCCTATTCTTCCAAGAATTGAAGGTGAATGGGTTAAGGCAACAGGTACTACTCTTGGAGCAGATAATGGTATAGGTGTTGCAGCAGCATTAGCAGTTTTGGAAGACAACACCTTAGAACACGGTCCAATAGAAGCCCTTATCACAATAGATGAAGAAACAGGAATGACAGGTGCTTTTGGTTTGAAAGCAGGTGAACTTGAAGGTGATATTCTTCTTAATCTTGACTCAGAAACAGAAGGCGAACTTTATGTAGGTTGTGCAGGAGGAATTGATGCAACAATTACTTTTGATTACACAACAGAGGCTTTTGATTCATCTTACAAAGCATTTGCTTTATCAATCAAAGGATTGAAAGGTGGACACAGTGGAATGGACATCATACTACAAAGAGGAAATGCAAATAAGATACTATTCAGAATATTAAAAGCATTAGAAAAAGTAGAAGTTAGAGTTTGCGAAATAAATGGTGGTAGTTTGCGTAATGCAATCCCAAGAGAAGCATTCTGCACAATAGCACTTCCTGCTGCAAAGGTAGAAGAAGCAAAACAAATACTTGCAAATCTTACAGAAATTATCAAAAACGAACTTTCAGCAGTTGAACCTGAAATTCTTATAGCAATAGAAGAAACTACTGCTCCTGCTACTTTCATTGACAAAGACACAATGGCAAGAGTTATTCGTACAATATATGCTTGTCCTAACGGAATTTACAGAATGAGCGACAGTATGGAAAATCTTGTTGAAACATCTTCTAACCTTGCTATCGTAAAATCAGAAAACGGAGTAATAAAAGCATGTGCTTTATTAAGAAGTTCAGTTGATACAGCGAAAGAAGATTTTGCTGAAATGATGGCGAGCGTAGTAGAACTTGCTGGTGGAAATATTGAATTTGCTGGTGGATACCCAGGTTGGAAACCAAATATGGAAAGTCCAATACTTAACACAATGCAAACAACATATAACAAACTATATGGCAAGACTCCAAAAGTAATGGCAATACACGCAGGATTAGAATGTGGATTGTTAGGAGGAGTTTACAAAAATTGGGATATGATTTCTTTTGGACCAACAATCCAAAATCCACATTCACCTGATGAAAGAGTGAATATCCCTTCTGTAAGTTTATTCTGGAATTATTTAGTAGAAACTTTAAAAAATGTTCCTCAAAAATAATTTACTTAAACATATAAACATAAACCCTCTTGTTAAAAATAGCAAGAGGGCTTTTGTGTTTATTGCTCTTTTGTTAGGTTTTTCCCCTTTGTTTGCTCAATATAATGTTAGCAAAACAGATAACAGTAGAGTGAAATGGAGAGAAATCAACACAAATGAGTTTCAATTAGTATATCCACAAAGTTATGAATCAAGAGCTCAAAGACTTGCACTTGTGCTTGATACAATGGTTTTTCACATTGGCACAACGCTTGGAACGAATGCTCCAAAAATTCCAATTTTAATTCACCCCTACACAGCAAAGTCAAATGGTATGACAACATGGGCACCAAAAAGATTGGAATTTTATCCAACTCCTTCACCAACTTATTTTGCTTATCCGTGGGATTGGCATTTGGCTATTCACGAATATAGACATGCTTGTCAATATTATGCTCCTTATAAAGGTGTTTCAAAGACTTTGACAAATCTTTTAGGAGAACACTTCTTGCTTGGAGTGAATGCTTTGCTTGTTCCAAATTGGTTTATAGAAGGAGATGCAGTTTTGGCAGAAACTGCCTTAGCCTCAACAGGTAGAGGTCAAAATCCAGAGTTTTATAATCAATTTAAGGCTCAACTTCTTGAAAAAGGAGCGTATAAATTCCATAAAGCAAAACTTGAAAGTATGAAAGATTTTGTTCCAAACGATTATGTGTTTGGGTATTATATGGCTTCATACGCAAGAAACAAATATGGAAAAGATGTTTTTGTAGATGTAATGACTACAACTGCAAGATTGTGGTGGAAATTTCTTTGGTTTAATAAGGCAGATAGCTTAAACTTGAAATTGCCACATAGAAAAATTTATGCAGAATTGATAGATAGCATAGTGCCTCTTTGGAAAGAGGATTATAATCAATTCTTAACTCAGAAAGAAAATAAGTCAAAATTAGACACATTTAACATAAAGAAAGAATATTACACTCATTATTTAAATCCAATCTTAATAGGAAAAGACACAATTCTTGCTTTACAATCGAGTTCTTTTGAGGTGCAAAAATTAGTGCAATATACTCCAAATGGATTAGAAGAAATAGTGAAATTGCCTTATTTAATGCACTCTTATTTCGATTATAAAAATGGCAAATTGCTTTATTCGCAAAACGCATTGGATAAACGTTGGGAACAAGAAACATACGCAAATATAGTGGAGCTTGATATATATTCTGGAAAAACAAAAAGGCTAACCAAAAACAAAACTTTCTTTACTCCAACTTATTCTCCAATAAATGAAAATCAAATAGCCTGTATAGAATCTACAAACGAATATGCTCAAAGTTTGGTTGTTTTGAACTTTGATAAAGAAAGAAACTATACAATAAAAAGAATAATTTCTTCCGATGCAATTTCTTATCCTGCTTGGAGCGAAGACGGGAAATATATCTACCTAATAGAAACTTCTTCAAAAGGAAAAAATATAGTAAAGGTTGATGTTGAAAATGGAAATAAAGAAGAAATTCTTTCACCTTCTTACGATAATATTTCTAATTTAAGATGTAGTGATAACACTCTTTATTTCTTAAAAGATATTGACTCAAAATATGAGCTGATAGCATACGATTTAAGTTCTAAAACAGCAAAACAATTAACCGAAACGGCATTTGGCTTAGGTGGATATTGCTTGAAAGAGAATGAACTTATTGTTTCGGCATATAATAGTGATGGATATTTTCTTGCTAAATCTTCAAAGGGAAATCAAAATTTGGACATTAACAAAAAAAATAAGCCACAAATCTTTGTTGAAGAGTTGCAAAGACAAGAAAATTTCCTTCTACCAACAGAATATAACGATACTATAAGATATGAAAGTAAGGAATATAAGAAAATAAACAACTTATTTAATTTTCATTCTTGGCTACCTATTTTCCTTAATTTAAAGAAAGTGAATTTTGGATTAGGCGTTAGTGCTTCTTCTCAAAATCTTTTATCTACTTCAATCCTTCAAGTAGGATATAAATACAATGTAAAAGATTCTTGGCACGGGGCTTATATGACTTATACTTATAGTGGTTTTTATCCAATAATAGATTTGGAGGCAGAATACAAACTAAGAAACTTTTCAGACAATAAATTACAACAAGAATATTTAGCAGGTGTTAATATAGGTCTTCCATATTCTTGGAGCACAAGAAGAACGGTTAATGAATTGCAATTAGATTTTAAATATACTCTTAGTCAGCTTGAAAAAAAGGCTTCAAATCCATACAATATATTAGGATATGGAGTTTCTTATACGCACTTACACGCAAAGGCAAACAATGATATAACACCTACAAAAGGCTTTGAAATGGAGTTTTCTCAATCTTCTACACTTGGAAACAATGTTTCAAACATTACATCTGCTACAACAAAACTTTATTTGCCTTTATTCTTTAAAAATAGTAGCACAGAATTAAACTTTGCTTATCAATATAACAACAATAACGCACAAGGATACGAATTTGAAAATCAGATTGATTTTATTAGAGGAGTGAAAAATCAATTTCCTACAAAATATTATGGAGCGGGTTTAACGTTTAATATTCCTTTGTTTTATCCTGATTGGATTGTAGGACCGATATTTTACATTAAAAGATTAAGCGTGAAACCGTTTTATGATATTGGAAGTTTTGATACACAGATTTATCAAAGTTTTGGTAATGATTTTAGTTTTAATCTATGCGTATTTGGAATTAAATTGCCAATAGAAATAGGGGCAAGAGTAGGTTTTGAAACCTTAAATCAAAAACCATTTTTCCAATTCTTACTTTCCTTGTAAAAAAATAATGAAAAAAATAATTTTTTTCTTTGATTTTTTTTGCTAAATCAAAGAAATATTTTTAACTTTGTGGCTTGAATATAAAAATATCGCCTTATGAAAAAGAATTTATCTTTAATAGCAATGCTTCTAATATTGCTATTTGGTTTAAAAACCAACGCCCAAGAAATCAGTATTGCAGAAATAAGAACAGTATTTTTCTCATTAGGTTATGAAATTCATGACTATGACCAAGACAAAGAAATGCTTTATTTCGTAGGAGAAAGAATAAACACCCCTAATCAAAAACAAGGCATAATAGCTTATCAATCCATCAAAGACTTTAAAGCGAAAAACAACGAAGGAATCATAATAAAAGAAATTCCAAGCACTACAAATCTATTTAGAATAGAAGCTTACACCGATAAAAACGGCGAAACCATAATAGCAAGCATAGGCACACAAAACTATAGCCAAGTCTATTACCAAGAAATGCCCGAAAAAGAATTTAAAGACACAGACCTAAGAGGTCCAGAATTACCAATACCAGCAGGAGAAGAAATAATAGAACCAAAAATCACAGGAGAAAACCTACTAACCAATGATTATGACAGTCAAATCCAACAAGGTTGGACAAAAGATAAAGAACAAACCTACGGCTGTTTAGTCCTACATCAACCAAACAAAGAAACCCAACACTATCACTTACCAAACAACCAAGAAATAGAAAAAATAGAAGACCTATACCTTGAAAAAGACTACATAGTAGTAGTAAGCACATTAAAAGACAAAGCACCAAGATATTCACTCCCTAAAACAATAGAACATTCCATAAACAAAAACGATTACACTGATAGAAAATCTTACATATTAGAAGAAGGAGAACCACAATATCAGTATCATAAAATGCGACCTTGTATATTTTTAAATAAATAAAACAATAGCCTTATGAAAAAGATAGCAATAATAATTTTATTAGCAATAAGTTTTGGAGCATATTCACAAGAACAAGAATATGACACAATAGTTTATTTCCCACAAACAATATTTGATTGTCCAATGTTATTTGACCCTGTTTATTCACCTATATATTATGATAATACAGCAGAGCAACAAGCCTATATGCAAGCGACAGGTTACATATATCCTATACATGCGTATGCGAGGGCTTTTGATGATTTTGCAGTTATTCACCTGTATTCGCATTGTGATAGTGCTTGGGCGAGTGTAGATCAAAATTATTTATCTATGACACTTGCTAATAAAAACCTTGTAGGGTTTGAATCAATGCCAGGAATTAGGAGTTTTTTACAACCATATTATCTTCCAGATTTAGACACAGCTGCAAGAGTGATAGGAGTTGCTGCAAAAATATTTGGACACCAACCGCCAAATTCTATTTATCCTTATTTTGTTTTGTATGATCATACAGGAGCGTTAATAGATACTTCAATGATATTTTGTTGGCCTGATGGAAGTATAGAAGGTGAGTTTCCTTATGGAGTAAATCTTTATCCTACACCAATAAAACACTATTATTTTGCTAATCAACATCAAATTCAAGCCTTTTCAATAGCATTTGATAAAAATAATTCTTGGTATAATCAAAGTTTTGCAGCCAATAAACCATTTGAATTTGATCACACAATGTCTCTTATAGGTGGAGATAAAGACGCTGAATGGTATCACGAATGTAGATACGATGATATAGGTTGTTATGAATACATTCCTCCTATGTATTTAATGTATGATTCTGCAAATTGGGTAAGTTTTGATCAAGACCAATACTATCAATTCTATTATAAAATGCAAATAGGATTTTTCCCAATTATTATAATTCCAAAGACAAATTCAAATTTAACATCCGAAGAATTATCAGAACATTGTAACATACTTCCAAATCCTGTAACCACATACGCAAAAGTATTAAGCAGATATAAAATAGAAAGATTAGAAGTCTTTGATGTGCAAGGCAAAAAAATAGAAGAAATAAATGTAAATGACTATGAATATTACATAGGAGTGCAAAACTATAATAAAGGCACATATTTAGTAAACATAGTTACGCAAAAAGGCACTACGACAAAGAAAATGATAGTTCAATAATTGTTTTTAGGTAAGTAATTGATAAATCAATATTCAAAGTGCGATAATATTTTTCTATTATCGCACTTTATTTTATTGCTAATTTCAACAAAATTGTATTATCTTTGCACCAAAGAATAAAATAAAGAAAAAATAAATAGAAATGAGAAAAAGTTTATTTTTAATAGCATTATTGTTTTTTGCAACGAGCTTATTTGCTCAAAATACAAAAACATTAGACGATGAAAAGCTAACTGAGTTTGCTTATAAATTAAGTGCGTTGCCATTTAGCGAGAGAGACGTGATTGAAGATGCGTGTAAATTGTTTGAAGAGACCTTTGCAGGCGATAAAGACGGAGCTGATTGGGGTTATCAATTGCTTTATTTTTATCACGAAATAGCGTGTGAGGACAAGACTGTAACGCTTCACAAGACTTTCTCAGAAGAGGAAATTAGAGCTTTGGTTCACGGAGATATTTATGTGTTAGGTGGTCTCAAAAAAGATATGAAGCGTTTTAGAGATGAGTATGGTAAATATGGATACCGTATTATGTCGTATGAGGATACTTCTTACGCTATTGAGGTGCAACCTGCCTATCTTTACGATAAGTATAAAGAAATGCTAACTCCTGAATACAGATATTATCGTGGGCTTTGGATTGCAGAACACGATATTCCACCTTATTGGCACGCAACTTTAGATATTCCAATGCAAGAGTTGTTCAATAGAATCGCTTGGAGAGATGAATTTTTGAATGAACACCCTGATTTTATTAGAGAAGACCTTGTTACAAGAGAGATAGAATATCTTTGTTTCTCTGTTACAAAAGGATTGGAGAATACTCCTGTTTATGATGATAAAGATGTTATAAAGCCAGAGTATAAAACAGCGTTGCAAACCTATTATAAGGCACACCCAAAAACAAAATGGGGACTTTATATGACTGAATATGTTCATAGACTTGCACTAAACAAGTATAGAAACAGCAATGAAATTGACACATGGGTGATAAATACGCTTTATCCTCCTGAAAGAAAAAATATAGATCCACTTTTGAAGTATAAAGATATATTGATTGATAACATAGTTGATTAAAAAAAAGAATTATATGAAAAGAATCTTAACATTATTATTAGCATTACTAATAGGAGGAGTTGCTTCTTCTCAACAAGAAATTACATTAGAAGATATTTGGGCAAAGGGAACTTTCCGTGGTAAAGGAATAGATGGCATTCGCTCAATGAAAGACGGAAAACACTATTGTATATTGACTCAAAACGCAATAGAAAAATACGATTACGCCAAAGCAAGCAAAGTAGGTGAGATGGTAAAATTCTCAGAACTTGATTTGAAAGGATATGTTGTAGATTATCAATTCTCAGCAGATGAAAGCAAGGTGTTGCTTATTTTGAATCCAGAATTGATTTATCGTCATTCTTATCTTGCTAATGTTTTTGTTTACGACATTGCTTCAAAGAAATTAACCTCAGTTGCAGAAGAAAAAATAAGATTAGCAGAACTTTCTCCAAATTCTCAAAAGGTTGCATACGTTTCAAATAATAATATCTTTATATTTGATATTGCTTCAATGCAAACAAAACAAATCACAACCGATGGAGAATTTAATTACATAATTAATGGTACTACCGATTGGGTTTATGAAGAAGAGTTTGCAATTACAAAAGGTTTCTTTTGGAGCAATGATTCTGAAAAAATAGCATATTACAAATTTGATGAAAGTAAGGTGAAACAATTCTCTATGACAATATATGGAGATTTGTATCCTGAGGAATATGTTTACAAATACCCAAAAGCAGGTGAAGATAATTCAGTTGTTGAGATTTTTGTATATGATTTGAAAAACGATAAAACAAATCATATAGATATGGGAATGAATAAGGATATTTATTTGCCACGTTTGCAATGGACTCCAAACGATGAGGTTTTTATTCACAAACTTAACCGTCATCAAAACCAATATGAATTATTTATTGCCTCAACTAATGATTACAAACCTAAGAAAATCTACGAAGAAAGAAATCAATATTACATTGAACAAGTAGAAGATGTTGTATTTTTGAACGATAAGAAACATTTTATCTTAAAAAGCGAAAGAAATGGCTATATGAACCTTTACAAAATAGGCATTTACGACCGTCAAATTGACCCTATCACACAAGAAAAATATGACATTGATCAAGTGTGTTATATAAATCCAAAGACAGAAGAAATATTCTATACAGCAGCTCAATCAGAAGCCTACAATAGAGAATTATTAGTTGTAGATAAGAAAAAGAAAATTAAAAAATTATCAGGAGAAACAGGTACTTATTCAGCAGATTTCTCAGCAAATGGTGAATATTATATTTCAACTTTCTCAAATACTGATACACCTGTTCAATACACTATCAATAACAATAAAGGTAAGGTATTGATAGTATTGGAAGATAATAAGGAACAAAAAGAAGTTTTAGCACAATACGGAGCAGAAAGAAAAGAATTTGGAAAATTCAAAACAAGTCAAGGACATGAATTGAATTATTGGATGATAAAACCATCTAATATGGAAGCAGGAAAAGAATATCCTTTATTGATGTATGTTTATGGAGGACCTGGTTCACAAGAAGTATTAAACTCTCAAAGCAGATTTTCAGATTATATGTGGTTCCGTATGTTGGCACAAAAAGGTTATGTAGTTGCTTGTGTAGATGGAAGAGGTACAGGAATGAGAGGAGAAGAATTTAAGAAATGTACTTATATGGAACTTGGAAAATATGAAACCGAAGACCAAATAGAAGCAGCAAAATATTTTGGAAGTCTTGATTACATTGACAAAGAAAGAATAGGAATTTTTGGTTGGAGTTATGGTGGATATATGTCAACACTTTGTATCACAAAAGGAGCCGATTATTTCAAAACTGCAATAGCTGTTGCTCCTGTAACAACTTGGAGATACTATGATAATGTATATACAGAACGTTTTATGCGTACTCCACAAGAAAATCCAAAGGGATATGACGACAACTCACCAATAAATCACGTAGAAAAACTAAAAGGAAACTATCTTTTGGTGCATGGAACAGCAGATGACAATGTTCATTTCCAAAACTCAATGGATTTGGTAACTGCTCTAATAAAAGCAAACAAACAATTTGAGCAATTTGCTTATCCAAACAAAAATCACAGCATTTATGGTGGCAATACAAGATTGCATCTTTACACTTTAATGACAGATTTCATTCTTAGAAAACTATAAATAATGCAAGAAAAATTAGAAGCTTTTATAAGCGAAAATAATTTGTTTTGCAAAAATGACAGAATCCTCATCGCCCTTAGTGGTGGTGTGGATTCTGTTGTTTTAGCTACGTTGATGAAAAAATGCAATTATAGCATTTGCTTAGCTCATTGCAATTTTCATCTTAGAGAAGAGGAGAGTAATCGTGATGAAGCCTTTGTTCGCTCATGGGCAAAGGAAAATAATGTTGAGTTATTTGTAAAGGAGTTTGACACTTATGGATATATGAAAGAGAATAAAATCTCTTTGGAAATGGCGGCAAGGGATTTGCGTTATCAATGGTTTGACTTGCTTTTAAAAGAACACAATTTCTCCTATTTAGCTACTGCACATCATTTAAATGACTCAATAGAAACTTTTTTTATCAACCTTTTGCGTGGCACAGGCATTGCAGGCCTTCACGGGATTCAAGCAAAAAACGACAAAATCGTAAGACCACTTCTTTTTGCTACACGAGAAGAAATCCTAAATTATGCAAAAGAAAATAATATCACTTATGTAGAGGATTCAACTAATGCAGAAACCAAATTTACTCGCAATAAAATCCGACACAACCTTTTTCCTATCCTAAAAGAAATTAACCCTAATTTTGAAAACGCCTTAAAGAAAGACATAGAATACCTAAACGATACAGAGTTTATTTTTCGTAGAGAGATAGAAAAGGCAAAAAGTGAAATAATTGAGAGAGAAAATGATTTGATTAAAATAAATATTTCAAAACTCCTTTCTCTCAACCCTATGAAGATTTATCTCTATGAAATATTGTCTGATTTTGGTTTTAACGAATCAAATATCAGCGATATAATTCAATGTTTAGAAGATGTTTCAGGCAAACAATTTTTTAGCAAAACCCACAGAATAGTAAAGGATAGAGAGTATCTTTTCATAGAAGAAAGAAAGGAAAATACAACTAACGATTTCTATTTGATAAACGATGAACAATCTTCTTTAATCTCACCTTTGAGAATGCAAATAGAGGTGATGAGAGACTTGAAGTTTATAAATATTTCAAAAGAAAAAACTATTGCTATGCTCGATTATGATTTGTTGAAATTTCCTCTTATTCTTAGAAAATGGAGACAAGGAGATAGTTTTGTGCCTTTTGGAATGAAGAAAGAAAAGAAACTAAGCGATTATTTTACTTCAAATAAATACTCTTTGTTAGACAAAGAAAATCAATGGATACTTTGTAGTGAAGACAAAATTTTGTGGATAGTAGGAGAGAGAATAGATGATAGGTTTCGCATAAGCAACAAAACAAAAAATATATTAAAGATAGAAATAGAAAAATGAAAAGAATAATTAGTTTAATCAGTGCTTTGTTTTTTTTAATGAGCGTTTCGGCACAAGACAACACAATAGAAAATCTTTGTAATAAAATAAATCAAGACTCGCTTCGTCAAAACGTGATAGAACTTCAAGAGTTTTCTACTCGTTATGCCTATTCTCCAAACCGAAAGCAAGTAGCAGAATATTTAAAAGGTAGATTAGAAAACTATGGATTTGAAGTAGTGATAGATTCCTTTCTTTTACAAACAGGGTGGTTTCCAACCGATGCAGACACTCTTTGGCAGTATAATGTAATTGGTGAAAAACAAGGACTATGGGCACAAGATACTACAATACATCTAACAGCACATTACGACTCTCGTTCAGATATGGAAGGATTTGAGGATTATTTTAATTTCGCACCGGGAGCAGACGACAACGCAAGCGGAGTTGCAGCATTATTAGAAATAGCACGCATTATAAATCAAGAAAATATTCAACCAATCAAAACACTTGTGATAGATTTCTTTGCTGCCGAAGAACAAGGACTAAGAGGTAGTTGGGATAGAATAGAAAAAATTTCAACTCCTTTTTGGAAAGAAGACATAAAAGCAGTGATAAACCTTGATATGATAGGATATTGCACAAGCGATTCAACTGATTATGTATTTGATTTAATAACCTATAATAATAGTTCAGAACTTACTCAAATGGCAAGCGAGTTTGCAGAACAATATACCTTACTTACTCCAAACCAAACAACCGAAAACAACTACGCTTCGGACTCTTATAGTTTTTATTCCTACGGAGTGAAGTGTGTCTTTTTGATGGAACACGAATTTACGCCACATTATCACACAGAAAGAGATGTTTACACAACGATAAACTATCATTTTATGCGAGAACTCACCAAATTAGCATTTGCACTCACATACGAATGTGGCGTAAAGAATGATTATGCAACTGTAAGCACTAAGACACCTTCTCAACCTGCAATAGAAGTAGTTTTATTGACTAACCCTATGCAAGATAACCTAAGATTTTCTTGTAGAAACCTTTCTTCAAACTCCAAATACACTCTTTTCTCACAATCTTCTCAAATCCTAAAACAAGCAAGAATAGAAAACCCTAATGGAATAAATCAAATAGATTGTCAGGATTTAAATAACGGAGTTTATTTCTTACAAATTGTTAGTGAAAATCAAACGATTACAAAAAAAATAGTCGTTATAAGATAAAAAAGTTGAAGAAATCTTTGGTAGATTCAAAGAAAGATACTATTTTTGCAAACGCTTTCAGGAAATAAATGACTGAAATGGTCCCATAGCTCAGCTGGTTAGAGCACCTGACTCATAATCAGGGGGTCCTTGGTTCGAGCCCAAGTGGGACCACGCAAAGAAAAGGAGAAACAAAACACAGTTTCTCCTTTTTTGTTTTTAGAGATAAAACAACTATCTTTGCAAAAATAATCAAGAAAATCTTGATATTTTCCGAGAATTTATGACCTCTATTACCGAAAAATACTTCCTAAAAGAAATAGAGATTTACATAAGAACAATAAATGAATAATTTCTCAAAATAATTCTAAGAAAAAATTATTTTTTTCTATGTTTTAGCAAAATATTTCATAGAAATATTTTGCTAAAACATAGAAATATTTTTAACTTTGTGGCTTGAATATAAAAATATTGTCTTATGAAAAAGAATTTATCTTTGATAGCAATACTTCTAATATTGCTATTTAGTGCAAAAATCAACGCACAAATTCTCACACCGGCAAATTTGGTAAAAGAAATTAGTGAATATCAAATACCATTTTCATCAAATCTTGTAACAGACCATAGCTCCAAAATTGTGAGATGGAGAGAAGATGCATCAGTTGTGTTAAATAATATAGATTCTAACTATCAAGCAACTTTTGGACTACTAAGAAGAGGAGATACACTTACAACAAGAACAGCATATTTGCCAATAGGATACAAAATTAACGATTTTACGATATTAAATGATACATTATATTTCGTTGGAAATAAACCCGATGCAATAGATACAACAAAAGGTGTAATAGGATACGTTGAAGTAGGAGATTTATTCAGTAATTCTAATCAAACAATCACATACGCAGAAATCCGAACCACCAAAGACCTATTCAGAGTAGAAGCCTACAACAAAAATAATGGCGAAACAGTAGTAGCAGCCGTAGGAAGACAACTTTATGGTATTCCATATTTTGTAGAAGGACCGGATTCAGAAATTGATCCTGAATTTCCCTTAGGACCAGAATTACCCTTACCACCAAATTCTAACATAGTAGAGCCACAAATCACAGGAGAAAATCAAGTTCAAACCAATAGTCTGAATGAAATAGGTCCAGCGTGGTATTTAGATACATTAAAATACAGACATTGCTTAGCAACATTAAACATAAATCGTACAACAAATGGAGTAAACCATCAATATGACTTATGGTATTTACCAAATGTAGAAAATATAGAACAAATCAATGATTTTTGCTTAACATCAGATTATATTTGTATAGTTGCTGTTGATTATACTTCGCAAACTTGGTATTCAGGCAGAGCTTTTACACTACATTGGTTTGATAAAAATAATTTGAATATAAGAAACGCAAAACATTTAGTAGGAGCAATACAGTCATTTTATTATTATGATTATAGAGGCAATTTAAAAACAACTTGTGTTGGAGGAAATGATATAGCATTATGTTATATGGGGTGTGTAGGTGTTAATTGCAATATATTATATAAACTAAGATTAGACACAACAACAGTTACGCCGATTTTTGCACATTATTTGGGGGATTCGGGAAATGATATAAAACATCCTGTTTGGGATTTGGAATATATAAAAAAGTTTAATATGTTAGCAGTCATTAAAAGCTCATCTAAATACCAAGGCGTTGACGAAGTGTGGCATTTAAGTATGAATGAAAATACAATGATGCCATACGAAAGTTACGTGCATACAAAACATTATGATAATCTTTCTTCATTAGAGTTATATGATGGTATTTATTTAGGTATATATGGAAACATACCTTCAAGAAAAATATTATTAGAAAAGCAGTGTAATGAGTTTAATTCTTATGGAAATTGTTATGATATAAGAAAAGACAGAGTATATTCAGAGTTGTTGCCAATTATACGTGATTATTCTCTAACAACTCAATGCAGGTTTGCAAACTTATCTTCATTAATATATAACCCAATCACACTTCCTACAACTCAAACTGTTAATGTATTTAATACATTGCAAATAAATCAACAAAATATAATCAAGCCTTGTGATAATATAGATACAGATATAATTTATAAGCAACCTAAGTAAATTTAAAAATATAAGTACTATGAAAAAGATAGCAATAATAATTTTATTAGCAATAAGTTTTAGAGCATATTCACAAGAACAAGAATATGACACAATAGTTTATTTTCCACAAACAATATTTGAATGCCCAATGTTGTTTGATCCTGTTGCTTCACCTATATATTATGATAATTCAGCAGAGCAACAAGCCTATATGCAAGCGACAGGGTACACATATCCTATACATGCGTATGCGAGAACATTTCATGAATTTGGAGTTATTCACTACTATTCGCATTGTGATAGTGCTTGGGCGAGTGTAGATTTGGATTATTTGGCGGATAACGCTACTTCTTTGATGGTAGGTTTTCATTCACTTCCAGGAATCAGAAGTTTTTTACAACCATATTATCTTCCAGATTTAGACACAGCTGCAAGAGTGATAGGAGTTGCAGCAAAAATATTTGGACACCAACCACCAAATTCTATTTATCCTTATTTTCTTTTATATGATCATACAGGAGCGTTAATAGATGCTTCAATGATATTTTGTTGGCCAGAATGGTCTATAACAGGAAGATACCCATACGGATCACCTCCTTTGTATTATCCTACACCAATAAAACACTATTATTTTGCTAATCAACATCAAATTCAAGCCTTTTCAATAGCATTTGATAAAAATAATTCTTGGTATGATTTTGATTTTGCAGCCAATCAACCATTTGAATTTGATCACACAATGTCTATTATTGGCGGAAATCCAAAAGCAGAATGGTATCACGAATGTAGATATGATGATATAGGTTGTTATGAATACATTCCTCCGATGTATTTAATGTATGATTCTACAAATTGGGTAAGTTTTGATCAAGACCAATACTATCAATTCTTTTATAAAAAGCAAATAGGATTTTTCCCAATTATTATTATGCCAAGGACAAATTCAAATTTAACATCCGAAGAATTATCAGAACATTGCAATATATTGCCAAATCCTGCCACAACATACGCAAAAGTATTAAGCAGATATAAGATAGAAAGATTAGAAGTCTTTGA
>JAFYSZ010000018.1 GCA_017559135.1 Bacteroidales bacterium | reverse complement strand
TATAGAGCAGGTGAACACCTCTTACCATTCCGAACAGAGAAGTTAAGCCCTGCATCGCCGATGATACTGCTATACCAAGTGGGAAAGTAGGTCGCTGCCAGATTAAACCGAGAGCCTTGCAGAATGCAGGGCTCTTTTTTTATGCCTTGTTTTGTGTGGTTTATTGCTCGCAAAGTCGCAAGAGTAATGTGGGAGATGATGTGTTTGTGAGTTTAAGGTTTAAGGTGGGTGGGGGTAAGGTTTTTTTGTGAGAAGAAAGAGAAAAGGAGATTGGCGGGGTGTTTGAGTTTGTGGTGGGAGGAGTTATTGATAGTATTTATAGTTGCAATGGGAATAATTTTTTTAATGCTTATTGCTTAATAGTGAAAATACCTAGGTTTTTTATATTGAAAAACCTAGGTATTTTTATGTAAAAAAACCAGGTTTTTCTAATGCTTTGTACCGAGGTTTTTAATGTTTAAGGGGAATGGTGCAGAGTTTTATTATTATTTTGGGCATAATGGTCAAAAAGCAGGCTTTTGCAACTTCTCTTGCGAGTTGAGATAAGCAAGATTAGAACGAGGTACAACAAACATTTGACAAATCTTATTGCAAAAACAATAAAAAAAGTCTTTGAAAACGTTTTATTATTACGCAGTGGTAATTTTTTTCTTTGTGGTAACTGATTATTACAGCGTGGTACTGACTAGAAAGCTTTGAAAAAAGGGAAAGCCTTAAAAAGAAAAAAAACTATAAATTCTCTCTAAGTAATACTTAAAGAGTCTATAAATTACAACAAATATTATTTTCATTTTTTTGCCATTTAATAAAGAAATAATTATAGATGTTTATATTATTATTTTGATATTAGACTAAAAAAATATAATTAACTTTGCACAAAATTAATATTTAGTTTATAATGAATTATTTTTTTGATAATATTGAAAATGTTGTATTGTATTTTTGTATTCCAATCCTTATTGGTATATTTACATTTGCTACGCCTCTAATTTTGCAAACAGTTAGTAGAGTTGATGATAAATATGATTCAACATTATTAGCAAAATTATTTCTAAAAGACCGAATATGTAAATGTTTTATAATTACATTTGGAATATCTTTTGTGGCGATAATTATTTGGATTTTACAAATACCAAGAATTATAGACTTAGACTTTGGAATATTTAATGAATTGCTAGATAATTCAGCTTCATTAATTCTAATTTTATCTACTATATTATTGATTGTTACAACTTGTTTTATATTGTATCTTACATACATTTTTTACATACCCAAAGAATTAACTAAAAGATTAAAAACACAGTATAAATTATTACAAAATAAGAATAAAATAAAAGATGCATTAATTTATTTTGAAGGAATCTCTAAAATTTTTAACTATTCTACAACAAAAGCTGATGAAGATTTAGCACGACAAACATATAGTATTTTTAAAGAGGTAATCTCGGATCTTATTAAAATAAAATCAAGTAACGAAAATGTTTCTATAGAAGAGGTTTGTGCAAATATATTTGAAGCAAATGAAAAATTATTGAAAAGAGAACGTACAACATTGTCTTATCTTCATGATAGCTCTATTTTAGGTATATTTATAACAGATTATAATATAAAGTTGAGTAGAGAGATGTATATGTGCCTGTGGCTATGTTTGCGTCAAGCTGTTTTTTATAATAATACAGAAGCAATAAAAGGATATTGGGAAGTAGCGCATCAATATGCTTTGAATAAACAGTATGATTCTCAACTTAATATTACTAATCAAAAAGAAATTGTAGATAAATTTAAAGAGTTTCACTACGCATTAGGAGGTTTATTACTATACCATAAGATGTACAATGTATTAAAGTATATTATGTCATGGACTAATACTAATCCACCTACATACACACTTGTACCATCTGCTATGCACGAAGTTATAAAGATGTATATGCTAATTTCTTCAGATGATAACGATAGAAATTTTTTGTATTATGAAGTACATTATCCATTTATTGGAATTAGGGGAGTTAAAGCAAATGATACTATTTGTTTTTGGATAAAAAAATATTTAGCAGTATTGTTTTTAAGACAATATACTCTTACTTCCTATTATGTATTTGATAACAAATTACAAATACCACAATCTCCAAACACAATATCTGAAAAAAGAATTTGGAGTAATAGGCTTGATGATTTTAAAAAAATAATAGAAAGCATTAAGAATGATTCTGAACTTCTTGAAGGTTTGGGATTTGATTATATGAAGAATGATGAATGGTTTAAAGAACAAAATAAAGAAACACCATTAGGACTTATTGAGTCTTTTAAAGCTAAAATAAAGTCAGAATTGATACTTGCACGTAAAAATCAATCAATTTCAGAGAGTAAATTAGATGAATTTAAAAAATCAACAAAAAATATTCTTTGTCCGATGTTTAAACAATATCAAGATTTCTTTAATAATAAAGAAATTACCAAAGATTATAATAACTTTTACTTAAGGGGAGAATACCAAGTATTAGACAAACAAGCTTATGCAGATGATCAAGAAATTTCGTATGTAGATTACGATTCTTTTGTTGCTAATTATGTGTCTTTGAATTTTCATCAAATTGCTCCGACTATATTTTTATGTATGCAACATGAAAAATATTTGTTAAAAGAACAAGACGTATGGGAGGTAATTACTAAATTTTCAAGTAGTAGTATGAAGGACAAATTAGTCATATTTTCAATAGGTAATAATCTTAGTTATTTTGCTCGTTTTAACAACTCTATACAAAATAAAGATGGGGAATGGTCTTTTAAAGATATACCTATAATTGATATGCAAAATAGAATGAATTATTTAACTAATTCATTCTGTATATTAAGAAAGTCTGATATTCCTCTATTAGTATTTAATACAATATCAGAAGACGTAAAAAGTAAATATCAGTTAGAAGAAATTGATGAAAATTATCATTTGTTTGTATCAATATTAGATGTCAATCAAAATCAAAATATCAAAGATGAACTAATGACAGAGAAAAATGAAAATGTTGATACTAAAGCTGTAGTTTGTGTGGATTTTAATGCAGAAATAAGATGTAATAAAACAGCAAAAGTTATACAGATACAAATGTATTCACAATTCAAGAATAAAGAGCAAGCAAATAGTGTAGATGATGTGGATTATAAATGGTTAAATTAAATGTTATTGAAATGAATAATATAGGAAAATTAGAAAGAGTTGATTTAAGAGAGTTATGGAGACATGAAGAATATGATTTTTCTACATGGTTATCGAAAGAAGAAAATCTTACATTATTGGGAGATACAATAGGATTAGATATATCACTTATAGAAAGAGAATCTTCTGTTGGAACATATTCTGTTGATATATACGCAGAAGAGCAAGGTACAGGTCGTAAAATTATTATAGAAAATCAATTAGAAGAAACAAATCACGACCATCTTGGCAAGATAATAACTTATGCAAGTGGAAAAGATGCTAAATATATAATATGGATAGTAAAAAAAGCAAAAGATGAACATAGAAAAGCAGTTGAGTGGTTAAACTCTCACACGGATAGTGAATTGTGCTTCTTCTTACTTGAAATAGAAATATGGCGTATAGGAGATTCTTTACTAGCTCCTAAATTTAATGTTGTAGAAAGACCTAATGATTGGATAAAAGAAACTCAAAGTGCTTCAAAAGTAGCTAGTAAAAGAGATGAGTTTTGTTATAAATATTGGACAGAATTTATAAAATTTGCTAATTCAAATACAGAAATTGTCCGTGAGTTTAATTTTAGAAAACCTCGTACAGGTTCTTGGTATGATATATCAATAGGCAAACGGAATTGTTATATAATGTTTGATGTTCAACCAACAAAATCAACAATAGATATAGGATTATATATTCCAGATGACAAAAAATATTTTGAAGAATTAAAATCAAATTCCGAAAAAATAGAAAAAATAATAAATGGATTAGAATGGCGAAAAGCATCAAAAGCATGTAGATTAGTCTTAGTAAAATCTATTGATGTACAGGATGAAGATAATTGGAGAACGGCATTTGAGTGGTATCTCAATTTAATGCCAAGATTTAAACAGATTTCTAATTTGCAAGATATTAATTAATAGTCAATAAAGTATGTGTAAGGACAAACAAAATAATAAAGAAACAAAATCTCGATTGTGGATTTGGATTGTAGTAGCAATAGGAGTAGTTCTTGTTCTGTGGGGACTGAATTGGTGCGGAGTTAGTAACTTTATTAATGAACCTACTAATCAAGGTACATTTGGAGATATGTTTGGTGCTGTAAATGCACTTTTTTCTGGATTAGCATTTGCTGGATTAATTATAACACTATTGTATCAAAGAGAGGAACTCAAACTACAACGTGAAGAATTGCAAGAAACAAGAAAGGAATTAAAAGAACAGAACAAAACGATGAAACGCCAACGATTTGAAAATACTTTTTTCAATATGCTTTCATTACAACAAGAAATTGTTGCTAATTTGTCCGTTGAGTCAAAAGAAGTAAATAGAGCAGAAGTAGTTAAAGGTAGAGAAGTTTTTGAAAAAATATATGAAGGAATAAATGTTTACCTATTGTATGAACTACAAAGTATAGGAATTAAAGAAATCGTTTATGGAAACATTGAAAACTATAATAGTAATGGATGGCTAATTTCTCGTTTTGACCATTATTTTAGACATTTATATCGTATCTTTAAATACATAGATGAAACTGATTTAATTGATGAAAAAGAACGATATGATTATGCAAGTATAGTTCGTAGTCAGTTATCTGATTATGAATTAGTAATGTTATTCTATAATTGTTTGGCTCAAAAAGACAATGGAATAGAAGAAAATAAGTTCAAACCACTGATAGAGAAATATGCTATCTTTAATAATTTAAGGGAAGACTTACTTGCAAAAGAAGAACACTATGACTTGTATGATAAAGGTGCATATAAAAAACAAATTTAACCATGGGCAAAACAGTAACTACATATTTAATAGATGGAGATCCGAAAGGGACTCAATATGCTTTTATTAGCAACAAGATTTGTCAAATGTTTGTTGTTCCTCGTTCTAATTTGTCTTATTTGAACACGCAAGAGAAGTTGCAAAAGCCTGCTTTTTATATTTTGATAGGTGAAGATGAAGATACAAAACCAAAAGCGTATATTGGCGAAACAGAAAACTTTTGCGAGAGAGTAAAAGACCACGATAGTAAAAAGACGTTTTGGCAAAAGGCATTGATATTTGTGTCAAAGGACGCTGATATGACAAAAGCTGATGTACAATATTTAGAATATAAGGCTATAAAGGAAGCGAAAGAGGTTAATGCTTTTGTTTTGAACGAAAATAAACAAACTCCTAAAGTTCCAAATTTGCCAGAATATCAACAAGACTCAATGGACGAGTTTTTTGAAGACGTTAAGTTTTTAACCTCTTTTATTGGTTGCAATATATTTGAACAATCGCAACCAAAGTCAGAACATTTATTCTATGCAAAGGGGCGTGGTTGTGTGGCAGTAGGATTTTATAGCTCAAATGGTTTTACTGTGTTAAAAGGTAGCGTTATTGCACAAACAACTGTTCCTTCATTGTCTTGGAAAGAAAAAAGAGAATTGTTATTGAAAGAATACACCGCAATGGAAGATGATAAATTGATTATGACCTCTGATAAAGTGTTTTCAAGTCCAAGTGCTGCGGCAGATTTTTGTTTGGGGCGTTCTTCTAATGGCTGGGCAGAATGGAAAGACAAAGACGGAAATACATTAGATTCTGTTTATAGAAAACAATTAGAATAAAAGAGAGGGACCTGTTCAAACCCTCTCTCTTTTATTTTTAAAAAAATATTATATTTGCACTTGAAAATATTAAATGTTTTATTTATATAGTCTAAAAGATTCCTTTTAAACAAAGAAATAATAAAGTGAAATATTTGAAGATATGACAAAGGAAGAAGAGGCTTTTGCTTTTTATGAAAATGAAATGTATGGAGATAGTAAAATTTCTGAGGAAGAGGATTTAGATGACTTTACATTTCCGGAAGATGAAGCAGATGATATAGAAAAAGAAACAGAAGGTCATTTTAATTGGCATTGTAAAAAGGTAGGAGAACTTTTTGGTGCAACCTACTTTAATGTATGTCCAGGTTGGACAGGAAAAGGATTAGGTTTTCCTACAGGATTACCAAAAATGGTTAAAAAAGAAAGAGGAAAATTTATACGTCTTTTTGGTTATGATGTTTTTGATGTTTGGGACTTATTTGATATAAAGAATAGTAAAAAAGATTTTAATGCTAAATTACACGATCCTAAATATGTATTTAAAATAAAGGAAATACAATCATCAACTTTAATAAAGCAATATGGTGGAAATAAAATGTTGATAGCACCACCTATTGAGTATGATAATATAATAAGAACAATAGAAAGAGGAAAATTAACAACGCTTAATCATATTAGAGATGTATTAGCAAAAAAACATGGTGTTAATTTCACATGTTTACCAACAAGTTTTAATGCTATGTGTATGCTTGTACGAGCTACAATACAACGTCAAAAAGATATTACACCTTATTGGAGAGTTTTAAAAAGAGGAGGAGAATTAAACAAAGAATATCCTGGTGGAATCTATTTGCAAAGAGAAAAACTTGAAGAAGAAGGCTTTAAGATTATAGAAAAAAGCTCTACTAATAGATTTTTTGTTAAAGATTATAAAAAATATCTAATAGAGTTATAAAAGCTAAAATGGAATAACAAAAAAATACAAGAAGTATATTAAAATCTTCTATCAAGACAATAGGTCTCGGTTTAATTTCTTCATTCCCCCTTTTATTTGCCATTCGTTAAATAATCCTATAAATGATTCTTTATCTGTGTGAGTGAGTAATTGTCTGCATCGCATACTATTCCCTGTATTTCGTAGCCGTGTTTTGATAACCATTTATATATAATGCTACTGTTTCATGACGAATGTGTTTAGACTATAATATTTTCCCTCTTTATAATGAATTTTGAGCATTAGACCTAAAATTCATATCTTTGCACTCTTATTTCATTCATTTTTACAAAAAAACTATGAAACAGCAAGTAAATCCTCAGCAAACAAATAGAGCATCTGCGTTTGAAATGTGGATAAAGTCGCCTATGCCGATGGTAACGCTTACAAAAACATTTGACATAACGCATTTAATAAAAGTTAGTAGGCGAAAAGAACTAAAACTTAATATGTTATTGTGTTGGTGCATAGGAAAAGCAGCAAGCAATATTGAAGAATTTTATCTATTGCCAGAAAAAGAAAAATTATTTCAATACGATAGCCTATCAATCAACGTAATAGTCCCTAATAAAAATGGAGGAATAAACTCTTGTGATATAAAATACAGAGAAGATATAGCTCAATTCAACAAAGACTATCTTCAATTAACCAAACAAGTCTCAGAAAAATCTGAAAGTATATTTGAAGAAGAAACAATGGTAATAGGCACCTCGGCAGTCGTTGCAACACAAATTGATAGCATAGTAAATCAATACACCGATTTATTCTCAAACCCAATGCTAATGTGGGGAAAATACTACAAAAAATACTTCAAACACAAATTAGCAATCTCCTTTCAATTTCATCATGTGCAAATGGACGGCGGTCAAGCAGCACAATTTTTAGAACAATTACAAAAAACAATCAACGCTTTATAAAAAAACAAAAATAACTTACACTAATTGTTTGCGATAGATAGAGTCTAATGTATTGTTATCTCTATCTTTCCATCTCAAAGAAGGCACAGAATCCTTCCCAATAACACGACCTTTAAGGAAAAAATAGAAGTTCAGCCTTAGATTGCGACATATAAAATGGCGTTGAGATAGTTGCCGCCAAGAAAACTACCTACTCCAACGATTAAAATATTTTTTATCAACTCCATCATCTATCACTCCTTATCTTTATCAATTACAAAAACATTATTTTTTTGTTATCTTTGCACTTATGAAAAAAATATTATAAAATATAAACATGCAAGAAAAAAAATTTTGTTATCAGTATCCTCATCCTGCGTTGGCGGCGGATTGTGTGATTTTTGGATTTGATGGAAAGCAAGTGAAGATTCTTTTAATTCAACGGCTGAATGAGCCATACAAAGACAGATGGGCGTTTCCTGGTGGTTTTATGAATATTGATGAAACGGTAGAAGAGTGTGCGAAACGAGAATTAGAGGAGGAGACAGGATTGAAAAACATAGAAGTAGAACAATTTTATATTTTTTCAGATGTTAAACGCGATTCACGAGAAAGAATACTCAGTGTTGCACATTACTCTCTTGTTAAACTCTCACAGGTGAAAGCAAATGATGATGCAGCAAATGCGAAATGGTTTTCAAAGGACGAAATTCCACCTCTTGCTTTTGACCACGAGCAAATGCTACAAAAAGCAAAAGAAAGATTAAAACAAAGAATATATTTTGAACCTATCGGATTAGAGTTATTGGAAAAAGAATTTGCAATCAACGAATTACAAAACCTTTACGAAGCAATCTTAGAAACAAAACTTGATAGCAAACAATTTTTCAAAGAGATAGAAAGATTAGATTATTTAATAAAAACAGAAAAAGGCAGATATTCCTTTAATATTAACAAATACAATGAATTAAAAGAAAGTAAAACACATCTATCTTTTCAAATAATATAACAATTCTTGATAATTCTGCACCTATGAAAAAGATAATCGTAATACTCCTTATTTTTTCAATCACTTTGGGAGCCAAGGCACAGAAAACGCCTTTGATGGGTTGGAGTTCGTGGAATGCGTACGGTTTAAACATAAACGATTCACTTATTTGCTCGCAGGCAGATGCGATTATAGGGCTTGGACTTGCTGAAAAAGGCTACCGATACATCAACATAGATGATGGATACTTTGGAGGGCGAGATGCAAACGGCAAATTGCTCACTCATAAAGAACGATTTCCAAACGGATTGCGTGGATTGGTGGATTATCTTCACAACAAAGGACTAAAAGCGGGCATTTACACCGATGCGGGAGCAAATACCTGTGGCTCATATTGGGCAACGCCAAAAGATACAATGGGAATAGGAGTAGGGCTTTATGGACACGACAAACAAGACTTTGACTTATTTTTCAACGAATGGGACTTTGACTTTGTGAAAATAGACTATTGCGGAGCGGAGGCAAGAAACAATATTGATAGGCTTGACCTTGACGAAGAAACACGCTATAAAGAAATATCACAAGCAATAAAAACCACAAGCAAAAAAGAGATTTCTTGGAATATTTGCCGATGGGCATTCCCCGGGACGTGGGCTTGCGAAATTGCAGACTCTTGGAGAACAACCGAAGACATATACTTAGGTTGGCAATCCATTAAAAGCATAATCTCACAAAGCCTTTACCTATCGGCATACACAAGTTGCGGACACTATAACGATATGGATATGTTGGAAATAGGCAGAGGACTAAGCGAAGAAGAAGACAAAACTCACTTTGGCATTTGGTGCATAATGTCTTCCCCTTTAATGCTTGGTTGCGACCTCAATTCCCTTTCAGAAAACGCCCTTTCGCTTTTGAAAAACGAAGAACTAATAGCCCTAAATCAAGACACACTCGGCTTGCAAGCATACGTAGCGGAAAAAACAAATAATTGCTATATCTTAGTCAAAGACATAGAAAAACGAAACGACAAAACAAGAGCCGTAGCCGCCTATAACCCAACCGATAACACACAAACAATAAATATAAACTTCAAAACCTTAGACCTATCGGGCAAGATAAAAATCAGAGACCTCTTTCAACGCAAAGACCTTGGCATTTGGCAAAATCAATCCTTTGAAATCACCCTTCCACCACACTCAACACGAATCTATCGCCTTGAAGCAGAGGAAAGAAACGAAAGAACAAAATACGAAGCCGAAACAGCGTGGCTCTCAGCCTATCAAGAATTGGAAGAAAACCTCACACCACCAACCGCAACCTACGAAGAAAACCCACAAGCCTCAGGCGAAATGATAGTAAGCAACCTTGGACACAACCCAAACAACGACTTGCAATGGCGAGAAGTATATAGCAAAAACGGAGGCAAATACACAATGCAACTAAACTACATTTCACAAAAAGAAAGCCAACTAAAAATCGGCATCAATCAAGAAACCCCAATAGAAATCAAAATAAAATCAAATCCAAACTCAACAATCGAGCAAAAAGAAATAGAAATCCACCTACAAAAAGGCAATAACACCATACGCCTTTACACAGACCAAAGTCCAATGCCCGATATTGATTATATGGAACTTAAAAAGAGGTTTAAATAATGATTCTATTATTTGTCGTTGATAAAATCCTTAAAGAGATTCTTCGTCTTCGATTTCGTCCCAACCTCTATTGCATTTATTGAGGCTGCGATGTTGTCTTTCACCAAAGATATGATGACCTTTCAGTTCGTCATAGGACTTATTTTCTTGTATTTGGTCTTCGGCTTCTTGTTTTCGTTGTTTATGATGATGAAAATAAGCTATCAACAAATAAATAGTGAGAATTAATAAGATGATAATAACAACAAAAATCAAGAGATTATTTAATATATAGTTGTCGTATGTGTTTGGAGTAATCTTAATCCCTTTGTCAAAGACCACTCTTAAACTTGTAGAAAGGAGAATTACAATTGCAATCAAAGGGATATAAATTTTTTCTTTTTTCTCTTCTATTGTTATAGCCTTTTTGTCAATGAAGGAGAATTTTTTTGCAACTCCCATTCTGAAAAGAGAGGCTAACAAAGGAGGAGTGATTAATATATTTGCGATTTCTATCGTTGCGAATTTGTGTGTTACGGGAAAGAGTATGATAAATACAATTACACTTCCTATGATTGAGGGATAGATAATATTGTTTTTTACCTGTGTTTTTATATCTTCTTTACAAGGATTAACTATTGCAACAATTAACTCTCTTAGGAAATATGTTCCAAAGCAGAGAATGATAATCATAACAATGATAAATATTGTTTTTGCAACCTTTGAAGGAAAGGTAAGTCCTAAAAAATCGGTTACTAAGTTAAAACTCCATAAATTAAAAATGTGTCCGAAAATAAAACTATCACAAAATCTCATGAAACTGCAAATAACAATCCAAAAAAGCAGGCGTTGTATCCATACTTTTTTTGATTTCCATTTTAGGAGCAAGACAATAGAAATAAAAATTACGAGAAATAAGATTATGATTCCGCTTCCGAATATATTTATTACGTTATCGGCACTTTGCCATACTTCATCTGAGGTTGCGGAGGTGAGAGTGTTGAAATCTAAATATGAACTATAAACAATAACAGGTACATTGTGAGAAAAGGCAGGAAGGATTGTGGAGATTTGTGCCACAAAAAAAGTAAGCAAGTATGCCAATACAAAAGAGATAATGTTGTTTATTATTTTCTCCATTTATACCAAAACATTCTGTCTTTTACTTGCTTGTCGAGAATTGAGATTATTTCTTCTGACATTTTGATAAATATTCCAAGGTCATTGTCTTCCAACCAACGTTTGCCATCTTCTTCTTTTCTACACGCTGCTGAAAAGTTAATTAAGAACTCATCGTTTGAGCGAAGCACCCATTGCACGGCTTTTTTCTCACCGTCCATTGCGTTACTCAATACTCCGAGCACTCCAAAACCATTATCAAAAAGCCAATGCAAAGCCTCTACATCACCTCTTACGGCATTGCTCCAAGCAGCAAGCTCAGGAAAACCATTATCGATTAAGAACTGAAAAAATTTCTTATTTCCTTTAAGAGATTCAAGCAATACAATCAATATTTTTATGTCGTAATGTAAGAGGCTTTGCATAATTTTTATCTTAATTTAGCATCTAATTTTTGTTCAAAAGTCTTTAAGAGTTTTGACATTATAGCTTCAATTTGTTTATCGGTCAAAGTCTTTTCATTATCTTGAAGAACAAAACTCAAAGCATATTGTTTGTGTCCCTCAGGAAGTTTATCGCCTGTGTAAACATCAAATAAAGAAACTTTTTTCAACAATTTCTTTTCGGTTTGATATGCCAAGGCTTCCATCTCTGCGAAAGAAACCTCTTCTTTTACCACCAACGCCAAATCTCTTCTTACTTCTGGGAACTTAGAAATTTCTTCATATCTCACACTCTTTGAAGGAATGTAACGATAAAGCAAAGTCCAATCCACATCTGCATAGAAAACACTTTGTTTTATATCCCATTTCTTGCAAAGTCCAGGACTTAGCATACCAACTGTTGCAATAGTTTTCTTGCTGTCCTTTGCAACGTATGCCAAAGCATAAAGATACGATTCGTTTTCTATTTGTTGAAGTTCAAAACGAGTCATATTTACTCTCAACTCAGAGAAAATATTCAATAAAATATTCTTTAAATAATAGAAATCCTCATCAACTCTCTTTGCTTGCCAACTTTCGATGCTTTTTCCTGTTGTAAGCATAGCAAGATGTTTATGTTCGGTATAGCGTTTAGTTATATCCTCTGCCTCAAAGCCCTCAATATTCTTTTCATAGCAGTTTCCAAACTCAAACAATCTCAAATCCGAAGTCTTTCTGTTGATATTATAAGAAATAGTCTCTAATTGACCATAAAGAAGAGTTTGTCTCATTTGACCAAGGTCTTTGCTCAAAGCATTTAACACCAAAACAGATTTTTCTTGTGGGAAGTCTTGATTATTTTCATAATAAGAAATCTTTGTAAGAGAGTTGTTCATTGTTTCGTTAAAGCCCTTTGCGGCCAACATATCCGAAACAAAAGCCTGTATTTTCTCAGGATTAGGTTTTGCAGACGAAGAAATACAATTTTTCATACTTGAAGAAATCTCAACATTGTTGTATCCATAGATACGAAGTATTTCTTCAATCAAATCACACTCTCTTGTAACATCAACTTTGTTTGTTGGCACAACAGCAGTCAAACCCTCTTCTGTGAAAACAGTTTCAATATTCAATTTATTCAAGATATTTTTAACCGCTTCTCTCTCTATTTTCTTTCCGATCAAACTATCCATTCTCTCAAACGAAAGTTCAATTTTCTTAGGCTCAATTTTTTCAGGATAAACATCAACAATCTCAGAACAAATCTTACCACCCGCAACCTCTTTTATCAAAAGAGCAGCACGTTTCAAAGCATAAAGAGTGATATTAGGGTCTGCACCTCTCTCATATCTGAAAGAAGCATCTGTTTTCAAAGTATGATACTTCGCAGCCTTACGAATTACAACAGGATCAAAGTAAGCACTCTCGATAAGCACATCAACAGTCTTTTCATTCACTCCCGAATCCAATCCTCCGTATATTCCACCCATACACATTGCCTCTTGACTGTTGCAAACCATTGCTTCCTTACCATTAAGCTTTCTTTCCACTCCGTCAAGGGTAACAAAAGCAGTATCTTTTTCAAGAGCCTTTACGTTGATTTCTTTACCCTTCACTCTTGAAAAGTCAAAAGCGTGAAGCGGTTGCCCAACTTCCATCAAGACATAATTAGTTACATCGACAATATTATTAACAGGTCGCAAGCCTATCGCTCTTAGACTATCTGCCAACCACTTTGGAGACTCTTTTACCTCAACACCTTTCACCACAACCGCACTATATCTCTTGCAAAGTGTAGTATCAATATTTATATTAACGTTTTCGCTTGTTTCTTCAACCTTAAACTCCTCAACACTTGGAATATTCAAAGACTTATCTTCGCTTTTTTGACTTTGAAGCAAAGCAACCAAATCTCTTGCCACACCAATATGAGAAGTAGCATCAGAACGATTAGCCGTAAGTCCTATTTCAAAAACATAATCCTCCTCAATATTGAAATATTCCTTAGCAGGAGTTCCAACCTTTGCACTTGAATCCAACACTAATATACCATCGTGATTATCACTCAAACAAAGTTCTTTTTCAGAGCATATCATACCTTCACTTGGCTCACCTCTAAGTTTGCTTTTCTTTATTTCAAAACACTCTCCGTTTTCTTCATAAATCTTTGCTCCTATTGTAGCGACAATAACCTTTTGTCCTTCTGCTACATTTGGTGCTCCGCAAACAATATTCAAAGGCTCCTCACCTCCAACATCAACCTTTGTTATATGCAGGTGGTCAGAATTTGGGTGCATTACGCAAGACAATACCTCTCCAACATAGAAATTTCTTAATCCACCCTTAATACTTTCAACCAATTCTACATCTTCAACTTCCAATCCCCCAAAAGTCAAAAGGTTTGCAACCTCTTCGGCAGAGAGATTAGTATCAACATAGTTTTTTAACCAATTATATGATATTTTCATCTTTCAATAGTTTTTTTATTTTATTAGGTCCATTTCACCAATCAAATGAGATGCACCAGCAAATTTGTCAATTATAAATAAACAATAACGAATATCCAAAGAAATATTTCTGCATTGAGAAGGATCATACATAATATCGCTCATTGTTCCTTCCCAATTTCTGTCAAAGTTAATACCTATAAGATTTCCATCTTTATCCAAGACAGGACTTCCAGAGTTTCCTCCTGTTGTGTGATTGCTTGCTATGAAAGCAACAGGCAATTCCCCTTTCTCATTAGCATAAATGCCGTAATCTTTCTTTTCATAAAGTTGTTTCAACTTAGGTTCAACCACATAATCATAGATTTCAGGATTTTCTTTCTCCATAATACCCTCAATAGTAGAGAAAGCCTCGTAAGTAATCGCATCTTTTGGTTGATAAGTCTTTATGTTTCCATAAGCAACTCTTAAAGTAAGATTAGCATCAGGGTAAAACTCTTTCTTAGTATCCTTTTTCATTATTCCATCTACATATATTCTGTAAAGGCTATCAACCTTATCATCATAGAAAGCCAATTCAAATCTATCTTTTTCCATATATTGCATCCAAATAGGAGTGAATAGTTTAAAGGCAGGGTCTTTTTCTAATTTTTTTATATTCTTCTTTGAAAAATTTTCAAATACTTTGGCAGCCTTTTCAGGAGAAGTTAATAAAGAATTTTCATAAACATAATCAAAATAAGCCTCTGCATTATCATTATAGTCCTTATTTACAATATCTCTTAACCAAGTATAATTTTCTTTTGCATAATCATTATAGAAAATAGACATCGTTCTAACAAAAATCTCCTTGTCTACTCTTCGATGATTTTTATAATCATTAGCATAATGCTTCAACAATTCGGCATAGAACTTTAAAACATTATTTCCAAGACTTGCCTCATCGCTACTTGCGATAACAACTCCAAGTTTTCTTACTTGAATCATCAAATCCGAAGCAAACACTGCTTCATTTAAATAAGTGTAAGACATATTTGCTTTCTCCATTTCAGCATAAGTAGTCTTTAATTCTGAAAGGACATTTTTGTATTTCGCATTGTTTTTTGCCCAAGTATTAAAGTCTTTCTCAAATGCTTTCTTCTTTTCTATTGCGTTCAATCTCTTTAAGCCTCTAACTTCTCCTTGCCACTTTTTCCAACCGTTTGCAACCGAAGCAACCTTTGAAGCATATCTCAATCTTTGAGCAGGACTCTCGTTCATTGCTCTGTTATAAACATCTAATCTTGCTGTTCTTAATTTAATTCTTGTAGGGTCTTCAACGTTTTGAACATAATCCACCGCATCAGAAGTAAGGAATTGTTTAGTTGTTCCAGGATAACCAAACACAAAAGTGAAATCCCCTTCATTTACTCCTTTGATGTTTATCTTTAAGTGTTTTTTTGGAGTATAAGGCACATTATCTTTTGAATATTCAGCAGGCTTTCCGTCTTTGTCAGCATAAACTCTAAAAACAGAGAAGTCGCCTGTATGTCTTGGCCACATCCAATTATCAGTATCTCCACCAAATTTACCAATATTGCTTGGCGGTGCACCAACTAAACGAACATCTTTAAACACTTCGTTCACATACATAAAATATTGATTGCCGTAATAGAAAGGTTTAATCACAGCAGTGTAATGATTACCCTCTGTTGCCTTTGCTTTAACTTTTTCGATGTTTGCTTCAATCAAAGTTTGTCGCTTTTGCTCTGTCATATCATCGCTAACTCCCTCCAAAACTCTTGACGTTACATCTTCCATATAAACCAAACGTGTTATAGTCAATCCTCTGCACGGCAATTCTTGCTCACGGCTCATAGCCCAAAAACCATTTGTAAGATAATCTCTTTCAACCGTTGAATGAGAAACAATAAAACTATAACCACAATGATGATTTGTAAGCAAAAGACCTTGGCTTGAAACAAATTCGCCTGTACAACCTGTGCCAAAAAGCATCACTGCATCTTTCAAAGAAGCGTTGTTCACATTGTAAATATCTTCTGCACTAATACGCATACCTTTTTTTTGCATATCAGCCTCCTTTTTCTTCAACAAAAGAGGCAACCACATTCCCTCGTCAGCAAAAAGATTTGGCATAATCATTGAAATAGCCAAACCAATCAACAATAATTTTTTCTTCATACTAAAATTAACTAATTACTCAATTTGCAAATATACAAAAAGACTTGATTATGTTCGATTATTTGTAAAAAAAAATTGTTCAAAATTCAAAAAAAATTGCCGCCGCTTTTTTTGGAGCAAAATTTACAGCATAAAAATATAAATTTTAAAATTTTTCTTTTATTTAATTTTCTTTTAATATATATTTATTATCTACTTTATTATTGTATCCACACTGTGGACTGTTTACTCCACATTGTGGAGTCTATAATCCACACTGTGGATTTTTTATTCTATGAAAAAATCTTTTTTTTCTATGATTTACGAAAATATTTCATAGAGTTAGAAATTTTTTTCTATGATTTTTTCTCTATTTTCTGTTATGTAAATGTGTTTTCACTAATTGTGGTATTAAAAATTTCTTTTGTGAATTTTGGTGGCAGGAAAAAAAGTTGTATATTTGACGCCTAAAAACAAATTTAGTATAAACCAAAATAATAAAAGTATGAAACGATTATTACTTTTTGCAATGGCGATAATATTCGCAATGCAATTGTCGGCACAGACGAC
>JAFYSZ010000017.1 GCA_017559135.1 Bacteroidales bacterium | reverse complement strand
TCTTGTATTGTATTCTACTCCTCCGTTCATCTTAATATCATAACCGTTGTCAATCAAATATACATTTACTCCTTCTGGAATATTGTCTATTGATATGGTTATTTCTTTGGTTTCGTAGTTTCTTATATTAAGATTTGCTGTATATGGAAATTCTTTCACTTCTTCCTTAACTAATGCAACGCCTTCTGTTACAAAATAAGGTTCTGTAATTTCTATTGGTGAGAATAGTTTGTTTGCATCAAAATGATCATCACCTTGTTTTGCTTTTTCATTTTGTGCAAAGCGTAACTTATTTACTCTTTCACCTTCTTTAACATTTAGAGTTATATACTCTTTCTCTGCTTTTGCCTTTGCACCATCGTATCTGTGATATTTAGAGAAAGAAACGCTGTGTTCGCCTTCTGTTTCATAATTCACAAAGAATCCTTCTGTCATATTGATTGCACCCTCATCAACATCGTCCCAAGTTGTGCCGTTGAAACGATAAACAACTTCACCTTTTATGTCGCTTTGTTCACTTAGAAATTTATACGCATCAAGTTTAAAGGTATAAGGATTTGATAATGCTAACCAATTTCCGCCGTCTGTGTGTGTTTTTAGAGATTTTGTTACAGTTACAACTGAGTTATTTAAAGTATAGTCTTGCATTTCTCCATCGGTTGTGAAAGTTGTTGGCTCTGCTGCGAAGCTCCATGCAAAGAATCCTTCACCACTTCCTACTGAATCGTCAATAGTTGCAAAATCATTGCTCCAATTTCCTGTATTGTAATCAAAAAGTGATACAGAAATATCGTTTGTACCTGGTTTTACTGCTTCTAATTTATATCCATTAAATGGAGCTCCAACAAAAGACCATTTATCATTTGGCAAGGTTGGTGTTTCTATTTCAATAATTCCACCAACATTTGTTTCTGTTTGGTTTATTAACTGTCCGCTTTGAGTTATTCTTAAAACGCCTTCATTGATTACTCCCCTTTTATTATCTTCTGTTATTTCAAAATCATTTGTTAATGTTTTAATTTCTCCTTCATTTATCTTATGATAAATCTTTTGCCAAGTAGCATTGCCCCAATCAGATGTATAACCACTTGCTCCAAAAGGAACTGTAAGGCTTCTGTCGCTTGAAGGACTATAAAAAGCACCGCCACCAATAGAAGGAGCAGTTTCTGCAAGACAAATAACAGAATCTAAATTGTTGCAACCATTGAAAGCCGCATTTCCAATAGAAATAATACTATAAGGAATAGTAATAGTTGTTAAACTACTGCAATCTAAAAAAGCTGCATCTCCAATAGAAGTAATACTTTCTGGAAATTCAATAGAAGATAAACTACTGCAAACAAAGAATGCTCGATTTCCAATAGAAGTAACACTATTAGGAATATAAACGGAAGATAAATTGCTACAATTTGAAAAAGCTGCATCTTCAATAGAAGTGATATTATATGGAATATCAATAGAAGTTAAACTACTGCAACCATAAAACATAGAATAGCTAATAGAAGTAATGCTATTAGGAAGGTTTACAGAAGATAAACTACTGCAATAATTGAACGCAAATTGACCAATAGAAGTAACGCTATTAGGAATGTTTACAGAAGTTAAATTATTGCAACGATTAAATGTAAATTGATCAATAGAAATAACGCTATTAGGAATAGTAACAGATGTTAAACTACTACAATCTTGGAACGCATAATTTCCAATAGAAGTAACATCATATAATTCTCCATTGTACATTACTCTTGCAGGAATTTCAACATCAGTTGCACTTTCATTGCAATCGCTTACTTTCATTGTGCGTTCTCCCTCGCTTATTATCGCAAAGGTTAAAGGAAAATAAGTTAAACCATTTCCTAAATCCAAAGTACATTCAACACTTGCCCAATCAGTAGCACTTTCCCAAGAAGAATAATCACTGCCACAAGGATAAGAAAGTGTCTTATTAGATGGAGTAGAAGAAAAAACAGATTCACCAAGCGAAGGAGCAGTTTCTCCAAGACAAGTAACAGAATTTAAACTACTGCAATAAGTGAACGCACGTTCTCCAATAGAAGTAACACTATTAGGAATATCAATAGAAGTTAAACTACTGCATTGTTGGAACGCACGTGCTCCAATAGAAGTAACACTATTACCAATAGTAACAGATGTTAAACTCTCGCAATATCTGAACGCAGAATTTCCAATAGAAGTAACACTATTAGGAATAGTAACAGAAGTTAAACTTCTGCAAGATTGGAACGCATAATTTCCAATAGAAGTAACACTATTACCAATAGTAACAGATGTTAAACTATCGCAACTCCAGAACGCATAAGTTCCAATAGAAGTAACACTATTAGGAATAGTAACAGATGTTAAACTACTGCAACCATAGAACGCAGACTGTCCAATAGAAGTAACACTATTAGGTATAGTAACAGAAGTTAAACTACTGCAATTTTTGAACGCAGACTGTCCAATAGAAGTAACACTATTAGGTATAGTAACAGAAGTTAAACTACTGCAATGATTGAACGCATAATCTCCAATAGAAGTAACACTATTAGGAATAGTAACAGAAGTTAAACTACTGCAATATTCGAACGCATAATTTCCAATAGAAGTAACGCTATAACCTGTTCCTTGATAAGTTACTGTTGAGGGAATATTTGCTGTTGTGATTGATGAATTAGCATCATTTACTTTTACTTTCGCAGGATTTGTTGATGTTATTTCGTATCGTATACCTCCAATCGAAAACCTTGTTTGTGCCATAAGCACGTTTGCACATAGCAGAGTGCAAATAAAGAATAATAATCTTTTCATTTTTTATGTCTTTATGTTTTTTTTAATTTTTATTGCTCAATGAAAAGACATTAAAAAAGACGTGAGCCTTGTCTTACTGTAAATTGAGGTCCTGCAATACCTATGTACCAAAATAAGAAAAGCCCACGATATTCTCGTGAGCGTCCTTTCCTTATTTTATTGGTACATAATTTGAAATTTTGCAGGTTTCAATTTACCAAAAAACAAGCAAAAACGCTTTTTTATGTCAATAAAATTTCAGTTTGCAAAGGTACGAATAAATTCATTTACGTGCAAAAATTATTTTAACAAACAAAAGAAATCCCACCTTCCGAGGCTGTGAAAATTAAATTTATTGTTACGAAATTTTTCTTCGCAAGGGTTTTGAAAAGTCTGAGGAAAATTGAGCAAAAATCGGGGGAAAATTCACTCAAATCGGAGCGGAATTTCCTTAGATCGGATCAAAAAAAATTTTGGTCCGATGAAAAAAAATTTTGATCCGATGAAAATTTTTTTTGGTCCGATGAAAAATGAAGAAAATCGGCTAAAAAATCGGCTAAAACAAAGAAAAAAAACGCAAAATCAAGCCTTAAAAAAGTTAAGTCTTTGATTTAGTGATTTTTAGTTAAGACTAAATAAATTGAAAAATTCGGACTAAGAATTTCTTCGCTGAAAATATCGCACGCATTTGGCGTTAAGTGGTGGGAAAACTATTTTATTTCACTACCAAAAGGGCATAAAAAAAGCAGTCTCTTTACTTGGGACTGCTATTTCTTTAACTAACCGAAACTTTCTAATTATTCAGCAACAACTGTTTCAGCTGCAGTTTCAGTTGCAGTTTCAGCAACAACTTCTGTTTCTACTGCTGGAGTTTCAGTTGCAGTTTCAGTTGCAGTTTCAGTTGCTCCACCGCAAGCAGCGAAGAAACCAGCTACTGCTAATACAAACAATACTTTTTTCATCTTCGTTTTTTTTAAATTATTAATAATTCTTTGTGTTTTAACTCTGCAAAATTACAACTTAATTTCAAATGAAGACTTTTTTTGTTTAATAAATTGTTAGTAATTTCTTTAACTCATTGATTTATAACAAGAAAAAATTAACACAATTTATTCATTTTTCATTAGTTTTTCTTGTAATTTTCTCATCTTGCTGTTGTTCGGCATCAATTCTCGTGCTTTTGCAACTGTTTCTAAGGCTTCTTCTCTTTTTTCTTGGCGTAAGAGAATATTAACTTTGTCTTCCCAAGCGAGAGGTTCTAATTTATATCTCTCTAAATAAGAGTTTATTAGTTTAAGTTGTTGCTCGCTATCGTTTTTCTTGCCTGCTATGTTCACCAAAATACGAACAGGAGAATAACAAAGGGGTTTCATCTCAATACATCTTTGAGCCCAATAGGTTGCACTATCACTTTTTCCTTCTATCCTATTATAATAGTTCGACAAACGGTATTCTCTTAAAGAATAATAAGGATTGGAATTGTCTTCTAAAAGAATGTCTATTGCTTTTCGGTGATTTCCTGCTGTTGCAAAGCGTTCTGCTGTGTTTACTGCAATAGGTTTTGTGCTTTCGTCAATGTTTGGAATCGCAGGGAACTTTTCTAACCAATCTTCTGGTGTGTATTTTATTGATGTATCGCCGTTGTGTTGCAATATTCTTTTCTTTTGCAGAATTGAAGATTGACAATGCAGTGTTTCGAGTCCGAATGCCGAAAGTGTAACAAGGCTTAGGAAAATAACAACGGCTTTTGAGAGTGGTTTTCTTTCGTTTTTGCTATTGCGAATATGGTTTGAAACTAAAATTGCGACTGCTAAAACCAAATATATCTGACAATCGGCTCGCTCTAATGGGAAGTTAAACAAGGCATCGTTTGCGTATGTCAAAATAAGACAAAGAGCGACTACGGCTAAAAGACGATGTTGAACTTTTTTATAGCCAAACATCTGCTTCAATGCCATAATTCCAAACACTAAATAAGTGGAAACATAGATTAAAAGCCCAAAAATGCCAAGTTCGGAAAACATTTCCAAGAAATCATTGTGTGCATGATCCGACACAACATAGTCATGCTTTTTTGCACACTCTACTTTCATAATCGCTAACTTATGATTGCCGACTCCATAGCCTAAAAGCGGAGATTGTTTTATGATTTCGCAAGTGTTTTTCCAAATTAAAAGTCTGCCTTTGCTGTTTCCTTCGGCAATAGAGGTTACTCTTGCTCCTATTGAATAGTTATTTGTTTCTATTTTCGAGTAATGTGCGAAATTGTATTTAATGAAAGCATCGCCTAAAACAAATCCCGAAACTGCTACAAGGCAAATCAATAAATAGAGTCTTGAATGTTTAAAGATAAGAGATAGTTTTCGGCTTTTGATTTGATAAAAGACTCCATAGAAACACAAGACTGCTAACTGCAAAAACAAGCCTATGAAACTTGAACGTGTGCTTAGGATTATTAAACAAAAGCTTATTGCGAATATTAGGAATAAAGAGTAGTAGCGAATAAACTTTTTGAAGCGTAAAACAGCATAGTACAGAAATGGAAGTTTGAATAAGAGAGCTACGGCAAAGATATTTTTGTTTCCGTAAAAGCCATTTAGTTTTAAGTTATTGCGTTGTGAGATATGAACATCAAAAACATAGTAGCAAATAATGCAAGAAAGTACGTTTATGGTAGCAATGACGAGTGTACAAATGATTAAATTCTTTATTGCGTGATTATCTTTGAGCATAAAGCCTATTGAGAGAATCATTGCAATAAAAATCAAAATCCAACGGTTCCAAATTGAAAATCCTTCTACGCAATTGATTGCCCAAACAATAGATACGCCCATATAAGCAATGAGTAAGAGCCAAAGGGGTATGAGAGGATTTTTCGTAAATATGGAAGAGGATAATATGTCTTTCTTTTGCCAAAACGAATAGTAGATTACAACTCCTATTGCAACAATATCAAACAAAGCAATCAAGAAATGTCGCAAGGAAGTGATGTCTAAAACCAACATTGGAGGAAACATCTGCAAGCAAATAAAGAAGCACAAAAGTATTCTTATCCATTTTTTCATAATTATCTTTGCTTTAAAAATACAAAGATACAACTATTTATTTTTTTTCTTTGTTTTAGAAAAATATTTCTTTGTTTTATTTTTTTATTTCTTTGTTTTATTTTCTTTTTTCTTAGTATTTTTGTGCTATTAAATTGAAGCAAATGAAAAATGTATTAGTTACAGGAGCAGAAGGACAACTTGGCTCATCTTTAAAAAAGATTGCAGGAAATTTTCCTCAATATAATTTTATCTATACCGACAAAGACAATTTAGATATTTGCAATGAGCAAGAGTTAAAGACATTTTTTGAAAACAATAGTCTATATTGTGTTTTACACTTTGCTGCCTACACCGCTGTTGATAAGGCAGAGGAGGAAGAGTCTTTGGCAGAAAAAATCAACTCTGAGGCTTCTTTGAATATAGCAAAGATTTGTGCCAAACATAAGGCAAGATTAGTTTATATTTCTACGGATTATGTTTTTGAGGGAAAGGATTGCAAGCCTCACTCTCCGCAAGATATGACTAATCCCCTATCTGTGTATGGGAAAACTAAACTTAAAGGAGAAGAAAACTGCTTAAAAAATAATCCTTTGACCTTTGTGATTAGAACAAGTTGGCTTTATAGCGAATTTAAGTCAAATTTTGTAAAGACAATGATTAACCTTTCTCAAACAAAAGAGGAGTTAAATGTTATATATGACCAAATTGGAAGTCCTACTTACGCAAGGGATTTAGCAGAGTTTTCAATTAGAGTGATAGAACACATAAACTCTAATCGTATTCTTCATTTTAGCAATCAAGGAGTTTGCTCTTGGTATGATTTTGCGAGAAAGGCAATAGAATTATGGGGAGAAAAACAAATAAGAATCAACCCTATCCTTACAAGCCAATATCCTGCAAAGGCAACTCGCCCAAAATTCAGTGTATTTGACAAAAGCGAATCGGAAAAACTCTTAGATATTAAAATACCTCATTGGGAAGAGAGTTTAAAAGAATGTATTAAAGAACTAAAAGCACAATAAAAATGAAAAAAATATTAATATTATTATTGGTAGTTGCAGGATTTACCTCTTGTAAGGTAGCAAAACAAAACGTAGTTGTTGAAACAGAAAAGCCTGTTAAAGAAAAGCCAAGAGGAACGCATAAAGTGAGTGATTTAAGAGCCTATTGCTTAGATTGGTTAGGCACTCCGCATCGTATGGGTGGCACAACAAAACAAGGAGTTGATTGTTCGGGATTTGTAAGCATTGTTTACAAAGAGATTTACGGCATTACACTTCCAAGAAGAAGTCAAGATATGGCAAAAGTCTGCAAGATAATCAACAATAAGAACGATTTGAAAGAAGGGGATTTAGTTTTCTTCAACAATAAGAAAGGCGGCACAATCAATCACGTAGGAATATTTTTGGATAAAGACAAATTCATTCACACCTCTACTTCAAAGGGAGTAACAATAGGCAGATTTTCCGAAACTTATTGGGCAGAACGTTTTCGTTGTGGCGGACGACACCCTGAGAAGAAGTAATTTAGTTATTTTTTTCTAAGTCTTTGATTTTTTCTCTGAGCATATTTACTATTGATTCATCTCCTTCTTTTTCTACTTCTTTCAAAATAGTTTCCAACTCTTCTATTGTCCAATCTTCTTCATTGTAAGTTGGAGAACTAATCTCGGTTGGAGAAAGTATTTCAAAGCCTGCATTTTCAAATACCTTTTCTTCAACATAGATTGGCAAGGAAAGTTTTTTTGCAAAAATAAAAGCATCGGAACAACGCGAATCAAAACAGAGTGTTTTTTGATTTTGTTCGCAACAAATATTGGAATAGAAAGTTCCATCATAGAATTTGTTTAGAACAACATATTGCATTTTGATATTTGTTTTTGAAAGAATTTCACAAAACAAATCAAAAGTAAGCGGACGTGGTAAAGCGACTTTGTCTATTGCCAAACCAAGGTTTTCTCCCTCGTGTTCGCCGATAGGAATCGACAAGGCTCTGTTACCATTCTTTTCAATCAACAACACATCGTAGTATTTCTCAATCGGAGAAAGCGTAACAGAAACCAATTCTACTAATACAGCCATAAAAACTCTTTTTGTTATAGTAATAAAACGAAGATTCAATAAAAATGTTTTAAAAAAATAATATTTTTATTACAATATCGTTGATATGTAATATTTATTTGTATTTTTGCAACTCTTAAAAAGCATAAACCAAATACACAAAATAACAAAATGAAAAAACGAATTGTATTATTTTTAGCCGCCTTCCTGCCTACACTATTAAAGGCAAGTGAGGCAGATTTAAAAGTCCCCATGGAAATTCACGAGTTTGGAATATTACATTGGGGATTTTTTGTTTCTATACTCGGGATTATTTTCGGGATTTACCAATTCTTGAAAATAAAAAAACTTCCCGCTCACAAAAGTATGCTTGATATAGCACACGTTATTTACAAAACGTGCTCAACTTACCTAAAACAACAAGCAAAGTTCCTTGCTATCTTATTTGTTTTCGTAGGTTTGGCAGTAAGTCTTTACTTTGGTTTTCTTGCAAAGGGAGAAAGTGGAGAAAGTTTTGGACTTGGAGCAGTGCTTCTAATACTACTTTGGACAGTGTTTGGAATATTAGGTTCGTATATTGTTGCTAAATACGGAATACGTATAAATACTTTTGCAAATTCACGAATGGCTTTTGCATCTTTAAAACGTAATCCCTTAAACCTTTTAAACATTCCTTTAAGTGCAGGAATGAGTATTGGCGTTGTGCTAATCTGCGTTGAACTTCTGCTAATGCTTGTGATTTTACTTCTAATGCCTGCTCATCTTGCTGGTGCTTGCTTTATAGGTTTTGCAATTGGTGAAAGTTTAGGTGCATCGGCTCTTAGAATTGCCGGAGGTATATTTACAAAAATTGCAGATATTGCATCGGATCTTATGAAGGTTGTTTTCAAAATAGGAGAAGACGATCCAAGAAATCCTGGCGTTATTGCCGATTGTACAGGTGATAATGCAGGAGATTCAGTTGGACCGACTGCTGATGGTTTTGAAACATACGGAGTAACAGGTGTTGCTTTGGTTTCTTTTATTCTTCTTGCGATTAGTGATGTAAGCATTCAAAAAGATTTACTTGTTTGGATATTTACAATGAGAATACTTGGAGTTATTACCTCTATTATTGCTTACTACTTAAATATGGGATTGAGTAAAAAACTTTATGGAAAGAAAGATGATTTGGACTTTGAAGCACCGCTAACTAATTTGGTATGGATTAGTTCTATTCTTTCTATTATTGGAACTTTTGTTACTTCTTATCTACTTATTGGAAATATTGGAGGAAGCAGTGATTTATGGTGGATACTTTCTATTATTATTTCTTGTGGTACATTGGGTGCTGCTTTGATTCCAGAAATTACAAAGATATTTACTTCTCCTAAATCTACTCATGTGAAAGAGGTAGTAAAGGCTTCTCAACAAGGAGGTGCGTCTTTAAATATTTTATCAGGATTTGTATCGGGTAACTTTTCAGGATTTTGGACAGGATTAGTCTTTGTGATTCTTATGTTTATTGCTTATATCTTCTCTGGCAACTTAGAAGCAATCGGAATGGTGTATCCTTCAATTTTTGCTTTTGGTTTGGTGGCGTTTGGTATGCTTGGCATGGGTCCTGTAACGATTGCGGTTGATAGTTATGGACCTGTAACAGACAATGCTCAATCTGTGTATGAACTTTCTTTGATTGAAGAACAAGAAAACATTGATTCGGAAATAGAAAAGGATTTTGGATTTAAGCCTGATTGGGAAAAATCAAAGTATTATCTTGAAGCAAATGACGGAGCAGGTAATACGTTTAAGGCAACTGCGAAGCCTGTTTTGATTGGTACTGCTGTTGTTGGTGCAACTACTATGATATTCTCTTTAATTCTTGTTATTCAAAAAGCACTTGGTGTTGAGCCTGCAAGTTTGCTTAATTTATTGAACCCTTACTCTATTTTAGGATTTATTCTTGGAGGTGCAGTGATTTATTGGTTTACAGGAGCAAGCACACAAGCCGTTACAACAGGTGCTTATCGTGCTGTGGAATACATAAAGCGTAATATAAAACTTGATGCAAACGCTCCTAAGAAAGCAGACGAAGCCTCTTCGGTTGAAGTTGTTAAAATCTGTACTGTTTATGCTCAAAAAGGTATGTATAATATCTTTATTGCAATCTTCTGCTTTGCCTTAGGAATTGCATGTCTTTCTTCACCTGCCTCAATCGGCGGAAACAATGCAGTTTCTTTATTTGTTAGTTATTTACTTTCTATTGCGTTATTCGGATTGTTTCAAGCAGTCTTTATGGCTAACGCAGGAGGAAGTTGGGACAATGCAAAAAAAATTGTAGAGGTAGATATGAAAGAAAAAGGCTCTGCTTTACACGATGCTTCCGTAGTTGGAGACACAGTAGGCGACCCTTTCAAAGACACTTCTTCTGTTGCTCTTAACCCAATTATTAAGTTCACAACTTTATTTGGACTTTTGGCAATGGAAATAGCAATTAGCGAATCATTTAAAGACATTGCACCATACGTAGGTATCGCTTTCTTTGTGATAGCATGCTATTTTGTGTATCGTTCATTCTACAAAATGACAATAGATAAATAAAAATAAAATATGAAAGGCTTAATAGATACTCTTTTTGAAGGAAATAATTTAACAAACGAGGAGTTAAAAACTCTAATTGAATGTGAAGATAATTCTATTCAAGAAGAGTATCTATTTAAACAAGCCGACAAAAAACGCAGACAAACATACGGAAACGAAATCTACATACGTGGATTGATAGAAATAAGTAATTATTGCAAAAACAATTGTTTGTATTGTGGAATTAGGTGCGGAAATCTTAATATTGAAAGATACCGCCTTAGCGAAAAGAATATTTTGGATTGTGTTTCTTACGGATATTCTTTGGGATTTCGCACTTTTGTGATGCAAGGAGGAGAAGACTTGCATTTTTCGGACAAAGATATTTGTCAAATAGTTTCTAAAATCAAAAAATCTTATCCTGATTGTGCTGTAACCTTATCAATAGGTGAAAAAGACAAACAAACTTATCAGGATTTTTTCAATGCGGGAGCAGATCGTTATCTTCTAAGACACGAAACCGCAATTGAGGAGCATTATAAACTGCTTCACCCTTCGGCAATGAAGATTGAAAAAAGAAAACAATGCTTATTTGATTTAAAAGAGATAGGTTTTCAAGTAGGCTCTGGCTTTATGGTAGGCTCACCTTTTCAAACAAGCGAAAATATCATTGCTGATTTAAGATTTTTACAAGAATTGCAACCCGATATGATTGGAATAGGTCCTTTTATTCCTCATATTGACACACCGTTCCGCGACAAAGCACAAGGAGATTTACATAAAACTCTTAGATTAGTGGCAATTCTTCGTTTAATGTTCCCTTATTCTCTTATTCCTTCTACAACTGCACTTGGTTCTATTGCAGAAAACGGCAGAGAATTAGGACTTCAAGTCGGTGCAAATGTAGTTATGCCTAACCTTTCTCCGACAAATGTCAGAAAACTCTATAATTTATATAACAATAAAGCCTTTGTGGGAAAAGAAGCCATTGAAGGGCTTGAAGAATTAAAAGCACAAGTCAAATCCTTAGGTTATGAAATTGTTATAAGCAGAGGAGATGCTAAACGAAACGATAAGTAATCGTTCCTTTTTGTTCTTCTGGTGCATTTAGATCGCGAGCAAATTTACATTTTCTTGCTGCTTGCTCACATTTTCTATAAAGATTTGAATTTGAAATAGTCGTTCCTCTCACTCCTGCCTTCGCTCTAACTACATTTCCTTCTTTATCAACAACAATTTCTACCACAATTTTTCCTGGTGTTGAATTTGAAGATGACGGAGGTATGAGTTCTTTCGCTCCACGACCACCTAAATTAAAATCCACACCCTTTCCTTCACCGTTTCCGCCTGCTCCACTACCTTCTCCGTTGGAAATTCCTTGATTAGAACCATTTCCTTTTTTTACTTTCCCTTTTGCGAACAACGCATTTTGGTTAATCGTAGGCTCAGTCGGCTTTTCTTCTTCTTTTTTTGGCTTTTCAACCTTTGTATTCTTGCTTGAAATAGGTGCTTCTTCTGTATCTTGGGTTACAATCTTTTCTTCACTTTTAGTTGTAGCCTCATTGTTTGACACATCTTCGCCTCCCTCTGCTGCATTGTCAAAATCATTTCCAATATCAGAGAGTTCCTCCATATTCATCTCTACTCCAAATTCAGGAGGTGGCGGATCGGGATAAGGTAAGGCTATAACAAACAACAGACCTACTCCCATCAAAGATAAAAGCAGCGTAATAGATGCACTAATTAGTCTTCTTTTATTTTTTTCGTTCATTATTTAGTTGCCTCTGTTGCTAAAATAACTTTGTGTTTCTTACCTTGTTGTGCATTTACTTTGTTTACCGCATCAATTACTGTAACTACGTATTGCACCGGTACGGTTTTATCAGAGTGTAGTTTGACTGTACCGTCCGAAACTTCATTTAAAAATCCTGCTAAGACTTGCGACAATTCTTCTTCGCTTGTTTCTATATTCTCAACATAGAATTTATAATTTGAATCTATCGCAACAACTACATTTTGCTTTGCCAAGGTTTGTCCACTCGAACTTTGAGGTAACAAAAGCTTGATTGCATTCGGACTAATAAGGGTTGATGTCAGCATAAAGAAAATTAGCAACAAAAACACCAAATCCGACATTGATGCAGAATTAAAATTAGAATCTATCTTGTTTCTTGTTTGAATCATAACAAAGAAAGAATTTTTATTTTGCAGGTTCGTGCAAAAGGTCCATAAACTCCATTGTTCTTGCCTCTAACATAAAAATCACTTTATTTATTTGTCCGACAAGAATACTATAAAGAAAGTTTGCGATAATACCAACAATCAAACCTCCAACCGTAGTTACCATCGCTTCATAAATACCTCCTGAAAGTAATTGTATGTCTATGTTATTTCCAGCAGTACTCATATCAAAGAAAGCTTTGACCATACCTGTTACAGTACCAAGAAAACCAAGTGAAGGACCTATTGCCGCAATTGTTCCAACCATTGATACACCACTCTCCAACTGTGCGACTTCTAACTTACCAACATTTTCAACTGCTTGATTAATATCGTTTAGCGGTCTGCCCAATCTTGAAAGTCCTTTATCAACCATTCTTCCTATTGGCGTAGGATTATTTCTTGTAAGATTTTTTGCTCCTTCTAAATCTCCACTATGAATGCAGTTTTTAACATTTTCCATAAAATTAACATCTTCTTTAAGAGCTTTTCTTAGGGCTAAAAATCTTTCAACAAAGAGATAAATGGCAACTATCAACAAAATTGCCAATACTATCATAATCCAACCACCCTTTGTTGCCAATTCAAAAATATTTAATTCTGCTTGTGTTGATGCTGCCTCAGAAACAACTTCTGTTGCAGTTTGTGATATTTGTAAAAAAATGTTTGATAACATCGATTGTTTATTTTTTTATTATTTAACTACTACTTTTCTTGATTGAATTCCTTTTTCAGTGTAAATATTAACGAAAAACACACCTTTTTTATTTTCAAAATCAAATTCCTTTGGAAGTTTATCAGAAGAATACAGCACTTCTCCTAACATATTTAAGATTTCTATTCTATCTACTCTTAAATTATTTGCTTTAAAAACTATTTTTCCATCAGTAGGAATAGGATATATATCTACACTTTCGATATTTTCCGCTTCTTCAATTCCTTGTTGAATTGTATTAAACACAAATTCATCACTCCAAGAGCTCACTTCACCATCTGCACAAACTGCTCTTACCTTCATTTTATACTCAGTTTGAGGGGTAAGTCCTATTGGAGAGAATATAGGATTATCATATACAATCACACCTGAGGCAGGTAAAGTTTGATTGCTTTGACAGAATACCACCTCCCACCTATTTTGACTCATACTTCCTGGATTCCAAGTAATTTTTACAGAAGAGTGTTGAACTTCTGTTGTACGCACTGCACTAACATTTGCACACAAAGGAGGAAGTGTAACAAAATTACGCATTAGGCTCCATTCGCTATAAATATTTCCGCAAATAGCTCTCACATAAACCGAATAAGAACGACCTCCCTCTAAGCCTGTAACGACATAAGTAGTATCATTTGAAACATATAAACTTGCTTGATCATCGGGTTGTCCTACTATTCCACATTTTATTTGCCACTGAGTTTGTCCCAAACCCGGATTAAAATCTACTTTTGCCTCTGTAATTCCAATTTCTGACACATTAACATTTGTAGGCACAGACTGACAAGAGTGAGCAGTAGTAAAAGAAATTTCATCAGAATAAATAGTATCAGTAACTGCTGAACCATATTTAACAATCGCAAAAGCCCTTGCATAATATGTTGCACCCGAAACCAAATCTGTTATTTCCTTTGTCAAAGGGAAAGGAATCGAACTCGCATTCACCGTTCCCGAAACGGTAACCTTTGCACCCGTGTTGCAATCAGGATTTGGAGTAGAAGAATAAACAAAACCCTTACTTGTAAACTGCGTTGCATCTCCCTTTGCCGAGATTACACTATTTAAAGTCGCAGTAAACAAGGTAATATCCGAAGAAGTAGGAGTATCCAAAGTAGGAGGAACAGCCTGCGGAGTAGTAAAAGACAAAATATTACTTGAATACACTGTATCGGCAGGACTAGTCTTCGTAGCATAAGTTCTAACATAATAAGTAGTATTCGGAGCAAGACCTGTCAAACTAGATGTAAAAGGAGCAACTGATGAACCTGTTTTTTGTTTCAAAGTTGCACCATTTGCTTTTGTTGGAACGGGGTCTGTTCCATAAATAAATCCTTTTTTAGACACTGTCCAACCACCTGTTGATGTATAATCTGCTGCAACGTCTGCCGAATTATAACTTGTAGCTGTTGCACTTGTCATTGTCATAACAGGTTGAGCGTTAATTTGCTCAAAACCAACAAACACCAACAACAATCCTATAAATAAATAATGTAATTTTTTCATAGCTATTACTTATAATTACTCAAATTATCGGCAAATTTACAAAAAAAACACAGAGATACAATATTTTTTATCTCTTTTTTAACAATATATTTGTTTTATTTATTTTTTGTACATTTGCAAAAAATTAAAAACTTCAAAAATCATGCAAAAAATTATTAAACTTTTCGTCTTTGTATTTGCGATATTCTCTCTTTCATTCGCATATTCACAAAGCAAACCAATAGAAATAACAAAAGCAGACTTTTTAACAAAAGTTGCAGATTATGAAAAATCACCAGACAAATGGGTTTCATTAGCCGAAAAGCCTATTATAGTGGATTTTTACGCTAACTGGTGCAAACCATGTAAGATGATTTCTCCAATTTTAGACAAAATGGCAGAAAAATATGCTGATAAAATAATAGTTTACAAAGTAAACGTAGATAAAGAAAAAGTTTTAGCAAAAGAAATCGGCATAAACAGCATTCCAACCTTGATTTTTGTTCCAAAAGATGGCGAGCCACAAATAATGGTTGGTGCAAAAAGCGAAGAAGAACTTGATAAATTTATTCAAGAAGTGCTTTTGAAATAAAAAACTCTTTGTTTTAAAAAAATAAGTCTATGAAATAATTTTTTAATTCATAGACTTATTTTTTTATTTCTTTGTTTTAGAAAAATAGTTCTGCAATTTTTCTAAAAAAACTCGCCGCCTATTTTTTGCTGTTAAAAAAACAGAAGTTAAAATTCATATTCTTTCTCTTTAAAAAAAGAAAAAAAAATCGGCTAAGACATTTAATATAATAATTCCGAAAATATAAATTAGATATACGTTATATATATGCTTACCAAAATGGTATATTCTATGTGCTTTTTTAGCATATACTTTCTGCCTTTTCGCATTTTTTATATGCCTTTTTGGAATTGAGTTTTTGAGGGATAAAAAAAAGAGAGAAACCTTTTTGATTTCTCTCTTTTATCTTTGAGCGCCCCCTCTAGGACTTGAACCTAGGACCCCATGATTAACAGTCATGTGCTCTAACCAGCTGAGCTAAGGAGGCATTCCTTTATTCCCTTAAAGCGAGTGCAAAGATACAAGCTTTTTTATTACTACCAAATTTTTTCTTTACTTTTTTTTCAAAGTTTTTTTAAACTTACTGATAATCAATTACTAAAATTTACTAATAATCCAGCGATATAAATCGTTTCCATTAGCAAAAATCAGCAATCCGAACAAGATTATCATACCAATTAGTTGTGCTCGCTCCATAAATTTGTCGCCTGGCTTCTTTCCTGTTACCATTTCCCAAAGCGTAAACATCACATGACCTCCGTCTAAGGCAGGTATAGGCAAAATATTCATAAATGCCAAGATTATAGACAAGAATGCAGTCATATTCCAGAAGATTGCCCAATTCCATTCAGCAGGAAACATTGAACCAATCGCTCCAAAACCGCCTAATTGTGAAACTCCTTCTTTGGTAAAGACTAATTTGAATTGTTTAACGTAATTAACCAAAGTTTCAGTTCCTACTTGTATTCCGGCAGGTATGGATTCAAATAAATTATATTCTATTTTTTCGGTTTTAAATATGTTTGCAGGATTTTTTGCCATTGCTCCTATCTTAGCATCTGAGCCAAGTGCGAAAGAAATATCTTGTTTTTGATTGTTTCTATAATAAGTTATTGTGATTTCTTTTCCTTTTTTATCAGCAATTTCTTTAACAAAATCGCTAAATGTAGGAGTTACTACACCATTTAATGCTACTATGCTATCGCCTATTTGCATTCCTGCATTTTGTGCCACAGAACCTATTGCAAAATTATCAATTACAAAAGGAACTCTTACAGTTGCAAATTCTTTTGGATTAGCAACCAACATTTGTTTTGCAAAATCTTTTGGCAAGGAGAATGTCACCAAAGAATCTCCCCTTTTAACAGTAATATCTTTTGGAGATTCTAAAAGAACTTGTTCAACTACTTGCGACAAATTTACAACTTTCTTTCCATCTATACTTTGTACTATATCACCGTTTTGAAATCCGTTTTTCAATGCTACTTCTGTGTAATCATATCCAAGTGTTGCATTTTGAATTGGCAAGGTTTCTTTTCCCCAAACAAAGAGCATAGCAGAGAAAATAACGATTGCTCCAACGAAATTCATCAATACCCCTCCTAAGACAATAAGAAGCCTTTGCCATGCTTTCTTTGAGCGATATTCCCACTCTTGTGGTTCTGCTGAAAGCGAGTCTGCTGAGGTATTACTCTCATCAATCATTCCTGCAATTGAGCAATAGCCACCAAAAGGCAACCAACCTATTCCCCATTCTGTTTTATCGGGATATTGTGCAAACTCTTCGGGAGATTTTTTTGAGAACCAACTAAAACGCCATTTACCATTACATTTCTTTGCTCTTAGGATTGATAATCCAGGATTAAAAAACAAATAGAATTGTTCTACTCTTGTTTTAAATAATCTTGCAAACAAATAATGCCCAAGCTCATGAATGAATACCAATAACGATAAACTTAATACTAATGCTAAAAATTTCATATTTTCTTAATTGTTTAATATTTCTCTTCTTAATTTATCTTTTACTAACTCATCTGTTTTGAAATAATCCTCCAACGATGGATTTTTCACAAAGGCAAACGTATTAAACGCCTCTTCTATTATATTCGGAATTTGAATAAATTGTATTTTTTCTTTCAAAAAAGCCTCTACCGCAACTTCATTTGCTGCATTCATTATTGCAGGAAGGTTGCCGCCTTGTTCGATTGCGTGATATGCCAAAGACAAACAAGGGAATAATTCTATGTTTGGTTTTTCAAAAGTAAGGGTAGAATATTTGAATATATCTAATTTCTCAGATGTATTTGGCAGTCTTTCTGGAAAATTGAGTGCATATTGAATCGGAAGACGCATATCGGCAACTCCTAACTGTGCTTTAATGCTTCCATCTTCAAATTCCACCATAGAATGTATTATACTTTGAGGGTGAATGACTGCTTCTATTTTTGAAGGCTTTATATCGAACAACCATCTCGCTTCAATCATTTCAAAACCCTTATTCATAAGAGTTGCAGAGTCGATTGTAACTTTTTTACCCATTGCCCAATTTGGGTGATTCAAGGCTTGTGCCACACTAACCTTTGAAAGTTCTTCTGCATTGAAGGTTCTAAACGGCCCACCCGAAGCAGTAAGATATATTTTATTTACTTCGTTGTTTATTTCTCCTATTAGACATTGAAAAATTGCTGAATGCTCCGAATCAACAGGAAGAATTGCTGTATTGTTTTGCTTTGCTAATCTCATAACATACTCCCCTCCCACAACAAGTGTTTCTTTATTTGCAAGGGCTATGAGTTTTCCTTTTTCTATTGCTTTGATTGTAGGCGATAGACCTGCAAATCCTACAAGTGCCATAAGGACAATATCAACACAATCCATTTGCACAACCTCATCAATGCTTTCTTTACCTGCAAAAACCTTGATGTCTGTTTGAGATAATGCGTCTTTTACTTTTTGATATTGTGTTTTGTCTGCAATAACCACCACATTTGGATTGAATTTCAAGGCTTGTTCAATAAGTAAATCCGCTTGTGTGTTTGCAGTTAATACTTCTGCTGAAAATATATCAGGGTGTTGAGCAATTATGTCTAAGGCTTGTCTGCCGATAGAGCCTGTTGAACCGATTACTGCAACAGATTTTTTATTCATCATTACTTTTTCTTTGTCTTAAATTTGTTCCCCACATTAGTTTGTTTCTAATTGCCGAAAAGAATGTTTGATTCTGCATTCTAATAACATTCAATTCCATATCTGCTTTGGAAATTTCTATTGAGATTGGAGTTTCTAATGGATAGATTTGCGAGTCTAAATGTAGCGAGATACCTTTTCTTGAATCGTTTATAACAAATCGTATCAGAGAATCATCGGGAATTATCAGCGGTCTAAGAGTTAAGTTATGCGGAGAAATAGGTGTGATACATAAACAACGAGAATTTGGAGATATAATAGGTCCGCCACAACTCATTGAATAGGCTGTTGAGCCTGTTGGGGTCGTTGCTATCAATCCGTCTGAGGTATATGTTGTCAAATATTCATTTCCTATATAGGCATCTATTTCTAATAATTCTCCCGGTGAGAGTGAACGCACACAAACCTCATTTATAGCAAAGCGTTCTTCCTTTGAAGATTTGCAAGAGGCTTTTAATACACTATGTTTTTCTACTTTATAGTTTCCTTTCTCTATTTCGGATAAAAGATTCTTTATTTCCTTTCTACCAACACTTGTAAGAAATCCTAAATGTCCAAGATTTATTCCCAAAACAGGCAGAGTTGTATTTTTAACAACAGAAAGTGTATCTAATAAAGTGCCATCTCCTCCTAAGGAAAAGAGTATATCTATTTTCTTATCCTTTATATTATTTTCTTCAAAGGTTGAAATATTGCAATCATTTGGCAAAGTTATTTTGTCTTGCAAGAAAAGAAAGAAATCTTTTGAGATAAGAATTTCTTTTGAGTGCTGACTTATTTGAGAAAACAAGTCTTCTATATAACACAAATCCTCTTGCTTACAATTTTTACCAAAGATTGCTATTTGCATGGTTTAGAACATTGAAACACACAATTGCCACAAGCGGTTAATTCGCCTTGTAGTCTTTTCTTTATCAAATCTCCCAAACTTTCTTTCAACTCTTCTATGTCGCTTTTTGAGAGTACATCTTCGCAAAAGGCATACATCAAAAGCATCTTCGCACTTCTTTCGCTTATACAACGTGTTCTAAGATAGAAAAGAGCATCTGCATTCAACTGTCCTATTGTTGCTCCGTGCGAACACTTAACATCATCGTTATAGATTTCCAAAAATGGACGTGTATTTACCTTTGCCTTGTCGGTAAGAAGCATATTTTTGTTGTTTTGCATTGCTGTTGTACCTCTTGCTCCGTAATCCACATATACATGACCGACAAAACTTGATTTCGCTACATCATCAAGTATTCCTTTGAACAATTGATTTGAAGAACAATTTGGTTTGTTGTGATAAACATTGATTTCGGTTTCAGACTCTTGTTGTTTGTCCATTAGATACAAACCATTAAGATCTGCAACCGCATATTCATCGTTAAAATTAACCATTATTTTGTTGCGAATCAATTTTCCGTTAAGACTAAGACCAAAGGTTGTGAGTTTTGATTCTCTTCCCATTTCAAAACAAACCTCAGTGCTTATTACAGAATAGTCATTTATGTTTTCCATTTTGTAATAATCTAAACTCGCACCGTCTTCTATTTCTATATTTAGTTTGTTTGTCAAATCACAAGCCTCTTGTGAAAGAGAATCATCGCAATGTATTAGTCTTAGTTTGCTGTTTCTGCCTAACCTGACAGTACTGAATGAAGATGTTTTAAGGTTTTGATTATCTCCTATTACGTTTATGATTTGCAAAGGAACATCTATTGTTGTGTTTTCTTTAATTTGAATAAAAATACCCTCGTCTGTTCTTTCTATCTTTATGCTATCGTTGTATTTTTCTTCTAATTCAACATCTTCATATAACTTTCCATTCAATTGTATCAACCGAATAGTATTTAACTGCGGAATATTACAACTGAAATTTATGTTTTTAAGATTTTCTTCCATTACTTTCCTTGCTCTAATTCCTTTCTAATCCAATCGTAACCTTTTTCTTCCAAAGTTAAAGCAAGAGTTTTGTCTCCTGTCTTAACTATTCTTCCTTCATAAAGCACGTGTACATAATCCGGAACAATGTAATCCAACAATCTTTGATAGTGTGTGATTACAACAGTGGCATTATCAGGACTGCGAAGAGCGTTTACTCCGTTTGCAACTATTCTTAATGCGTCTATATCTAAACCTGAATCAGTTTCGTCTAAGATTGCCAAAGTTGGATTCAACATTGCCATTTGGAAGATTTCGTTTTTCTTTTTTTCTCCACCAGAAAAGCCTTCGTTTACCGAGCGATTAGCAAGTTTGCTTGTGAGTTCTACTATTTTTTTCTTCTCTTCCATTAGCGAAAGAAAATCTTTTGCCGACATTGGGTCTAATCCACGATATTTTCTTTGCTCATTGATTGCTGTTCGCATAAAATTGCTGATGCTAACGCCCGGAATTTCTACCGGATATTGGAATCCAAGAAATATTCCTTCGGCTGCTCTTGCCTCAATCGGCAAATCCAAAAGGTTTTTATTATTAAACAAAACTTCACCTTTTGTTACCTCAAATGTATCTTTACCTGCAATCACAGAAGCCAAGGTACTTTTTCCGTTTCCGTTAGGTCCCATAATTGCGTGTACTTCTCCTTTATTTATTGTAAGATTTACCCCTTTTAAAATCTCTTTATCTTTTATTTTTGCGTGTAAATCCTTTATTTCTAATAGTGCCATTATTATATTTATTTAGTTTTGAGAATTTGCAATATTACGAAAAAAAAGTCAATTTCTATTATTTTAACGTAGATAACCTTATTAGATTATCTTCTCCTTTGTTTAAATGACAAATATTTATGTGATATTGCTCTTGTGTTTGCGTATATTGAATCGCTATCATTACTTCCACATAAGCAATGTCAGAATCAACACAATAAATCTCAGATTTATCACCTTTTTTCAACTGAATTGTTCTTTGATTCTCAAAATTTCCTTCTTTTTCGTTAAACTCTCTTAATTCTATTCTTTTGATAGAATTTGACTGTGAGTAACCATCATAATAGATTTGATAAGTTGTATCATCAAATGCCTCACAACTACTAAACAAAGCAAGGATTGCTAATGTGAATATCAAATAAATTCTTTTCATAATCTTTGTTTCTTATTTTAAAATCCAGGTAATTGCATAACCACTGTTGGAATTAAAAGCAACCAACCAAGAACGACCATTGCCAAGATAAACTTCCAAGAGAATTTCACCCATTTTGCGTATGGTATTTTGGCAAGTCCTAAAACTGCAATCAACACTCCTGAGGTTGGAGTAATAAGATTTGTGAATCCGTCTCCGATATGAAATGCAGTAACAGCGGCTTGCAAGGACATTCCTGTCATATTTGCAATTTCTGCAAACATCGGCATAAGCATTGCTGCCTTTGCTGTGCCTGAGGTAATGATTGCGTTCAACACAGATTGGAAAGCATACATAATACTCAAAGCACCAACTTGTCCACTGCCCGAAATCGCACTTGCCAAACCCGATAAAAACGTATCGATTATTTTACCATCTTCCAATATTATAATAATTCCAGAAGCCAAACCTACGACTAAGGCAGCCGAAAGCATGTCCTTAGCACCCGCAATGAAAAGTTTAGCAATATCACTTGCCGATTTTCCAAGAGCCATTCCCGTAATTATTGCCATAAAGAAGAACAATGCAGCAATTTGTTCAAAGCCCCATTCAAAAATCATTACACCTATAACCAAGTAAACAATAGTAAAAATCAATATTGCTAAGGAAAACATTTGCATAGACTTCTTTATACCAAAATAACCTATGATAGCATAAAGAGCAGTTGTTATAATAAGAGGTAGGCTCTGAGTTTGCACACAGAAAATCACTTGAATAAGAAGCACAGCCAAATAAGCAATCCAACAAGTCTTTGAAGCCTTAATTGCAACTATGTCATTAGCCGATGCTTGATGTTCTCTCCAATAAGCATCCTCCTCATACATAATTGATTTCTTAGGATTCTTTTTCACTTTGTTTGCATAGTACAACACAAATGCGATTCCGACAAACGTAATCACAAACCAAACAATCAATCTGTATTCAATACCCGAAAACATCTTAATTCCAGCAATATCTTGTGCAATTCCCAAAGTGAAAGGGTTAAGAATACACCCAGCAAAACCAAGACCTGCTGCAAGGAAACAAAGACACACCCCCGTAATAGAGTCATATCCCATAGATATTGCTAAGGGAACGAATATCGCAACGAAAGCAATCGTTTCCTCACTCATTCCAAAAATCGCACCAAACAAAGAGAACATAACCATTATCACCACAATGATAAGATTATTCACGCCTATCTTCCTAAACAATGCGTATCTCTCCAAAGAAGACGACTTTTTAAGGAAGGTTTGCACTCCCATATCAATCGCTTTCGTTTCATTAAGAATCCAAAACGCCCCTCCCAAAATCAAAAGGAAAGCAATAATCCCCGGAGCACGTTGAAACCCTTTGAAGAAAGCAGACATAATCTCCCAAGTCTGAGGATTCTGTTCTTGACTCTCAAAAGAGCCTGGCACAATCTGATTAACAATTTTTCCAGATTCTGTAACCACTTCTTGACGCTCAAATTCGCCAGCAGGAACCACCCAAGTAGCAACCGCAGCCAAAGCAATCAAAAAGAATATTATCACATAAGTGTGTGGTACTTTCTTAAACATATTTTAATTTATTGTTAAATTTTTCTTTTTTCTTAAAACTCCATATACAAACGCCAACAAAATACTCAAAACTGCCAAAAACGAAGACGTTCTGTAAATATAATCTCCGTGTTTGGTGTAGAAAGTAATTTTTGTCTGAGGATATAAAGTTTGTTTTATTACATCTTCTTCCCAATACTTTGTCTTTTGCAACACATTCCCTTTTGGAGAAACAAAAGAAGAAATTCCCGTATTGGCACTCCTTGCAATATAGCGTCTATTCTCAATTGCACGCAAAGAAGCAAAAGATGCGTGCTGACGATGTCCAGGAGTATTTTTCCACCAGCCGTCATTAGTGATTATAAACAAGAGTTCTGCTCCCGATTTCACAAGATTTGCCACATATTGCCCATCAACACTTTCATAACATATTGCAGTAGCAGTCTTAGGCTTGTTTTCAGAAGAAAATACCTTGAAATCCTTATCCGTTCCCAAACTTCCAACCGTGCCACCTAAGTCAAGAATAAAGTTTTCCATAAATCCAAGATATTTTTGCAAAGGCATTTTCTCCACAGCAGGCGTAAGAACAGATTTATGTCTTATTTGACTTTGAGGAGAAAGCGTATCTCTATCAATTTTTATTGCAGTATTGTAGTTTTCATACCAAAAACCATATCTCTTGTGCAGTCTTGAAGCAATAGTTTTTTGACTTTCATCAATTTGTTTGCGAGAAGACATTCCTGCAATAAACTCCAAGCGTGGAAAACGATTAGAAAGATTTCTTAAATACTCAATACTCGGAGTTTCTTCTAAGTATTCTTCCCACGCATATTCTTGTATGCAACTCTCAGGACAGAGAACAAAATCTGTTTCCTTATCTGCCTTTTGCAAAGCAAGGTTTTCTATTATCAAACAAACATCTTGTGGCGACAAACTATATTGTTCTTCATACGGATCAAGATTTGGTTGCACTACAACAACGTCTGAACCTTGCGTTTTCTCTTCTTTGAAAGTAAAGAAAATTGTTAAAGAAATTATTATAGGCAAAGCGAGAATTATTCCTAAGAAATAATTTATTTTTTGGCTGAAATATTTTTCTAAAACGCCGTTTAAAAAAAATAAAACAAAGACATTTGAAATCAATATCCAAAGACTACCACCCGCAACGCCTGTAAACTCGTACCATTGCACCAAAGCAGGATATTTTGCAAAACTATTACCTAAGTTTAACCAAGGAAAATTGAAATCCCAATGCAATTCTACAAACTCAAAAGCAAGAAAGAAAATAATGAAAAACACATAATTGATTTTCTTTTCTACTCCAAACACACGCTTTGCCCAATGAAAAAGTTGGAAAGCAAGAGACATTAAAGCGGCTTGAAAGAAAGGCAAAACCAAAGCAGCAGGCGTTGAAAAAGATACCCAAAAAATTGTAGTAGCATTCCAAATCAAGAAAGGCAAATAAGAGTATGCAAAACCAGCACAAGCAGAAAAGCGTTTGTCTTCATTGTTTTTTGAAATATATTGCTCAACCCAAAGCATAGGAACAAAAGCCACAAGCATAAGCGGTGCGAAAAGCAAATCCAACCATGCAAGGCTGAGAAGCACTCCCGAAAGGCAGGAAATCAATATTAGTTTTCTCTTACTCATCTCCCACAAACTCATCAGGACTTATAACATAGTCCATTTTAACATCGAATTCCTCAACAGGAACCTGCTCAACCAATTGACAATTGAAACAAATTCCCATTTTCTTGTTTTGATTTACCGAAAGCAATCTATCATAAAATCCACGACCTCTACCGATGCGTCTTTTTTCTCTATCGAAAGCAACTCCCGGAATTATCATTAAATCTATTTTTTCATAGTCTGAAAAGATTTCTCCCGTAGGTTCAAGTATTCCAAACTGCTCTCCCGCCTTCATTGTGTGCATTCCAGAGAATTTTCTAAGCACTAAATCATCTCCAACCACACAAGGCAAAAGAATTGTCTTAGTTTCATAGTTTGCAAGTATGAAATCATGAGTCGGAACCTCATCGTCCATTGACCAATACAAAAGAATGGTATTAGCATTCTTATAAACAGAAGAATTTACAACCGAAGAGAAAATCCTTTCCGATTGTAAATTCTTATTATCCATAGAAAGCAATTTCTTTCTCTCACGAATCAGCTTTCTAAGTTCCTTTTTTCTTTCCTTTAAATCCATTTTGCAAAGATAAAGAAAAGTAATCGCTACACAAAACAAAACGAAAAAAACAAGCTACTATTAAAGTATAATTATTAAATATCGTTTATCTCACAATACTTCTTGCCATTATAATACAAAGGAATAAATATCCTTATCGATAAAAAATTTGGCTATTTCCCCTTACAATATAGATTGAATACTTATTAAATACCTTAAACACATACCAATGCGTTGATATGGTTCTAAATTAGGATCTGACGCCTTTAAAATAACTTTCATATAATTCATCATTATATATTTATTCTTGGACACCAATTCAAGCATTGACTTTGAATATTCAAGCCATATATTATATTGTTGTTCTGTTAAAGATGATTGCATCAACTCTAATCCCACCTCAATAACTTTTTTTATTCCAACATTACTCATTGTTTTCTCCTTTCCTTTTAGAAGTTAATTCTTTTAAAAATTCATCTTTTTTAGGAATTTCATTATTCATAGCTTCTTCCGCTGCCTCATCAGACTTTTCATTTTGCCTTCGTAATATTAAATTAACTCCAAACAATTCAAATTTATCAAATAAGGGGAGTATTAGTATTATCAAACATAACACAAAAACAAGATTGTCACCATTAAAGTTTGAAAATAAAGTAAAATCTGCACAATCGGGATATTTAATAACAACATAACTTATAGATGTAATTAAAATTACAATATACCAGTTATTTTGTAGAAAAGATGCAATATTACCTAGCATTTTCCTAAAAGAAATTTTATTTTTACACAAACAAGTAATACAGATTCCCGATAATAGCCCTAATAAAAAAGCTATTAGTATTACAAATTTAATATCAAAATCTTTCATTTTTCCAAGAATATAAATATACTACTAAATTTAAATTCTATGCCATATTGTATAACATCAAACAAAGAGTTTTAAACTTTTATTCCTATTGTAGAATCATAATTACATGTATTTATGATAAACGTTCAATTTCTAATTTCATTTGTTCAATCACTTCTTTGTTTGCAATTTCTCCATCTAAACTAAAAACGACAAAGACATTTCCACCATATTGTTCTTTGAAAGATTCAAAGCTTGCTTTCATTCTTTCAGTTAATGAATAGCTGCCAAAATTAGCGCTTGCAGTAATTGGTTTAATCTGGATTCCAATAGATGCATTCCCAATTTTAGCTACATAATCGATATCACCAGCATGATCTAATTCTGGATCACTTTCTTCAAATACCACATCTGGGAAGAGTTTGGCTAATCCATCGTTTATAACAGATTTTTCACGCAAATATCCATCGTAAGTTCTATTGATTGTAAGATTATAGATATAATCGATGCAATCTTGCTCCGTCAGTTCTCTAAAAGCACTTTCCCACTCAGGAATAACTATCTCCGTAATCTTGACATACAAACGTTCACCCAATTCTCGTAAACTTTCATTGGTTATTTTGGTAGGTTTCTTCCCTGATGTATGAGCATTTAAGAAATACCACTGCTCCCATTCTTCAAAAGAATTCGGTTGACACTCTCTAATCAATGCCATAACAGCTCCAACTTTATTAGGGCGAGATAACTGATATGTTTGACAAGCGTAATTTAATACGCGTTCTTTCTTCCCAAAATCAAGCGAATGTTTTTTCATTATTATGGTATTAAATTATTAGGATTTACACTATTCCATGCATTCTTAATTTCGTTACTTCTTGTTAGTATATCATCGGCCCTACTTAATAATGCATTTATATAATCTATCACTTCCTGTTTGTTATTAGAACGCCAGTACCCATTCGCAGGTGTACTTAGAATAATATTGCCCTGTTGAATAGCGTAACGTATTAACTGACGCGTTTCAACTTGATTTCCACCAGTCGAATATCCTAACTGTAATGCTATATCTTCTGCATGTATTGCATTGGACTTTCCATAAGGAATGTATCCAAGCAAGCGTTGCACTTCTTGTATATTATTTGCCATAACTGTAGGTTATAAATTTTGACTTATATTTAAAATCGGCAGCCATATCTACCTCTGCCAAACCATTCTTTAGCATATGTGCATTTATAAATGTCTTATTATCTAAATATAAATAGCACAACAACGTGTTGTCAGAATCATACTTCACTGAATCATATTTTAGAAAAACCTTTCTACCCTTTGTTTTCTCTATAAGAAATCTTGTAGCACTTCCATTTACAGAAGGTTTCTCTTTTATTCCAATCAACTTAATTGTTAACCCATTACTAAGTATAACAGTATTTGGGGAAAGAACACTCTTTACAAAATAATACTCTTCACGTTCCTTGCTATCCTTATCTATTTTTGAACCAAATTGGAGTTTCTTTATATCAATTTTACTTTCCATTTTATGTGGGTCATTAAACACATAAGGTAATGTATTTAGTTTTTCTTCTTTGTTAACCATAGAAGAATCTACTTTATACAGACACGTTGAATTGTTAAACAGATGAGCATTATCAACTTTTTGCTTATAGTAATCCACGAAATCAGGATTTATTTCATATCCAAAGGAATTCCTCTGAAGGTTTCGTGCTGCTAATGCGGTTGTTCCACTGCCCATAAAAGGATCAAAAACAGTTTCTCCAGCAAAAGAAAACATCTTAATCAAACGATAAGGTAGTTCTTCCGGGAATACAGCAATATGACCATCTTGTTTTGCACCTCCAAAAGTCCAATGAGAAGAGAAATATGTATTCCACTCTTCTTTTGTCATTTCGGAAGATTTCTTTTGTTCTAATGAAGGAACAGGTGCTTTACCTTGTTTCTTAAAAATGAGAATAAACTCATAATCTATTTTCAGAATACCATTTCTTGGATACGGAAAGCTCCCCATAACAGCACCTCCTCCAGTCGTATTCATTGTTGTCTGTTTTTGCCAGATAATAGCTCCCATATAATCCATACCTAATGTTTCACAAAAACGAATTATTTCTGTTCTGATAGGAATAACCTTATAACGACCATAATATACGGAGCGAGCAAATTGATCACCAATATTAATGCACAAACGGCAACCATCATGTAATATGCGATTACACTCAGACCAAACCATATTAAGATTATTTATATAACCCTCATAACTATCATGAAACCCTATCTGATTATCATTACCATAATCCTTTAGTTGCCAATAGGGCGGTGATGTAATAATAAGATGAACAGATTTATCTGGTATCAAAGATAAATTTCTGCTATCTCCTATAACAAGTGTATGTTTAGTATTTATTTCCATATTTTGACTTAGTAATTAATTTTGATGCTTTATCCGTTACCCCATTTTCATTATCAATTATAGCACTAACTTAAAACCATTAAACTAATTTTAAAAGAAAGTTCCTTTTTTCTTTCCTTTAAATCCATTTTGCAAAGATAAAGAAAAGTAATCGCTACACAAAATTCAAGGGAAAAAAACGAAGTCTTAATTTAACAAGATTTTAGCACGATTATTGTTATTTATTCTCTTGCTGTAATTGGAATATTATCTTTTGTTGTTCAATTTCATTCGTCAATTCTTCTTTTGTTGGCAAAAAAGTAAGATATTTTGCTTGAAATAATCTTTCGTTGTCTTTTAACATAGAATATCTTGCCATATCTTCACTTGTTTTAGAGCAGAGAATAAGTCCTATTGTTGCATTATCTCCCTCTGTTCTTTTAAGTTCATCATACATTCTAATGTACATATCCATTTGTCCTACATCTTGATGACTTATTTGTTCGGTTTTTAAATCAATAAGCAAGAAACATTTTAAGATATAGTTATAAAAAACAAGATCAATAAAGAAATCTCCCATATCAGTACGAATATGCTGTTGGCGAGCAACGAATGCGTATCCTTTACCTAACTCCATAATGAATTTTTGTAAATGAGTAATAATAGCATTCTCCAATTCAGTCTCGGAAAATTGAGGATTATTTACCAATCCCAAAAATTCTGCAACCACAGGGTTTTTAATAAATTCTAATTTGTCTGTTTGCAAAGGTGCAGTGATTTGTTTCATTTCATCAATCACCACTTCCTTTGATTGCGCTTGCAATAAACGATAATAATATTGCGAAGAAATATTGCGATGCAACGTTCTTACACTCCACATTTCGTTTGATGCTTCTTGCATGTACCAATTACGTGCTTCTTTTTCGTGAACGGTTATAAGCTCTCTATAATGTGTCCAAGTTAAATTCGGCACTCGCGACTGCCACATTTCTAAATCACTGAAATACACATAGAATTGTCTATATTCTCGTAAGCGACGAACACTGTAAGCATTGCCATAAATCGCTGTTAGTTCATTTGCAAGATTCGTAAGTAAGAATTTTCCATATTCTGCACGAGAATCTCCGCCTTGTTCTTCTTCTACAATACGTTTCCCAAGCAACCAATACAATCGAATCATAATTGCATTAACAGAAACGTACGCTTGCTTTCTTGATTGCTCTATTATCTGTTTTATATCAGCAATAAAATCTCCACTATTACAATTATACAAATCTTTCATAATGCAAATTTAATTATTATTACTTATTAACAGAGATATATTTCAAAAATAATTTTTAAAAATTAAGAGAAAAAAAACGAAAAACGCTCGCTTGTCAAAAGAAAACTAAGACTCACGAGCGTTTTTCTTTATATTATAAAATCAATCCCTATTCCTCTCCCCATATCTGAATGGTTTCATCATCTGAACCGCTGATTATTTTTATACCATCGGGACTAAATGCTACGGACCAGACAAGTTTTATATGTCCCTCCAAGTTTTTAAGGCATTTAAACTTGGTTACGTCTATTTTCTTTTCAAATGCTTTTTTGTATTCTTTGATTTCATCTAATATTGCATAGAGTTTTGCTTCAATACTCTCTAATTTTTCTTTATCTATGTTCATTTTATTTGCCTTATTGTGAGTTTTAATTTCTATTCACAAAGTTATAACAAATTTCTTAAAGCACAAAAATCTTGCGAATAAAGTCTTTTGGAAATCAACCTTGCTTTTGAAAAAATTTAACAGCGTGATACGGAGTGTATCTCTTGATGATATTTGTCGTATCTCGGCGTGATATCGCACGCATTTGGCGTTAAGTCAAGGGGGGAATTTTTTATTTTTCTTTTAAAAACAGTCTTATTGGGAAATGATCGCTTGCTCCGCCTTGGTAGTGCATTCCTTTGTAGGTGGAAAGTGGCTGAATTAAGCGATTGCTTTTGTCTTTATCTATTAGGAAATCGGGGCGGAAAATCATTTCTTCTTCTTTTCCTTCTGTTTCTAAGTGATTCAAGAGGGGTTTTGATACTATAAATTGATCGAAATTGCAATAATCTCCGCTGTAAACGTAAGAGCCTCGTTTGTTTTTGTTGTTTCGCATTAGGTTTACAAGAAATGGATCGGGGTTATTGCGGTGTGCAATGGTTTTGAAACCGTCTTTGATTGAAGAATCCCAAGGGTTGTCGTTCATATCGCCCATTATGATAAAGTTTTCTTCTCCTTTTTGTCTTAGTTCTTCAATATGACTATTGACTATCGCAAACATTTTTGTGCGCAAAGCCTTTTTTATGTTGTGTTCTCGGCGTGAGGGGGCGTGAATTACATAGATATTTAGTTTTATATCTTGCATTATTCCTTGTACATAAAGAACGTCTCGTGTTTTTTCTTCGTTTTCTTCTGTGGGAATTACTATTTTTTTATGCGAAAGAGGTGTAAATTGTTCGTTGTATAGTAATGCTACGTCTATTCCTCTGATGTCTTCTGATGGATAGTGAATATATTTGTATTTTCCTTTGCGTAAGGGAGAGTCTTTGCATAAATCGTATAACACTTTGTCGTTTTCTATCTCGCACAAGCCTATTATTGCGGGCATATTGCTTTTTCCTGCTGCTATATAGGTCTTGGCTAGTAGGTTTTTCTTAGTATTGTATCGCGAAAAGTTCCATCGTTTTTTGCCTTCTGCGGTAAAATCATCGTCAAGTGCTATGCTGTCTTTGGTAGGATAGAAAAAATTTTCACAATTGTGGAATACAATTACTCCTTGTTGTGCTAATACTATATTAGGTATTAGACTTAGTATCATTGCAAGTTGTTTTGTGCGTTTTGATGTAGGAGTTTTGTATTTCATTTCTTGATTTTGTTTTGTAAAAAAGCCCACAAAACTTTTTTTTGTCTTGTGGGCTTGTGTTTTATCTTTGAATTATCCTTTGTAGAAAGGCATTTTTACAACTATTGCTTTTAATAGTTTTTCTCTTACTTTGATAAAGATTTCTGTGTCTTTTTTGCTGAATGCTGTTGCTACGTGTGCTGTTCCGATTGCTACACCGCAAGAAGGTGATTGTGTTCCTGAACAAACTTTTCCTATTACATTGCCTTCTGCATCGCACACTTCGTATCCTTGACGTGGGATTCCTTTGTCTATCATTTGGAATCCTACTAATTTTTTGCTAACTCCGTTTGCTTTTTGTTGTTCAAGACGTTCTCTGTCTATGAAATCGTTTCCGTCAACAAACTTTGTAAGCCAATTTAATCCTGCTTCAATTGGAGATGTTTCGTCATCAATTTCGTGTCCGTATAAACAGAATCCCATTTCTAAACGAAGTGTATCTCTACATCCTAATCCAGCAGGCATTATTCCGAATTCTTTTCCTGCTTCAAAGACTGCGTCCCAAATTTTGTCTGCATATTTTTTGTCAAAGTAGATTTCGCATCCACCTGCTCCTGTATATCCTGTTGTAGATAAAAGAACGTTTTCAATTCCTGCAAAAGTCAAGAATTTGAATGTGTAGTATTCCATATCTTCAATAGGAGTTTCTGTAAGTTTTTGCATTGCTTTTAATGCCAAAGGACCTTGTACTGCTAATTGTCCATAGCTTTCGCTTTCGTTTGTGAAGTCTTGACCTAATACTAAGCCCATTTCTTCTGCTATTTTGCTCATCCAAGCCCAATCTTTGTCAATATTTGCTGCGTTTGGCACCATAAAATATTCTTCTTTTGAGACTTGGTAAACCAACATATCGTCTACGATTCCGCCTTTGCCGTTTGGAAGAACTGTATATAATACTTTACCGTCAAATAATGTTGCTATATCGTTTGAAGTGCAACGTTGAACAAATTCAAATGCCTTTGGGCCTTTTGCTCTAAACTCTCCCATGTGAGAAACGTCAAATACTCCAACTGCATTTCTTACATTATTGTGTTCTACTACCAATCCTTCGTATGAAATTGGCATATTGTAACCAGCGAATTCAGCCATTTTGGCTCCTAATTCGATGTGTTTTTGTGTAAATGGTGTGTTTTTCATCTCTATATTTTATTTAATTATGAATAATCTTTTACAGAAAAATCTGTGTGCAAAGGTAAAAAAAGTTTTTTCTTAATCAAATTTTTTAATTATAAGTTTTCTTCCGTCCCAAACTGCATAGTGTCCGTATATGTTCCAATAGCCAAGATTCATATAGTAAGTTTTGTCTTTTATTTTCTTGCTACAAACCAAATGTCGATGGCCAAAAACAAAGTAATCTATTTTTTGTGTTTCTATTGTTTTGAGACAAAATTTATAAATAGGTTCTTTTTCTTCTAAGTCTATTTTGTCGGTTTCGGAATGTGAGGCACGTGAACTTTTACTCCACTTTTGTGCTATGGCAATCGCCCAACGGGGGTGAAGACTTGCAAAAGCAGATATGCAAAATTTGTTTTTAAATATTGTGTTTATAAATTTGTATTTTTTATCTTTTGGATCTAATCCATCTCCGTGTCCAAGCATAAATGTTTTACCTTTAAGGGTAAGGATTTCATTTTGTTTGTGAACAATTATTCCTAATTCTTCTTGAAAATAATCTCTTATCCATAAATCGTGATTGCCACAAAAAAGATGGATTCTTATTCCTGAATCTGCTAAATGAGCAAGAGTCCCAAGAAATCGCACAAATCCTTTGGGAACAACGTTTTTGTATTCAAACCAAAAGTCAAATACATCTCCTAAAAGGTAGATTTCTTCTGCATCTTTTGAAATAGCATTAAGCCATCGCACAACTAATTTTTCTTTTCTTAGATTGTTTTTTCTCGTACTATTACCTAAGTGAAAGTCTGAGGCGAAATATATTTTTTTTCTACTTAATTCCATTTTCCTTTTGTGCTTTTTCTTTTTCTGCAATAAAGTTTTTGAGCGTTAATGTGTGTTGATTGTTTGGGAAGGTTTGCTCTAAGGCTTTAAGAACGCGTTTATGAATTTCTAAGTCTTGACGAAAATCAAATAAAGGGATTCCATCAAAAGTACGATGAAGTGCTATGAGTGTTGTAAGCGAACCTAAGTTTTCATTTATAAAGTCTTTGGTTATTTTTTCTTGATATTGTTTTGTTGAGATGTATTTTTCTAACATGCTTGCACGTACAGAGTCTAATTTTTCAACATCTGTTTTCTTTAATTCTTCACTCATACTTTTTAAGGATAAGCGTACATTATAGTTTTCTTTGTTTAATTTCTTCAAAAGTTCAGATTCTTTTGAGCCTTCTACCATATAAGTTCCTGAAAAGTTATTTGCAACAGCTTTTATTTTTATTTCTTCTTCTATTGCAGGACATATAATAATGTACTCTTTGCCATAAGATAAGCTGTAAAGGGTCGGTTCTTGCATTTTTATGCTTTTTGAAAAATTTCCTTTTTCATCAATAGGTATTGTATCGTTTTGAGTAAATCCGCTTTTACCTACTTCGCTTAAAACCAAGTATTGTTCTGTTGAATTGGAGACTACTCCCGATAAAGTAAAGAAATCTTTTTTTAGTTCTTTGTTTTCTTTGCACGAAACGGCTAAAAAAATAAATAAAACAAAGAAAATTTTTCTGCTTATTTTCATATTCATTTCTATTCTTTTATTTTGCTCGTTTAATAAAGTCTGCTATTGTAAGGGCTGCCATTGATTCTACTACAACTCTTGCTCTGAAAAGATTGCAACAGTCATGTCTGCCATTATTTTCTATTTCGGTGATTTCTCCTTGTGGATTTATTGCTCGAATTGTGCGAATTGATGCAATAGGTTTAAATCCTACGCTGAAAACAACGTCCATTCCGTTTGTTATTCCTCCTTGCACTCCTCCGCTATGATTGGTTTTTGTTGTGAAGTCTTGATTCCAATGGTCTATATCTTCACTGCCTAAACGTTTGCAAGATTCTAATCCGTCTCCTATTTCAAAGCTTTTTGCTGCGGGAATGCTTATCATTGCTTGTGCAAGAGTTGCTGAAAATTTGTCAAAGATTGGCTCTCCAAGTCCTTTTGGCACGTTGTGAATTATACATTTTATTACTCCTCCTAAACTATCGCCATTTTCTTTTGCTTGTTTTAGTGCTTCTTCTGCCTGATTGCGTTGTGCAATGTAGTCAAATTGTCCTATTTGTGTTATTTCCGATTCAATATTTATTTGATATAGAGAAAGAAATTGTTTAGCCAAACTTCCTCCAACAACTCTGCAAACAGTTTCTCTTGCAGATGATCTTCCTCCTCCTGAACTCGCATTTATGCCGTACTTACAAAAATATGTGTAATCGGCATGCGAAGGACGAAAAAGAGTTTTTAGATTTTCATAGTCTTGTTTTTTCACATTTTTATTTTCTATCAAAAATGCAATCGGTGTACCTAAGGAAATATTGTTTTCAATTCCTGAAATAAAAACAACTTTATCTTCTTCAATCCTTGGAGTAGAGAATGGAGATGTTGATTTTCTTTTTTCTAATTCACTTTTAATCAGAGGGTAATCTATTTTCAGATTAGCAGGAAAGCCTTCTATAATTCCACCAAGGCAAGTGCTATGACTTTCTCCGAAAGTTGTCAAACGAAAACTCTTTCCAAAGGTATTATTATTCATCAATTTCTAATTTTATTCTTAAATTCGAGTGCAAAGTTATCTATAAATACGTAGAATAACCGAATAAAAGCGTGTTTTTTTTTCTTCAAATGGAATAAACTTACTAAATTTGCAGATTATTTAGCGTAAAAATAAAAAATAATATAAAACTCAAAGTAATGACAGCAAAAGAAGTTATTAAAAGAGAAGACGTTGTAATCAAATTTGTCGGAGATTCCGGCGATGGAATGCAACTTACAGGTACACTTTTCTCAGATACTTCTGCTTTGGACGGTAATGACATTGCGACATTCCCAGATTATCCAGCAGAAATCAGAGCTCCACACAATACAGTGGCAGGTGTATCAGGTTTCCAAGTACATATCGGAAAGAAGATTTATAGTTCAGGCGATAAAGCTGACGTATTAGTAGCAATGAACCCTGCTTCGTTAAAGGCTAATTTGAAATGGGCTAAGATAGGAGGTATTATAATTGTTGATGCTGATACTTTTGAAGACGAAGCAATAGAAAAAGCAGGTTATTCTTCTAATCCGCTTGAAGATGATTCGCTTTCAAATTACAGATTAATTAAAGCCCCTATCACAAGTTTCACAATAGAAACAGTAAAAGACATTTTTGCAGATAGAAAATCAGCATTAAAATGTAGAAATATGTTCGCCTTAGGTATGATTTTCTTTATATTTGGAAAAGGATTAGAGCATACCGATTCATATTTGGAAAAGAAATTTGCTAAAAAGCCTGAACTTGTTCAAGCAAACAAAGCAGTAGTTAGAGCAGGCTTCAATTTCTGTGAAAACACAGACATTTTAGAAAGCCAAATGATAGTTGAGCAAGCTGTAATGCCAAAAGGAAAATACAGAAACATTACAGGAAACATCGCAACTGCATGGGGATTGCTTGCAGCAGCAGAAAAAGCAGGACTTCCTTTATTCTTAGGTTCTTATCCTATTACTCCTGCAACTGATATTTTGATAGAATTAGCAAAACACAAATCATTAGGAGCAAGAGTATTCCAAGCAGAAGACGAAATCGCAGGTATTTGTTCTGCAATCGGAGCTTCATTCGCAGGAGCAATGGCTTGTACTTCAACTTCTGGCCCAGGATTGTCTTTAAAGAGCGAAGCAATTGGATTAGCCGTTATGACAGAATTGCCACTTGTGATTGTAGATGTTCAAAGAGGAGGTCCATCAACAGGATTGCCTACAAAAACAGAACAATCTGACCTTACACAAGCATTATTTGGAAGAAATGGAGAAGCACCTTGTATAGTAGTTGCAGCATCTTCATCAGCAAATTGTTTCTATTGGGCATTTGAAGCAGCACGTTTAGCTTTGGAAACGATGACTCCAACAATACTTTTAACAGATGGATATTTAGGAAACGGTTCTCAACTTTTCAGAATTCCAAAGATGGCAGATCTTCCAAAAATCAACCCACCTTTTGCAACACCTAACGATCCTAATTACGCACCTTACAACAGAGACCCAGAAACTCTTGTAAGACAATGGGCAGTTCCTGGAATGGACGGATTGCGTCATAGAATTGGAGGTTTGGAAAAACTTTCTGGAAAAGGAAGTGTTTCAACCGACAGTGCTAACCACGAACAAATGGTTAAATATAGAAAAGAAAAAGTTGAAAGAGTAGCAAATCGTATTCCTAACCAAGAAGTAGAAGGAGCAGAATCAGCAGATTTATTAGTTGTTGGTTGGGGAGGAACAGAAGGAGCTTTGCGTTGTGCTGTTCAAGAATTACAAGCAGAAGGAAAAAGCATTGCATTTACTCAATTTAACTACATAATGCCTCTTCCAAAGAACACAGAAGAAATGTTGAAGAGATATAAAAAGGTTGTGGTTTGTGAATTGAATATGGGACAATTTGTAAATTATTTGAGAATGAACTTCCAAGGAATGATGTTCCATCAATATAATAAAGTACAAGGCCTACCTTTTGAAGTAAGTGAATTAAAAGAAGTGTTTAATCAAATTTTAGGAGAATAAGAAATGGCTATAGAACATTCAGCTGTCGAATTAACAAAAGCGGATTTCGCCAGTGATCAAATGGTTAAATGGTGTCCAGGTTGTGGAGACCACGGAATATTAGCATCAGTATTAAATGTATTTCCTAAAATAGGATATAAAAAAGAAAGTTTCTGTATGGTATCAGGAATAGGCTGTTCAAGCCGTTTCCCATACTATGTAAACACATACGGATTCCATTCTATTCACGGAAGAGCAGCCGCAATCGCAACAGGAGTTAAAATAGCAAATCCTAAACTTTCAGTTTGGATTAACTCAGGCGATGGTGATGCAACTGCAATCGGAGGAAACCATTTCATACACTTTGTTAGAAGAAATATGGACGTTAATTACATATTATTTAACAATCGTATTTATGGACTAACAAAAGGACAATATTCACCAACAACCAAACAAGGACAAATAACTAAAACTTCTCCTTTCGGAGTTATAGATTATCCTTTCAATCCAGGTGAATTAGTAATTGGAGCAAGAGGAACTTTCTTCGCAAGAGCGATAGATAATCAACCAGCTCAACTTCAAAAAGTTTGTATGCACATGGCAGAACACGATGGTGCAGCTGTGGTTGAAGTATTGCAAAACTGCGTAATCTTTAACGATGGTGCGCACAAAGAAGTTACCGATAAAGAAGTAAGAGACGACCGTCAATTGTGGTTAGAGCACGGAAAACCAATGATTTTCGGCAAAAACAAAGACAAAGGTATCGTTTTAAGAGGCACAAACCTTGAAGTAGTAACAATAGGCGAGAACGGAATAACAGAAGACGATATTTTAGTTCACGATGAAACGACAGAAAACACAGGAATCCACATGATGCTTGCACAAATGCGTCCACCACAATTCCCAATGGCGTTCGGAGTAATCAGAGCCTACAAACAACCAACATATAACCAACTCTTTGAAAAACAAATGATAGAAGCACAAGAAAATCCTAAGATTAAATGTGTAGATGATTTGTTAAACAGTGGAGAAACTTGGGAAATAGAATAGTTGTTGTAAGATAAAAAAGAAAAAGGAGAGAATTAAATTCTCTCCTTTTTTATTTTTAGTATCCGAAGATTTCTTCTAAGGTTAATTCTTCTATGTCTCCGAATTTTTTAACTTCGTCAAAATTGATTTGGTCTTTGCTTCCGAGAATTACATAGACTCTTTTTTGACCTTTAAGTTTTTGTTCGCTAAATGCTTTTATGTCATCAAAGGTTATTTTTTGTAATTGCTCGTACATTTTCTTTTGACTATTGTTCTTTCTTTCGTATTGTTTGTCGTTAAGATAAGAAGAAATAATTCCTTGCTTTGTTGTGCGGTTTGTTGCTATTGATTTAAGGATTGCTTGTTTTGCAAGTTCAAAATTATTCTCTGCAACAGGCATATAATCTAATAAAGAATTGAAGGCATCAAAGGCTTCTACCACTTTATCGTTTTGAGTTGCTATGTGTGCAAGGTTATAATTTCTATCATTCTTATCACTTCCCATTATGTAACGTGAAGATGCTTGATATGCAAGTGAGCGTTTTTCTCTCATTTCTTGGAAAACGATGCTGTTCATACTGCCTCCGAAGTATTCATTGTACATTGCAGCAACTGCTCTTTGGCTTTCGTCATATTTATCGCCAACAATAAACATTCTACAATAAGACTGATTTGCTGGATAATTCACAAAATAGACTTTATTCTTAGTTATCTTTTGTTTTTCTGAAAGTTTTGTGTCTGCTTTCTTTTTTGAGCCATCGTTCATCTTGTGATGACGGAACAAATAGTCTTCAATAGCATCTATATTCAAATCTCCATAATATGTAATCTGTTCTTTATAATTTTTAAGTCCTTTTATTTGGTCTGTAAGTTGCTTTGTAGTTAGTTTATTGATTTCTTTATCACTCAAAAGTGTACGATGAGCATTCTTTTTGCCATAAAGAGCATAAGAAGATAGTTTTGAGAAACATTGTTGTTGCGAACTCTTTGCTTCTGCACGTTCTTTCAACATTTTTTGCTTGATATTTTCCAACGCTTTCTCGTCAAGACAAGGATTTGTCAATATTCCATCAACTATATCCAAGGCTTCCAAAAGATTTTCTGTCAAACCCTCAATTGTAACTACCGTTTCATCTCCGCTTGTGCTTATTCTAAATGAAGAAGCTATGTTGTATAATTTTTCTTTTATTTGTTCTTGTGTCATAAACGGAGTATATAAGAAATCTTGATAGTAACCAAGCAATCCTAAATACTTGTTTTCCCAAGTACCAACAGCGTAACGGAATGATAAACTATAACGTGTGTTGTCGTTATTCTTAACATAAAGAATTTCTGTACCATTTTGCATTTTCTTTATGCTCATATCTTTGTCGTAATCAACAAAAACAGGTTTTATTGCTTCTACTTTTGCTTCTTTTACTTTCTTAAAGAAATCACTTTCTGCACTACGATTGATTTGAATAGGAGTTATTGCTGGTTTTTCAACCTTTGCAACCGATTCTGGCTCGTCTTTGATTTTCTTTATAACAACATAGTTGTTTGATTTAAAGATTTGGTTTGCGAAAGCAACGATTTCATCTTTTGTGATTTGAGAAAGGTTGTTTAAGTAATTAACTTCGTTTTCCCATTCAACGTTTGAAAGATAACTCATCGCCATTTTCATTGCTCTTGCAGAGTTTGACTCCAAAGAACGTATTTCACGGAATTTCATATTATTGATTCCTGCTTGCAAAATACTTTCGTCCCAATTTCCTGTCTTCAAAATATCAATTTGTCTCAAAAGAATTGACTTTAATTCGTCAAGACTTTGTCCTTGTGTAGGATATGCTCTTAAAATAAAAGCAGTATAGTCGTTCAATCCATACACTCCGCTGTTTGCTCTTTGACAAAGTTGTTTTTGATTAATGTTTTTATCTATCAAACCTGTGTATCCATTGTTTAGAATCATATCAATCAATTCAGCCATCATTGCTTCCTTTGAAGTACTTCCTGCATTGATTCTATATGCTATTGTAATATATTCACTTTCTAAACCTTTTACTTCTATTTCCTTAACTTTTGTGATTTCTTTTTCAGCTTTATATTCCAAGTCCGGTACAATTCTTTGTTTCAAACCACCGAAATATTTATCTATAATTTTGATTGCTTGATCTGGATCAAAGTCTCCACTCATTGCAATACAATAATTGTTTGGCACATAGTATTGAGAGTGAAATTCTTTAATATTTTTCAAACTTGGATTACGCAAATGCTCTGCTTCTCCTAAGGTTGTTTGTTGTCCGTAAGGATGCGAAGGGAATAAAGCTTTAAGCATTGCTTCATTTACCTTACGATAATCCTTTGTAAGACTCATATTTTTTTCTTCATATATAGTTTCCAACTCTGTATGGAAAAGTCTCAAAACAGGATTAGCAAAACGATCTGCTTGAATCTTTGCCCAATTTTCTAATTGATTGCTTGGAATATCTTCTTGATAGAATGTGTAATCGTTACTTGTCGCAGCATTTGTTCCTTGACTGCCTATGAAACTCATCATCTTGTCATATTCGTTTGCAATCGCAAATCCAGACGCTATGTAAGACAAAGAGTCAATTTCTGCATACAATCCTTTTCGTTTTGTAGCGTCTGTCTCCTTACGATACACTTCATAAAGTTTTTCTATCTTTTCTATGTATTCTTTTTCCTTCTTCCAATTTGTTGTTCCAAACTTTTCTGTTCCCTTAAACATCATGTGCTCAAAATAATGTGCCAATCCTGTTGTAGCACTTGGATCATTCTTGCTACCAACCCTTACTGCAATGTAAGTTTGTATTCTTGGCTCACTTTTATTGACCGACATATAGACTTTAAGTCCATTTCCAAGAGTGTAAATCCTTGCATTCAAAGGATCATTCTTAACACTTTCGTACTTAAATGATTGAGCAGAGAGGTTCAAACTCACAACTGCACAAATCAAAAGCGTGATAAATAATCTAATTTTCTTCATTCTATTTTTTATTTTAATTGTTCAATGGTGCAAAAATAAAGAAAAATATGCAAAATCACAAAAAGAAAAAAGCTCCTTCAAAATTTGAAGAAGCTTTCTCTGTATTTCGGGGTGCGAGATGGGATTTGAACCCACGACCCTCAGGACCACAATCTGATATTCTAACCAACTGAACTACTCGCACCGTGTTTGAGTTTGCAAAAGTATATAAAAATTTTAATACGACCAAATTTTTCTTCATTTTTTCTTATCTTTGCACTCAAATATCAAAGAATGATTAAAAATATACTACATACTATTTTTACAAAGTTCTCATCTGCCGCCTTAGGTTTCTTAACCATTATCTTGATTAGCCAAATCCTTGGAGCAGAAGCAAAAGGAGAACAAGCAATAATGGTGTATAATATCAATTTAATGCTGATGTTTTTCACCCTTATCGGCAATTCTACACTCATTTACCTTGTTCCAAGAAAAGATTTCAATTCTTTGATTATTCCTTCATTGATTTGGATTTTATTTTCAGCAACATTCGCCGCTATTATCTTTATTTTCGTTCTCAAATCAGGTGTATTCTACTCCATAATTTGCGTAATAATTGCTATTCTTGCCGCTTTATCGGAAATAAATCAATTCATACTACTCGGAAAGCAAAAAATCACTCAGGCAAACACACTAAAATTTCTCTACCCCTTGATTTCGTTTTCTTTTATCCTTGTTTTATGGTTATTTGACCGTTTTACAAAGGTTGAAGACTTTATTCTTGCAATGTTTATTGCCTATTTTATTTCTTTAATCTATGGACTTTTTGCTCTAAAAGACGAATATAAAAACATAAAACTATTATCAAAAAAAGAATTAACCTCATCTTTCAAAAATCTTTTTTCTCTTGGCGTAACAAAACAAATAGGTTACATTGCTCAAAGTATGAATTATCGTTTGTGTTTCTACATTTTAGGATTTTATTGTGGTGAAACCCTTGTAGGAATCTACTCAAATGCAGTGTCTTTAAGCGAAGCAGTTATGCTTTTTGGCTCTTCGCTCGCCTTAGTGCAATATTCTTCACTCTCAAACAACAATAACGACAAGACTTCTAAACAATTTTCTTGGAAAATGAGTAAAATAAACGGAGTATTCACTGCTTTTGCCCTCCTTGTCTTGTGTTTATTGCCTCAAAACGTGTATTCTTTTATTTTTGGGGAAGGATTTGAGGAAATTTCCTCTGCAATAAGAATCCTAAGCATAGGAATACTTCCGTTAAGCATTGCAAGTAATTTCACTCAGTACTTTTACGCAAAAGGAAACTTTAAAATCAGCACTGTTGCCTCGCTAATCGGTTTAGTAGTTACTATAATTGCAGGTTTAATCCTTATTCCGAAATATCAATTGCAAGGAGCAGCACTCACCGCTACCCTTTCCTATTTCACAACTTTTGCAATCGAATTTTATTTCTTTGTTTTAAAAAAATAAATCATAGAAATAAAAAAATAAATCATAGAAATAATTTTCTATTTCTATGACTTATTTTTAGGGGTATTTATTACTGAAAATATTCCATTAGTTTTTCGGGAATTGGAATTAGATTTTCTTCGTAATCTTGAGCAAGAGTGTAAATATTTTGCAGTTGTGCTACGATGTTTTGTATCTCTTGATAATAGAAATCGGGAATTTCTATCATTTTTTCAAATTGTCGGAATGTGATTTTTAAGTATTGATTTATAATTGTGAAGTATTGATCTGCTAAGGTAATACGCACGTGTTCTAATCCCCAATCTTGACTTTGTAATAGTAAGCGATACCAATTGTTTTCTAAGGTTTGAATTTGTATTCTATCTTGTGCTTGTTGCGAAATATTGAGTGAGAAATATTGTTGCATAATTTTTGAGAATTGTTCGGTAGATAGGTGTATGTATTCTTCGGATTTTTCTTCTTTTCCTAAGAGTGAGTAAATTATTGCTAAGTCTGCTGCTGCTTCGGGATAATAATGTAAAGAGAATGGTAGATTTTCTGTGAGTAGATTACAAACTATGAGTGCTTTGTCTGCTTTATTGTTTTGTAATAGTTTGTATGCAAGACTTATTGTGTTGTCATAAAAAAGTTTTACAAACTCTCGCTCGGTTTCATTGTAGTAAAGATTTGGTTTATTGAAGTTTTTCCATTGGAATTTGTGAATAAAATTCTCATACATTTTGTCTTCGTTTATTCCTCCTACGTTTAGAGTTGGTTTTCCTTCTAACTTGTATGCAAATCCTTCTAAACTCAAATAGTTTTCTAATCCAAAATAGTCGTCAATCGAATAAGAAGAGAAGTAAATAGGACGTTTTTCTATGTTTGTAGCGATTATGTCAAGTGCTACAATGGTTGATTTTCCTATTTCAAAGGCATTGTATTGCCAATAAATAGAATCATTGTCTTTTTTAAGGTAATATTTATTTGTATTAAGGATATGGAGCGTTGTTCCAAAGAGTGTGTCGGTTAGGGTATAGGAATCTTTTATTACTTTTGCTAAATGTTCTCTGTCAAAACTTGGATAGATTTGATTATATGTATATTGATTTTCATATTGTTTTGAAGTGAGTGAGGTTTCTATTGGTGCGGATTCGTATTGTGATTTATTGAGTTGTTTTATGTTTGAATCGTCATTTAATAATTGCAAGTTAATTACTCGAACATCTGTTCTAATGCCTTCAACTGCTTGTGCGTACCAAAGAGGAAAGGTGTCATTGTCGCCATTTACGAAAAGAATTGCATTTTTATCACAACTTTCCAACATGGAAACTGCAAAATTTCGTGCGGTATATTGTCCTGAGTGATTATGATCATCAAAATTTTCAATACCTACACAAATTGGAAGTGCAACAAAAAGAGGTGTTACATAAATTGGACGTCTTAGTCTCATAATATTGGCAATTGTTTGAGAAATTGAATAGATTCCAATAGTCAACCAAAGGCTAAATGAGGCAAAAGAAAGTAAAAAAACGTAATCTCTTTCTCTTGGTTGATATGCTGCTTGATTTAAATATAGCACAAGGGCAATGGAAGTGAAGAAAAAGAGTGTCAGATTTACAATAAAAAACTTTGAATCTTTTCTTAGGTGAGAAAATAATCCTATTATTACTAATAAAAGTGGTATTGCATAGTATAAATTATGTCCTTTCTTTGCTTGTGGATTTATTGTTTGAGAATTTATATTCATTTTGTTCTCTACATATTTTATACCTGTTGTCCATTGCGAGTTTTTATAGTCTCCGTATCCTTGAACATCGTTTACCTTTCCTGAAAAGTTATTTAATAGGTATCGGAAATACATATAATTAAGTTGATATGAGAAAAAGAATTGTAGATTTTGCTTAAAGGAAGGTTTTGGTCTTTCTTCTCCGTTGATTATCACTGTTTCCTCAGGCTGTCCTATCCATTCAATATAACCATTTTCGTATGAAATACTTTCATAGTTCCACATTCTTGGGAAAATTGTTTTTTGTTCTTTGGCAAAGATAGGTTTGAGTTGTCCATTTTCTGAAATTTCAAAATTTTCAGGTGGAAGTGCTGTGAAATACTGTCCGTAAATAAGAGGAGGTTTTGTGAAATTTTCTCTATTATAATAATTTGCAAATTGTTTTGCGTCTTTTGGATTGTATTGATTAATTGGCACTCCCGAATTTGCACGAATTGGAATAATAATATAGGTACTTAATCCAACAAGAATAAATATTAGTCCTAAGGTTGTGTATAATAATATTGGTTTTGATTTTTTGTAAGAGATAAATATAAGAAAGGCTATAAGAAATAAAAAAATTATGATTTTAATTATTGAGTGTGAAGAGAATATCCATATTAAAAAAGTTGGCAATGCAAATTGTATGAAAAAAATCAATAGTAAGGATAAAAGTAAGTAAAGCATTGCTCCTTTGAAGGTTGTTTTTCGTTTGTCGAAATAAATAATTAAACAAATAGCAGGCAATGAAAGTAGCGTGAGTTGATGAACGCAAAGTGAAAGTCCTAAAATTAGACAAATAAGTATTAGATAGTTTACTCTATGATTTTGAGTCCATTTGATTGTTAGGTAGATTGCAAGAAGACTTAGAAGGAGTGAAAGCGGGTAAACGTCTGTTTCGTTTGCACAAAACCATTGTGTATCCAATACTGCAAAGGTTAAGGCTCCAATAATTGAAGAAACAATAATTCCGGGATACATTTGCGAAAAGCGAGACAATGTATAGACACTTATATGATAAAGCATCATTACACTTAATCCACTAAAAATTGGCATTAAATAAGTAAGAGGAATGATTGAACCTAAGAGTTGAAAAAATGGTGCTCCTGGTGGGTGAGGGATTTGAAGCGTTGAGGAAGTTGCTACAAACTCTGCTCCGTCCCAAAACGAAATTGTAGGATATTGTGTGAGGGTATAAAGTGCTGTACTTAGTATCGCTATTATCCAACCGATAATATTTACGACTTTATTGTTGTGCATTTTTACCAGTTTACAAAGGATTTATTAAAAATGTCTTCTACTAATTCTTCGTTTATTTCGTTTATGAGACTTTCTTCTACTTCTGAAAGTGAGAAGTTGCTGTCATAATCTCTAAAACGACTAAATTGAGTTTGATAATTGTCTTTTGGATTTATTGTGTTTTCAAAAACAACTCTTATTGTTATAGTTAAACGGTTTTTTGCTGCTCTGTCATTTGCACCTATCGCCGTTGGAGTAATGCTATATCCTGTAATTGTTCCTCTGAAACTTACATCTGCATTGGAATTTACTTGTTGCAAAGAGGTAGAAGAGTTGATTTTGGAAACTAAATCATTGGTTAAATCACTTGCAAGGGTTGCTTGTACAATGCTTGCCCTGTTTACGAAAGGTTCTACTTGATATGTTTTTACCTCAGGGGCAATAGACGCTCCCGTGAATGAGTATCCGCCTACACAACTCACAAGAGCGCCTATCAATCCTAAGAATAATATTTTTTTGTAAAACTTCATATTTTTATTTTACAATAACTTTTGTTGTTTTTTCGCCGTTTATTTTTACGAAATAAATGCCTGATTGTTCTATTTCAATAATAGAATTTGGTGTGTAGTTGTTTATTTCTTTTACTACTTGTCCTAATGGATTTACTATTTGAATATAAGAATTGTTTTCACAGTTTATTCTGATTTTTCCATTTGTTGGGTTAGGGAAAATAGTAGTTGCAACTTCTGTTTCAACATCTTCTAATGATGAAGAATAGTTTATCATTATATCATCTAAGTATAATTCAGGGAAATCAGTTGTTTGAAATTCATCACCTGCTACTATGGTTATTAAAACTATTTCATTTGCTGGTTGTTCTGAAAGATAGTGTATTGGCATTTCAAAAGATTGAAATCCTTCTGTTTTTGCTCCCGGATAACCATCAGCTAATCCCATTCCTACTACTGTTCTTTGACCTTCTACTGTTCCAAATAGTACTGCCATTATTTCAAAGTAATCGTAATCGTAATTATACCAATTGAATTTGTAATACCCACTTACGCTTGTTGGTTGATTATTTTCTTCTATTTGCAATCCTCCTGTTATTAGATTTGTTAACATATACATATAATCTTCTTCGGTAATTTCAGATCCCGCATTTTGCATAAACTGCATCAAAACTTCTATATTTAAATTACCATTTGTTAAAAACCCAGGAAATGCTATAGGTTCCATTTGCATCATTGCTGCAATAGTTGCATCTAACATTTTAGGTGCAATTTTAACTGAATAGTTGCCTGTGTTGGCATCTGTTGATTGCTCCATTGTGCAAAGATTAAATCCCATAAATCCTAATGTTGACCAACCTTGTGGCATATTTGCTGCCCATGTTTCAAAACTTGGATTTGTAAATTGTTGTGCTTTTGCTGTAAAACACATTAGCGATACTGCTAATACTACTAATAATTTTTTCATGTCGTTTAATTTTTAATTATTAATTCTATTTGTTCTCTACTTATTTTATTTCCTATTGATGCTTTGCCTATTTCTTCTAATAAAACGAAATTATATTCGTAATTTATTGTCTTTTTATCACTATTCATATAATTAAATAGTTCTTGAACATCATTTATTGGTTGTATTTTATAGTATTGTTTTATGTATTCTTTGATTCTATTAGTTGTTTTTGAAGATAAATTCTTACATAAACCAAGTGTGTAATATATTCCACTTGCTACTGCTTCGCCATGCAATAGGTCTTCTCCTTTTTTCATTGCAATACTTTCTAAGGCATGGCCTATTGTGTGTCCGAAATTAAGAATATGACGATAATTCTTATCAAAAGGATCTTGTTTTACTACGCTTTGTTTTAGTTTTATACATTTATTTATGTATTCTTTGTTTTGTCCTATTTCCAAAGGTGAGAGTTGAATCATTTTTTCAAATAGTTCAAAATCGCAAACAAGAGCTATTTTTAACATCTCTGCTACTCCGCTAAGGATTTGTCGTTCCGAAAGGGTTGAAAGAAAAGTTGGTTCAATGCAAACTATGGATTTTTTTAAGAAACAACCTATTTGATTTTTTACTTCTCCAAAATTAACTCCACATTTTCCTCCAATTGTTGCATCAACCATTGAAAGAAGAGTAGTAGGAACTAAATAAGTATCTATTCCTCTCTTATAGGTTGCTCCAATGAAAGAAGTTATATCGGTAATCATTCCCCCACCCAAGGCAATTAACTGTGTATTTTTGTCAGAACCCTGTTCAATTAGAGTTTGCACAACTGAGGTGTAGGTTTCAAGGGTTTTGTTTTCATCTCCTGGTTCTATTTCTATTATTTGTGCATCACATAAACTTTCTACTTCGCCTATTAGTGTCGCCAAACAATTATCGTAGGTATTAGAATCTAATATTATTACTTTTTGCGATTGTTTTTTTCGTTTTAAAATGTTGTTTAATCCTACGAAATCTATTATTTTCTCCATTTTAATGACCGTATTTAGATAGAAATTGTATTCTTGCTAATCTTACTTCCTCTCTTGTGTATTCATCTTCCCCTAATTCTTCAAGCACCTCATCAATATCATCTGTTTCCATCTCTCTTAATAAATCATAAATCTCATCTTGACGATATTGGTCAATGTATTCATCTATGCAATAACTCAAATCTATCTTTGTTCCCGAAGATACTATGCTTTCTATTTCGGTTAATAGTTCATCTACTTCCATATTTTTTGAAATTGCTATATCTTCCAACGGCAATTTCTTATCTATACTTCTTATAATAAAGTATTTTAAACCTGAGGATTTGTTTATTAACGATTTTATGACTAAATCTTGTGGACGAGTAATGTCTTTTGCTTCTACGTATGCTTTTATTGCTTCTATAAACTCATTTCCGTATTTTTTTGCTTTCGATGCTCCAACTCCTATTATATTTTTTAACTCTTCTTCCTTAATAGGATATTGAATACACATATCTATTAATGAACGGTCTTCAAAAATTACGTATGGAGGAAGTTTTTCTTTTTCTGCAATACGTTTTCTAATACTTTTTAAAAGGTTATAAAGTTCAGGGTCGGTAGTTGATTCTGCCGAAGACATAGGAACAAACTCTTCTGCGAAGTCTTCATTTTCTTCCGTAAAATCCCTATCACATGCAATCTTAATTGGATATGGTTTTTCTTTGTATTCAAGTCCCAATTGAGTAAGTTTCAACTCACCATATCGTTCAATATCTTTTCTTAAAAAATTATTTAACACACAAACTTTTGAAACCGCTTTCCAAAATGTTGCAGGTTTATCTTTTCCTATTCCAAAACACTCTATTTTATGATGACGATTTGTTTTAATATTTGGAGTTAATTCCCCCATCACAACATCTATCAAATAATTTGACTTATATTGTTGTTTTGTTTGTTCAACAACCTCTAAAAAATCTACAATTTCTTCTTTTGCATCTACCTGTGGTTTTGGGTGTAAGCAGTTATCGCAATTTCCACAATTATCTTGCGTATAATCTTCTCCAAAATATTTCAACAAAAGTTTTCTTCTACATTGTGAAGTTTCGGCATAAGAAACAGTTTCATCTATCAATTGTTGTGTTATCTCTCTTTCAGAAACAGGTTTATCATTTAAGAATTTTTCCAATTTTTCCATATCCCTTTCAGAATAGAAAGCAATACATTGACCTTCTCCTTCATCTCTTCCTGCACGTCCTGTTTCTTGATAATAACCCTCTAAACTCTTTGGCATATCATAATGAATTACATACCTCACATCTGGTTTATCAATTCCCATACCAAAGGCAATTGTTGCAACTATCACATCTATATCTTCTTTGATAAACATATCCTGGTTAGCAGCTCTGACATTAGAATCTAACCCTGCATGATAAGGAAGTGCCTTTATTCCATTTATAACCAAAGTTTCTGTTAATTCCTCAACCTTTTTTCTACTCAAACAATAGATAATACCACTCTTTCCTTTATTTTGATTAATAAATTTTATAATTTCTTTATTTAGGAGCTTTTCATCTTTTGGTTTAAGTCTTATTTCATAATAAAGATTTGTTCTATTGAAGCTACTGATAAACACTTTTGCATCATTCATTTCCAAAGTTTTCAATATATCTTGCTGAACCTTTGGGGTAGCAGTAGCAGTAAGAGCAATCAATGGTACATTTGCATCAATCGCATCAATAATTGGGCGTATTCTTCTATATTCTGGTCTAAAATCATGTCCCCATTCACTAATACAATGTGCTTCATCTATTGCATAAAAACTAATTTTTATAGTTTTTAGCAAATCTATATTTTCTTGTTTCGTTAAAGACTCTGGCGCTACATACAATAATTTTGTCTTTCCCGAAAGCAAATCATTTTTAACCTGTAAAGTTTCGTGTTTATTCAAAGTTGAATTGAGAAAATGGGTAACAGACTGATCCATTAACATACCTTTAAGGAAATCCACTTGATTTTTCATCAAAGAAATCAAAGGTGAAATTACTATTGCCGTACCTTCGGAAATCAATGCAGGAAGTTGATAACACAAACTCTTTCCTCCACCTGTTGGTTTTATAACAAAAACATCATTACCCTCCAACAATTTTTCTATAATTTGTTGTTGATTTCCTTTAAATTTATCAAATCCGAACAAATTTTTTAGTGCCGAATTTACTTCTATTTGCATTTTATTACTTTCACAACTCTCCATACAACGAGTATTATTCAATAATAATGTGTAACTTTGCTGTTCAATTTAGTCGCTTTACAAACATAAATTTGAATATGTAAAGGTACTACATTTTTTTAGATTGAACAAATGTTTTTAAAAAAAATAAAATTGTGAAAAGTGATTTTGAAATTTTAGAGATAGCAAAAGAAACTATCAAGAAAGAATGCCTCTGCATAGAACGTCTTATAAATTACATTGATAACGAATTTGTAGAAGCAGTCAAAGAAATATTTAATAGCAAAGGAAGAGTAATAATAAGTGGTATAGGAAAAAGTGCAATAATTGGCAATAAAATTGTTGCAACACTCAATTCAACAGGCACACCTTCGATTTTTATGCATGCCGCAGAAGCAATACACGGAGACTTAGGCATAATTCAACCAAATGATATAGTAATATGTATATCAAAAAGTGGAAACACTCCCGAGATAAAAGTTTTAGCACCACTTGTCAAAGCAAGAGGCAACAAACTCATTGCCTTAGTAGGAAACACCGACTCTTACCTAGCAAAAAGTGCCGATTACATTTTGAATTGCACCGTAGAAAAAGAAGCTTGTCCCAACAATTTAGCACCAACTTCATCTACTACTGCACAACTCGTAATAGGAGATGCACTTGCTGTTGCCTTACTATATTGTAGAAACTTTACGGCAGAAGATTTTGCTAAATACCACCCAGGAGGCAGTTTAGGCAAACGTCTATACTTAAAAGTGAGCGACCTATACATAAAAAACGAGAAACCAGTCGTTACTTGCTCAACACCACTTACCGAAACTCTAATGGAAATAACAAGCAAACGCTTAGGATGTACCGTTGTAGCAGAAGAGAACAACATCTTAGGAATAATAACTGATGGAGACTTAAGACGAATGCTAAACAACAAAAGCATTATTGACACACAAACCCAAACAGCAGAACAAATAATGACAAAAAATCCAAAAACAATTCAAGCAGAAGCATTCGCAGTAGAAGCATTCACTATCATGCAACAACATCACATCACACAACTTATAGTAACCGATGAAAACAATAAATATCTTGGAATAATACATATCCATGATTTAATAACTGAAGGTATAATTTAAAAATAAAATAACAATGAGTCATAAAGCAGGTTTTGTAAACATAATAGGAAATCCAAACGTAGGCAAATCAACCCTTATGAACGCCTTAGTAGGAGAAAAAATAAGCATAATAACACGCAAAAGTCAAACCACAAGACATAGGATATTAGGAGTAGTAAGTGGTGAAGACTTTCAAATAGTATTCTCCGATACACCAGGAATTTTAAATCCACACTACAAGTTACAACAATGTATGCTACAACAAGTAGAAGGAGCATTAACCGATGCAGACGTCTATCTTGTAGTAACAGACCTTGGAGAAACTTTAAAAAACAGCGATATACTAAACAAAATAGCACGAAGTACCACACCAACAATTGTAGTAATCAACAAAGTAGATAACGCAACGCAAGAAAAAGTAGTTGAAATAATCAATCGCTGGAAAGAACTCCTACCAAATGCCGAAGTAGTACCATGCTCAGCACTTCACAAAATAGGAGTAGAAAGAGTAATGGAATTAGTAAAAGAAAAACTCCCCATCTCACCTGCCTACTACGACAAAGATATGCTAACAGACAAAAGCATGAGATTTTTAGTCAGCGAAATCATTCGCGAAAAAATACTACTTCGTTACGAAAAAGAAATCCCATACTCAACCGAAGTTATGGTAGAAGAATACCTTGAAAGCGACAAACTCAACAAAATAAGAGCAGTTATCTTTACCGAAAGAGAATCACAAAAAAGAATAATAATAGGACACAACGGCAATCAAATCAAAAAAATAGGAATAGAAGCAAGAAAAGACATAGAAGAATTTACCTCAAAAAAATGTTTCTTAGAATTATTCGTTAAAGTAAAAAAAGACTGGAGAAATAGCGAAAGAGATCTACAAAATTTCGGATATGACCAAAAAAAATAAATACGATTGCATAGTAATAGGAGCAGGTGCCTCAGGGTTACTTGCCACCCTATTCTTGCAAAAAAGAAATAAAAAAGTATTACTTTTAGAAAAAAAGAAACAAGCAGGATTAAAACTACGCCTTACAGGAAAAGGACGTTGCAACCTAACCAATACCCTCTCATTAACAGAATTTCTTTCACATTGTTCCTCACTAAAAAGCGATAAAAACTTCCTCACAACAGCCCTAAAACGCTTCTCTAACCACGACACAATACAACTTTTTCAAGACCTTGGAGTAAAATTAATAGAAGAAAGAGGACGAAGAATATACCCCAAAAGCGGTAAAAGTCTTGACATATTCCTTGCCCTAATAAAACAAATAGAAAACTCCCCACTAACCGATATTTACTTCTCACAAACAATAAGTTCACTCATCATAAAAAACAATCAAATAAAAGGAGTAAGAACCCTTGAAGACAAAGAATACTACTGCGACAAAGTAATCCTTGCAACAGGAGGAAAGACCTATCCACAAACAGGCAGCGAAGGAGACGCCTACTACTTAGCAAAAAAATGTGGACACACAATAACCCCACTCTATCCTACCCTTGTAGGACTACGCACCCAAAGAGGACACCATGAAAACCTACAAAACTACCTAATAAAAAACACAAACGTAAAAATCCTTCACAATAACCAAATCATAGCACAAGAAAACGGAGACATAACACTTGACCAGTACGGATTTTCAGGACCAGCAATCCTACGCCTCTCACGCAAAATAGCACACCTACTCTACAATGAACAACTCTATCTACAAATAGACCTAAAACCAAAAATAAACGAAAAAGCACTCTTAGAAGAAATCACCACCACACTCAAAGAAAGACAAGGCATGAGCGTAGAAAACATAGTAAGAGCATGGTTACCAAAAGAAGTATGCTTCGACTTCAAACGATGGTATAAAGAAGAAAAACAAAACAATAAAACACCCCTTCCACAAGCAATCCTAACCTACTTAAAACACTACAAAGAAGAAATAATAGGCGATATGGGTTGGGACGAAGCAATCATAACACAAGGAGGAATCTCACTAAATGAAATCAACCCTCACACAATGGAAAGTAAAAAAATAAAAGGGCTCTACTTCATTGGAGAAGAAATCGACCTTGACGCCGACACAGGAGGATTCAACCTACAAATCGCCTTCTCAACAGCAGTACTTGCAAGTGATAACATTTAAAACAAAAAAATATGAAAAAAATAATCATTCTTCTAACCCTTACAATCCTAACCCTAAGCACAAAAGCACAATATTCTTACACGCCCCTAAGCGAAGCAGAAATAGAAAGAGTAGGAAGACTTCTGCTCCAAAACAAAATAGACAACCTACTCAACAACACCTATTTCACCTTAGGAGTAGTAGACCTTGGACCATGCGAAAACTTCCTAAGTTACAACCCCATAGAAGGCGTAAGACTAAGAGTAAGTGGGAAAACCAATCAAAAACTCTCAAAACGCTTCTCATTTGAATGGCTCTTAGCATACGGCACCGCTGACAAGAAATTCAAATACGGAGCAAGCATAGGATACAACTTTGCAAAAAAAGCAACCTCCCTCTACTCCTTTGGAGCAAAAACCCTATCCCTTTCCTACTATGACAACACCTATATGCCCTACCTTGCCGATTACGACAAAATACAATACTCCCTCTCCACCTGGACAAACTTTTCCCTCGCCTTTCAAAGAAAAGCAACCCTAAAATACTTCCACGAACTCCCTAACGCAATCAGCATCACCCCTGCCCTACACTATCGCAACTATTACTCACGCCTACACTACAAAGACAAAGAAATAACCCAACTAATCCAAACCCCAATACAATACATAATAGCAGAAGCAAACCTCGCATGGCAACCCGAAAGAAAAAAAGCAAGAAAAACGCCCGAAACCTTCCAAGGAAAACTCTACTCCCTACCCACAAAAATCTCCTTTACCTACTCCTATAACATACCACTTAGCAACGTAGAAAGAAAATACCAAGAAATACTCCTAAGCTCACAAAGAAGAATCTTTCTAACCAAAAACATTGCCTTAGACCTAAGACTCACAGGAGGAAAAATCTTTGGCAGCACCAATCCATACCTACTTCTAACCCCAAATATGACAAACTCCTTAGTAAGCTCTATTTATGGATTTAACCTCTTGCAATACGGACGCACAACCTATCACAAACAATACCTTCAAACCTTTGCACAACTAAACTTAGCACTAAAACAAACCAAAACCACCCTATTTCTCTATCACAAATCTCTCACAGGACAATACCTTCCTTACCATGAAATAGGCATAGGATTAGACAATCTCTTCAATACCCTTGGAGTAGAAATCATACGTTCTCTCTCCTTTGAAAAAGAAACCTATCCAGGCATGTGGGGAATAAGAGTCAGAATAAAGAGTTAAGGGAAAAAAACAAGCATTCCAAAAAAGCAGAAATTACCTGAAAAAAAAGAATAAAATTCTTCCAAAAAGTAATTACAATTATTCTCCAAAAGAACAAAAAAACTTCCAAAAATGAATACATATAAATAATAATAAATAACTGATATCTTGTAATAAATTATAGCGAAGAGCAACTCAATTAAAAAACTGTCGTTTTTTAATTGAGTTTTATTTTTGTACGCTAAGAAAATCTATGCTTTTTTAAAATTTTTCAAAGAAAAAATTGTAAAAATCAAAGAAAAATAAGTTGTAAATTAACGACAAAAACCTTTCAACGTCCTCATTCTTATTTTGATGTTCTACTGCTAACAATGAAATATGAGTTAGTTGCAAAAATATTTTGCTGACATGAAAGAAATTAGTAGATTTGCAAACGTAGTGTAATATTTTAAAATCAAATTAAGAATCAAACCTGTCTCAAAGATGAATGAAGAAAATGATGGCATAAAAATATTTACCGATTTTGCCAATAGATACAACAACAAAATTGAAGATAGTCATACGGCTGAAACTTTTTTCAGCGAGTTCTTGGATAAAACAAAGGACTGGGTCAACATTGATTGTTTGGATGCAGATAATGACGATCGAATAGAATGTGTCGATTTCGATCATGACAAAGGTATGATGCGCTTGTGTACTCGAGTTCCAGAAAATGATCCTAAAATAAGAAAAATGCACAAGATGACACATCCTTATGACACCTATAGTTTCCTTATTCGTTTTAAAAATATTCATTTTATCCGTATTAACAATGGAAATTGTATCGCAATTGTAGTAAATGGATATACGATGAATCAAAAAATGATAGAGTCATTTGTAGAAGAAGGTAAATATACCATTAAGAGTTATGATGAGAAGTCTAGTTTCTTTACATCTAATTTGGTAAGAACAAAAAATAACTTATCTGAGTATATAAGAGCAATGAAAACGCCAATTACTTCATTTTGGATAATTCCTAAAATACTTTCTATCTCTGCATATGATTCTAAAAAATATTTGTATTTATATAATAATGATGTTTTAGGTGAACGTCTAAAAAACTGCTTAAATAAACTTTCTAATCAAATAGGAAAAACAAAAGACAAGGAAGAAATTGATGATTTTATCAAGATGTATGGCAATCAAATAAGAACAGTTGCAGAGGCTTTTTTCAAATTGGTTACATGTTTTTATAATTTAAAAAATAAAAAGAAGGATTACAATAAGCTTCTGTTAGGCGATTTGATAAGCCCACTAAAACAAAATGTATATACGAATACGGATGATGACAAATCACGTTTAAATAAAATCGCTCAGATTGCAAATGATTTGTCTCATGATACTGGATTACCTATTAAATTTGAAGATATAGGGGAATTATATATCAATCTAATGTACTATATTTTAGATTTTAAACAAAAAATTTATCAAATGATATATTATAACAAACTAAATGTTCCTACAAAACCATCTCCAAAAGATTACATCAATAAAAATCTAAAAACATGGAATTTTAAAGATACTATTACGCAAACGGTCAATAATACCTCAAGTTGTAGTTGTATCTATCGTTTAAGAATAAATACCGACTTTAAAATTATGGACTTTTTTAATAAAAATGCAGATTATCTTTGTACAGATGGGTATATCAAAGCACTCAAAGAAACTGATATGTCAGAAGCGCTGGAAGTCAACAGTAAAGAGAATGTCATTGCACTTATCGAAGCCATTAACAACAAAGTAAAATCTGACTGTGAAGCAAACGGATTAGATACAGAGCTAGCATATCTGTCGTGGGATATTGATATTATAAGGAAAAGTAAACCATCTCATCTGTTTACGTTTGATGAAATTAAAAATTTAATGGCAAATGCCGATGACTCGAAAAATAATAAGCTGGTAATTGATGAAAATGGCTATGCGCGTATTATCACAATTCCTGGTCCAACATATTTGTATCCTGTAAGCATAGAAACTTGGTGCGCAAGTAAGGGTTATGTTGGGCAAAATTCATCTCTTAGCGATGCAGAGCCTGCTTACCATTCGTGTTTATCACTTTGGTTAGATTACTTAAATACAGATGAAAAGCAATACGATGATTATTATAAACAGATTGATGTGGATAAAACTATAGAAAAGATTAAAGAGCATTACTAACGCTTATTCAAGATAAGTATTCATTTTGTCTCATTTCATCAGGCAAGTCCATCTTAGACCATCATTTTTGCATCGTCCAACAATCAAAATGTCGGAGACTTTGTCGGTAACCACACGTAAATAGAACGCAATCTTTCTTTATTGCGTTAGAAAAACAATCCTGCTATGTGATAGGTTGCAAAGGAGAGTATCCAAGCGACAACTGTTGTATAGGTTACAACAAATATTGCCCATTTGAGTCTTGATTCTTTTTTTACTGCTGCAAAGACTGCTGTGCATGGGAAATAAATCAGTGTGAAGACAAGGAAACTCAGTGCCACAGGTGGAGTAAATACTTTTTCAGCAACACCTGCTTCATTAGGAGGGTACGTTGCTGATTTCAGCTTTTCTTCTAAAATATCTGAACTTGTTTCTGGATTATCTGAATAAAGTACTCCAAGGGTGGAGATTATGATTTCTTTTGCTGCAACGCCTGTTATTAAACTGACTGATATTTTCCAATCAAATCCTATTGGTTTCATCACAGGTTCTATTACTTTTCCTGCGTGTGCTATGTAACTTTCTTCTATGTTGTTGGTGTCTTTTTGTGGGAAATACATCAATAACCATAGCACTACGGAGGCAATAAGGACTATTCCTGCCATTTTTGAGAGGTAGTCTTTGCAGTTTACCCATATTGTTCTTGACACTGCTTTTATTTTTGGTATGCTATATTCTTGTAGGTTGAGGCTGTAGGGTACGTGATTGCTTTTATTGAATGTCTTTTTAAATAATAGTGCAAAGAGGATTGCTAAAATCACACCCAACACATATAAACAAAGCATAACTAAGGTAGAGTATTTAGGAAAGAATGTGCCTGCTATTACGATATATACGGGTAGGCGTGCTGAGCATGACATAAAAGGAATGATTAGCATTGTTACTAATCTATCTCTTTTGTCTTCTATGAAGCGTGTGGACATTATTGCGGGTACGTTGCAACCAAATCCCATAATAAGTGGTGCAAAACTTTTTCCGTGTAGTCCTATTGCGTGCATAAACTTATCCATCAATTGTGATGCTCTTGACATATATCCACTTTCTTCCATTAGGGAGATGCAGAGAAACAAAATCAATATATTGGGCAAAAAAACTATTACACCTCCTACTCCTCCTATTATGCCTTGTACTACTAAGTCGTTGAAGAATCCTTGTGGAATTGATTTTTGAGCAAATTCTGCTAAATAATCAACTCCTTTTTCCATCAACTCCATTGGATAGTTGCCTATTGAGAAGGTGAGAAAGAAAGTTAGTCCTATTATCAATAGAAAAATAATATATCCTAAAATAGGATGAAGGAGTATTTTATCTAATTTTTCAGTTTGATTTTGCGTCATAATTTTTTTAATAGGTGAAAGTTTCTATGCCAAGGTTTCTTACTTTCTCAGCGTATTGTTCAAGTTCGGGTATTAGGAGTTTTTCAAGATTTTTCTCAGGAGTCTCTCTGTCAATTGAGTATAGCATAACAGATTTTGGTTTTATTTGTTTTACTATTTCTAACCAAGCAGTAAATTCTTCTTGTGAAGTATTGTCTATTTTTTCTCCGTTATGTTCTCCTCTAAGCAGTAGGGTTTGAACAATGCACTTGCTTCCAAATTCTATTAGTTTTTGTTTTATTTGTTCAAAACTACAACTTACAGGCTCGTTTATTAGTTTATACATTCTCTCTGTACCTGCGTCTATTTTTAGAATTGGGTTATCTATGAGTTGTAGTGCTTTGAATACGTCTTGTCTTACAAGATTTGTGGAATTGGAGAGAATTGTGATTTTTGCCTGTGGACAAAATTCGTTTCTTATCTCTATTACGTCTTCTACAATGCCTAATATATCGGGGTGAAGAGTTGGTTCTCCGTTGCCTGAAAATGTTATTGAGTCTATTGTTTTATTAAATTCTGCTGTACTTTCTGATAATTTTTTATAGAGTGCTTGTTTTATATCTTCTCTTTTGTTTAGTGGAACGGAAATTGAGGTATCTATTTTATTCCAACCACATTCACAGTATATGCAATTAAAACTACAATATTTTTTTTCAGTTGGAAGTACATTTACTCCTAAACTTACTCCTAAACGTCTTGATTTTATTGGTCCAAATACTATTTCTTCAAATAACATATTATTTTCTTTTTTAAAAAACTGAAACGTTGATGTATTTTTTTGGATTTTCTTTTATGTCTTCTATTAATTTATTAAGGTTTTTAGCACTATTATCTAAACTCTTATACAAGTCTTCATCGTTAATCAATAGTCCTATATTGCCTTTACCTTTTTCTATCACACCTAAAACAGAGTTAAGTCTTTCTATGCTTTTTCCTGTTTCTACGAGTGTTGAACCGATATTTGCTTTCGCAGCAGAATCTACTATATTATCAACGTTTTGAATTATATTTGTTAATTTTTCATTATTATCTTTTAGGTTTGAAGTAATACTTTCGGTGTTTTCTATTATTTTAGCAAGTTTTGTTTTTTCGCTACTCATCAAATTATCTAAATTCGTTGTGATATTGCCAAGTTTTGCAGTAGTTATTTCTATGTTTGCAATAGTATTTTTAAGCGAATTTTTATTTTGTGCATCTAAAATATTATTTAAACTTGTTAAAATGCTATCTAAATTCGTCATCATAGGCATAATGCTTGCTCCTAAGTTATCAAGCATACCTAATTCTCTATCACTTGCTATCGTATCTTTATCATTTATTATTTTTGAAGAAGTACCAAGTTGAAGTTTCAGTGCTTTTGAACCTAACATATCCGAGGAAAACAAAATGATTTTACTGTCTTCGGGAATTTTTATATCACTACGAACAGAAAAAGAAACAACAAAATTATCTGCTCTTTCATTTGTCGCTTCTATATCTTTTACATATCCTACCCTCAGTCCATTTACAAAAACATTGCTACTTACAAGCATTCCACTTACATCATTATAAGTAGCATAATAGGTGTTTTCTTTTTGGAAAATATCACTTCCTTTTAGAAATTTTATACCAAAAAATAGTATTACTAAAACAATAAGCCCAAAAATCCCTACTTTAAATTCAGTTTTCATATATTATTTTTAACTTTTTTCCTTTTCTAACGCTCTAACTTGCTCAAATGTTATACGTTTTCCTTTATAAAAAACGACAACAAACGCATCTTTATGTCCCAAACTTCTCACTTTTTGAACATAATTAGAAGCTTCTTTTTGTGTTGCGAATAATCCTGCACAATATTTCCAATATCCATCAAATTCATACGCCCACACATCATCTAATCCTGTAAAAGATTTATCTTGTGTCGATACTTGATTTTTCATAGATGCAAATTGCACTCTATAAACAATATCTATTCCTGTTCCTTTTTCATTTTCTTGGTTTCTTTCTTGTTCTTGTCGTTTTTTCTCTTCTCTTTCCTTTTTCAAACGTTCTTGTTCTTGTTGTTTTGCTAAGAGTTTCGCTTCTTTTACTTGCTTATCTCTATCTAAAACATCATTAGGAATGAGTTGTTCAACAGAAGGAATTGACATTTTCACATTATCTTTGTGCATTTTGTATTCACAAATAGCTTGAAATATAGAAGCAGCTATTTCATATTGTCCAATCTCCGACATTAAGTAAATTTCTTCCTCTGCATTTGAAATAAAACCTATTTCAACCAAGACAGAAGGCATTGCAGACTTTAATAAAACAACAAAATTAGCTTGTTTCACTCCTCTATTTATAACAGGCGTATTAGTAGTTAAATGTTTTTGAATTTTATCTGCAAACCATAGACTACCTTCCATATATGCGTTTTGGAAAAGAGAGAAAAGAATATCGTTTTCCGGAGCATTAGGGTCAAAACCATCGTAATTATCTCCATAATTCGCTTCTAATAAAATATCTTTATTTTCCTTCTTTGCCACTTCAAGGTTTTGTGCTGCTTTCGTAACCCCCAAGGCAAAGGTTTCACTACCTTTTGGTGCTTTATTTGAAGAAGAATTGCAGTGGATAGAAATAAACAAATCGGCACTTATTTTATTTGCAATTTGACTTCTTTTATAAAGTTCTACATCTTTGTCAATCACACGGGTATAATAAACTTCCACATCTTTCAAATGCTCAGTTATCATTTTTCCCAACTTCAAACTTACCGCCAAGGTAATGTCTTTTTCTTTACTTTTTGCACCTACTGCACCGGGTTTATCACCTCCGTGCCCTGCATCTATTACAATTTTATCAAACTTATTGACAGAGCCCTCTTCTTGTGCTTGACAAAAGAAGGTACTCAAAAGAATAATCAATGATAAATTAAAAATATTTTTAAAAACTCGTTCTTTATTCATTTATTCCGCTTTCAATTATCCAAAAAAAGATTACTTTTGCAAATCGGTTACAAAAATACAAATTAAAATTAAAAAATTGGCAAAATTGCGACACTTATACGTTTTTTTAGTGCTTTTAGTAACATTTTTGTTGCTAAGACCTATTGATATAATGTCACAAGATAGCATTACTGCTTCAAAAAAACACAAACCAACTCTACAAGCAAGAGTAGATTATCAGTCAAAAGACTCTATTACATTCATACTTGACACAAAAGATGTCTTAATTTACAATGAAGCAAAGGTTGATTACGAAAAAATGAAGTTACAAAGTGGTTTTATGACTGTAAATTTTGACACCAAACTCCTTTTTGCAAAAGAAATACACGACACTCTATCCTCAGAAAAACAATATCCAATATTTAGAGAAGGAAATCAAGAATACAATTCCAAACAATTAAAATATAATTTTGACACAAAAAAAGGTGTAATCAGCAATGTATTCACCAAAGAAAGCGATGGGTATCTCCATGGAGAGAAAGTAAAGAAAGTTGATGATGAAACAATGTTTATTTCCTCAGGAATATTCACCACATGCGACAATGCGGAACACCCTCACTTTGGAATAAATTTCTCAAAAGCAAAACTAATAACCGATGACAAAATAGTAACAGGTCCTGCATGGTTTTCAATTATGGAAATCCCTCTTCCTGTTGGTTTACCTTTTGCTTACTTTCCTTTTACTGAATCAAAACAATCGGGATTTCTTATGCCCTCTTATGGTTATGCAAAAAACCGTGGTTATTACCTAAGAAACATTGGTTGGTACTTTGCTATCAATGATTATATGGACCTTGCCCTACAAGGAGACATTTACACAAATCTTTCATACGCCCTAAACATAACCTCATCATACGTAAAACGTTATAAATACTCTGGTTCCATAGAATTTCGTTATGAAGACAATCACACAGGTCTAAGAAATACTCCAAGTTTCAGTTCATCTAACGCATTCAAATTCCGTTGGTCGCACCGTCAAGACAGCAAATCTCACCCTAATCGTAGCTTTTCTGCAAACGTAAACTTAGTAAGTAGTAAATTTAATCAATACACAACAAATCTTTCCGACTATTTCAACAACACAACAACTTCTTCTATCGCTTTTTCAAGCAAATTAGGTTCGTATTGGAATATGACAGCAAATTTAGGTGAGAGTTACAACGTAAATACAGGTGCAATATCTTTGGATTTGCCCTCTGTGAGTCTTTCAACCACACAAATCTATCCTTTACGCAAAAAGAAAAAACAAGGAAAGAACAAATGGTACGAAGATATTTCGCTTTCTTACCGAGTAAATATGATAAATAAGATTGACACCTACGATACCTTACTTACATCACCTGATATATTCAAATCGTTCCGCAACGGAATCATTCATTCTCTACCAATTCAAAGCAATGTTAAAGTTTTCAAACACCTAAATTGGACAAACAGCATAGATTACACAGAACGTTGGTATTCAAACAGCATATCAAAAACCTATAATCCCGAAACAGACCTTATAGACAAAGATACAATTTATGGATTTATTGCAAACCGAAACGTAAACTTCAAAAGTAGTCTTAATACTCGCCTTTACGGAATGTTTATTTTCAAAAAAGGATTTATAAAAGCAATACGCCACGTTATCAATCCAAATATTTCCTTTACTTATACACCCGATTTTTCTGATCCTTCCTTAGGATTCTATGATTTTTATACCGACAAAGAAGGCAATCGCATATATTACTCTCGCACAGAAAACGGAATATATGGTTCTCCCGCACAAGGAGCATCGGGAATAGTTAATTTCTCTATTGGCAACAATTTAGAAATGAAAGTAAAGAACGCAAACGATACAATAACAGGCGAAAGAAAAATCGTTTTACTTGAAAACTTCACACTATCCTCAGGATATGACTTAGCAAAAGATAGTTTGAATTGGCAACCTCTTAGACTTTCGGCACGAACAACCCTTTTAAACAAATTATTACTTAACTATTCTGCTTCATATACCCCATACGTGCTTGATAGTTTAGGAAGATTAACAAATCAATTCTTATTTGACAAAGAAGGAAAGTTATTTAAAAAACAAAATTCACAATGGACACTAAACGTAAGTTGGCAATTCAATCCTAAAAAGGCACAACAAAACAATCAAAACACACCTTCGCAAGCAGATTACTCTCCAACAGAGTTAATGTATAGTCCTTTTGCAAATCCAAACGAGATTTTACCCGATTATGTTGATTTCTCAATTCCTTGGAACCTTTCTTTGGGTTTAAGTTACTCTCATTTATCTTCTTATATAGTAAGTATTGCAGGCTATCAAACCAATAAATCTGCCACATTCACAGCAAGAGGAGACGTAAACCTTACTTCAAAATGGAAAATCGGTTTTTCATCAGGTTATGACTTTATAAACAAAGATTTTACTTATACCTCCATAGATTTTTATCGCGACTTACATTGTTGGGAAATGAGAATGAATTGGGTTCCCTTTGGTCCGCGACAAGGATGGAACTTTTCCATATCCGTAAAAGCACCTATGCTTCAAGATTTGAAGTATGAAAAACGCAATGATTTCAGAAACAGAATGGCATATTAACAATAAAAATCAAAAACTTATGGCAAAAAAACACTTTTTTATGCTATTGCTAATCACAATAGTCTTTTGCTCATGCAAAACCGCATATCAACCAATAAAAGTCAAAGAACCCGCTCGTCCAAAAGGACAAACACACGTCATTGGCCTTGTCGCACCAAAAATTGACACCGTTCGCATAGGCATAATCGGGTTAGGAATGCGAGGAATCAGTGCAGTAGAACGCTTTATTCATATTCCGGGCGTAGAAATCAAAGCTCTTTGCGACATAAGAGGCGAATTAGTAGAAAATGCCAATAAAACGCTAATCTCATCAGGTAAAAAACCAGCAGATTCGTATTCAGGAGACGAAAAACTCTGGAAAAAAGTTTGCGAAAGAGATGACATAGACCTAATATACGTTGTTACCGATTGGGAAAACCACGCAAACATTGGAGTTTACGCAATGCAACAAGGTAAACACGTAGCAATAGAAGTGCCTGCCGCAATGACCTTGGAAGAAATATGGGATTTAATCAACACAAGTGAACAAACTCGTAAACATTGCATACAATTAGAAAATTGTGTCTATGATTTCTTTGAAATGACAACGCTAAATATGGCACAACAAGGACTTTTCGGAGAACTTATTCACGTAGAAGGTTCTTATATTCACTATTTAGAAGAATTTTGGCCTTACTATTATGACAATTGGAGACTGAATTACAACAACGAACATAGAGGAGATGTTTATCCAACGCACGGAATAGGACCTGCTTGCCAACTTCTCAACATTCATCGTGGAGATAGAATGAAAACTTTGGTCTCTATGGACACCAAATCCATAAATGGCAAGAAGTTTGCAAAGAAATACGGAGTAAAAAACAAAGACATAGAATTTCAAAACGCAGACCACACTCTCACTCTCATACAAACCGAAAACGGAAAGACACTTCACATTCAACATAACGTAATGACACCACGTCCATACAGCAGAATGTATCAACTAACAGGCACAAACGGTTTTGCAAACAAATATCCAATAGAACAATACTGCTTTCAAACAACTAATTTTGACACAACCATAATTCCAGACCACGAAAACCTCAACGCACATCAAGCAGTAAGCAAAGAAATCAAAGAAAAACTGATGCAAAAGTACAAACACCCAATTCATATTGAGTTAGAAGCAAAAGCAAAGCAAGTTGGAGGACACGGAGGTATGGATTTCATTATGGATTGGAGGCTAATCTATTGCCTACAAAATGGATTACCATTAGATATGGACGTTTACGACCTTGCAGAGTGGTGTTCTATAATAGAGCTATCACGTCTTTCAATCGAAAATGGCAATATGCCTGTTGCAATCCCTGACTTCACACGAGGATATTGGAACTTGCAAAAAGGATACAAACACGCCTTTGCAAAATAAATAAAAAAGAGGAATGAAAAAATCATTCCTCTTTTTGTTAAAACATAATTGCTATTCCACATCTTAATCGATGCTTATTGTTTCCTTGTTCAAAGCCCCAAGCATTGTGTTGATATTCATAGCCTATTCTTATTGAAAATCTCTTTATTTCTAATCCCACAGCAGGATTAACAAAAACTCTTACGCCTTCAACTTCCTCACTATTCACGTGAGCATATCCTCCTGCTCTCACACCAACAAATGGACTTACAACGCTATTACAAAAACTATATTTCAAGTCTGCAAAAAGTGGAAGCAATACTCTCGGGTTAGAATCATACTCTGGCAAAAACTCTGCACTAAAACCAGAACCTCCTCCTAAGTATAATCCATTTCCAAAGCTATATCCGTGAGAAGTAAGAAAAGACCAAGTATCTTTTACTCCACAAGACAGTTCTACATTTCCTTTATAGGATTGTTTATAATGAATATTTTTATTTTCTTCTTCGTTTGAAGCAAAAACATTCATCGAAGCCAAGGCAAATAAGCCCAATAACATCATTTTTTTCTTTACTCTGTTCATCTCTTTTATTTGTTAATTATTTTTGACTTTGCAAAAGTATTTTCATTTTGTGAATTAGATTTTTACGTTTTTCTTATCTTTTGGCATGATTTTCCTTTTCTATTTTCAAGCAAAATTTACCTTAGGCAAATCTGCCCAATTCATTGGTTTTTTAGGATAATTTACTTTGCTTTTTTGATATAATTTTGCAACGTAAAAAGAAAATAATAACAAAAACCAAAGTATTTATGAGCAATTTAAAATTAAAATCTACAAAGGTAGAAAAGAAGGTAACCGATACCTATAAAGCAATTGAAAACGGAGTTGTAAAAACCTATCAATCTATTGAAGATGCAGTAGTAGGTACTTATCAAAAAATAGAAGATGCTTTCGTTGATAAGTTTCTCGAAGAAGATGAAGAAAGCATAGAAGAAAATGACAATAAACAAAATTAAAAAGAGATGAAAAAGTTTTTAAAAATTGTGAGCATTGCAACGCTTATGAGTGCTATGACAAGCAATGTTTTTGCACAAGAGCAAACAAAAAAAGATGAAGATAAACCTGGTTTTTTCAAACAAGCGTTTATCGATATGAAAGAGAGTGCTAAAAGACAGCGAGAAATTGATAAAGCGAATTTTAAAGCTCAAAAATTAGAAACAAAAGCTTTCTATCAAGAACAAAAAGCAAAAAACAATCCTGAGACAAGAAAAGGTATTCAAGAAAAAGAATATCAAGAACAAATGCAAAAGGCAAAAGCTCGTCAAGAAGCAGCAAAAGAAAGAATAGAAAAAGCGAAAAGCAAAAAGAAATAATGATTAGAAAAACTGTTGTTTTTGAAGAAAATCTTCATCACACTTGTTTGACATTTGGATTGAAACGTAGCTTTGAGAAAATGCCTTTTCTTAATCGTAAAATATTAAATATTAAAGGCAACAATCGCTTAATTGACAACATAGTTTCTTTGCCTCCAATGATGCGTAAGATTGAAAAATCGCTTGATAAAAGAAAAAATCGCAATATTGTTGAGGTTTCTTATTTCAAAAACAAACTTAGTGTTGAGTTCAATGAAGAGTTTTGTAATCAAAATGAAATCTCTGCTTTTTTAAACACTCTTATAAATGATTATTTGAGCTTTCGTCACCCTTATATGCAAATAAGCATATCAGAAAACAAGGTTTGCGAATCACTTAGCGGACATATTATTGCTCAAATAGATTAAAACAATATCGTCAATTTTTTAATTGTTTAATGATTGACGATATTGTTTTGGGCTTATGCCCTCAACTCTTTTGAAATACTTTCCAAAAACCGATTGAGAAGGAAAAAATAATTCATAACTTATTTGTTGCACTGTCATAGAGGTGGAAGATAAGCAACTCTTTGCATATAAAACAACATATTTTTCAATCCATTGCAAAGCAGTTAAGCCTGTTTCTTGTTTGAGTAAAGATGATAGATATTTATTTGACACACATAATTTATCAGCATAATAACCTATCTCTCTTTTTTCTTTGTAATTTTCCGACACAAGTGTAATAAATCTCTCACACAACTCTTGTTGATAAGTCATTACTACTGTTCGCTTGTTTTCAGAGTTTGCATTATGAATATAATAACCTAAACCATAATAGTAAGCAGAAAATAAACATTTTATAATCTCTCTTCTATATGGATTATCCTTTTGTTTAATTACGTTTTTTATCTGATCAAAACAAGAAACATAAACTTCCAATACTTCTTGCGATATAGGGTGAAAATGATTTGTTTGAATAAATAATCTTTCTTGCAAACTAACCGGTAGGTTAAACGAATCGGTAAACCCCTTACTCATTATCATTGTTAAAGTCTTAAACTCCTCGTCATATTCCAACGATTCTAAGACTTGTCCTGGCAAAATAATAGCCATTGCAGGTGCTTGCACAGAATATGACTTTAAATCGACAAGACAAGACATTCTTCCCGATAGCACAACTATTTGAATCACCTTATCTATCTTCAAAGGAAATCTAAAATTCTTTAATTCATGTGCATCTTCTATCAATTCTATTTCTTTAAGCATAAGGATAGTTTTATGCAAAAATATAAAAACCAAGAATTATTGCACAAAAAAAACTATCTTTTTGCGAAAAAAATAACAAATAAAAGGAATATTTGACCAAGTCTTAGATTTTTAAAAATAATTCTTAGATTTTTAAAAATAAAACAAAGAATTATTTTTAAAAATCTAAGAATTATTTTTTGCTTTCTTATTTGTCTGAAAATGACTTCAATAAGTCTTCTGAAATATTGATAATAAAATCTCCCATTCTTTCAAGTTCGTTTACTATATCCATATAATAAACGCTCGTTTGATAGTTCTTTTCACCTGTTTCTATTGATTCAATTTCTCTATCTCTGAGTTTGTTCCTCAAAGCGTTGATATGATTTTCCGCATTGTAAGCATTAGAAATATCTTCCACACTACTCTTTTTTGCTTTCATTAAATTCTCAATCATAACCTCATAAGCACAATCAACAAGTCCTATCATTTCTTGCAATTTCTTTATAGTGTCCTCGTCAAATGTCTTTTTATGAGCATTTCTTCTTGAAAGAATACGACTAATTGCACTTCCCGAATCACCAAGCGACTCCAATTCTCCTATTATCTTATACATCGCTTTGATTTTTACAGAAGTTGTCTCGCTAACCTTTTCCTTTGATACATCATTTAAGAAAGATGCTATTTCATATTCTATTCTGTCAGAAATTTCTTCGTATTTTACTAATTTTTTATCAAGTTCGTCAAATTTATCTGATGCTTTTTCTTCTACTATTTGTTTGATATACCCAAGCCCATTACGAGAAATTTGTGCAAAATGAATGATTTCGTCTAATGCTTGTTCGCTTGCAAGTTCTGGTGTCGCAAGAGGTCCTGCCGAAATGTACTTTAAACGGAATGCTTCGCTGTCTTGATTTTTTGCAGGTCTTATAATCCAAATCACAGCCTTTTCAATAAATTTAACAAACCACACAAGAATCAAAGTATTGATTAAATTAAAAAGCGTATGCAACATAGAAAGTCCGTAAAGTGCAGAAGTGCTCGGGTCAGTTATTCCAAAAGCATCTATTATTGTAGTTACAAGCGAAAGAAACGGTTTAAAGAAAATCAAAGCCCAACAAACTCCAAACAAATTGAAGATTGTATGCGACATAGCTGCACGTTTAGCCTGTGTATTGCCTATAGAAGCGGCTATATTCGCTGTAATAGTTGTTCCAATGTTCTCTCCCAAAACCATAGCACAAGCCATATCAAACGGAATCCAACCCATGCTTAACATAATCAAAGTAAGAGCCATTGTAGCCGAAGAAGATTGAAGCACAAGTGTTAATCCTGTACCAAAAGCCAAGAAGATAAGAACAGAAGTAAATCCATAACTTGACCAAGTCTTTACAAACTCCAATACTTGTGGCGTTTCGTTTAAGTCAGGCACAGATTCCTTCATAAAAGACAGGCCAAGAAATAACAAACAGAAACCTACAACAACTTCTCCTATGTTTTGACGTTGATTTTTCTTTGAGTTAGAAAGCAAAAATCCCAATGCCATTAACGGAATTGCGAGAATAGAAATATCTGCCTTGAATCCAAGCCAAGAAACCAACCAAGCAGTAACGGTCGTTCCTATATTTGCTCCCATTATTACGCCGATTGCTTGTGCCAAAGTAAGCAATCCAGCATTTACAAAACTGACAACCATTACCGTTGTTGCAGAAGAGGACTGAATAATTGAGGTAATTCCAAGTCCTGTCATTACTCCCTTGAAAGGATTTGAGGTCATAGCCGAAAGAAAACCTCTAAGTTTGTCGCCAGATGCTTTTTGCAATCCAGCACTCATTAAATTCATACCATAAAGGAACATTCCCAATGCTCCAAACAATGTAAATATTTGCAATATTTCCATAATATTAAAACAAATCTTTTTAAATAAATACTAAATGATTCTTTTGTACTTTGTAAACAAAAACCCAATATTATGAAAAAGGTCAAATAACAAGTTTACCAAGACAAATCATTCTATGAAAAGGCTTGATAAACGAAATATGTTGATATAAGGATTCCTTATGTATAAGATTTAAAATGTTGGTGTTTATTATTTTTCCAACTTTTACAAACTCTAAATTATTTTTATTAGCATTGCTTGTTCGCTTTTCAGTACTTTGCACACGAAAAGCAGTAGTAGAATATACCTGACGTTGAAAATAAATATCAGAATCCGAACAGGAAGAAGATAAGTATTCAGAAACTAATTCTGTGGTTGCACTACTTATTGGATTTTCTTTTGTTTCTAAATCCGATTCTTTGCTACAACTCACAAAAGCAAGTGTTACTAAAACAATTGTAATGAGATACCTCACTAAATCTTTCACAATTATTTACAAATCTACTTATTCAGTGTGCAAATTTAATAATAATGTTTTATTTTAAAACAAATTACATACTTTTCTTAAAGAAACGTTCTTTTATTTCTGTAATTTTTAATAATTTTGCACCTTGTTTAAATCATAATTCTATGAAAGAACAATTAGAATCTTTAAACTCCGTTACAATAAACTTCGGAGAAAGTGGAATAACTATTGTAAATATTCTTCTTGCTTTTGTAATGTTCGGAGTTGCACTCGGTATTAAACTACAAACCTTTAAAGATGTTTTCAAAAAACCTAAGAGCGTTGTTGTAGGTCTTATTCTTCAATGGGTATGTCTTCCATTAGTAACTTTTCTTCTTGCTTTGGCATTGAATCCTCTTATAACTCCTATGATTGCTCTTGGAATGATTCTCGTAGCATCGTGTCCGGGAGGAAATATTTCTAATTTTATTTCTTCTCTTTCAAAAGGGAATATTGAACTTTCGGTTTCTTTGACGGCTATTTCAACGGCTGCCGCTCCTATAATCACGCCTTTGAATTTCTTTTTATGGAGTAATCTTTATACTTCTGTCATTGGCTTGAAAAGCAACATTCCTTATTTAGAGATTCCCTTCCTTCCTGTCTTAGAACAAATTCTTTTGCTTCTTGGTTTGCCTATTGTGCTTGGTATTCTCTTTGCTCATTATTTCCCAAATGCAACAAAAAAAATCACAAAGCCTGCACAAGTTCTTTCTATCTTGCTTTTTATGGGTATGATAGTTGTTTCATTTGCTCAAAACTTCCAAATCTTTATCGATAACATCTTTTTCGTTTTCTTTATCGTATTATTACACAACGCAGCGGCCTTATCAATAGGTTATTTCGGTGCAAGACTTTCAAAACTCACAAGAAAAGATGTAAAAACCTTAACAATAGAGACCGGAATACAAAATTCGGGTTTAGGACTCATTCTTTTGTTCAACACTACTATCTTTCCACCTGAAATTTGGCATGGAAACTACGGCGGAATGCTCTTTATAACTGCTTGGTGGGGCATTTGGCATATCGTTTCTGGACTTACAATGGCGTATTTCTTCCGAAGAAAAGCTTAGTTTATGAAAAAAAATAAAGAAAAGAAGATACAAGATTTTAATTTCTTCTATTGGTTTCTGCGTTATTACGTAGATTTTTCCTTAAAACTCTCATATAGAAAAATAAAATACGTAGGCAAAGACAAAATACCGCAAGATGGTGCTGTGATTTTCGCACCTAATCACACCAATGCACTAATGGACGCCTTAATTATCCTCGCAATAGATACTAAACCAAAGGTATTTGTTGCACGAGCCGATATTTTCAAAAATCCAACGCTTGCAAAAATCTTTACTTTCCTTAAAATAATGCCAATAATGCGTCAAAGAGACGGCTTCACCGAAGTAAAGAAAAACCAAGAAATCATCGATAAATCCGTTGATGTATTGAGAGACAAAATTCCTTTCTGTATTTTTCCCGAAGGAACTCACAATACTAAATATTCTTCACTGCCAATCTCAAAGGGAATATTCAGAATAGCTTTTCAAGCACAAGAATTGATGCCCGATATGCCGCTTTACATCATTCCAACAGGATTATTATTTGGAGATTTTTTCAGATTTCGCTCCACAGTGCGAGTAGAAATCGGCGAACCTATCAACGTAGGAGAGTTTATATCACAACACCCCGACCTTTCTCAGCAAGAACAAATCAATTCAATGAAAGAATTGCTCTCAGAACGTATTCACTCAACAATTCTCTACATACCCGATGATCAAGACTATGAACCAACATACGAAATCTGCAAAATCACACAAGAACGTGCCTCAAATCTTGACCTACAACTTGAAAAGAATAAAGAGACTCTAAGAAAATTAAATAAAATAAAAGAAAACGAACCCGAAAAGGCAAAGAAACTGCTTGAACTTGGGCAGAAAGCAAGCACACTACGTCAAGAAAAACACATTTCTATTGAGTCAATCACAATCAGACGCCCTCTTTTCCTTCGCCTACTCTACGCCCTACTCATCATTTTCACTCTTCCCTACACTCTTTCGCTTTCAATCCTAACTTTACCTATGGTTTTAGTCTGCAAATACATCTTTACACTACTCAAAGACCCTGCTTTCAAAAACTCCGTTCGCTTTTTAATCTATCTATTACTATGGCCTTTGTTAATGATTGTCTATTCCATTATAATATACAACCTACTTCCTTGGCAAATAGCCCTATTCACAACCCTTATTCTACTACCCGCACCAATCATTGCCCATGAAATCAGCAGAATCCTACGCATAATCATCTCCGACATTAAACTCCGAAAAGCAAAACACCTAAGAAAACTACATAAACAAATAAGGGAGATGATGAAAGGGTAATCCCTCAAAATATTTCTTTGATTCGTAAAAATAAAACAAAGAGATAATAAATTATTTCAAAGAAATAATTTTCTAAAACAAAGAAAAATTTGAAGAGAAGTTGAGGGGTTGATTTTCAAGACTTTAACAATCCTAATTTTTCTAAACGTCTGCTAATTGCACCTCTTGTTCTTTCAAACTTTTTTGCGAGGTTGCTAATGCTATTACCCTCTTCGTACAACTTACATAGTAATTTATCAGATTCTTCGTCCCATTTCTTATAGGCATTTTTGTTAATGGCACGCTTTTCCTCTATTGTAGATTTTTTTGTTTTGGACTCATCTTGCACTTTATACTTTTGCTTGTGTGGTAACACTCCTCTAACTCCTCCTCTTGGGTCTTTTACATCTCCTTTGTAACGAGGAATTAAATGAATGTGTACATGAAATACTGTTTGTCCTGCTGCTTGATTTACATTTATACCTATATTGTATCCATCTGGGTGAAATCTCTCATCAATCTTATTTTTTACATATTGAAGCATTAGATTCATTGCTTCTCTTTCGTGATTGGTAAGGTCAAAGTAGTTTGCAACGTGGCGTTTTGGAATAATCAAAGCATGCCCCGGCGATGTTGGGTAGCCATCGTAAAAAGCTACACAAGTAGCTGTTTCACATATTATCTCTACTCTACGAGATAATTTGCAGAAAGGACATTTTTCATCTTCTTTTCGTGGCAGTTTATTAAAATGTTGGTATTTGTACAGTTCAAAACTACTATTTTGAATAAGACTTTGAAAAGGTAGTTTTACATTACATTGATATGTATATTGTTTATGTATTGCGTGAAGTCTAAATCCCTCTTCTGTTAAATCTCTTCTTACTGCAAAATAAGCAATTCCTTTGGGAGAAAGTAGATTTGTTACATTCATCATTACTTCTGCTTGTGCGTATGGTTCTAATACATTCAATACGTAATTGCAAATTATGGTATCAAATTTTTCTTTTGGATAATCGGGACGATAATAATAATCGTAACCAACTATATCAAATCCTCTTTTTTTCAATTCATCGGTATCATATCCAAAACCACAACCGAAATCAAGTATCTTACCTTTTAACAAATCGTTTTTCAAAAGGTAACGTGTAGGAACCGATAAATCCGTTCTTTTAATTGCAGTTAAGTAAGGGTGATTTATTATTTCAGGATTTCTCATTTTTTCTAATATTTCCAATTTTCAAAACCCATATTAAGTGCTATTTGATGCAGTGGGCTAAATGTTCGATAAAAACAATCTGTTAGTTTGTCTTTATTCATATTTACTATATCTTGTGGAGTGTACCCCAAGGATAAATAATCTTCTAATAGCTTATTTCTATTATTAAATTCAAGATTTATTTCTATTGCTTTTTGATGTGCTTGTGCTAACTTTGGAAGATATAGATTTAAGTCTGGTAATTTATTGCTTTTTGAAGAATTAACATTAGGATTTATTGGTATTAGATTCCAAAGTAAGTCATGAGAAACAAAACTCCAAGGTATAAAATGGTCAAGGTCATAATCCCCTTTATTGATTGTATCATTTGTATAAAGGCATCTTAATTCAAATCCTTTATCTATTGCTATATCCCAAAATTTGTGTTGCTGTGTTAAAGGTGTTCTTTCTTCTCTTTTGATAAGTTTATTAGATATATTCGGCACATTGGGATTGCGTACTTGAAGAAAATTAACTAATCCCCAATATGCAAAAGATGTTAATATTTCATAGTTTTCTCTTAAATAGATTAGCCATTTTGGATTTAATTCTACCCATAAAACACCTTTTATTTTTTCAAGTTTATATAAACAATCGTTTTCAAATGTCTGTGAACGCAAAACTACTTCCGTATCATTTGAGGTATCTATCCAAGGACGAAGAAAACGAAAAGGCACATTGTTTTGCAGAAATTTTAATTGCTTACGAATATTTGGATTTTGTATTAACTCCTCTAATACTTTCGTTAATTTATCTACTCCAATGTTAATAGGAATGTCGTTTTCTCTTTGCAGGGTTTGTATTGTTTCGTTGAGTGATTCCGATTTACCAAAGGAAAGGCGAAAATAATTAACAGGATACCAAGCATTAGCAACCATTGTTATCATTATTTCCCACACACTCATTCTTGTCTTACCTTGCTTTACGTACAAATCCAAAATGCCTATAAGCCAATAATACTTATAAGTCGCTACTGTATTATCAAATACTCTATTTAGATGCCTTGTACTTAATTTTTCAGACTGAGGAATAACCATAAACAATACATTTTCTTGCAATCCATTACGATTTTCTGCAAAGATATTGAAAAATTATAATAATTAGTTGTTATTTTCTATGTTAATTGGATTAGTTTCCTTATTTGCTCTTTTAATAGCACCTTTAATATATTTTATTAACTCTTGTAATGCATATCTATCAATAAGTTTTCTTTTCTCTAATGCTGTTTCTAAGTTTTCTTTCAAACCTTTCAACGTAGTTAAATCATCTTTCCAACTATCAGCAATATTTGTTGTATCACAATTAAACATATATTGATAAGAAAAAAAATAGACATAATTCTATTAAACTTTCGTTATTAAGGTTTAATATTTTTTTAGCAATTGTTTTGGCGTCAATATTTTTAAAAACAGAGGTTAATTGATAAGTAGTTCCTTTATCACATGTACTTTTTGTACTCAAATCAATTAAACTTTTTACATTATTATTATTAAGATTTAATAATGCTTCTTCCATTTCATTTTTCAATTTACTATCCCTGTCTTTAAATTGTTCTTCTAAAAAATCTACAATATCATTCTTTTCTTCTATTGAGTCAGTTATTCTATTCCACGAATTTAATCCATAATAAAAAGACGTACGAGTTTTATAAAGGTCTTCTTTATTATCTATTGAATCATATTGTTCTTTTATATATGTTTTTATATTGTCTAATAATTCTTCTGTTATTGTACAAATATTATTTTGTTCAATACAAATAAGCAAACCTATAACCTCTCCCATTTGATACATATTAGGAATTTCTTTATTCTTTACTTTTTCTTTTAAATCTTTATAAGCCTCTTTAAATTCTGCATTTGATAGACGGGAAAAGGAAGTTAGTTTTTCATACGGACTAATTTCTTTATTATTTTGCGCTAATAAACCATTTACATATTCTTTTAAAGTACAACCTGTTTCTATTTCATTAATAATTTGTTTAACATTCTCAGCATTGAGAACATTTATGTTATAGTTATATTCTATTTGCTTATACTTATCAATAATTTGTTTAATGTTTTCATCATCTTTATTCCCTAAACCAGAAGGAAAATAATATGGAGTCCAATTCTTTAATTTATCATGATTAGAACCTTTATATTCGCAATATATTACAATATATGATCCTAATATAGACTGTAAAATACATTTACTTTTTTCATTAATTAGATTAGAGTTTAATTCATTATATAGGGTATTAAAATCATAAATAGATTGGCGAAGTAAGCGAAGATTATTACACTTTGTAGATTTAAAACAATCGAGTATAAATTCTCTATTATTTCCTATATAGTCTGTTAATTTCATTTCTTCAATAAAACAATCTAAGGCATTTTCCTCATCGGTAACTATTTCAAATTCTCGTCCAATAGTCTTTTCTTTAAATTCTTGTAATTTATCTTTATCTTCTACTTTTGTTTCATCTCCAATAATAATTACATGACAAGCTCCGTGTTCAACAAAACTATTAATATAACCGAGGAGATTTTTCACATCAATATTACAACGCTCTAAATCATCAAATATAATTAATTTGCTTCCTATATTTGAATCTTTATCCCCTTTAGATGTTAACAGATATAATGAATCTAACGTTGCATTAATTTGCAGATCTTCTGTTTTATCATTATCCAAATCTATATCTGTTCTTAATACAATTTTACTTGCTAATCTTAAAACCTTTTTTGTTATATCTGCTCCCTTGCTATACAAAATAGGATTAAGTTGTCTATCTATTTCTGTTGTAATTTGTGTAGTATCTTTTAACCCATAAAGCGAAACATATATTGGTTCAAGAATTATATCTCTACCTAAATTATCTTTATAATCTTTTATCCATTTCTTAATAAAGAATGTTTTTCCACTACCCCAATTCCCTTTCAACATTATAGCATATTGTGGATCTGGATTTTTCATATATTCTAACAAAAAGTCATTTACAGATTTGTTCTTCATAATATTTATTTAAAATTTGATAACCTAAAAATTATTCTTAATTTTTTCAAATGAAATTATTCGTGTACAGAGTATTAATTTTTCATCATCTCCAATAGATTTGTTTGATATAATACCTTTATTTATGAAATCAACTATTCCGGGGATTTCTAATTCTTCTTTAATTAAAACAAAAGCAATATCCTTTACAGAAAATTCTAATTTTTTATTTTTCAATTCGTCTGTTGGTGACGGCTTACAAGTATTTTTATCACCTCTCCACTTTTCATAATCTTCTTTACGCCAAAACCAAGGCGTATTATTTGTATCTTCTACTAAATATCGCCATTCATTTTCATCATAGTTTATTTGTTCTTTACCATTATATTCTCCACGATACTTTTTTACCATACCATGAATACTTACATTTGCATTGTGAGTATTATGATAATTAAAATAACTTGCTATTTCGGGTTTCAGACCTGGTGATAAATCAATCGATATTTTATTTAAATCTTTTACATATTTTTTTAATTCCTCCCTATAATGTAATTCTACTGATTTATAAAAAGATAATGAAGTTAAGATATTATCATCTTTAGCATATAAAATAGGATTTATTCTTTTTTCGTAAGCCCATTCTTTTGTTAAACCAATAGCATATTCTCCGTATCGTTCAATAAATGAATTTGTTTTAGATAAAGGTATATCACAAAAACTAATCATTGGAACTCCAATTCCTCTATCTTTATTAGAATATGATAAATCTTCATAACAATAATTAGGAATTAATCCTTCTTTAAGAATACTTTTAAGAATTTCTATATTTTTAGTATAATGAAATAAAGTCGTTGTTCTAAAATGTCCCATTGATAATTTTTATTTATACATATTAAATCGTGATTACAAAGTTACAAATATAATATGATATAAAAAATCCAAAAAGAAATAAATCAACTTTAACCTGCAGGTAGATAGTCTAACATACATATTGCTTTTGATAAGATTTCAAAGGCTTTTGCTAATGCGAAAGAAAAGAATATTAATCAATTTCTTCAATTGCTTGAAAAAGAAGCGAATGATTATTTGGCTAAATTAAATCGTAATGATTTTCATGGTATTATTAGAATTATAAAGACTTATAATAATTCTGCTCGCATTGAGCTTCATAGTGAGAATGGTCTGCGTATTGAAAATCCTAATGGTGCTTTGAAAACAACTATGTATATGTCTGTTCTTTTTGCTATTTCTCGTATTACTACTTTGAAACGTGAGCAAGATTATCCTCTTATTTTCGATGCTCCTACTTCTTCTTTTGGAGGTTTCAAAGAAGACACTTTCTATAATGTTATTGATGATATTGATAAACAATGTATCATAGTAACAAAGGATTTAATCAACGTTGATAAAAGTACAGGTAATAAGTCTTTGGATTTTGATACTATTGATAAACTTACTTGTTCGGTTTATAGAATTGAAAAGGTAACTCCTTTTGATGATAAGGACTTATCTACTATTCAAACAAGTGCTAAAAAAATTAAATAATATATTATGATAAAGGAAAATTTATATAAAACTTGGGCTTCACGTAATCCTTTTTGGGAAAAAAGATATGAAGAGTCTATTTTTAAAAAATTCTGTGATTATAAAAAGGGTGAGACTTCTTTGCGTGAGGATAGAGGTAAAATATTCTGTGCGGGATATGAGATTTTTATTGTCGCTTTTTTTATAGGTCTGTATTTTAATCAAAGGCGTCCTCTCAATAGTGATAGTACGAAAAGAAAAACTCTTGGTCTTTCTATAGAAAATTGGGGGCACATAAATAAGTCCGGTGGAAGAGAGCCTTATCCTAAACTTCGTGAGTATATTTTCATTGCTCTCATTGCTCGAACTGATATTGATTTCATCGCTTTAGAAAAGGGTAATATTTCTTCTGATAAGGCTGTCCGTATGCTTATGCAAACTATGGAAGAGTACGCTAATTTCGGCTTACATTTTATAGAAGATAAACTAATCGATGATCCTAATTACTTTTTTAAGGAAAAGGCTTTTTTGGAAATTTTCTTGTCTTTCAATAATTCTCTTTCAACTAACAATGATGAAGATGATGATGAACCCGATTCTTTAGATTAAATTCTTTTCAATGAATATTTTCTTAAAAACAAAAAGGCTGATTCTATTTCCATAGTCTCAGCCTTTTTTCTATTGCAACTATTGTAACATATAGTAACTATTCTCTTATTCCTTTTTTAATCTCATCAAATCTTTTAAATTAATCTCTTTAACTCCACCATCTTTCGACAAACTCGGAGCAAAGCACTCAAAAGATCCGATCTTTTACCCTAAAACATCCGATCTTTCACCCCAAAACATCCGATCTTTTGCATACTCCCCAGCGAGAATATAAATCTTTCCGATTACACGCTTTTTAAGATTTAGCCTTCCCCCAGACATATCTTTCAGTCTCTCAGTCCCTCTGTCTTTCAGTCTCTTGGTCTTTGATATTTCTCAAACATTAAGGCACAAAAAAAAGAGCCCTGCATTCTGCAAGGCTCTCGGTTTAATCTGGCAGCGACCTACTTTCCCACTTGGTATAGCAGTATCATCGGCGATGCAGGGCTTAACTTCTCTGTTCGGAATGGTAAGAGGTGTTCACCTGCTCTATA
>JAFYSZ010000016.1 GCA_017559135.1 Bacteroidales bacterium | reverse complement strand
TGTCATAAGTAATAATCCCCAATAGATTATTTCCAATCCTAAATTTGATTTCTTTTCCATTTTAATTTAATTTTTAATTTATAATTCTATTTTTATTTTCTTTCTTTGCCTAAGCCCCAAACAGCGATTAACTAATTTACTTCTTTGACTTCAAGGCATAAAAAACGTGGGACTTTTTTCTTATTGGTGTGTGAGGTCTTAGACTACCTAATCTACTGAATAAGAAAAGCCCACGATATTATTCGTGAGCGTTTTCCACTTTCCTTTCAGTAGATTTGTATGAAGTTGTCTAAGTTTCACACTACCAAGTATAAGCAAAAACGCTTTTTATGTCGTATTAAAATTACTTAGTCTAAATTATAATTATTCTTTTTCTCCTTTTTGTCCTCCTTTTCTATGGGTTACACAATTTTTTCGTTGTTCAATTTTCAACCCACAAAGTTAAAACAAATTTTTTAAAGCACAAAAAACTTGCTAATAAAGTTTCAAGGAAATTAAATTTATTGTTACGAAATTTTTCTTTGAGAGGGTTTTGAAAAATCTGATGAAAAATTGACGAAAATCGGAGCAAAATTTGCTCAAATCGGAGAGGATTTTACGGAGATCGGATCAAAAAAAATTTTGGTCCGATGAAAAATTTTTTTGGTCCGATGAAAATTTGCTAAGATCCGATGAAAAATGAAGAAAATCGGCTAAAAAATCGGCTAAAACAAGGACTTTTGGGGCAAAATCAAGGCTTTAAAAAGTTAAGTCTTTGATTTAGTGAATTTTAGTTAAGGCTAAATAAATTGAAAAATTCGGACTAAGAATTTCTTTGCCGAAAATATCGCACGCATTTGGCGTTAAGTGGTGAGGAAAGTTTTTTATTTTGCTCTAAGGCTTAGTTTAACTCTTGCATTTTGCAGAGTTGGTAATAGAGTCCTTTGTTTTCAATCAGCGTGCTATGAGTTCCGATTTCTTTTACAAAGCCTGCGTCCATTACCACTATCTTATCACAATTTTTTATGGTAGATAATCGGTGTGCAATCGTGATTATGGTTTTTTCTTTGGAGAGGATGTTTATTGCTTCTTGGACATAGTGTTCGGAAATGGTGTCAAGGGCTGAGGTTGCTTCGTCTAAGATTAGGATTTCGCTTTTGCGGAGTATTGCTCTTGCGATTGCGAGTCTTTGTCTTTGACCTCCTGATAGCATTCCGCCTCTGTCGCCGATTATTGTGTCGTATCCTTGCGGTAGTTTGCTGATAAATTCGTGTGCGTTGGCGGTTTTGGCGGCGGAAATTATTTCTTGGTCTGAGAAGTTATTATTTCCGAAACTTATGTTGTTTTTTACGCTGTCGTTGAAAAGGATTGTTTCTTGGGTAACGATAGAAATATGTTTTCTTACGCCTTTTGAGGAAATTTTATTGATGGGTACTTCATCAAAAAATATGGTATTTTCTTCTACGTTATAGAATTTCATTATTAAGTCTATCAATGTGCTTTTGCCTGAGCCTGATGCTCCGACTATTGCTGTGTTTTCTCCTTTTTTGAAGAAGAGATTGATGTTGTTTAATACGGGAGTTGTTTCGTAAGCAAAGTTTAGGTTTTCTATTCTTATGCCTTGTGTGATTGTTTCTATATTTATAGGATTTGTTGGTTCAATAATTGTGTTGTTTGCATAGATTATTTCGCATATTCTGTTTTTTGCGGCGTCTGCTTTTTTGATGTTGTAAAAAGAAGTGGAGATGTCTTTTGCGGGTTTAATGAGTAGGGCGAATATTATTAGGTAAACGATAAATATATCGGCACTCATCAGAACGGGTGAGCAGATTACGTTTTGGCTTCCTACTAAAAGGATTCCTATTACTAAGCAATTGCCAAAAAATTCGCTTTGTGGTGAGGCTAAATTCACTCTTCGGTTGATTTTGTTTCTTAATCGTGTGTAGGAAGAGTTGAAGTTTTGGAAGCGGGAGTTCATTTCTTCAATTGCGTTGAAAGACTTTATTATGCGAAGTGAAGAAATTGTTTCTTCTAATATGGAAGTGAGGTGAGAAGACTTTTGTTGCATGTGTTTGGAGGAGCGTTTTAGTTTGCGAGAAAAGAAAGAGACGATTCCCGCAACAGGAGGAAAGACTACTAATACAAGTAATGTCATTTTATAGTCAATATATAAAAGTACGGCGAAGTATAATATTACGCTGATTAGGTTGTTTACTAAGGTTTGTAGTGATTGTAAGACATTTTGATCATATTCTGTTATGTCGTTGCTTACTCTTGATAGTAAATCTCCTTTTTTGTATTTTGAGATAAAGCCGATTGTTTGTGTGGAGAATTGTTCAAAAAGTTTGTTTCTTATATTGCGAATTATTTTGTTGCGAGTCGCTCCAATGAAATAAGAGGCTAAGTAAGTGAAAAGGTCTTTTAGAAAATAGATTGCAAAGATTATTGCGGCAAAAAGCCATAGTGCTTTGTGTTTTCCAAAGGATAGGCAATAATCATATACGTTGTTGAGAATGATTTCTAATTGTGAGGGGTTTTCTGTTGCTTGTGTTGGTGTGTCAAAAAGAATTTGCAGGAAATTGCTTACAGATAGTATTGAGGCAATAGAGAATAAAGTTGCCATACACATAAGAACAAAGTATAAAACTATGCTCCCTGTGTATGGCTTTAAGTTATTTTTTGTAAATGCTTTGTATTCTTTATTCGCCATAAACACCTACGTAGTTGGAAGGTGTGATTTTTCGCATTCTTTCCTTAGTTGCTTGGTCTATGTCAAGCGTTTCGATAAATTCTGCTATTGTTTGTTGATTTATCTTGGTGTTTGTGCGTGTTAGGGCTTTGAGAGTTTCGTACGGATTAGGATAATTCATACTTCTTAGTATGGTTTGAAGTGCTTCTGCTACAACTGCCCAATTGTTTTCAAGGTCTCTTTCTAATGCTTCTTGATTTAAGATTAGTTTATTCATTCCTTTAAGGATAGAATTTAGGGCAATTACAGTGTGAGCCAAAGGAACTCCGATGTTTCTGCTTACAGTAGAGTCTGTTAAGTCTCTTTGAAGACGAGAAATTGGTAGTTTCATTGAAAGATGATCAAAGATTGCGTTTGCGATTCCAAGATTTCCTTCTGCATTTTCAAAGTCTATTGGATTAACTTTGTGAGGCATTGCAGAAGAGCCTACTTCTCCTTCTTTTATCTTTTGTTTGAAGTATTCCATTGATATATATTGCCACATATCTTTGCAGAAGTCCATAAGGATTATATTGATTCTTCTTACATTGTCAAAATATGCTGCAAGGTGATCGTAATTTTCTATTTGTGTTGTGTAAAGCGAGCGTTCTAATCCTATTGTTGAACAGAAATTGTTTGCAAATTCAACCCAATTGTATTGAGGGAATGCTATATTGTGTGCATTAAAGTTTCCGGTTGCACCTCCAAATTTTGCGGCAAAAGGAATGAATGCAAAATATGATAATTGTTGTTCAAGTCTGTAAACAAATACTTGCATTTCTTTGCCTAATAAAGTAGGTGATGCAGGTTGTCCGTGAGTATGTGCAAGCATTGGAACTTTTTTCCATTCGTTTGCTTTTTCTCTTATTAGTTCTATAACACTGTTCAATAGAGGCATAAAAGTTTCTTCGTGGCAATCTTTTAGGCTTAATGGAACTGATGTGTTGTTTATGTCTTGTGAGGTTAGTCCAAAGTGAATAAATTCTTTGTAATCTTGGAGATTCATTTCGTCAAAGCGTTGTTTGATGAAATATTCTACTGCTTTTACATCGTGATTTGTGATTTTTTCGATTTCTTTTATTTGATTGGCGTTTTCAATTGTGAAGTCGTTGTAGATTTTGCGTAAGTCATCAAATTTTACTTTGTCAAAACTGCTTAATTGTGGTAATCCCAATTCACATAATGCGATGAAATATTCAATTTCTACCTTTACTCGGTATTTAATTAAAGATGCTTCTGAAAAATACTTTGCTAAATCTTTTGTTTGTCGTGAATATCTGCCGTCAATTGGCGAGATTGCTTCTAATGATGTCATATCTTAAAAATCTTTGTTTATAATTCTACCTGATTCTATTAGTTTCTTTAATAAAGAACTTGAACTTGCTTTGCGAATGGCCTCAATGTGTTTTTGAGAGTGCGTATCGGTTCCAAGAAGTTCTACCATATTGTTGTCAATTAACTTTTTTGCTAAGTTATATACGTCTTTACCGTAATAATTGCCTAAGGAGATTATGTTTAATTGAAATAATACGCCGCTATCCTTTAATTTAACAAAACGATTGAAGTCATTTAACCAATAAAGATAACGTTCGGGGTGTGCAAGTATGAGTTTGTATCCTGCTAATTGTAATTCAAAAATGTATCCGTCTAATCCGAAAGGTGGATCTAAGAAAGGAAGTTCTACTAATAGGTAATTGTCGCCAAAAGTCTTGAATTGACCATTTTTTATCCTTTCTGTAACGCCGTCATCTAATAAATGCTCTGCACCAATATCTATTCTCATTTGTATTCCTTCAAATCTGGCTGCTCTTTTTAAACTTGCGCACAAGTCATCTAAGTGAGTAACGTCATTTTGAAAGATTTCTGTTTTTACATGCGGGGTTGTAATTATTTTTTTGAATCCAAGAGATTCTAATTCTTTTAATAATGCAATTGAAGTCTCCATATCAGGAGAGCCATCGTCTATTCCTGGAATCAGATGTGAGTGAATATCGGTATGAAGTAACGAGAAATCTATTCCGTTTTCATTGTTCGCATCTTTTTTTAACCAATTAAACAATCCCATGTTATATTGTTTTTAATTGTTTTATTGTTTCAGTTGGGTTTTCTGCTGCAAAAACTGCATTTCCTGCTACTAAAACATCTGCACCTGCTTCAATTAGTTTTTTATAGTTAGCAGTATTTACTCCGCCATCAACTTCTATTAAACAATTTACTTGTTTTCTTTCTATAAGTTGCTTTAAAGTTTTTATTTTATTGTAAGTGTTTTCAATAAATGATTGTCCTCCAAATCCAGGATTAACACTCATTAAAAGAACTAAGTCGCACATTTCAATAATGTCCTCTAATACGCAAACGGGTGTGTGAGGATTTAAAACAACTCCTGCTTTCATTCCAAGTTGTCTTATTTTGCTAAGACTACGATGAAGATGTGTGCAAGCCTCGTAGTGAATAGTGATAATATCTGCTCCACAATTTTTATAATCTTCAAAGAATTTGTCTGGTTCTACAATCATTAAGTGAACGTCAAGAGGCTTTTTTGCAATTTTTTTAATGTGTTTGATTACTGGTTGTCCAAAAGAAATATTTGGAACAAAGACTCCGTCCATTACATCAACGTGTAGCCAATCTGCTTGGCTGTTATTTAACATTTCTATATCCTTTTCCAAATTGCAAAAGTTTGCCGAAAGCAACGAAGGCGAGATTAGATGTGCCATTTCTATCTTTTATTTTTTTTATTAGTTCGTTTATTATTTCTATTGTTTGATTTATCTTTTTTATTTGGTCTTTTAGCCTGTGCAAGTTCCAAAGTAAGAGGACGTCCTTTGTAAAATTTGTCTTCAAATGCAAAAAGAACATCATCAACCTCTCGTGAAGAAACCTCAATGTAAGAGAAATTATCAAGAATGTCTATTTTGCCAATTTCAACTCTCATATTAGGACAGTAATCATTTATTAAACCTATTATTCTTTGAGGGACAATTCTGTCTTTTCTTCCAAGAGAAATAAATAAACGTGTAAATTCTCCTTTTTTGTCAGTAGATTTTTTGTTGTCTGTTTTCTTTTTCTCTTTTTCTTGCTTGGTTTCGTCCACGTTTAAGTCGGGAGCGTCTTTGTAATAGTCTAAAAAGCGATTAAATTCTACGGAAACAAATTTTTTTATCAACTCTTCACGACTTAACCAACTTAATTTAGAAATTACTTCTGGAATAAAATCTTCTATTTCCTCTTCATTGACAATAACATTCTCCAATTTATTTATCATATTGAAGAGTTGTTTGCGACAAACTTGCTTCCCGGTAGGAATTTCCGCCTTTTCAAAGTTTTTTTGTATTAACTTCTCAATGTTTTTTATCTTATGTTTTTCTCTAAGATTCAGAATAGCGATAGATATTCCTTGTTTGTCGGCTCTACCTGTACGACCTGAACGGTGAACATATTGTTCTAATTCATCAGGTAGGTTATAATTTATTACGTGTGTAAGATTGCTTACGTCTAATCCTCTTGCGGCTACGTCAGTTGCAACAAGCATTTGAATATTTCTAAGTCTAAAACGACTCATTACGTGATCGCGTTGTGCTTGTGAAAGATCTCCGTGAAGCGAATCTGCATTATATCCATCTCTTATAAGCATATCTGCAACTTCTTGTGTCTCTACCTTTGTGCGACAAAAGATTATTGCATATATATCAGGATAATAATCGGCTATTCTTTTGAGTGCAAGATAGCGATCTTTTGCATGAACCAAATAATAGAAGTGTCGTACGTTGTTTGAACCTTGATTTCTGCTTCCTATTTGGATTCGTACAGGGTTTTCAATGTAATTGCTTGCTATTTCTTCAACCTCATCGGGCATTGTCGCAGAAAAAAGAAGTGTGTATTTGCTTTCAGGAGTGTGTTCTAAGATAGAATCCAAATCTTCTTTGAATCCCATATTTAACATTTCGTCTGCTTCATCTAAAACGAGGTATCTTATTGAAGAAATATCAACTTTACCTCTATCAATCAAGTCATTGATTCTGCCAGGGGTTGCAACAATTATTTTTGCTCCCTTTTTTAATTCTTTTATCTGCATTTCTATGCTTGCACCACCGTATGTAGCAACCACAGAGCAAGAAGGAATATATTTTGCGTACTTTTTGCAATCATTAGTTATTTGAATACAAAGTTCTCTTGTAGGACAAATTATTAAAGCCTCGGTATTATTGTTTTTATAGTTAAGTTTTTCAATCAAAGGCAAACCAAACGCAGCAGTTTTTCCTGTTCCTGTTTGAGCAAGAGCAATAAGATTACAATCATTTTGCAATAAGGTAGGAATAACTTGCTCTTGTACAGGCATTGCTGTTTCAAACCCTAAATCCTTTACGCCTTTGAGCAATTCGGGACAAAGACCTATTTCTTCAAATGTCATTATTTTAATATTAAAATTATTTGCAAAGGTAAGAATATTTACGTTTAGAAAATTATTTCTATGATTTATTTTTATATTTCTATGAAATATTTTAATATTTCTTTGTTTTATTTTTTTATTTCTAAGACTTATTTTTTGTAATTTTGCAAATCAAAATAATAAAGCTTTATGACAAATTTAAGTGTTAATATAAATAAGGTTGCAACCATTAGAAACGCACGCGGAGGCAATGTTCCAAATCTAATACAAGTAGCAATAGATTGTGAAAGGTTTGGAGCACAAGGTATAACCGTTCATCCACGACCAGATGAAAGGCATATAAGATACAAAGACGTGTATGAACTAAAAGAAATTGTGAAAACAGAGTTTAATATCGAAGGATACCCATCAGAAACCTTTATGAGGCTTATAGAAGATATTAAACCGGCACAAGTAACCTTAGTGCCAGATGCACCAGATGTACTGACATCAAATGCAGGTTGGAATACAATTAAATTTGAAAAAGAATTAAAAGAAATAATCTCTCGATTAAAAAAAGTAAGTAGGGTTTCTGTTTTCGTAGATGCTGATTCCGAAATGGTAAAAGGAGCAAAACTTTGTGGAGCCGATAGAGTAGAACTTTATACCGAGTCTTACGCAGCACAATATCCTAATAACCCACAACAAGCTATTGAAAAATTTATCATAGCAGCTAAAACAGCGCAAGAAGTAGGCTTAGGGCTAAACGCAGGACACGATTTAAGTTTAGAAAACCTTCGTTATTTCCAAGAAAACATACCAAACCTTTTGGAAGTCTCAATAGGACACGCATTAATCAGTGATGCACTTTACTATGGTTTAGAGAAAACAATACAAATGTATAGAAACGAGTTGCGATAATGGAATGGCTTTCTAAATTACTGTTTGAAGACGGTGTAGCTCACGCAATACTCCTGCTATCTCTTTGCATTGGCTTAGGACATCAGTTAGGGAAAATCAAAATTGCAAAAATTTCATTAGGAATTACTTGGATTCTTTTTGTAGGAATAATATTTAGTCATTTCGGACTTACTATAAATCACGAAGTTCTTCATTTTGTAAAAGAATTTGGACTGATTCTTTTTGTATATTCCATAGGACTTCAAGTAGGACCAGGATTTTTTGAATCTTTTAAAAAAGGTGGAATAAAATTAAATCTATTGGCAACAGGCATTGTTGTTTTAGGAGTTGCTACTACCTATATTATACATCTTATTACAGGTGAAAGTATAATAACTCTTAGTGGTGTGTTAGCAGGAGCAACAACAAATACACCATCTCTTGGAGCGGCTCAGCAAACTTATAGTGATGTTGTAGGAAGTCAAGATTCTACAATAGCATTAGGTTATGCGGTTGCTTATCCTCTTGGAGTTGTTGGTGTAATACTTGTTATGCTTTTAATAAAAAAACTGTTTAAAGTAGATATTCAAAAAGAAGAAGAACAAAGTCAGCAACATCAAGCACCTCAAACCCTAAGATTAAATGTCTTAGTAGAGAATCAAGGGGTTATTGGAAAGAAAATAAGAGATGTTGTAAGCAATTTTAAAACTACTTTGGTGGTTTCAAGAATCAAACACGCAAATGGAGATATAGAAATCGCAACAGACGACACGATTCTTCAAGAAGGAGATATTCTTCGTTTGATTACAACCCAAGAAGATGAGAAAGCAATCGTTATGTTATTGGGAAAAGAACACGAATTGCCCTCTAAGGAATGGGAAACGCCAAAACACGATTTGGTTTCTCGCAAAATAGTTGTTACAAAGCCTGAATTGAATGGTAAAACTATTGGTTCGCTAAATATAAGAGCCTTATATGGAGTAAATATCACAAGAATAAATCGAAGCGGTATTGAATTGATTGCAAATAGAAACTTAACTCTTCAAATGGGAGATAGAGTTACACTTGTAGGACGCACAGAAAGAATAGAAAAAGTATCAGAAATTTTAGGTAATTCCTTAAAGCGTTTAGAAATTCCTAATCTTATTCCAATATTTCTTGGAATTGTTTTAGGAATTGTGCTTGGCTCTATTCCGATTGCTTTTCCTGGTTTGCCACAATCAGTAAAATTAGGATTGGCTGGTGGTCCGCTTATTGTAGCTATACTAATGGGAAGATTTGGACCTCATTATAAAATAGTAACTTTTACAACTACCTCAGCGAATATGATGATTAGAGAAATAGGTATTTCACTTTTCTTGGCTGCTGTGGGACTTTCGGCTGGGAAAGACTTTGTTGCTTCAATAATGAATGGAGGCTATATGTGGTTGCTTTATGGTGTTATAATAACTCTTGTACCTACTTTGCTAATTGGTGTGATTGCTCGTATAAAATTCAAAATGGATTATTTAACTATTTGTGGGCTTTTGTCAGGAAGCACAACTAATCCTCCTGCTCTTGCTTTTGCAAATTCACAATCGCAACATTCTACTCCATCTGTGGTTTATGCAACAGTATATCCTCTAACTATGTTTTTGAGAGTGTTAAGTATTCAATTATTACTCATATTCGGTTTGCCATAAACGTGAAAAAAAAACAATTAGAATTGCTTTCACCGGCTCGAAATTATGAAATAGCAAAAGCAGCTATTGATTGCGGAGCCGATGCTGTATATATAGGTTACGAAAAGTTCGGTGCAAGAAGTGTAGCGACTAATTCGCTTGAAGATATTAAAAGAGTAGTGGATTATGCTCACCTTTTTGGAGCAAGAGTCTATGTTACAATGAACACTCTTTTGCTTGATGAGGAGTTAAGTGCTGCAAAAAAAGCGGTAAAGGAACTTTCAGAGATAAAAGTTGATGCAATAATTGTGCAAGATATGGCTTATTTGCAATCTTTGAGCGTTCCGATTCAGTTACACGCCTCTACGCAAATGAATGTCTTTACAAAGGAAAAATTAAAATTCCTTTACGAAACAGGAATACAAAGAGTTGTTTTGCCAAGAGAGTTTTCTGTTGAGCAAATACAAGAAATGCACAATTATTGTCCGCAAGTTGAATTAGAGGCTTTCGTTCACGGAGCATTATGTTGCTCAATTAGCGGACAATGTTACCTTTCGCTTTATCAAACTCAAAGAAGTGGAAATCGTGGAGTTTGTTCTCAATCGTGTAGATCAAGATATGATTTAATAAATGAAGAAGGTAAAATTTTGCAAAAGGATAAATATCTATTATCTACAAAAGATTTTAACGCATCTTCTCATTTGGCAGAAATGATTGAAGCAGGTGTTTGTAGTTTTAAGATAGAAGGAAGACTTAAAGACATAACATACGTAAAGAATGTAACCTCTCATTACAACAAACTATTAAATGAATTTATAGAAAACAATCCTCAATACTGCCGTTCTTCGTTTGGAGAAGTTAAACAAGAGTTTCAAACCGATATTGATAAGAGTTTTAATCGCGGATATACAACTTTCTTTCTCAAAGGTAGAAAAGAAACAACGGGAAACATAGATACAACAAAGAGTATTGGGAAATATGTTGGCGAAGTGGTGCAATCAAAAGGCAATATCTTAATATTGAATACAGATGAGGTGTTTTCTGCTTCTGATGGACTGATTGCAATTGATGAAAAGGGGATTAGTGAAGGTTTTCTTGTGAATGGATTTTTTAATAATCAAATAAAAATCAACAAATCTTTAAATCTTAAAAAAGGAACTAAGATTTTCCGAAATAAAGATGTTGCTTTTGAGAAACAACTCTGTGGAAAATCAGAAAGAAAACTTAGAGTTGATATAACCTTGTCAGATAATTATATAGAGGTGTCGGATAAACGAGGAAATAAGTCTATGAAATATTTTTTTAATTCTAAGGAAAAATTAAATAATTCTAAGGATTTTTTTTCTAAAACAAAGAATCAATTTTCTAAAATGGGAAATACTGTTTTTGAACTTGATAATTTTACTTATGATTGTCAAGAAGAATATTTCTTTCCAGCCTCTTTTCTCAATTCTTTACGAAGAGATATTTTAGAAAGTTTGCAAGAAGAAATTCTATCTTCTTATTCTACACCAAAGCAACCACAACTTGATTTTTCTATTCCTTATATAAAAGATGATGTTGATTATACCGAAAACATAAGTAATGAAGAAGCAAAGGCTTTTTACGAAAATAAAGGTGTTAAAATCAAGGAATACGCCTTGGAAAAGCAGATGAAAAAAGAAGAAATCTGCCTTATGCGTTCACGAAATTGTGTAAGATATAATTTAGGTCAGTGCTTAAAGCGACACAAACAACAAAAAGATTATCAATCTACTCTTTTTCTCAAAGATAACAATTATAAATATCGCCTAAGTTTTGATTGCGAAAACTGTATTATGGAAGTTTATCTATGATTTTTTCGTTTTTCTTAGAAAAATTCATACTTTTGCAAAATTATTCGTAGAAAAAAATAAATAATAATAAAAACCAAAAAGAAATGAGTTTAGTAAAATTAGCATCAATCACAAAAAAGATTACCATTGCTGCGGTTGGAGCATTTTTATTGCTGTTTTTACCGATGCACATGGGATTAAACCTTTGTATTCTAAGAGAAGACGGAGGTGAATGGTACAGAAATGTATGTCACTTTATGGGAACAAACTGGATTGTCAAGATATTTGAAGTTATCTTGATACTTAGCGTTTTGGTTCACGTTGTTGTGGCAATTTTATTGACAATCGAAAACAGAAAAGCAAGACCTGTAAGATATGCAGTGCCTTCTAAGACAAAGACACACGCAGGATCTAAATTTATGATCTATACAGGAGGAGTTGTATTTGCGTTTTTGATTATTCACTTCATCAATTTCTATTTTGTTAAGTTTGGAATAGTTGTTGAAGACGACTCTGATACTTATACAGTAGAGGTAGAAGACTTGCAAATGCACCTTAACGAAAAGGTTGCTTTGATTCAAGAAGAAATGATGAGCGGAAAAATCAGCCAAGAAGCAGCTCAAGAACAAATGATGGCACTTCAATTAGAATATATGCCATTTTTACAAGTTTTACAAACAGGACAACCTTCTGAAAAGATTTCTAAGGACGGCGAAGAATTGATAAATCTAACAAAAGAAGAGTTAGTGCAATTCGCAGGAGAAGACTTCAAAGAATATGAACCTGATTTCTACACAATGTGTAATAAGTTATTTGCACAACCTATGTATTCAATAATCTATTTATTAGCATTAGTAATATTAGGTATTCACTTATTCCACGCAATCAATTCAATATTCCAAACATTTGGTTTAAATCACAAAAAATACAATAAAGCAATTGAATATCTTGCAGGAGCATACGCAGTAATCGTTCCATTAGGATTTGCAATCGTGCCTTTATTCGTAATGTTTTGTAAATAATTAAAATAATATCAAATTAGAAAACAATATGGTAACACTTAATTCCAAAATTCCGCAAGGACCACTTAGCGAGAAATGGACAAAATATAAAGCAGACCAAAAGTTAGTAAATCCTGCCAATAAAAGAAAATTAGATGTTATTGTTGTAGGAACAGGATTAGCAGGAGCATCTGCTGCAGCTTCATTAGGAGCATTAGGATTTAATGTAAAAATATTCTGCATCTCAGACTCACCTCGTCGTGCTCACTCAATCGCAGCACAAGGTGGTATAAACGCAGCAAAAAACTATCCAAACGATGGCGATAGCGTAGGAAGACTTTTCTATGACACCATCAAAGGAGGAGACTATCGTGCAAGAGAAGCAAATGTTTATCGTTTAGCAGAAGTAAGTAACAATATAATTGACCAATGTGTTGCACAAGGCGTTCCTTTCGCAAGAGACTATGCAGGAATGCTTGACAACCGTTCATTTGGTGGAGCACAAGTAAGCCGTACCTTCTATGCAAAAGGACAAACAGGCCAACAACTTCTTTTAGGTGCTTATTCAGCATTATCAAAAGAGATAAAAGCAGGTACAGTTAAGATGTACGAAAGAAAAGAAATGATGGATGTTGTCTTAGTAGACGGAAAAGCACGCGGAATCATTACAAGAGATTTACAAACAGGTAAATTAGAACGTTGGTTTGGTCACGCAGTAGTTGTAGCAACAGGAGGATATGGAAATGTCTATTTCTTATCAACCAATGCTATGAATTCAAATGGCTCAGCCGCTTGGCAATGTTACAAAAAAGGTGCTTGCTTTGCAAATCCTTGCTACGTACAAATCCACCCTACTTGTATTCCTGTTCACGGAGACTATCAATCAAAATTAACCTTGATGAGCGAAAGTTTACGTAATGACGGAAGAATTTGGGTGCCTAAGAAAATAGAAGATTCAGAAGCAATCAGAGCAGGAAAACTAAAACCAACCGACATAGCAGAAGAAGATAGAGATTACTACTTGGAAAGACGTTATCCAGCCTTTGGAAACCTTGTACCAAGAGACATTGCATCAAGAGCAGCAAAAGAAAGATGTGATGCAGGCTATGGAGTAGGAACAGGACAAGCCGTTTACTTGGATTTCTCTTCTGCAATCAAACGTTTAGGAAAAGACAAAGTAGAAGCAAGATACGGAAACTTGTTCCAAATGTATGAAAAAATTACAGCACAAAACCCATACGAAACACCAATGATGATTTACCCAGCAGTTCACTACACAATGGGAGGACTATGGGTAGACTACGAATTACAAACAACAATAGAAGGATTGTTCGCAGCAGGAGAAGCAAACTTCTCTGACCACGGAGCAAACCGTTTAGGAGCATCTGCATTGATGCAAGGCTTAGCGGACGGATACTTTGTGTTGCCTTACACAATCCAAAACTATCTTTCAAAAGAAATCTACTCTCAACCAATTCCTACAACCGTTCCAGAATTTGACGCAGCCGAAAAAGCAGTTGCAGAAAAGATAGAAAAATTAATGGCAATCAAAGGAAACAAGAGCGTAGATACATTCCAAAAAGAATTAGGACACATAATGTGGAATAAAGTAGGTATGGGACGAACAGAAGCAGGCTTAAAAGAAGCAATTCCTATGTTGAAAGCATTACAAGAAGACTTCTGGGCAAACGTTAGAATCACAGGCGACACAAATTCAATGAACCCTGAATTAGAAAAAGCGTTGAGATTCTCAGACCATATCGAACTTGCACAACTTATGGCAAAAGATGCACTTCACAGAGAAGAAAGTTGCGGAGGACACTTCCGTGAAGAACACCAAACAGAAGAAGGAGAAGCAAAACGTAATGACGAACAATTTATGTATGTAGGAGCTTGGGAATACCAAGGTGAAGGAAACGAACCACAATTACATAAAGAAGAATTAAATTACGAGTTTATAAAAGTTCAACAAAGAAATTACAAGTAAAATGAATTTAACATTGAAAATTTGGCGTCAAGAAAATGCGAGAGCAAAAGGACGCTTTGAAACATATAAAGTAGAAAATATTTCGCCCGACTGTTCTTTCTTAGAAATGTTGGACATATTAAACGAACAATTAGTAGATAAATTATCACACCCTGTTTGTTTCGACAACGATTGTCGTGAAGGAATCTGTGGAATGTGTGGATTGTATATCAACGGACGTCCTCACGGACCAGATGATGGCGTAACAACATGTCAATTACACATGAGAAGATTTAAAGATGGCGACACAATCGTTATAGAACCTTGGAGAGCAAGACCTTTCCCTATCATTCGCGACTTAGTTGTGGACAGAACAGCCTTTGATAAGATAATTCAAGAAGGTGGATACGTATCTGTAACAACAGGAGGAGTGCCTGACGGAAACGCAATTCCTATTCCAAAGAAAAATGCAGACGAAGCAATGGATGCAGCTGCATGTATCGGATGTGGAGCCTGCGTTGCAGCATGTAAAAACGCATCAGCAATGTTGTTCGTTTCAGCAAAAGTATCTCAACTTGCACTTCTTCCACAAGGAAAACCAGAAGCAGCACGCAGAGTACAAGCAATGGTTGCAAAAATGGACGAGTTAGGATTCGGAAACTGTACAAACACTTACGCTTGCGAAGCAGAATGTCCAAAACAAATCAAACGTAGCAACATCGCTCGTATGAATCGTGAATTTATGTGCGCAAAAGTTTGTTCAGAAGAATAGAATTTTGATTTTTTCATGATTTTACATTTTTAAATTGACAGCCTGCGGGAATTTTCTCGCAGGTTTTTTTATTTTTTTTCTATGATTTATTAAAATATTTCTATGAATTATTTAATTTTTTCATAGAAATATTTTCTTTTTTCATAGAAAAAATAGAGCAAGGCTATCAGTTTGATAAAAAAAGAAAGGTATTTTACATATTTGTTATTATATCGTAAATTTTATTTCAAAAAAGGTGGTGGCGTTTTTTGTGGAGAAATGCAATTTTGTTATAAAAAATTCGTTGATTCACTAAATAAGACGTATCTTTGCAGGTTGAAATTTGAGAAACTAAAAAAATAAATAATGGAAGAATTAAGTTTTAAAGAAACTTTTAAGTTTTTATTTCGTCATAAAAAGGTTTTGATTATAACTTTTTTGGCTTCGGCAATCGTTGCTGCGGGAATCAGTTTGCTTTTGCCTAATTACTATAAATCTCAGGTTACTTTATTGCCGAGTGATACAAATTCAATTTCAAAAGGTGTGCTTAGTCAAATGGATAATGTAGATCCGTTTAATTTTGGTATGGCTTCGGATTGTGAATATATTTTGGACATTATCACAAGTGGCAGAGTAATGGGGGCAACGTGTCAAAAATTTAATTTAGCAGAGCATTACGGAATAAAAGCCGAAGGAAAAGAGTTAGATGAAAAGCTTGGAAGAAAATTATATAATAATGTAAAGGTAAAACGTACAGAAAACTTAGGTGTGAAACTCACAGTTTGGGATACCGATCCTGAATATGCTTCTAAAATTGCTAACTTTATTGTTAGGGAAGTGAGCGTTGTGAGAAACGAAATGAAGAGAGAAAAAGCCGATAGTATATGTGCTGCAATTGAGCGATCAAGAAATACGATTATTGCAGATATTGAATTGTTGTCTGATAGTTTATCTAAGATGAGTCAAGAGTATAATTTGTATTTTCCTGATGCTGCGAGTGAGCGTTTCGCGCAAGAGTTGGCAAAACAAGTGGCTGCTGGAAATAATGCTGCGGTTGCACGATTGGAAGCAAAGATGAAAACTATTGAAGCTACTGGTGCAAAAGTTGCGAATTTGAGAGATCAACTTATAAATAGGAGAGAGTCTTTGAGAATGTGGACTGATCATTTGGAAAAGGCAAAAGTAGATAGAGATGCTGAAATTCCAACCGAATTTGTTGTAGAATATGCTGCACCTTCTTTCTCTAAGGATAAACCAAAACGTTCAATAATTGTTGCTGTTACGGCTTTGGCTTGTACATTCTTAGCTTTATGTGTATTGGTCGTTAGGGACAGAAGAAAAGGTGAATAAGATAAAACAATATATCCTTAATTCTTGGAATTCTATGAGCAAAGGGAAGCAAAATGCTTTGCTCATAGTTTTGTTGTGTTCGGTGTTTTTGAGTGGATTGTTCTATACGCTTTTTTATGAATATTATTTCTATTTGTTAATTCCTGTTATTCTGTTGGTTTTAATATTGTTGTTTAGAAATATTAAGATAGCACCATTTTTAATTGCATTTATCACACCATTATCCGTTACTTACACAATTAAAGAATTTGCAATAAGTTTGCCTTCTGAGCCTTTGCTGATTCTTATTATGTTGTTGTTTTTTTGGAATGTATTTTTTACGAAACGATATGACAAGAAAGTTCTTAGACATCCTGTTTCGATAGCAATTTATATCAGTCTTGCGTGGATATTTATTACAAGTTTTTTTAGCGTTGATTATTTGGTTTCATTCAAATATCTGCTTTCTCAAATTTGGTTTATAGTTCCTTGTTATTTTGTATTGATTCCATTATTTAAGAAATTTAAAAATTTAAAGAATTTCTTTTTTTGCTATGTCATTCCTTTGAGTGTGATAGCGATTGTGTGTATTGGTTTACTTTCAACGGAGAATTTTGCACTCTCGTATGCACATTATGTTATGCAACCATTTTATAATGATCACACTGCATACGGAGCAGTGCTTGCTTTGTTTGTACCGCTTTCGTTTGTCTTTGTTATAGGTAATGAAAAACTTACTCCTAATATTTATTGGAGAGCCTTTGCAATTATTATCTTTGTTGTATTGGTTTTAGGCTTAATTTTTTCATATTCAAGAGCCGCTTGGGCAAGTGTTTTGGCTTCAATTGCTGTTTTTGTTGCAGTGAAAATGAGAATAAAACTAAAAACAATTCTTATAGGACTTGGGGTTGTAGGTGTTTTTGTGCTGATATTTTGGTCGTCAATCTTAGGAATGTTGCAACAAAACAATCAAGACTCGTCAGGAAATATGGTTGAGCATATGACTTCTATCACAAATATAAGTACAGACGATTCAAACGTTGAGCGATTGAATAGATGGGCGTGCGCACTTTCGATGTTTGAAGAGCGACCTGTGGTAGGTTGGGGACCTGGTACGTATAAATTTGTGTATTCTGGCTATCAAAAATCATATAACCTTACTCAAATCAGTACAAATGCAGGAATCTTGGGCAGTACTCATAGTGAATATTTAAAACCCCTTAGTGAACAAGGATTTTTTGGTACAATAGCGGTTTTTATTTTGTATTTAACAACCGTATTCATAGGATTGAGAGTGTATCATAAGGCGAAGGATAAAGAAGTTGCGGACTTGGCCTTGTTTTTAGTGCTTTCTTTGGTTACTTACTATGTTCACGGAGTGTTTAATAACTTTTTAGAAACAGAAAAGTTGGCTGTGCCTTTTTGGGGCTTGACTGCAATGATTGTAGCTTTGGATATATATTATCCTAAAAAGAAAAATGAAAATAAATTGATTGATAATAAAAATGAAAATTAGATATGGCAAATTTTTTAACGAAATTATTTGGAAGTAAATCTCAGAGAGACTTAAAAGAATTAAATCCTATTTTGTCTAAGTGTTTAGAAGCTTATGACCAAGTAACTAAATTGTCTAACGATGAACTGAGAGCAAAGACGGTAGAATTTAAAAATTTGATTAAAGAGGCTGTTGATAGTGAACAACAACAGTTAAACTCTTTGCAACAAAGGATAGAAAATGAGTTTGATATGAGTATAGATGAAAAACAAAAGATTTATACTCAGGTAGAGGATTTAGAAAAGAAGATTTACGACAAAACACAATCAATTTTAGATAAGATATTACCACAAGCCTTTGCTGTTGTAAAAGAAACTGCAAAAAGATTCACAGAAAATGAAAAAGTAGAGGTTACAGCGACAGAATACGATAAATATCTTTCTACAATAAAAGATAATGTTAATATTTCAGGTGATAAAGCCTATTATGATAGAGTTTGGATTGCGGGAGGTACACCGATGGAATGGAATATGGTTCACTATGATGTGCAATTGATTGGAGGAACTGTGTTGCATCAAGGAAAAATTGCTGAAATGGCAACAGGAGAAGGTAAGACTTTGGTTGCTACTTTGCCAATTTATCTTAACGCTTTGCCAGGAAAAGGAGTGCATGTTGTAACAGTGAATGATTATTTGGCAAAACGTGATAGCGAATGGATGGGAATGCTTTTTGAATTTCACGGTTTGAAAGTTGATTGTATTGATAAACACGAACCAAATTCAGAAGCAAGACGAAATGCCTATAATGCAGATATTACATACGGAACAAATAATGAATTTGGCTTTGACTACCTCAGAGATAATATGTGTAGCAATACAAATGAGATTGTTCAACGCAAGCATAACTATGCAATAGTCGATGAAGTCGATTCTGTGTTGATTGATGATGCGAGAACACCGCTCATTATCTCAGGACCAACACCAAAAGGCGATAATCAAGAGTTTGAAAGATTCTGTCCTGTTATAGAAAAGCTTTATAACGCACAACGACAATTAGTAACACAAATTTTATCTGATGCTAAAAAATGTTTAGCCCCTGGATACACTTCTGAAAAAGAGAAAGAAGGAGGAGTTCTCTTGCTTAGAGCTCATCACGGTTTGCCAAAAAATAAAGCTTTGATTAAATTCTTGTCAGAACCAGGTATGAAAGCTTTGTTATTGAAGACAGAAAATTTTTATATGCAAGATCAAAGCAAGCAAATGCATATAATTGATGATGAACTCTACTTTACAATAGAAGAACAACATAACTCTATTGAATTAACCGAAAAGGGAATGGATTTTCTTTCTAAATTAGGTGAAGATCCTAAGTTTTTCTTGCTTCCAGATGTAGGAAGTGAAATTGCAGAGTTGGAAAAAGAAAATCTAACCGCACAAGAAAAAGCAGAAAGAAAAGATCAAATAATGCAAAACTATGCTGTGCAATCTGATAGAGTTCATACAATCAATCAATTGATGAAAGCATACGCATTATTTGAAAATAATGTTGAGTATGTTGTTATAAACAATCAAGTAAAGATTGTTGATGAGCAAACAGGTCGTATAATGGAAGGAAGACGTTACTCAGACGGTTTGCATCAAGCAATAGAAGCGAAAGAAAGAGTAAAGGTTGAAGCAGCAACTCAAACATACGCTACAATAACCCTTCAAAACTATTTTAGAATGTACTCCAAATTAGCAGGTATGACAGGTACTGCTGAAACCGAAGCAGGAGAATTGTGGGATATTTACAAATTAGACGTTGTTACAATCCCAACAAATCGCCCTGTAATACGACATGACAACGATGATTTAATATATAAAACAAAGAGAGAGAAGTTTGCTGCCGTAATTAACGAGGTTGAGCGATTGATTGCAGAGAAAAGACCTGTGTTAATCGGTACAACAGATGTTGAAACTTCTGAATTGTTGTCAAAAATGTTGAAGTTACGCAAAATAGAGCACCAAGTTCTTAATGCGAAACTGCATAAGAAAGAAGCAGATATTGTTGCACAAGCGGGAAGAGCCTCTGCTGTTACAATCGCAACAAATATGGCAGGTCGTGGAACCGACATCAAACTTCAAGAAGGTGTGAAAGAAGCAGGTGGATTGGCAATTATAGGAACTGAACGACACGAATCTCGCCGTGTAGACAGACAATTGAGAGGACGTGCAGGACGTCAAGGTGATCCAGGAAGCAGTCAATTCTTTGTTTCATTAGAAGATAAACTTATGCGTTTGTTTGGTTCGGACAGAATGGTGAAAGTGATGGATAGACTCGGATTAGAAGAAGGCGAAGTGATACAACACTCAATGATGACAAAGAGTATTGAAAGAGCTCAACGCAAAGTAGAAGAAAATAACTTTGGAATCCGTAAGAGATTGTTGGAATACGATGATGTAATGAACAATCAAAGAACAGTTATCTATACAAAACGCCGCAATGCTTTATATGGAGATAAACTTTCGATAGACATTTCTAATATGATTTATGATACATTAGAAATAATGGTATCAGAATTTAAAGATGACTACGAAGGATTTTCATTAGAGTTTATAAAAGTTTGCGGACACGAATGTCCAATTGACGAAACTGTCTTTTACAAAAATAGAACCAGAGACAATGTAGAGGCTTTATATGAAAATGTTTATACTAATTATAAAGAAAGATTAGCAAATCTATCAAAATTAGCATTTCCTTTTGTTAAAAATATATATGAATCAAAGAACTATCGTTATGAAAATATTGCTTTCCCAATTACAGACGGAAAACGTATGATTACAGCAATAGCTCCAATAGAAAAATCATATAATACAGAAGGAAAAGAGATTGCTTTGTCGGTTGAAAAAAGCATAACACTACAAATTATAGACAATGCTTGGAAAGAACACCTAAGAGAATTAGATGATTTAAAGCAATCTGTTCAAAATGCTTCGTATGAACAAAAAGATCCTTTGTTAATTTATAAATTTGAATCGTTCTCTTTGTTTGAAAAGATGTTAGGAAGCATAAGTAAGGACGTTACTGCATTTTTATGCAAGGCAACTATTCCTATTGCTGAACAACAACAAGTTAAAGAGACAGATTTGCCAAAGACAGACAACAAAGGGATAAAAACTTCACGCAACGAGGAAGCAAAACCAAATAATCCATCTGAACCGCAAAAGATTCAACCTGTTCATGTGGAGAAAAAAGTAGGTAGAAACGAACCTTGTCCATGTGGAAGTGGTAAAAAATACAAGAATTGTCATGGAAAAAATGACGGTTCGCAAGAATAAATTAAAGAAAAAGTAGTATTAAATTTTGTCAAATCAGAATTTAGTACTACTTTTGCAAACTCTTAAAAAAATAATTATTAACAAATTAAAAATTAAAACCGTATGGTAAGACAGTATGAAACCGTTTTCATCGTAACTCCCGTTTTATCTGAAGAACAGATAAAGGAAACGGTAAAAAAGTATCAGACTTTATTGACTGATAATGGTGCAGAAATCGTTTTCGAGCACAATTGGGGAATGAGAAAGTTAGCATATCCTATCCAAAAGAAGACAACAGGATTCTACTACTTAATAGAATTCCGTGCAGAAGGAGATGTAATAGCTAAATTAGAAACAGCGTATAAGAGAGATGAAAGATTACTTCGTTTCTTGACAGTATCTTTGGACAAACACGCTATTGCATACAACGAAAAGAAACGTGCAAATGGATTAAAGAGCCAACAAAAAGCTCAAGAAGAAAGAGTAGCAGAATAAACCTTAAAAAAGAATAGAGATGGCAAACGAAACAGAAATAAAATATTTAACCCCAATCGCAGTAGAAACACAAAGAAAAAAATATTGTCGTTTCAAAAAAAGCGGAATTAAGTATATTGATTACAAAGATGCAGATTTCCTTTTGAAGTTTGTTAACGAACAAGGTAAAATTTTACCAAGACGTATAACAGGGACATCAAATAAATATCAAAAGAAAGTATCACAAGCTGTAAAAAGAGCAAGACACTTAGCGTTAATGCCATATGTTGCAGACTTATTAAAATAAAAAGGAGATTGAATCAATGGAAATTATATTAAAACAAGATGTAAATAAGTTAGGGTATAAAGATGAGATAGTAAAAGTAAGAGACGGATACGCAAATAACTATCTTATACCACAAGGATATGCAATCGTTGCAACACCTTCTAACAAAAAAATATTAGCTGAAAATCTTAAACAAAGAGCGTTTAAAGAAGCAAAAATAAAACAAGATGCTGAAGCATTTGCAGAAAGATTAAACAAAATAGAAGGTTTAAAGATTGCAGCAAAAGCAAGCGAAAGCGGAAAGATATTTGGTTCTGTAAACACTATTCAAATAGCTGATGCAATAAAAGCACAATTTGATGTAGAAGTTGATAGAAAGAAAATATCAATTGTAGGAGATGCAATAAAAGAAATAGGAACACATAAAGTAATTGTATCTGTTTACAAAGAAATAAAATCAGAAATTACATTTGAAGTTTACGCAGAGTAATTTTGTTAAACAAATAATAAAGGAGTTCTCCGAAATGGAACTCCTTTTATTTTAAATTATGTTGTCAAAAGCCGAAATAAAACGATTAAATCGTTACAAACAAAGTAAATTTCGCAATCAAGACGAACTATTTGTTGTAGAAGGTGAAAAAATGTTAGAAGAACTTCTGCAATCCAATTATGAAATACAAGCAATCTATGCAACAAAACAATGGATTGAGCAAAACAAAGAAATAATCTCTCAAAAAAAAATCACAAACCTTTTATTTGAAACCTCACAAGATAATTTAGAGAAAATAACTCTGTTATCTACACCCAATCAAGTCTATTCTTTGGTGAAAATGCCAAAGCAGCATTCCGACAAAACAACAAAAGGACTCACAATAGCATTAGACGGAATAAAAGATCCAGGGAATTTAGGTACAATAATACGCTTAGCCGATTGGTATGCAATAGAAAAAATCATCTGTTCCAAAGATTGTGTAGATGTTTTCAATCCAAAAACAGTACAATCCACAATGGGCTCAATTTTTAGAGTTAAAGTAGAATACACCGACTTGAAAACCTACCTTCAAAACCAACCTTCCAACCTTGCAATCTATGGTTCAATTATAGAAGGAGGCGAAAATATATACGAAAAACAATTCTCAAAAGACGCAATACTGATAATAGGAAGCGAATCTCACGGAATAAGTCCAGAAATACAAGAATACGTAAACCAAAAGATAACAATACCACGTTTTCGCAACGACAATAAGCCCGAAAGCCTTAATGCCTCAATAGCAACAGCGATAATGATTTCAGAAATAAAAAAAACAAAATAAGAAAACAATGAAAAAAGCAATTATTTTATTCATTACATTGTTTAGTACAGCACTTTATGCACAAAAAATAGACTATTACGAAGGAAACTTAGAGTTTAAAGGACAAAAACTTCCATTAACATTAGAAGTATCAATAGCAGAAGACACAACAGCAATGCTTGGCTCGCCTGCACAAACAAAAGAACTCATTCCTGCAACAAAAATAGTATTAAGAAACGACTCTTTGCTGTTTTCTGTCAAATCATTAAAAGCCACATTCAAAGGAAAAATCAACCAAACCAAAGATACAGTTTGCGGAAACTTTAAACAAATGTTTGTAGATATACCTTTGTGTTTGGTAAAAAAAGAAAAATCGGAAATAATTATAAATCGTCCACAAAATCCTCCTGCAAATCCTTCATATATTCAAGAAGAAATAACATTTAGAACAGAAGGAGTAGATTACGAATTTAAAGGAACGCTAACCTATCCAAAAAAAGAAGGAAAATATCCTTTGCTGATACTGATAAGTGGTTCGGGAATACAAAACCGAGACGAAGAAATAATGCAACACAAACCCTTTGCAGTCATAGCAGACTATATGGCAAACAACGGAATCGCAGTATTTCGTTATGACGATAGGGGATTTGGTTCAAAAAATGCAGAATTATTCAACGCCACAACATTCGATTATGCCCTCGATGTAGAGTCTGCAATCAATGCAGTAAAGAATCACCCTAACATTGACGCAAATAAAATAGGACTTGCAGGACATAGCGAAGGGGGATTGATAGCTCCGATTGTTGCTTCAAGAAATAGTGATGTTGATTTCTTAATTCTTTTGGCAGGACCCGGTGTAAACGGAATGGAAGTCTTGATAGAACAAAATAAAGCCATATTTAGAGCAAGTAAAACAGAAGAAGAATTAGCAAAACAATTAGAAATGCTACAAAGTCGCAAGTTTCAAGGAGCCGATCAGCCTTGGATGAAGTGCTTTTTAGATTTAGAACCAGCCGAATACTTGAAAAAAGTAAAACAACCTATACTTGTCTTAAATGGAACAAAGGATTTGCAAGTCTTACACTATCAAAACCTGCCTGCAATCAAAAAAGCATTAAAAGAAGGCGGTAATAAATCCTATAAAATACACAAATTAAAAGGCTTAAATCACTTGTTTCAAGAATGTAAAACAGGCTCTCCAAACGAATATTACGAGATTGAGCAAACAATAAGCCCAAAAGTTTTGAGGTTAATGAAAGACTTTGTCTTAGAGTCTATTAGATAGCTAAAAATATTTCTATGATTTAAGAAAATATTTCTATGTTTTAGCGAAATATTCCATAGAAATATTTCGCTAAAACATAGAAATATTTTACCCAATTATTATTATGCCAAAGACAAATTCAAATTTAACATCCGAAGAATTAGCAGAACATTGTAATATATTGCCAAATCCTGCCACAATTTACGCAAAAGTATTAAGCAGATATAAGATAAAACGATTAGAAGTCTTTGATATGCAAGGCAAAAAGGTAGAATAAATTGCAATAAGAGAGACAAAAAAAATAATTATTTGTTATTTACTCCATAACCAAAGAGTGCGTAGTCGCCAAGTAAGGGATCGTTTGGAAAAGTGGTTTTTAGGTTTTGTGTTATTTGAATTGCAGAGAGCATATCTGCTTGTTTGCGATTTGTAAGAGAGAGTTCTTTTGAAAGTCTAAACACATGTGTGTCCAAAGGTATGATAAGGTCTTTTTCATTTAGCAATTGCCAAATGCCAAAATCAACTTCGCTGTTTTTTCTCACCATCCAACGTAGAAAAAGACAAAGACGTTTGCAAGCAGATTTAGTGTTTTGAGGAATGCCTTTTTGATTTGGAAAGATTTTTGTTATTGCTTCTAATACCTCTATTGCAGTTGGTTTTTTAGATACTAAGGTTTGAATCTTTTCTTCTAAGCAAGAAAAGTTTTCTTCAAAGAGAATTTTGTGTAGTGTTTCGCATAGTTGAAAAAAGTCCTTTTCTTGATAGAAACGATAAAGGCATCGTTCTTGGTTTTTGTAGTTTTGATATTTTTTTTCTTTGATATAGTTTGTTGGACTACCCATAAATTCGGCATGAATTTTGTCTAAGGTTTTTAGTATTTGAGTTCGTGAACCGTAGGCAATCCAAGAGGATATGAAAGCAGAGATTTCTATATCCGTTTTCTTGGTGTAAAGATGAGCAAACTTAATAGGGTCGTCTTTTATGAAGTCTTTGTTGTGGTATTGAGTTGCTAATTTATTTAGATTCATCTTTTAGTATTTCGTATATTAAATCGTGAATATCAGTTCTTATGTTTAATCTTGCAAGTTTATTAGTTTTTGCGTCAGGGTAAACTCTATTGGAAAGGAATATAAGAATTGTTTGATTTTCTGGGTCAATCCAAAGGTATGTTCCTGTGAATCCACTATGTCCGTAACTCTTTTTGCTTGCGTATTGTGAGGTGTGAGATGATTTTCCTTTCAATAAAGGTTTGTCAAAGCCTAATCCTCTGCGGTTATTGTGATCTGCAAAGTGTGTGCGAGTGAATAAATCTACTGTTGTTGAGTCTATATATCTTATTCCATTGTATTCTCCTTTGTTTAGTAGCATTTGACAAATTGCAAATAGGTCTTCTGCTGTGGAAAACAAGCCTGCGTGTCCTGCAACTCCTCCAAGAAGAGCAGATGTCTCGTCATGTACATTTCCTCTTATTTGAGAATTTCTAAAATCTACTGCTTCTATTGTTGGAACTATGTTTTTTATGTTTTCTTTCTCTTTTGGACGAAAATGAGTGTGTGAAAGATTCATTGGTTTGTAGAAATTTTCTTCAAGATACACATCAAGCGTTTTGCCTGATAAGACTTCTACAAGTTCCCCAAGCAAGATAAATCCTAAATCGCTATAAACATATTTGTGTTTTGGGTTTAAAGGAGAGTCAATTATTTGTTTAAATATGTCTTCTCTGTATTTTTTGTTGATATATAGCGAATCGGTTAGTTGGAAATAATCATCTGTGTTTTCGGGTTGTCGAGAAAAAAGTGTGGAGTCTTCTTCTGCTTTTTTTAGTGAGTGAATCCAAATAGGTAGATATGCTTTTAGTCTTCCACAATGTGATAATGCTTCTTTTATTGTGATTTTTCTTTTGTCGGTTCTTTTAAGCATTGGAAGATAGTTTGATAATCGGTCATCAAGTGAGAATTTCTTTTCGTCATAAAGCTTCATTACAGCAAGGGTTGTTGCCATTACTTTTGTTAATGAGGCAACATCATAAACAGAACTGTCGTTTATCCAAACTTTATTGTCGTATGTTTGATAACCTGCGTTCTTTTTGTAGATTATTTCGCCGTCTTTTGCAATCAAAACTTGTGCTCCCGGATATGCTTCTTGACTTATGCCATAGTTTATTAGCGAATCAATTTTGCTAAACTTTGAATATTCTTTTTGAGGTAAGGCTATCGCAAAGTCAGGTGCTGCTTTGTAGGTTACAGACGCATCAACAGGCAAACAAGCAGTAAAGTTGTGAGAAGTGAAAATGCTTTTTGCTGCTGCGGTTTGAAGTTGCGATGTGTTTTGATAGGCAACTATTAAGGCGTTGTAATCACATATTGTGTCGATACTTTCAAGTACATAAGGATTTGCAAAGAGTAAAAGAATATTTTTTGCTTTTGTTTCTTGAATACAAGAAAGCAATTCAAGACTTTGTTGAGAAATTCCGTAATTGCTTTCTTTTTTTGAATTTACTCCTCCACTTGCTGCAAGAATAACAGTCTTCGAGGAATCTAAAACGCTCAATAATTTTTCTAAGTCTTCGTTTTGAGATTTTTTTTCAAAGGAATATGAAATTATTTCTTTGTGTTTTTTTGCTTGTTTAATGAAATAGGAATAGTCTTTATCGTCTAAACTTACGAAAATTACCTCATTTGTGTCTTTTTGAGAGAGAGGAATAATGTTATCTTTATTTTCTAAGAGTGTAAGAATTTTTGGTGCAATGCTATCGCATAGTTGTTCTATTTCTGCTTTTTGTTTTTTACTTAATGCTTTTGGAGTGTTTTTTGGATTCATTACTCCAAGTCGATATTTCCACTCTAAAACTTTTCTACACTTTTCTTCTATGAGTTTTTCGCTTAATTCTCCATTTTCAATTGCAGAAAGAATTGCATTCATTGCAGAATCTGTGTTGTTTGGCATTAGAAGAATATCTACTCCTGCCTTTAAGGCCAAGACTTGTGCCCTTCCGTCAGGGTAATCGTTTGTTAGCCCTTTCATATTCATTGCATCGGTAAAGATAAGTCCCTCAAATTTTAGTTCATCTATCAAATATCCTTGAATTATATCGGGATTTATTGAAGCAGGATAGGTGTATTTTTTATTTAAAGCAGGGACATTTAAGTGTGCAATCATTGTTCCCCAAACGCCTTTGTCAATATTGTATTTGAAAGGCACTAAATCAACTGTGTCAATAAAGTCTTTGTTGTGATTTATTGTAGGAAGGCTAAGGTGAGAGTCTAAATCTGTGTCGCCATGTCCTGGAAAATGTTTGATAACTGCCATTACGTTGTTGTCTTGCAAGCCTTTGATGTATTGTTCTGAAAGAAGTGAGACACGCCATTTATTTTGACCGAAAGAACGCGTGTTTATAACAGGATTTGCTGGGTTAAGATTTATGTCAATGTCAGGTGCAAAGTTTATATGTATTCCAAGAGTATTGCATTGCTTGCCAATAATGTTTGCTTGTTGATAAACCAAAGAATAATTGCTTGAATCTAATGCACCAAACGCCATTGCTCTTGGGAAAGGTGCTAAATCGGTAAATCGCATAGAAAGACTCCATTCTCCATCTATTGAAACAAGTAAAGGAATCTTGCAAATTGAGTTGTATTTGTTTATTAACTTTGGAAGATTGTCGCTTTTGCCTTTGAAAAAACAAACACCTCCTACTTTATTTGAGTCAATGTCTTCTAAGATTTTTTCACAATATTTTTTGTTTATATCTGTATCTGCTCCTATCATTATGAGTTGTCCGACTTTTTCTTTGAGAGTCATTTGTGAAAGGAGTTTTTCTATTTCTTTATCTGTGTTTTGAGAAAAAGCAGCAGATGAAATGAAAAGGCAAATAAGTAATGTAAAGATTGAATGTTTCATATAATACTACGTTTTTTGTGGTGCAAAGATAGTTATTTTACTTTTATTTTGTATTTTTGTACGATTAAATAGAATAATTTGGTGAATTATGATAAGTATTGAAAGGCTGATAACGATAAAACCAGAAGTATCAAAACTTTTTGTTTTTGTAAAAGAAAATAATGAGTTGATTTCTTCTAAATTCGTTGAGCATGATATTTTGAATTTTGTAAACGAACAAATACAAGAAAACGATAAAGATTTTTTTGCTTTCAATCAGTTTAGTCATTGGACGATGATTGCTGTGGTAAAGAAGAAAAATGATTTGTATAAGCAGATTGAAGAGTTTAGAAAGTTAGGTGCAAAGATTTTAGATTTTTGTGATAAGGAATATATAAAGGAATTGCAATTTGTAAGTGAGGTTTCAAAAGAACTCGCAATAGGTTTTGTTGAGGGAATGTTGCTTGCAAGTTATACTTTCGATAATTACAAAACCGATCCAAAGCAAATGATTCACCCTTTCGATAATTTGTTTGTGATTAACCCTTTTGTTGAAAATGAAGATATAGAACAAACAATTGTTATTGTAAGAGCGGTTGAAAAATGCAGGGATTTGGTAAATGAACCTTATTGTAGCCTGAATGCAGAAGGGTTAGCAACAGCGTTTGTAAATATTTCTCGTGAGGCAGGAATAGATGTAGAGGTTTGGCACAAGGATAAAATTGAACAAGAAAAGATGGGCGGACTTTTAGCGGTGAATCAAGGAAGTATTGATCCGCCTACATTTACTATTATGCGTTATCGCCCTGAGGGATCAGATGAATCTCCTTTGGTTTTGGTCGGAAAAGGATTGGTTTACGATACTGGCGGATTGAATTTAAAGCCAGGAGATTATATGAACGATATGAAGGAAGATATGGCAGGCGCTGCTATGATGGCAACTGCTATTTATGCTATTGCTTGCTTAGGATTGCCTATTCATATTGTAGGAATATTTCCTTCGACAGACAATCGTCCTGGACAAAATGCGTACGCAAGTGGAGATATTATAAATATGTATGACGGAACTAATGTTGAGGTCGTAAATACTGACGCAGAAGGAAGACTAATCTTAGCAGATGCTTTGTCGTATGCTAAAAAACTTTCTCCTTTCTTGGTTGTAGATGCTGCAACTCTTACAGGAGCGGCTGCAAGAGCGATTGGCCCTTATGGAATTGCAGCAGTAGAGCAAGATGCTAAGGGTTATATTGAATTAATGAAGCAAGCAGGAGAGAAAACTTATGAAAGACTTGTGGAATTTCCTTTTTGGAGCGAATATGATGAGTTAATAAAATCAGATATTGCAGATATAAAGAATTGCGGACCAGGAGAAGCAGGTATGATTACTGCTGGAAAATTCTTAGCTCATTTTACAGATTATCCTTTTATACACTTGGATATTGCAGGTGTTGCAATGTTTGAAAGAAAAAGGGATTATATCTTAAAAGGTGCGAGCGGTTATGGCGTAAGGTTAATAATTGAATTTGTAAAAAGTCTTATTGAAAAACGTAAATTATAATTTGAAATAAAATGAACAATATAAACAATCGTAGAAATTTTAATCAAGAAAGAAGAAACAAGGATTTTGAAAATATAAAGTTAGGAATATCGCAAGGAGACATTAACGGAATCGGTTATGAGGTGATGTTGAAATGTTTTTCTGATAATAGAATGTTTGATTTCTGTACTCCTATTCTTTATGGCTCGTCAAAAATTGCATCATATCATAAAAAACTAATAAATGCTACTGATTTTCCTTTTGTAAACATAAGAACAGTAGAACAAGCTGAACCAAACAAATTTAATATTCTTAATATAATTCAAGAAGAAGTTAAAATAGATATAGGACAAGCCACAGAAATCGGAGGAAAGTTAGCTGCAATGAGTTTAGATACTGCTTGCCGAGATTTAATGAATGGAAAGATAGATGCTCTTGTAACAAATCCTATCAACAAAAAGAACATTCAAAGCGATAAGTTTAATTTTCCAGGACATACTGAGTATTTGACAAAGATGTTTGGGGTAGGTGAAAGTTTAATGATAATGACTTGTAATAATTTACATATAGGTATTATGACAAATCACTTATCCCTTGCTCAGGTTCCGAAGGTTATTACAAAAGAACTTATTTTGCGTAAATTAAAAGTGATGAATGACTCATTAAAACGCGATTTTGGAATAAGAATGCCGAAAATTGCTGTTTTAGCTCTTAATCCTCATGCAGGAGATAGAGGTTTGATAGGAGAGGAAGATGATTCTGTTGTAGCTCCTGCAATACAAGAGGCGTTTGATAAGGGAATTTTGGCTTTCGGTCCTTATCCTGCTGATGGATTCTTTGGAAACGGAACAATGAAAGACTTTGATGGAGTTATGGCTCTTTATCATGACCAAGGTTTGATACCATTTAAACTTATGAGCTTTACCGAAGGGGTTAATTTTACTGCGGGATTGCCATTTGTTAGAACATCTCCTGCTCACGGAACAGCCTATGAAATTGCCGGAAAGAATATTGCATCGGCAGATAGTTTTAGAAATGCTGTTTTCTTGGCCTTAGATATTACCAGAAATAGAAGGGAATTTGATGAACTTACTTCTGATACATTAAAAAGAGTAAGTAGAGAAAATATAGTGGACGAAGATATTACCTCAGAATTGGAAAAAGAAGATAATGAGCCAACAATCTAATCTTATTCAATCCAAAATAGAAGAATTGCGAAGACAACTCAATAGATATAACTATGAGTATTATGTCTTGGACGCTCCTACAATAGAGGATAGGCAATTTGATATTTTGATGCGAGAATTAGAAGATTTGGAAAAGCAATATCCTCAGTTTCAATCGCCAAATTCTCCAACACAACGCGTAGGCGGTCAAGTAAACAAAGGTTTTGTTCAAGCAGAACATAGTTTTCCTATGCTTTCTCTTTCAAATACCTATTCAAAAGAAGAGTTAATAGATTTTGTAAACCGTACTTCGCAGTTGTTAGATGGCGAAAAATTGGAATGGGTATGCGAATTGAAATACGATGGTGTTGCAATCAGTCTATTATACGAAGAAGGAAAATTTGTAAGGGCCTTAACACGTGGCGATGGTGTTAAAGGCGATGAGGTAAGTGATAATATAAGAACGATAAAGTCTATTCCACTTGAATTATATGGCGAAAACATTCCATCTCGCTTCGAAATAAGAGGAGAGGTTATCTTTCCACATAAAGCATTTGAGGACTTTAATCTAAAAAGGATTGAAAATGGAGAAGAACCCTTTGCAAATCCAAGAAATGCTGCTTCTGGAAGTATAAAACTTTTAGATTCCAAAGAAGTAGCCCAAAGAAAATTAGAATGTTTCCTTTATTATATAATAGGAGAGGGCATAAAAGAAAATTTACATTATTCACGCCTTCAACAAGCACGTTCATGGAATTTTAATGTTCCTCAATTTATTGCAATAGCACAAGGAGTAGATGAGATAATGGACTTTATAAATTATTGGGACGAGCAAAGAAGTAATCTGCCTTTTGATATTGACGGAATAGTTATTAAACTAAACGATACAAATCAATGGGAAAAACTTGGTTCCACAGCAAAAAGTCCACGTTGGGCAACAGCCTACAAATTTAAAGCAGAGCAAGCGAAAAGTAAACTTTTGGAAATAGAATATCAAGTAGGAAGAACGGGAGTTATTACGCCTGTTGCGGTCTTTGAACCTGTGAGACTTGCAGGTACAATCGTTAAAAGAGCGAGTGTTCACAATGCAGAACAAATCCAAAAATTAGATATACGAGAAAATGACACTGTAATAATTGAAAAAGGTGGCGAAATAATTCCAAAAATTGTTGGAGTAGAAAGACAAAACACTCAATCAATTTCTCAACCTATTCAGTTCATAGAAAATTGTCCTATTTGCGGGGCAAAATTGATTAAAGAAGAAGGAGAAGCTGCACATTACTGTCCGAATTACAATCATTGTCCGCCACAAATCTTGGGAAGATTCCAACATTTTGTTTCAAAAAAAGCGATGAACATTGATTCGCTTGGAGCAGAAAGAATAAAAATACTTTTCTCGGCAGGATTGATAAAAGATTTCTCTTCGTTCTACACCCTAAAACAAGAAGATATAATAGGACTTGGTTCGTTTGACAAAGAAAACAAAGCAAATATTCAAGAAAAAGGAGCAAACAACATAATCCAAGCAATAAATAAATCAAAAGAAGTAGAATTTGCAAAAGTTTTATACGCCTTAGGAATAAGATATGTAGGAGAGGTAACAGCAAAACGATTAGCACAAACTTTCAAAAACATAGATTCACTTATTAAAGCATCAAAAGAAGAATTGATGAGTGTGGAAGATGTTGGTGAAAGAATAGCAAACTCACTTTTAACTTATTTTTCAGACCAAGATAACTTAGAGCTAATTGTAAAACTCAAAGAATTAGGATTACAATTTGAAATAAAACAAAGCGAAAAGACAAGCGAAAAACTTGCAGGCTTAGCCTTTGTTGTCAGTGGCACTTTTTCAAATTTTTCAAGAGAAGAATTAAAGAAAATAATTGAAGAAAACTCAGGTAAAATTCTTAGCGGAGTTTCCTCAAAGACCGATTATTTGATTTGTGGCGAAAATACAGGGCCTCAAAAAAAGAAACAAGCCGAGAAATTTGGCGTAAAAATGATTGAAGAACAAGAATTTATTGACAAACTTAAAATAGGAGACTTTTAATTTGGCAACTATTGCATTTCATACTTTGGGTTGTAAACTTAATTTTGCAGAAAGTTCCGATTTAGCGAGGAGATTTTCTGCCGAAGGGTACAATCAAGTTGATTTTAAGCACAAAGCCGATGTTTATGTGTTGAATACTTGCACAGTAACTCAAATTGCTGAAAAAAAATGTCGCAATGCTATTCGTCAAGCACATACTCTCAATCCTGAGGCAATAATTGCAGTAATCGGTTGTTTCTCTCAGCTCAATCCAGATGCGATAGAGGCAATAGAAGGAGTAGATATAATCTTAGGAAATGATGATAAACACAAATTAGTCGATTATGTACTAAATCATCACAAAACATCTACACCAACAAATAAAGTATTTGATATTTCACATCTTAAAACATTTTACACTTCCTATTCTTCTGATGACAGAACTCGTTCTTTCCTAAAAGTACAAGATGGTTGTGATTATTTTTGTACCTATTGTGCTATCCCTTTTGCACGAGGCAGAAGCCGAAACGAAGACATAGAAACGATAGTAGGTTGTGCAAAACAATTAGCCAAAGAAGGAAAGAAAGAAGTCGTTCTTACGGGAGTGAATATTGGCGATTTTGGAAAAAGCACAAATGAAACATTTTTAGATTTAATAAAACGCCTTGATGAAATTCAAGAAATTCAAAGATATAGAATATCAAGCATTGAGCCAAACCTTATAACAGAAGAAGTAATTGACTTTTGTGCAACATCAAGAGCCTTTTTACCACATTTTCATATTCCTTTGCAGTCTGGCGACAACAAAATTCTAAAACTAATGCACAGAAAATATGAAAGAGAACTTTTTGCAGAAAGAGTAAACTACATAAAAGAAAAAATGCCTTACGCTTTTGTTGCAGCAGATGTAATAGTTGGATTTCCGCAAGAAACAGAACAAGATTTCCAATCAACATATAAATTCATAGAATCATTACCTTTGGCTTTCCTTCACGTCTTTACCTATTCGGAAAGACCCGATACCATTGCCGCAAAGATGCAGGGAAAAGTACCAATTGCACAAAGAAGAGAAAGAAGCAAAGAGTTACAAAATTTATCCGTAGAAAAAAAATTACAATTCTATGAAAAAAATTGCGGAAACAAAGGAAAAATTCTTTGGGAAGCCGACAATGAAAACGGAATGATGTTTGGATTTACCGAAAATTACATAAGAGTAGGTAGAAGATTTGAAGAAAAATATATAAATCAAATAACAGAAGAAACATTATTAGAATTAGACGAAAGTAAACAATATTATAAATTATAAACACAAAATAAAAACACTAATAAAAAATGAGAAAAATATTATTACTCTTAGTAACCATAATTGGTTTGAGTTCATGCAAATCCTTAGAACCAGATTTATTTGCACCAGATTATCAAAACGTAAGCCTTTTGCCACGTTTAACTTGTTGGATAGACCAACCATCATTTGAAAACGCCTACGGAGCAAATTCCTATTCGGTAAAAGTATCAGATGACTTGCGTACTCCATACGGATTGACAGAAACCCCATACGGAAAAGGTGTTTTTGAAATCACAGAAAAGACAAAACTCTACACAGCAGAGAAAAGAATTCAAGATGCAGCCACAGTATTTGTCAATGAAGTTACAAACAATATCTGTGATCAAACAACACGCCGTCAAGGCAATATTGTATTGCGAGCAGGAGCGATTTACAATAAAAATAACTATAAATGGTCTTGGTTAAGTGGTTTTACATTTGGTACACTTAATCTTTTCGGAATGCCATTATGTTCAAATGAAACCGAACTTGAAGTAATAGTAGAAATATATGACGCAAGAAATAACTTAGTAGCCAAATTCAATGAACGAGGCTATGCAAAAGAATATATGGCCTTTTATCACGGATACTATGAGTTTCAAAGAAGAGCAGCAACCCTTGCATTACAAGACGGATTGATGAAAATAAAAGAGTTAATTGAAAAAGACAGTCAAGTAATAAAAGCAAAACTAAGATAAACCTGTGTAATAAATTCTAATGTGAATAAAACCTATGTACTAACCCTACTAATATTTACTTTTTTTGCACTTTCATTAAAAGGGCAAGATATACACTTTTCCTCAATCAACGCAAACGATATGTATCTTAATCCGGCAAAAACAGCATTCACTAATACAGATTTCAAAGTTGCGACAGCCTATCGCAATCAGTGGCAAACCGTTTCCATAAACGGCTATAATACCTGTTTATTCACTGCCGAAGCAAGATTATTAAGTAGCAAACGATTCAGACACTCGCTCGGAATAGGCGTAGGTTTTTTAAAAGACATAGCAGGCACGCTTGATTTTGGACAAAGACAAATGTTTGTGAACCTATCCTACAATAAACAAATAGAAAAACATAATAATCATTTCATATCCTTAGGTATTCAACTCTCAAATAATTATTGGGCATACGATGCTACAAATGCAGATTTCGGACAAAACCAATCAGATTGGGAAGGTATACTTTTGTCAAATCTATCCTATAACGACCTATCCTTAGGACTTCATTGGCAGATAGAACCTGCCGATATGCAAGCCTTAGCAGTAGGAATAGCAGTTTTTCACCTCACACAACCCTCGCTAAGCTTTATTGATGAATTAAATTTGAATAACCTGCAACTAAAACCACGCTATTATGCCTATACTAATTATCTTTTTTCAACTTCCGATGCAGCAAAACTACAACTAACACTAAGTTCTTCTTTACAAAATGACAACTATGAAATACTCTTAGGTGGAGAATACATAGTAGATATGGCAACCACAATATTTGATCAAAACAATCTTGGAGTAGGAGCTTATTATCGATCAAACGATGCAATAATTCTCACATTAAAATATCAATTCAATAACATAAACGTAGGTTTAGCTTATGATATAAACATATCTGGTCTTTCGCAAGTCTCAAATACTTACGGAGGATTGGAGATTTATTTAAGTTATGGATTTAATAAATTTTCGTATAACAAAAAAATAAAAACAATACCATGTCCAACATTTTAAAAACCATAATTCTATTGCTGACATTCGCAGTAGGATTAACCTCAAACCAAGCAAACGCACAAGAAAAGTACGCAAAAGCATACGAAGAAAAAGGCGACAAAGCATTTGAAAAAGGAAAATACCAAGAAGCCTTAGAACATTACAGAATGGGTAAGCGATTTATACTTAACCCACTTCAACTCAATTTTAAAATTGCGGAAGTGTGTCGAATGCAAAAAGATTATGACAAAGCAGAGTATTGGTATCAAAAAGTTTTAATAGAATGTGATACCATAGATGTTAACAAAACATTTCCATATCTATATCTTCACTTAGCCGAAGTAGCAAAATGCAATGGAAATATAGTACAAGCACAACATTTTCTAAACACTTGCTTGATAGATTGCCCAGATATAAAAATCAGAAAAGAAGCAAAACGCGAATTAGAAACACTTCGTTGGATTTTTGATAACGACAAATTAGAAGAAAATACCACCGTAGTAAATTTAGGTAAAAACGTAAACAACGAATTTTCGCAATGTAATAGTTTTGTTTTAAGAGATAGCGTATTATACTTCACTTCCCCAATCTATAAAGAAGAAAGCGAAGACAATCAAGTGATTTATTCCGACATTTACAACCAAATATTTTACTCTTACATAGATCAAGACTTCTACACTCCTGCAAAACCAATAGAAATAGGCAATGTGAACAACGAAAAACGCAATATTTCAAACTTTTTCTTTGACACAATAAGCAATACCATATATTTCAATCAATCAGAAATGAAAAATGGAAAAGAAATCAGTCAAATCTACTACACACAGTTTAGTAAAAACAAATGGAGTAAACCAAAATTAGTAGAACAAGCATACGATAAAAAATCTTCCAATTCAACACCAATCATTGTTCGTGGAGAAAACGGAGAAACCTATATGTATTTTGCTTCAAACCGAGTAGGAGGATACGGAGGCTATGACCTATGGTATGTAAACCTTAATAATCTCGACTCAAAGCCCGTAAACTTAGGAAATGTCATCAATACTGAAGGCGATGAGATAACACCACACTATTGTGATGACGAAACAATGCTATATTTTAGTTCAAACTATCACAAAGGCTTTGGAGGATTTGATATTTTCCGCAGTGAAGGAGCCTTAAACCGTTGGACAACACCAGAAAACCTTCTTCAACCAATCAATTCTCCTGCAAATGACATATATCCATACGTAAATATAAGTGGAGAGCAAGGATATTTTACCTCAAATCGTAAAAGCGAAAACAATACCAAAAACAAAACCTGTTGTAACGACCTTTACCGTTGGGATAAGCACCTTCCAGAAGTACCAACCCAAGTAATAGTAGAACAAAAAGCCAAATTCAATCCGGTATTTGACTTACCTATCGCATTATATTTTCACAATGACCAACCAGATCCGTCAAGTACCTCAGCCGTAACCGAAAAGAGTTATCAAGAATGCTATAAAGAATACAGATTACTAAGCAATCAATACAAAGCTAATGCAACCAAAGGATTAGCCGATAGTTTAGAAGCACCCGTACTTGAAAAAATGGAAGAGTTCTTTAAAGAAAAAATTGACAAAGGAATGATAAAATTAGACCTTTTGGCAGAATATCTTTTAGAACAAGCACATGCAGGAAAACAAATCACACTTCACGTAAGAGGATATGCCTCTGCACTTCACGAAACAGAATATAACTACATTCTATCAGAGAGAAGAATTGTTAGTTTAGAGAATTATTTGAAGACTTGGCAAAACGGCCGTTTGCAACCATACTTTGAAGTCGGCAGAATCACTATTGAGAGAATGCCAGTAGGAAAATTAGAAAGTACCTCAGAGAATCCAACCACATTAGCAGAAAAACGCCGTTCGGTCTTTACGCTTCAAGCAATGCAAGAAAGAAGAATAGAAATCAGAGTGGTGAATGTAAAATAATAAAGAAAGAAAAAGCAACCAATTTTGGTTGCTTTTTTTAATTTTTTCTTTGATTTATTTTGAGGTTATTTCTCCATATAGGTCAAACTCTGCTGCATCGGTGATTTTTACTTGGTAAAAGTTTCCGATTTTTATTTTTTCTTCTATCGAAATCAATACTTCGTTATCTACCTCAGGAGAATCAAATTCTGTTCTACCAACCCAAAATTCTCCTTCTTTTCTATCAATCAATACTTTGAAGACTTGTCCAATTTTCTTTTGGTTTAGATTTAGGGAAATGCTTTCTTGCGAAAAGGTTAGAGCATCTAAACGGTCTTGTTTTTCTTCTTCGCTAATGTTGTCTTCAAGTTTGAATGCGGCTGTGTTTTCTTCGGCAGAGTAGGTGAAGGCTCCCATTCTGTCAAACTTTGTTTGTTCAACAAATGTCTTTAAATCTTCAAATTCTTCTTCGCTTTCCGATGGATAACCTACAATTAAGGTTGTGCGAAGACATACTTGTGGAATTTTTTCTCTGATTTTGTTGATTAAAGTCTTTATTTCTTCGCCTGTTATGCGTCTATTCATTGAGTTAAGCAAACGATTGTTTATGTGTTGCAAAGGCATATCAATGTATTTGCACATTTTTGGTTCGTTTGCCATAAAGTTAATCAATTCATCGCTGAAGTCATTAGGGTAGGAGTATTGCAAACGTATCCATTCTATTTGTTCTATTTTTGCAATCTCTCTTAATAAATCAACAAGTCTTACTTTGCCGTAAAGGTCTTTGCCATAGTTGCAAGTATCTTGTGCGATTATTATGATTTCTTTTACTCCTCGTTTTGCAAGACATTTAGCTTCTTCTACTAATTCTTCGATTGGAATAGAGATGTGTCTGCCTCGTATGTATGGAATGGCACAAAAGGAGCAAAATCTATCGCATCCTTCTGATATTTTAAGGTATGCAAAGTGTTTTGGTGTACTTGGTTGGCGTTGAAGAAAATAATCGTTTTCTATTTTTGCATTTAGGTAAGTCGCAATATCAAGATAGTTGTTTACTCCAAAGAATGCGTCCACTTCTTCAAATTCTTCTTCCAAGGTTTCTTTGTAGCGTTCTACCAAACAGCCAAAGACGATGATTTTTCCTATGTTTTTTTTCTTTTTTTCTTCGATATATTCTAAGATTACATCGATTGACTCTTCTTTTGCATCGCCAATAAACCCACAAGTGTTGATTATTGCAACGTCAAACTTCTTTTTTGTAGAGTCAAATAGTACTTCGTGTCCGTTTGTCTTTAAAATCCCTGCTAAGTGTTCGCTATCTACAAGATTTTTTGAACAACCAAGTGTAATTATGTTTATTTTCAATGTGGTGAGTCTTTTTATAATTTGATTACAACTCCAAGACTAAGGTTTAGTCTGCCAAGATTTTCTGGTGTTTGAGAAATATCTATTTCGTCTTCTCCGCTTTTGAATGTGTTTACTTTGCCTGCTGAGTATTCAACATTGAATCCTATTCCTATATGCTTTGAAAATAAGTAATCAACTCCCACTTCAAAACCATATCCCAAACAATCTCCGCTGTAAATTGCAGAAGATGCTGTTTTGTCTGTGATTCTTGTTTTCATATATCCAAGACTTGCTTTTGCCCAAATGTCAAATTTATCTGCTATTGTAGGCAATTGAGCTTTGCAAGAAGGTCCTACATAGAATATGTTTTTGTCATCGGAATATAAAACAGTGTCTTGATTCACTACTGTTTCAAAAGAGTGAAATCCAACAAGCATAGAGGTTTTTAAACCTGCTGAAAAATATTTTGAAAATCTGTAATCGTAATCAAATCCAAAGTGTACATCGTGTTTCATACGATTTACTTGATCAGGATTGTCAATTGTGTTTGTTAATTGAGCAGGGTGAGTGTCAGAAAAACTATGAGCATAACCTGCCTTCATTGAAAAATTATGTTTTTCATAATCTTGTGCAGTTAAGCTAAGACTTGTGAAAACTGCTACTGCTAAAAGAAATATTTTTTTCATACTTTTGATTTTATTCAAATAAACTATCTACAAATGCTTTGCGATTAAAAATTTGCAAATCTTCCATTTGCTCTCCTAATCCTATGTAACGTACAGGGATTTTGAATTGTTCAGAAATTCCTATAACAACCCCACCTTTTGCAGTGCCGTCAAGTTTTGTTAAAGCCAAGGCATTTACATCTGTTGCTGCGGTAAATTGTCTTGCTTGTTCAATTGCGTTTTGTCCGGTTGAGGCATCAAGCACTAAAAGCACTTCATCAGGAGCAGAAGGTACGACTTTCTTCATAACATTTCTAATCTTAGACAATTCGTCCATAAGACCTTTTTTGTTATGTAGTCTTCCTGCGGTGTCAATTATTACTATATCTGCTTTTTTTGCTACTGCCGATTGAAGAGTGTCGTATGCAACTGATGCAGGATCAGCACCCATGCCTTGCGAAACAATATCTACATCAACTCTTTCAGCCCATATTTTTAATTGATCAACAGCCGCTGCACGGAATGTATCAGAGGCTCCAAGGATTACTTTCTTTCCTGCTTTTTTGAATTGATATGCAAGTTTGCCTATTGTGGTTGTTTTTCCAACTCCATTAACTCCGACAACCATTATTACGTATGGAGTGTCTTGTTTAGGAAAATCAAAGCTTTCTCTTTCTTCTGTTTCGTTTTCGTTAAGCAAGAACATTATTTCTTCTTTCAAAATAGTGTTCAATTCAGAAGTGCCTAAATATTTGTCGCGAGCAACTCTTTGTTCTATACGTTCAATGATTTTGAGAGTTGTTTCTACCCCAACATCTGATTCAATTAGAATCTGTTCTAAGTTGTCAAGAACCTCTTCATCAACTTTGGATTTTCCAATTATAGCTTTTGATATTTTACTAAATACACTTTCTTTGGTTTTTGAAAGACCGCTGTCAAGTGTTTCTTTATTCTTTTTTGTGAAGAATGAAAAAAATCCCATAATGCAAACTTTTTGAAATAAAAAACAAAGAGTTGTTATCTTATTGCGTATAGACAACAACCCTTTTTATTAAAATCTTATACTAAAATTTAATGTGATAAATCCACAATAAACTTTTACGCCAGTATTATTTCTTTGCAAGATAATCCTTAACACTATCAGAAGGAACAATTTCTTCTTTGAAAGTGTAAGCTCCTGTTTTTTCTGAACGAACTGTTCTTATAACTTTCGCAAAATCCTTACCTGATGAGGTTTTAAGGGTTGCAACTACTTTCTTTGCCATATCTTATACTCCTTATTCTTTTTTTATTTAATTTCTTTGTGTACAGTCATCCTTTTCAATATAGGATTGTATTTTTTCAACTCTAAACGCTCAGGAGTGTTTTTCTTAGATTTTGTGGTAACATAGCGAGATGTACCAGGCATTCCTGATGCTTTGTGCTCTGTGCACTCAAGTATAACTTGTACTCTTACGTCTTTTGTCTTCTTTGCCATCTTTCTTCAATTTTTGGGTGTGCAAAATTACACACATTTTTTTTCTTAACCTAATATTATCTTAAAAATTTTTTATTTTTCTTCTTCTTTTTCTGCTAATGCTTGTTTAATTCTTTCTATTCCAGAGGTTTCGTCAGTTAAGTCGCCGTAATAAAAAGCCCTATTAAAGTGTGTCTTTGTGTAATCGCGTACAAATCCATGTACAGTCGTATCACCTTTTTCAAAAGAATGAGAAATATATGCACTATATCCGTCTCGGCAATCTATCTTCATAGATAAGAAATAAATATCGCCATTTTCTCCTCTAATCACATCAAATTCGTTAAATCTTATTGAAGAATACTTTAATATGTTCTTTCTTATGTCCAATAATTCTTTGTCGGAAGTTTTTGCACTCACGCCCACAACAACGTAATCTTTACTTATATAATAAGGATAGAGTGATTTGACTTCACTTTGAGCAAAAGAGAAAACAAAACTCATCAATAATGCCGCTATTATAACAAATCTCTTCTTCATATTACTGATATATAGATATATAATTGAATTTGCAAAGATACAAATAATTATTTAACTAACGCAAACTTTTGCTCATGAAAATATTTCTATGAAAAAATTTATTTTTTCTATGATTTTTAAAATTATTTCGTGCAAATATTTTTTTATTTCATAGAAATATTTTTATGTCTCTTTAAGGTTGTTAGTTTAAATAAAAGTTATTAAATTTGCAACCTGAAATTATGGAAAAGCAATTAACAATAAAAAATAAGATAACGCTCAAAGGTAAAGGACTTCATACAGGGAAATTTGTTGAAGTAAATATTTTACCTTCTTGTGCCGATAGCGGGATTGTTTTTAAAAGAGTAGATTTAGCCTCTCCCGTACTTATAAAGGCTGAGGCTGAGGCTGTGAGCGAAACTTCGCGAGGAACAACAATTGAAGCAAAGGGAGTAAAGGTAGCAACAATAGAACATTTGATGGCTGCTTTATATGCTTCAAATATTGACAATGCCTTGATAGAGATTTCAGGAGAAGAAGTGCCGATTCTTGACGGTAGTGCAAAGTATTGGCTTGAAGCAATAGAAAAAAGTGGAGTAGAAGAATTAGAAAAAGAAAGAAAATACTTCTGTCTCAAAGAAATTGTTTCGTATGTTGATGAAGAAAATGACATAGAACTCATCGCGATGCCTTACGATGGGTTTAGAATAGATTTAAATATAGACTTCTCACCAAGAATCATAGGAAGTCAAACCTCTTGCCTTAAAAACCTATCAGAATTTAAAGAAGGATTTTCAAATTGTAGAACATTTGTTTTTTTAGACGAAATAGAACAACTTCTAAAACTAAACCTTATAAAAGGCGGAGACTTAGATAATGCACTAATCTTTGTAGATAAAGTTTTGGAAGCAGAACAAATACAACACCTTGCAAACGTTTTTGGAAAAGATGCGACAGAAATCAAAGTTGAAAAAGGACTTTTGAACAATGTAAAGCAGAATTTTGAAAACGAACCTGCACGTCATAAACTTTTAGACTTTATTGGCGACATTGCCCTTGTAGGAAAACCATTAAAAGCACGCTTTATAGTTAAGCGTCCAGGACATAAAGTAAATAATTTATTATCAAGAAAAATTAAAACCATTATGGAAAATAACGGAGCACCAATTTACGATCCAAATAAAGAACCTGTATATGATATTAAGGCAATAAAAAATCTTTTGCCGCACAGATTCCCTATGCTACTTATTGATAAAGTAATAGAAATAGGCGAAGATTACGTCATAGGACTTAAAAACGTAACAGGAAACGAAGACTTCTTTAACGGACACTTTCCACAAGAACCTGTAATGCCAGGAGTGTTAATCGTAGAAGCCTTAGGACAAACAGGAGGAGTGTTAGCATTAAAAGATATAGAAGACCCTGAAAATTATAGCACCTACTTTATGAAATTTGAAGAAGTGAAATTCAGAAATAAAGTAGTTCCGGGCGATACACTCTTGTTAAAACTCACTCTAACCGAGCCAATCAGAAGAGGAATCGTTAAAATGAAAGGCGAAGCTTACGTAGGCAATCGTTTAGTTGTAGAAGCACAACTAATGGCACAGGTTGCAAAAACTAAAAAATAGAGAAATGAACAATCAAATGTACTATATTCACCCTAATGCAAAGATTGGTAAAAATGTAACAATAGAACCATTCGCCGTTATATACGATGACGTAGAAATAGGTGATGATTGTTGGATTGGACCACATGTTACAATTTTTCCAGGAGCAAGAATAGGGAAGAATTGTAAGATATTTCCTTCCGCAAGCATAGCAGCAGTGCCACAAGACTTGAAATTTGAAGGAGAATATACAACAGCCGAAATAGGAGACAACAATATAATCAGAGAATTTGTTACTATCAATCGCGGAACAAATGCAAACAAACGCACAGTGATAGGAAACAATAATCTTATTATGGCATACGCACACGTAGCACATGATTGTATAATAGGAGATAATTGTATATTAGCAAATTCCGCTACTTTGGCAGGTCATGTTGAGGTAGATGATTACGCAATCATAGGAGGACAAAGTGCAGTTCATCAATTCACACGCATAGGTAAACACGTAATTTTGATGGGTGGTAGTTTGGTAGATAAAGACATACCACCATACGTAAAAGGTGGTAAATTCCCTGTTTCATACTGCGGAATCAATTCAGTAGGTTTGACAAGAAGAGGATTTTCGCAAGAAACAATCAACAATATTCAAAACATCTATCGCATAGTATTCCAAAAAGGATTGACATACAGCAATGCCTTGGCAGAAATCAAACAATTGCCAAACACAGAAGAAGGAAATGAAATCATAACCTTTATGGAAAAAGCAGAAAGAGGACTTATGAAAGGCTTTACTTCGGTTAGATAACAATATATATCAAAAACACCAAACGCCGTAACTTGACTTACGGCGTTTTTTTATTTCTAATTTTTTACGCTTATTCTTTCCCAAATGCAAGAGGGTATCATTCGCCAAAGAATTACTACTAATCGGAATTTCCAATCTATGATTAGGATTCGTTTTTTGCGTTTTAAGCCTTTGATTATAAGTTTTGCGACTTTTTCTTTTTTCATTAGCATAGGGTAGTGCTTGCTTGAATTTAGTAAGTCGGTTGCTACAAATCCTGGGCGTATGTCTGTGAAGGTGATGTCTGCTTTTTTGATTTTTGAGAGTTGGCAGAGCGATTGAATATAGGTGTTTTGCATTGCTTTTGTTGCCGAATAGGCAGGTGCTACGCCAAGTCCTTTTGTTCCTGCAATAGAAGAAATTACTGCGATATGTCCTTTGATTTTGTTTTTGTAGAACCAATTAAATGCAAAGGTTACTAAACGGATAAATCCTTCGCAATTTGTTTTTGAAGTCTCAATTTCTATTTCTGGAACCAAGTCGGTGTTTTGAGTTCCAATGCCTGAGGCGTGAAAATAAGTATCCATTCCGCCTAAGAGATTGATTAAAGTCTCTAAACGAGAAGTAGCGTCTTGTTTTTGAACGTCTAAGTCAATGATTTTTACTCTTTCCTCGCCGTATTTATTTTGAATATCTTTTAGCTTCTCTATTCTTCGTGCGGCAATCCCTACACTGCAACCCTCTTTCAAAAGAAGGTGTACGATTTCTTCGCCAATTCCAGAGCTTGCTCCTACAACAATTACTTTTTTCATTGATTTGTTAGTAGTCGTTGCGAGGTTGTATTATTGTTCCCCATTCTCTTTTAGAGAAAGTCTTGCCTACAAGTTTTATGTGTTCGATTGCGTAGCGTTCGTTAGGGTGTGTTGCAATCACATCTACAACTCCGTCATGTATTTTCAAGACTATCTTATTTAGGTTGTAGCCATTTTTTCTTTTCCATTGATGAGTAAACATCTCACTTGGCTTTGTGGCTTTGTAATTTGGGCAATCGTATTCGTGAACTTGCACACAGAAAAGTTCTTTCCATTTATTTCCTGTGTAGGTCCATACTCTGAAATAGTTAATGTCGGAAAAATCACGATATACTGTCATGAATGAAATTTCATCTCCGCCATCTCCGTCCAAATCGCCTTCATTAACCAAGAAATACACTCCTAAATCTCCGTCAAGTTTTAAAGGAGTTAGTTCATCGTTGTCTGAAAAAATAGTAGTTGCTGTTTCGTATAAATTTTCAGAGAATCCGTCTCCGTCAAAATCGCCTCTTATGCTGAAACGTGAAGAATTATTTTTGTTCCACGTCCAAAGAGAAGGATCTCTATTATCAATTACTACATCGGTCCAAGGTTTTACTTCATCGGTTTGGGCAAAAACATCTGTTTGTCCAAAGCAAATGAAAGCCAAAATAAGATAAAAAGCTGTTTTTTTCATATTTCTAAAAAATAATTTATTACTATTGTACATCTTCATAACGTAGATTTTCTATAATATAGTTTTGTCTTTCAGGAGTATTTTTTCCCATAAAGAAATCTAAAATAGAACTAACTCCCGATTCTTTGTTTAAAATAATAGGGTCAAGTTTTATATCTTTGCCTATAAAGTTTCTAAACTCATCAGGCGAAATTTCTCCAAGCCCTTTAAAACGTGTGATTTCTACTTCGCCTCTTAGTTTTCCTATTGCCTCATCTCTTTCTTGTTCGCTGTAACAATAAAGAGTCTCTTTTTTGTTTCTTACTCTAAACAAAGGCGTTTGTAATATGTATATATGACCTGCTTTTACTAAATCTGGGAAAAACTTCAAAAAGAACGTCATCAGCAACATTCTTATGTGCATTCCGTCAACATCGGCATCGGTTGCAATCACAATATTATTGTATCGCAAATTGTCCATGTCTTCATCTATGTTCAAAGCGTTGTGTAGAAGATTAAACTCTTCATTTTTATACACTACCTCTTTGCTATCGCCGTATGTATTAAGTGGTTTTCCTCTTAAAGAAAAGACAGCTTGTGTGTTTACATCACGACTTTTTGTGATAGAACCCGATGCAGAATCTCCCTCAGTGATAAAAAGAGTAGATTCCAATCTTCTCGGATCTTTACTATTATAATGTATTCTACAATCTCTAAGTTTTCTATTTGTAAGACTTACTTTCTTTGCACTTTCCTTTGCAAGTTTCTTCACATTCTGCATACCCTTGCGTTCTTTTTCGTTGCGAACGATTTTTTGAAGCAAAAGTTCTGCAACTTCTGAGTTAATGTGAAGATAATCATCAAGAGTGCTTTTAACTGCATCTAAAATAAAAGTCCTAACTGCTTGACCACTGCCATCAGGCATCATATTTGTAGAACCTAACTTAGTCTTTGTTTGCGATTCAAACACAGGTTCGTTAATTCTAAGGCTGATTGAGGCAACAAGTCCCGAACGAATATCGGAAGGATCGTAATCTTTCTTGAAAAAATCCTTTAACACCTTAACCAAAGCCTCACGAAAAGCAGATTGATGAGTACCACCTTGTGTTGTATGTTGTCCGTTTACGAAAGAATAATGCTCTTCTGTGAAAACCTTATCAGAATGAGTGAAAGCAAATTCAAAACTTCCTGCCGAAAGATGAATAATAGGATAAAGAGCTTCGTTTTCTTGTAGATTGTTGTTAAGCAAATCGAAAAGACCTTTCTTAGATTGAATCTTTTTGCCGTTATAAATCAAAGACAAACCTTTGTTTAAGTAGGCATAATTCCAAATCATCTTTTCAACATACTCATCTAAATAATTGTAATTACCAAAAATCTTTGGATCGTTATCAGGAATAAACTCAACACAAGTGCCGTTTTTTTCTTCTGTATCTTTGATTTTCTCTTCGTTAGTGATTTTTCCTTCCGAAAATTCAGCAATTTTTATCTTTCCATCTCTAACAGAAGAAATCTTAAAGTAGGTACTAAGTGCATTTACAGCCTTTGTACCAACTCCATTCATACCTACTGATTTCTGAAAAGTCTCTGAATCGTATTTTGCACCGGTATTCATCTTTGAAACGCAATCTACTGTTTTTTCCAAAGGAATTCCACGACCATAGTCTCTAACTCTAACCTTTTTTGAGTGAAAATCAATATCTATTTCAATGCAATTGCCATAGCCTGCAACAAATTCATCGATAGAATTGTCGATAACCTCTTTCAATAACACATAAATCCCATCATCAGCCGAAGCACCATCGCCAAGTTTGCCTATATACATACCCGGACGCAAACGAATATGCTCGTTCCAATCAAGAGATTTAATATTATCTTCGGTATAATTACTCTTATTTATTTGTTCGCTATCTACCATAAGGGTGCAAATTTACAAAAAAATCAGAAATAAATTCAATGATTCATTCGTCTTTGACGTATTATTTCTAATTGCTCCTCAGAAAAGAAGAGATTTTTATCTGTTTTTTCTAAAAAAATCACCTCATTCACATCTCTATGTTCAGGATTGCAAGCAATGATTTGAGAAGCAACCATTTCTCCCTTTTCGTTCAAGGTTGCATAACACAAAACTCCTTCTTCATTGTTTAGAAGCGTGTATCCGTCAATAGATTCCGCCCAACGAATAAACTCATCGCCCTTTAACCAATAAGAAAGCTCCTTTCCGTTAGGTTGAATGATAGTAATCAATTTCTTTTGAGCAGGCACTGCAAACAAACCATTGCAGAAAAACAACGCTATAATTAAAGCAAAAATGTATTTTTTCATAAAAGAATATTTTTGGCAAAGATAAAGAAAAAAAAGCAAACAAATAAAAAAGGCGATTGATTATCTCAGTCGCCTTTTTTATTCTTATTCCACAATCAATTTCTTTTTCACGCTGCCTTTTGTGGTGTTAATGTTTACTATGTAAGAACCTGCTTTGTAGTTTGCGATATTTAACTGAATGTTTCTTTTATTTGCTTTGCGTTTTTCAATCAAGCGATTCAAAGCATCATAGATTTCAACTTCTTTTATTGCAAAAGCAGAATTTATATTCAAAACATCTTTTGCAGGATTAGGATAAATCTCAACATTTTCTTCAAGCAAATCAACCGAAACAACGCCACTATCTAACGAATCAGAAGAAGTATCTATTATTGCTTGAATAGGACAAATTCCAAAAGCTTTTAAAGCAGTAGTATCTGTTGCTTGTACATAATAGTTGTCGCCATACATTGCCAGCTTTATATAGTTATTATATAAACTTAAATCTTCAACATAAGTCCACTCTCTTACAAAGCAAGTCTTTAAATATGGTTTGTATTTAGTCCCATATCTGTATGGAGCATCTTTTCTTAAGAAAGGATCACTTGTATTGTTACTTGTAGCAGGGCCAACAATAATCTCTTCTTCTGGTATATTTAATATCATAAATGCCAAATCAGTACAAAAAACTCCTACATTATCAAGATAAGCACTGCAAATACTATTATGCTCAAAAGCAACGTAATAATCTTCATATAAAGTAATAGTATCATCAAAAATACACTCAACAAAAGGAAGAAAAAAACCATTATTATCCGTATGTATTAAATAATTATTTATAGAGTCAAACTCAGACGCAGTGGCAGAAATAAAGGTTTTTTCATAGAAAATTTCTGTTAAATCGGAGTTTAATATACTTAATGTTATAGTATCATCTTGATGCATCATATTATGTAGGTACGAAAAATATGAATAAAGAGCAACACCCATTATGCTGACGCTGTCATTTTCTGCAACCTCATATCTTTGTGCAATTCCTTGAATATAGTCTTGAGTATGAATGTTTGAAAAACCACCATGAATAAAATTATTAGAAAAATGTGCATTTACACTAAAAGGAGGGCAACTTCTTTCAATAGAGTTATCAATTAAAGGAGGAAATATATATTGATTAAAATAATTATCACCAACCCAAGCAGAGTCTAATTGTTGAGCTTTTGAACAAAAAGGCAATAATGCCAATAAAATTAAAAATAACTTTTTCATAATCTTTATGTTTTTAAATTTGTTAATCTATACAATTTACATTTATATTATCAATATAATTATTTGTTTGATCTACTATCCAATTTGCATTTATTGTACTACATGGTGAAATCTGCGAAACATGTGCCCCTTGTCCTATAGCAACAGGCTCTACCGTTGGCAACGTATTATCTAAACAAGAAAGAAAACCATGGTTTATGTCTTTTGTCGCAAATAGATGCAAATTATTTGATTGAGAGAAAGAATAAGTTCCTGCAACTGCATAATGATCAGGTGAAATCAAACTAAAATGATTTATTTTGCTTGGAGTATTAATTTTTTCCATTAAAGTAACGTAAGGATTTGTTTCCCAAGGATCAATATAAGTCATAGTTTGAACTTTTCCTTGTCCATTAAAATAACTATCATTTAACAATAATAATCTATCTATAACAGTAGAATACTCCATTTCTAATACTGTGTGGTTTTTGTCATAATGTCGAAGTAAATGTGAAGAAAAAATGAGACTTGAAAACTTCCTATGGAAATTTATCATAGTAAAATCTCTTTGTCCATCACTTGCTGAAAGACAAACAGCAAATGTATTTTGTGAAATATCTGCTATATGAAGAGGATAATCTTCGGGATTGCTTGTGTATATGGTATAAATATTAGGGAATGTATAAATATAACTAATAACATTTTGCAAATATTGACCATCAAATTTAAAATATCTTATGAAATATTGATCAGAAGGATGATTTTTACTTAAAGTTATTACATAATCACCATAAGAAAACATATCAAATAAGACTTCTAATTGTGTTGCATTGAAAAAAGGAAATGGATTATAGCAAATATCATTTGGATTTGCAAGATTTATATGGACAATTTGCCCATAACTCCCGATAAACAAAGAAGAACCATTACCTATTGCTGTTACAATTTTATCTCCTGTGTTATATGTGTTTACTAATATCTTAGTTAGATTTTCAATAGTAGGGACTTCTGTATATTGATAATTGAAACTGCCGTTGTTAATAAAGTCATTCATATCAAAACAACCTATAATACCAACGTAATTACCTTGATTCGTTAGTTTTTGTCCACAGAAATACATTTCATTTCCAAAGAAAGTAAAGTCATTAAGAACAATATTGGAGTTATTTAATAAACCATAAGTTGCAAAATTATTTCCGTTATACCATTGTACAAAGCCATAAATAGAACCTTCTTTTTTCGTTATTCCGACTAAATAATCATT
>JAFYSZ010000015.1 GCA_017559135.1 Bacteroidales bacterium | reverse complement strand
ACTCGTGAGCGTTTTCTGCTTTCTTCTTGGCAAGTTTTATGAAATTTTCGAGGTTTCATACAACCAAATATAAGCAAAAACGCTTTAATATGTCGTAATAAAATTACTTAGTCTAAATTAAAATTATTCTTTTTCTCCTTTTTATCCTCCTTTTTTAAGGTTAATTTCAATTGACAAAGATATAAATTATTTTTTATCCGAACAAATGTTTTTTTTGTTAAAAAATTTCGGGCTTAAAATCGGGGAAAATTTGAGGGAAATTGGGGTTGATTTTGCTAAAATCGGAGAAAATTTTACGGAGATCGGATCAAAAATTTTTTTTGTCCGATGAAAATTTTTTTTTGTCCGATAAAAAATTTCTAAGATCCGATAAAAATTGAAGAAAAATCGTAAAAAAATAGGCAAAAGTCATAGAAAAATTGGAGCAAATTGCGGAGTTTTTTATTAATTGCTTGATTTAGTGATTTTTAGTTAAGGGCTTATTTTTTCAAAATTTGGAGTGCAAACAATAAAGCCCGAAATTTTTGAAGTATTTCGGGCTTTAATTTTAAGAAAATATATTTATCAGAGTCTTTTTCTTCGTTTTTTTTCGGAAATCAAGTTAAGATTTAAACTCATCTAATAGTCTGCGGTCTTTTTTGCTTGGTCTGCCTATTCCTCTATCGCGTTTTTCAAAAGCGTATTCCCTTGCAATGCGTATTCTTTCTATTTCTTGAATATCGGTTTGGTCTTCTAAGAAATTTTCTACAAGTTTTGCTCCTACTCTGTTATTGAGTAATTGTTTTACTTTAACTTTTCGGTGTAGTTGTTCAATGTTTACTACATACACATCGCCTTCTTTGACAATTTTTGAGGGCTTTACTGCAACGCCTTCGCAGGTTACTTTGCCTAATCGACAGGCATCGGTTGCTAAGGCTCGCGTTTTGTAAAGCCTTACTGCCCATAACCATTTGTCAATCCTTACTTCCATTTTTGTTTTACTTTTGTCGGAAGAAAATAGTGATAGGTACGCCGTTGAAATCGTACATTTCTCTTAGTCTATTCTCAACAAATCGTTTGTAAGGGTCTTTTATGTATTGTGGAAGGTTGCAATAGAAAACAAATTGTGGGTATGCAGTTTTCAATTGCATTATATATTTTATTTTTACATACTTTCCTTTGTATGCAGGAGGAGGATTTTGTTCTTTTACAATAGGTAAAAGTCTTTCGTTCAACTCTGAGGTTGGTATTTGTCTACTTCGTGATTCGTAAACTTTCTTTGCGGTTTCTAATACTTTGTATATTCTTTGTTTGTTAATCACTGAGGTGAAGATAATAGGCACATCGTCAAATGGTGCTATCTTTGCTCTGATTTTTTCTTCAAATTCAAGAATTGTTTTGTTGTCTTTTTCAATCAAATCCCATTTATTTACTACGATTACAACGCCTTTGTTGTTGCGATTGATGAGTGAGAAAAGGTTTATGTCTTGACTTTCCAATCCTTGCGAAGCATCTATCATAAGAACGCAGACATCGGAGTTTTCAATTGAACGAATAGAACGCATAACCGAGTAAAACTCTACATCGTCCATTTCTTTATTCTTTTTTCTTACGCCTGCGGTGTCAATTATCACGAAATCAAATCCAAAAAGATTATATCTTGTGTCAAGCGAATCGCGAGTTGTTCCTGCTGAATTGTGAACTATGTTTCTTTCTTGTCCAATCAATGTGTTGATAAGCGAACTTTTTCCAACATTTGGACGTCCTACAACACAAAGTTTTGGTATTCCTGCGTTTTCATCAACGAAACTTTCTTCTGTTGCAAAGTCTTCTACTAACGCATCTAACATTTCGCCTGTTCCAGAGCCGTTTATTGCCGAAATTGTATAGACTTCGCCAAGTCCAAACGAGTAAAACTCATAGTGATCGTTTGCTCTTGCTACGTTATCGACCTTATTTGCAACCAAAAGTACTTTTTTGTCGCATCGTCTTAATAGTTCTGCTACTTCTTCATCGTCAGGGGTGATTCCATCTTTTACATCTACCATAAAGATTATGGCGTCTGCTTCTTCTATTGCTAAGACTACTTGCTTGCGAATCTCGCCTTCAAAAACGTCTTCGCTTCCTATAACATAACCACCTGTGTCAATAACTGAAAATTCTTTTCCATTCCAATTTGATTTGCCGTAATGACGATCTCTTGTTACGCCTGCTTCGGAATGAATGATAGCATCTCTGCTTTCTGTTAAACGATTAAATAAAGTTGATTTGCCAACATTTGGACGACCTACGATTGCTACTATATTACTCATTGTATTTTATATATTTGTTGCAAAGTTACATATAATTCGTTGAATTGAGAAATTTGGGGCAAAATAATTGGCAGACAGGGGTTTTGTTAAATTCTGATTTTTGGAGGAATGCCAGCAAAAACCAACGTAATGCCAAGTTATTCCAAAGCTGAGTAACCTATCCGTTACCACATGAAACAGATGGAAGAATACGGAAGTTTATCAATGTAAACTATTGCATTACAGATGT
>JAFYSZ010000014.1 GCA_017559135.1 Bacteroidales bacterium | reverse complement strand
GTAAACATCTGCTTAAGGAATAATGAAACGGGAGATGATGTCCAGTTCGAAACACTAAGCTCTGGAGAACGACAGCAGGTATATTCTATTAGTTCTCTATTATACCATTTGTCAAATATAAATTCTATCTGGTTTGATACAAACGGACAAAGAGTCGTCTATAACCATATTAATGTCATATTGGAAGAGATTGAATTGTATTTTCATCCAGAACTGCAACGGACATATCTGAAAATATTGTTTGATGGAATAAAACAAGTTGACATACCGAACATTAAGAGCTTGAATATTTGTTTTGTCACACATTCGCCATTCGTTTTATCAGATATACCTGCACGTAATATACTGGCTTTGAAAAAAGACACAAGAGATACCGAGAAGATATCCTTAAGTACATTTGGTGCAAATATTCATGAAATGCTTAAAAATAGTTTCTTTTTAAAGAATGGTTCAATAGGAGATTATGCGTCTTGGGTTATCAAGCAAATAATCGAATCATTGAAAAATGTAGCGGATAAAAAAGGAATTATAAATACAGATGTCGAATTACATAATAAAATTATGCTTATTGATGAACCTATTATAAGAAATGTCTTACTTAGGGAATATTACAAATTTTATCCATCGAATAGCAAAGAACAGGAAATAGCTGAATTAAAGAAAAAATTAGCAGAACTTGAAAACAATAAGTAGTTATGTGGAAATTAACCTCACCTTCCAAAGATTTGATAAATTGGTATGAGAAAAAAATGTGCACAAGCTTAGTTTCTCGAATTAAAGTAAGTCTTGATAGACGGATTTCTAAAGTGTTAATCCCCACACTGCCTACAGGTGGAGATGATTTATCTATTGTTAAGCGTTTACTTTTTGAAAAGCCCCAAAAACTTTATATATTAAACTATAAACTAATGCGTGAAATAATTCCAGGTTATGATGAAAGTGAATTTAATGACTACTTAGAATCAAAAGGAAAGAAATGCAACAATAGAAGTAACTACGATAAACTACTAATTAGGAAGTATCATAAAACATTGATTACAATTCGAGATGCTTTTGATTATGAAGGACAATTAGCACAAAATAAATCAAGAACATATCGTATTACATTTGAGCAAGGACATAATACCTGTACATATTGCAACAGACAATATACAATAACAATAACAAAAGATAATGGGAATAATAATGAGTCTAGAATCGCAAGACCACAATTAGATCATTGGTTCTCAAAAGAATTATACCCACTAATGTCATTAAGTCTCTACAATTTGATTCCTTGCTGTTCAATTTGTAATAGTTCTCTTAAAGGAAATACTATATTCAAATTAAGTACACATGTTCATCCATATTTAGATTCAACTCCAGATGAACCTAAATTTAAGTTTAGTTATAAACTAATTGACATAGAAAAATGTGAAGTTACAATAGAAAATCTAACAGATCCAAAAGATCGAAAAGAGATAAATATGGTAGAAGTTTTCAAATTAAAAGAAGCTTATAAATATCATGGGGATATAGAAGTTAAAGATATATTAAAATATAATTATCAATACTCAGATACATACTTACAAACTTTATTAGATAACCTTTTGGAACATTATAAATTATCAAAAGCAGACGTTTATCGTATGCTATTTGGTACAGAATTAGAAGCCTCTAAGAATCTTAATCGTCCATTAAGTAAGTTAAAAAGAGATATCTTAACTGAAATTGGAATACTGAAAGACGGAAACTTTTGACTATTAGGCCTATTTTCACAAAAAGCGCTTTATATTTCACTATGAAATTTGGCAATTTAATTAAAGAACGTAGAGCTTTGCTGGGTTTAACTCAACAGGATTTGTCTGATTATACAGGTTTGAGCGTAAGGATTATTAAAATTATTGAAGCGGATAAGGGTAATCCTTCTTTGAATACGCTTGAAAAAATAGCTGAAACTTTGGGTTTGGAAATTGCTATGAAAGTTAAAATTATAAATGAATGAGACAAGCTTTGGTTTTATCAAACAATCATACATAGAAGGCTTACATCGTTTCCAACGAAGCGACAAATAAATTCATAAAATCTTAGCTTTATTTCTCTACCTTCAAGAAGTAGAAACATTTTAATCACATTAAAATGGTATTACGAACGCATTAAAATAGTATTACAATGGCGTTAAAATAGTATTACAATGCGTTTGTAATAAGTTAAAGAGAAAGTAAAGGACTGAATCTTTATGACTCAGTCCTTTTATACTTCTCTTAATTTGTATATTTTTTACGTATTATGGCGTTAGGACGTTAATTTCTTAAAACAAAAAAGAGTTGAATCTTAAAAATTCAACTCTTCTTTGTACCTCCAGTAGGACTCGAACCTACATTTAAAGTTTAGGAAACTTTCGTTCTATCCCTTGAACTATGAAGGCAAGCTTTTTCAGCTTTTTATTTTAGTGTTCTCTTGATTTCTAATTCTTCGTAGCCTTCTATTATGTCGCCTACTTTGATGTCGTTAAAGTTTTCTATGTTCAATCCGCAGTCTTGTCCCATTACTACTTCTTTCACATCGTCTTTGAAACGTTTTAATGATGCTAATTTTCCTGTATAGACAACAATTCCATCTCTAATTATTCTAACCTTTGTAGAACGTGCAATCTTTCCGTCTAAGCACATACAGCCTGCAATTGTTCCAACTTTTGAGATTTTGAATGTTTCTCTTACTTCAAGGTTTGCTACTATCTTTTCTTGGATTTCTGGTGATAGCATTCCTTCTATCGCATCTTTTAATTCGTTGATTGCAGTGTAAATAATTGAATATAGTCTTATGTCTATTTGTTCTTGTTCTGCAAGCTTTCTTGCTCCAACTGACGGACGTACTTGGAATCCTATAATGATTGCATTTGATGCTGTTGCTAACAATACGTCTGATTCGGTGATTTGTCCTACTGATTTGTGGATTACGTTTACTTGAACTTCTGGTGTTGATAGTTTCAACAATGAGTCTGACAATGCTTCTACCGAACCGTCCACGTCTGCTTTTACAATTAGGTCTAATTGTTTGAAGTCGCCTATTGCAATTCTTCTTCCGATTTCGTCTAATGTGATATGCTTTTGTGTTCTTAGTCCTTGTTCTCTTTGAAGTTGTGTTCTCTTGTTTGAAAGGTCTTTTGCGTCTTTTTCACTTTGCATTACATTGAAAGTATCTCCTGCTTGTGGTGCTCCATTCAATCCTAATAATAGGACTGGTGCTGATGGACCTGCTTCTTTTAAGAGTTTGTTTCTTTCATTGTACATTGCTTTTACTCTTCCGTAGGTTGCGCCTGCAAGAACTACGTCTCCTTGACGAATTGTTCCGTCTTGTACAAGTATTTTTGCTACATATCCTCTTCCTTTGTCAAGTGAGGATTCTATTACTGTTCCTTTTGCTCTTTTGTTTGGATTGCCTTTTAGTTCCAACATTTCTGCTTCCAAAAGTACTTTTTCTAATAGTAAATCTACGTTAGTACCTTTTTTTGCTGATATTTCTTGTGATTGGATTTTTCCTCCCCAATCTTCTACTAAAAGGTTCATATTTGCAAGTTCTGACTTGATTCTATCAGGGTCTGCGGCAGGACGGTCTATTTTGTTCAATGCAAAAACGATTGGAACGCCTGCTGCTTGTGCGTGATTGATTGCTTCAACGGTTTGAGGCATTATCTTGTCATCGCATGCTATAACAATGATTGCTATATCTGTCATTTTTGCTCCACGAGCACGCATTGCGGTAAACGCTTCGTGTCCTGGTGTATCAAGGAATGTGATTTTCTTTCCGCTTTCTGGAAGTGAAACTTCGTAAGCTCCGATGTGTTGTGTGATTCCTCCTGCTTCTCCTGCAATTACGTTCGCATTACGAATGTAGTCAAGTAATGAAGTCTTTCCGTGGTCAACGTGTCCCATTACTGTAACGATTGGAGAACGTGGTTGTAAGTCTTCTTCTCTGTCTTCTACTTCTTCTTCGTTTAATGCTTCTACTACATCGGCAGAAACGAACTTAATTGAGTATCCAAATTCGTCTGCTATTAGTTGAATTGCTTCTGCGTCTAATCTTTGGTTGATTGAAACGAACATTCCTAAGGACATACAAGATGCTATAATCTTTGTAACAGGAACGTCCATCATATTAGCAAGTTCGTTGGCAGTAACAAATTCTGTTACTTTTAATACTTTTTGTTCTTCCATTTCATGCAACATTTCTTCTTGCATGTGTTGCGAAATAGATTGACGTTTATCTCTACGGTGTTTTGAGGTCTTGCTCTTACCCATAGGAGAAAGTCTTGCTAATGTTTCTTTAATTTGTTTTTCTATTTCATTAGAGTCTAACTCTACTTTTTTAACCTCTTTTTTAGCAGGTTTATGTTTTTTGTTTTCTTTCTTAGGAGCAGGTTGTGCAGGATTAGCACTTTGTTGTGCTTGAGCAGGAGCAGGTTTTATTCTTTTTCTTTTTTTCTTATCCTTTTCCTTGTCTTGTTTTTCTTTATTCTCAATTTTACCTTTGCTTGAAGATGCAACAGGTTGTTGTTTCTTTGGCTTTTGGAATTGAGATAAATCAACCTTTTCTCCTGTTAAAACCGGACCTGAAAGTTTTACATAAGAAGTAGAAATAAATTCAGGTGCAGGTGCTGCAACTTTTTCTTTCTTAACCTCAGGTTTCTTTTCCTCAACCACAGGTTTTGGAGTATTTTGTTTGTTTTGTTTTTCTGTTTTAGGAGTTTGTTTTACAGGAGTTTCTTCCTTTTTATCTTTTGCTTTTTTATCTTTTTTATCTTTTTTCTTTTTAGCAGGTTTTGTCTTTTGATTCAACGATTTCAAATCAATTTTACCAAGAATATTCAAACCTCCTATTGTTGTAGTATCAGTTTCTGTTTCTTCCACCTCGTTTTTTTCTTCCCTTTCTTCCTTTTCTACTTTTTCTTCCTTAACTACAACTTCTTCTTTGTCAGCATTTTTTTGTTGAGGCACAACTTCCTCTTTTGGTTTTTCAATTTCATTTCCTAATGTAACATCTCTTATTACGATTTCATTAGGAAGCTCAACTTCTTCCCTTTCTTCTTTTTCTTTTTTAACAACTTCCGTAGCCTCCAAAACGATTTCAACCGGTTTGACACTCTTTTTAGTTGTTTTACTTGCCTCTTTTTGTTTTTTTTCTCCTTGAAAAGCTTTTGAAAGTAAATTATACACGTCCGAATCTATCTTTGTATTCGGACTTGGGTCTATTTTCTTACCTTTTTTTGCCAAATATTCCACTATTGTATGTATCCCTACATTCAATTCTTTGGCTACTTTATTTAATCTTATAACCTTATTATTTTCTGCTGACATATTCTCCTTTTTTCTTTTTCAATAAACTTTGCTATACAGTATCCCAATTATTTCTTTTTAGGACTTGTTTAGTCTTCAAATTCTGCCTTCAAAATTGAAAGCACGTGTTGTATTGTTTCTTCTTCTAAATCTGTTCTATCTTCTAACTCTTGTGCTGAAAGTTCTAACACACTCTTTGCCGTATCACAACCAATAGATTTCAATTCATTGATTATCCATTCATCTATTTCATCGCTAAATTCGTCCAAATCCACATCTTCATAATCCATATCAGTATCTCTATATACTTCTATTTCATATCCTGTTAATTTTCCTGCCAATCTAATATTATATCCGCCTTTACCAATTGCTAACGACACTTGATCAGGTTGCATATAAACATCAGCCTTTTTATTTTCCTCGTCAATTGTTACAGATATTACTTTTGCAGGAGACAATGCACGAGTTATATACAATTCTGCATTATTTGTGTAGTTAATTACATCAATATTTTCATTTCTCAACTCTCTTATTATACTATGTATTCTACTACCCTTTACCCCTACACAACTTCCTACAGGATCTATTCTATCATCATAACTTTCAACAGCAATTTTTGCTCTTTCACCAGGTTGACGAACAGCATCTTTAATCAAAATCAAGCCATCATAAATTTCTGGAACTTCTTGTTCAAACAATCTTTCCAAGAAAATAGGCGATACTCTTGAAAGTATAATGCTTGGAATACCATTTTTCATTTCAACCTTCAACACAACAGCCTTTACTGTATCTCCTTTGCGGAAATAATCTCCTGGTATTTGTTCGCTTTTTGGCAAAATAACCTCTACACCATCTTCATCTAACAACAACGTCTCTCTTTTCCAAGCTTGATACACCTCACAAATAACTATTTCACCTACTTTTTCTTTATATTTTTGAAAAATGCTTGCTCTTTCATACTCTTGAACCTTTCCTACAAGATTTTGACGAATTGCAAGAATATCTCTACGGCCAAAATCTTTTAATTTTATTTCCTCAGAGAGTTCTTCACCTATCTCAAAATCAGGTTCTATCTTCACTGCTTCCGAATACGCCACCTGAGTATTTTCATCTTCCAACTCATCATCTGCAACAATGATTCTGTTTCTCCAAATTTCCAAATCTCCCTTTTCGACATTTACAATAATATCTATATTCTCATCAGAACCAAACTTCTTTGTAAGTACTCCTCTAAAAACCTCCTCTACTATTCTCATAAGAGTTTCAGTTTCTATACTCTTAAACTCTTTAAATTCTGAAAATGTATCTACTAAACTTAAATTTTCCATAGTGAAAACTCTCTTTATTTAAATGATATTACAACTTTTGCTGATTTAATTTCTTTATAATTATATGTTTTAAGATTATCGTTTTCTTTATCTTTTTTATTTTTCTTTTTTAACTCAATAGTAAAACTTTCTTCCTCTACACTTTTCAATACTCCTGTAAACGATCCTTCTTCGCTTTCCACCTGCAAACTTCTACCAATATTTTTCACATATTGTCTTTGCAATTTTAGAGGTTCTTCCAAGCCAAAACTCAATACACTTAACTCAAAATCTTCACTTTCCCTATCCAAGCACTCCTCCAAGCTCCTACTTAAATCAATGCAATCTTGAATTTTAACCCCATTATCACCATCAATAAACACTTGAATAACATTGTTTTTTGACACTTTCACCTCTACCAAAAACAATTCACCATCTCCAAGTATTTCTTTTGTTTTTTCTTCTATGAATAACTTATCTTTCATTTCTTATATATAAAAGAAGAGGGAACTACTGACGTCCCCTCTTGCCCTAAATTTCGTTTGCAAAAATAGTAATTATTATTGTAACTACAAAATTTATTGATTTTTTTGTTCAAATTGACGTATCAAATCCATCTCATCTTTCATTGTATCCATAATCAAAAGAGTACGTGCCTGATTACTTAAATTTGAATTAGGATATTTCTCAATAAACAAAGTAAAAGCCTCAGCCGCCTTCTCTTTATTAAGACAAGTTTGAGAATAAACAATACCCTTTAAAAAATATGCACTTTCCACATAAGCATCTTTCGGATACTCTGCAATCAATCTATCATACATATTTATTGACTCAATACATCTTTTTGTATTTGCAAGAATATCTGCCGCTCTATAAAGATATGTTGCACACAATGAATCTTCCGGATATTTCTTTACATAATCCACATACGAATTTATCAAAGAATCCGCTTTCTCATAACTAATCACCTTTGCATCTTCAAGAGTTGAAACCTCCAATGCCTGTATCTTTTCTCTATCCTTTTGCTTCGCATCAGTAGAACACGAATAAGACACGACACAAACAAGAAATAAAAACAAAAAAAACAATTTTTTCATAACTATCTCTTTTTAGTAGGATTCATTTTCATTCTATAACTTGTACGCACTCTATTGTTTGCAATATCATTTAGTTTTCTTTTCAACAAAGTCTTTCTCAACGAAGACAATCTATCAACAAAAACCTTTCCTTGCAAGTGATCATACTCATGTTGAAACACCCTTGCACGTATTCCACTCAACTCTTCTGTATGCTCAACAAAGTTTTCATCAAAATATCTAACAACAACCTCGCTCGGACGTGCAACTTCCTCGTGAATTTCAGGCAAAGAAAGACAACCTTCCTCAAAATCGCTCCAAATTTCACCCTTATATTCAAGAATAGTTGGATTAATAAAAACCTGTTTAAACCCCTCTGCCTCAGGATACACCTCTTTAAAAGGCTCTGCATCAACAACTATCAAACGAATTGAAAGATTTATTTGAGGAGCAGCCAAACCCACTCCATTTGCAGCATACATTGTTTCAAACATATTATCAATCAATTCTGACAATTGAGGATAATCCTTTGTAATTTCTTGTGCTTCTTTTTTTAATACGTTATTTCCGTAACCTACTATTGGAAGTATCATTTTTCTTATTTAAATTTTGTTCATTTTCATAAAATCCTGCAAAATCAACACCGCAGCAATCGTATCAATCAAACCTTTTTCTTGCTTAGCCTTCTTGGTTTTACCCGATTTTGCTATTGTTTGACTTGCAATCTTTGAGGTAAAACGTTCATCTATCATATAAATATCAATATCAGGAAATTGCTGACCTAATTCATCAACAAATAAATGCACACTCTTTGCAGATTCAGAAGGAGTGTTATCTAATTGTTTTGGATCTCCAACAACTATCGCCTCTATTTGCTCTCTACTCATGTAATCTTTTAGATACGGAAAAATATCCACAGTTGGCACAGTTGCAAGTCTTGTTGCAATCACCTGCATATTATCAGTTACAGCCAAGCCAACACGCTTCAATCCATAATCTATTGCCATTAAACGTCCCACTTTATTACCTATTTATGTTTATAAAAAAATAAAGAAGTGCAAATTTACAAAAGAAATTATAAAACCGCAAAAAAAATTATTTTTTTATTTACAAACAAAACCTCCAAATCACAATATTCTCCAATAAGACAAATGAATCAATTCTATGAAATAAAAAAAATAAATCGGCCAAACAATTAATATTTCGCCGATTTATTCTTCATTTATTAAAAAAAAACTAAGTCTCTATTTTGTTATGAAACGATAGTGTGAGCCGTAGCGTTCAAAAGCCGCTCTATCCAATTCCTCTCTATGATCAGGGTGAGCAACTGAAATCAACAATCTTGCTCTTTCTTGAAGACTCTTTCCGTAAAGATTTACAGCACCATATTCTGTTACGAACCAATGAATATGATTTCTTGTTGTAACAACCCCTGCTCCAAGTGATAATGTATTAGCGATTTTACTAATTCCATTCTTAGTTACAGAAGGCATTGCAATAATTGACTTACCACCTTTACTTCTTGAAGCTCCGTAAATAAAATCTATTTGACCTCCAACCCCTGAGAAGAATTTTGTTCCCAATGAATCAGCACAAACCTGTCCTGTTAAATCAATTTGAAGTGCTGAGTTGATTGCTGTCATCTTAGGTTGTTGAGCCACAACAAAAGGATCATTTGTATAAGCCACATCCATCATTGCAACCATTGGATTATTATGTAAGAAATCATAAACCTTTTGACTTCCCATCAAGAAAGTTGAAACCATCTTTCCTCTATCTAAGGCCTTATTTCTTCCATTTATCACACCCTTTTCCACAAGTGGAAGAACACCATCTGCAAACATTTCAGTGTGGATACCCAAATCCTTATGTCCTCCAAGTTGTGCAAGAACAGCATTTGGAATTGCACCAATTCCCATTTGCATACAAGCACCATCTTCTATCAAAGCAGCACAATGTTTTCCTATTGCAATTTCTTGTTCATTAGGTTCTGTAAAATGTCCTGGCATTAAAGGAGTATCATCTTCCACAAATATATCTATCATACTCATAGGAATCAAAGCATCTCCGAAAGAACGAGGAACATTTGGATTAACCACAGCAATAACTGTTTTAGCAGTTTCAATAGCAGCAAGAGTTGCATCAACACTTGTTCCTAATGAAACATAGCCATGATCATCTGGTGGACAAACTTGCACCATTGCCACATCACAAGGCACATATCCTTCACGATAAAGTTTTTGTGTTTCACTCAAAAAGATAGGAATATAATCTGCATAACCTGCTTGCACATCTTTTCTCACGTTTGAGCCTACGAAAAAGGCATCATGTTGGAATATTCCTTCAAATTCTGCACTTGCGTATGGAGCTTCGCCCTCTGTATGAAGGTGATGAATGTAAACATTCTTAAACTCTTTATTTCTTCCTCTCTCACACATTGCATCTATCAAGCATTTTGGTGCTGACGCAACGCTACTTAAATGTATGTGATCGCCACTTTTAATACATTTTACAGCTTCTTGTGGGCTAACTGCTTTATATGTGTTGTTCATATTATTGATATTTTTTTTGTTTCGTGGTGCAAAAATACGCAAAACTTTTCGTTTTAAACAATTAAACGAGCAGATTATTCGTTTTACACCAAACATAAATTTATTATTTCTATGAAAATTAAAACCTTTTTATTGATTTTTGCCCTTATTTTAATAAGCGGCACATCTATTGCACAGACAGAAACAAACCCAAGTTTAGAAAACATTTTCAATCGCACAAGTATTCGAGCTTATTCCGACAAAGAAGTAGAAAAAGATGCGATTATGACACTTTTACGTGCAGGAATGTCAGCTCCAAGTGCCGTAAACAAACAACCTTGGGCGTTTATCGTAATTGACAACAAAGAATTAAAAGAAAAGATAGGCGAAGAGTTCAAAAATGCAGGCATGATAAAGAAAGCATCATGTGCAATCATAGTTTGTGGCGATATGAACTTAGCCTTAGAAGGACAAGCCAGAGAATTTTGGGTACAAGACTGCTCAGCCGCTACCGAAAACATACTTTTAGCCGCTCATTCCATAGGATTAGGAGCAGTTTGGTGTGGAGTTTATCCCAATACCGAAAGAGTCAAAGTCCTACAAGACATACTCTCTTTACCCGAGCACATAATTCCACTAAACATTATTCCAATAGGAGTTAGAGAAAAAGAACAAGAACCAAAAGACAAGTGGAAAGAAGAACGTATCCACTGGAATAAATGGTAAGACTAATCCATACGCACTCTTGGATCTAAGAGTGCGTAAATTATATCTGTCAATACATTTATAATAATAAGTATCACACAAATCACAATCAAAGCCCCCATAAGCACAGGAAAATCATATTTTTCCAAACTATCCACAATTACAACCCCAACACCTTTCCAATCAAATATATATTCCACAAACACCGCACCTGCAATCAAAGAAGCGAACCAACCACTTATTGAACTAACAATAGGATTTAGAGTATTTCTTAGAGCGTGAGAATAAATTATTTTAAAATTGCTCAATCCTTTTGCCCTTGCCGTACGAATATAATCCTGTTCAAGCACCTCTTTCATTGTACTTTTCGTTAATTCTGTTATAACCGCCAAAGGACGTATTCCCAAGGTAACAGCAGGCAAAATAATATTTTTCAAACTCAAATACTCTCCTTGCCCAAAATCATCAACACTCCAAAGACTTCCAAACATAGAAAGCCCCGTATAATCAGCCAAAAGAAAAGCGAACACCCAAGCAATCAAGATAGCCGCAAAAAAAGAAGGCAAACTCATACCCAGAGAAGTAATAATCAAAACAAACTTTTCCAACCAACCATCTTTAAAAACTGCCGCCAAAGCACCAAGCGTTACCCCCACAACAAAAGCAATAGCAATACTAAGCAAAGCAAGATAAATAGTATTAGGGAAAGCCTCTTTCAAAATATCAACAACAGGCTTTCCACTTTGATAACTTCGTCTTAAATCAAAATGACTTAAATCATAAATATACTTACAATACTGATGATGCAAAGGCTTATCCAAGCCCAATTCCTTATGAATCGTCTCAATGCTTTTTTCGTCAGCCCTTTGTCCAAGCATCATTCTTGCAGGATCACCCGGTAGGATATTAAATAACACAAAAACAAGTGTTATCACCCCAAACATCACAAGAAAACCGTATGCAATCTTTTTAAGAATAAACCTTACCATTACTTCTTAGGCAAACTCCTCCACGACCATTTTGCTTCAACCCTACCCTTTGAGATATGAATCAAACCAGGATTAGAACGAAGAATTGTTTTTATAGACTTATCATCAGAAGAATAAATCAAGAAATTATTAGACTTAGGAAACCTATTCAAGAACCCTGCACAATTCTCGCTATTTGAAGCCGTAACAATCAAAACCCTATTACCTTTTTCCAACAACTTCTCACAATAATCCAACACCCTATTCATACCCTTCTCATTTGCTTTAAGTAAATTATAAGAAGTAATCATATACAAATCCGAAGTCGTATCCGAAAGAATATCTATCGTTTCATCTTCCTCTCCCATATCCAATAAAGTTAGCGAAAAGCCATCTGCCGCAACCGTATTAGTATTTTCCACTCTTGAATCGAGGAAAGTCCAAGTTTTTCCAAAATCAGGATTTACCTTATACTCCTCCATAAGCCTTTCCATAGTAAACTCCTTAACCTCTCCCGTTGAATTATTTTTATACTTCGCATAACTAATCGGAGGAGTTACATCATCACCCACAGGCACCATTTGATTACCAACCTCCCACGCTCTAAAATCAATCACAGGCTCATAAACCGAACTATAAATAGAGAAGAAAAGAATAAACACTCCGAAAACCGAAGTAATCAATTTTGAATTTATCTTACTGGCAGCATATACCATCTTACGCTCAATCAATATAATTCCGACCAAAAGGAAATCCAAGACAATATTCTTCCAAAACGTCTGCCAATTCGTAAGTTTTATTGCATCACCAAAACAACCACAATCATCAACCTTATTAGTCAAAGCATCTATAAAAGTAAGCACAGTAAAGAATGCCATAATTATCGCAGAAGCATACTTAGAAAGTTTTGGGAAAAAGCCAAAGAAAACCAGCACTCCTATCATAAACTCCAAAGAACAAAGAATAATTGATAGCAGTATTGAAATCCACGGCATTGAATCGACAATCCAATTCATACCAAAAACATAAATATACTCTTCTATTTTGTATGCTGTTCCCCAAGGATCAACCGCTTTAACAAATCCCGAGAAAATAAAAACTCCTCCAAAAATTGCTCTTAATAAAATTGCCAATGCTTTCATTATAATCCCAATTTAATACACGCAAACACTGAATAATTTACTATATCTTGATAATTAGCATCTACCCCCTCGCTAACCTTTGTTTTTCCTTGATTATCCTCAATCTGTTTCAAACGAAGAATCTTCATAAGAATCAAATCCGTAATCGAGCTCACCCTCATATCTCTCCAAGCCTCTGAATAATCATGATTTTTCTTCAACATAAGATTTTTAGTAAGATTAGCATACTTATCATACAAATCAAGAGCCTTTTCAGTATGCAAATCCATTTCATTATTATCCTTCAACTCAATTTGAATAAGAGCAATTATACCATAATTTATCATTCCGACAAATTCCGACACTATTCCCTCCTCTATCATTTGCTCGCCAGATTCTTGAATACTTCTAATTCTTGAAGCCTTTATAAATATCTGATCTGTAAGCGAAGAAAGCCTTAAAATTCTCCAAGAAGAACCATAATCCGAAAGCTTTGCCTCAAAGAGTTCTCTACACTTTTTTATAACATTATCATACTCGACATTAGTATTATTCATAATTTTTACTATCTTTGCTCGGTTAAAAAATATAAAATGTTTAGCGAGGGTAAAATTACAACATTTTTCAGAAAACAAAGTATAATTTGTCAAAAAAAAGTTTTCGACCTATCAACTCCAAAACTAATGGGGATACTCAATCTCACCGAAGACTCTTTTTATGATGGAGGAAAACACTCTGAATATTCCCAATCTATTCTAAAAGCACAAAGCCTAATAAATCAAGGCACAGACATACTTGACATAGGAGCTTGCAGCACACGTCCGGGAGCAAAACTCATAGAAGCAAAAGAAGAAATAAAAAAAATCCTACCCGTTCTAAAAGAAATAAGGAAACAATTTCCCGACATTATCATCTCAATTGACACCGTTTGGTCAGAAGTTACACGAGCCGTAATCGACAATGGAGCCGACATAATCAACGACATTTCCGGAGGAGAATTTGATTCACAAATGCTAAAAACCGTTGGAGAGTTAAAAGTCCCTTACGTACTAACACATTACAAAGACAAACCAGAATACAAAAACCACATAATAGAAATCAGTCAATATTTCTCACAAAAGATAAACACCTTATACGACTATGGCACAAAGGATATAATCTTAGACCTTGGCTTTGGTTTTGGCAAAACAATAGAAGACAACTACCTTTTACTTGCAAGACAAAAAGAATTTCAAATATTCAATCTACCTATCCTAACCGGAATTTCCCGAAAGAGTATGATTTACAAAACCCTCAACACCTCCGCCGACAAAGCCCTCAACGGCACAAGTTTTCTTCACGCCTTCGCCTTAGAAAACGGAGCAAATATCCTAAGAGTTCACGATGTCAGCGAAGCAAAAGAATGTATAGAATTATTTAACCTTTATAAAAAACACAAACAACTATGATATTAGACATTATTCAAGGCTTACCAAAATTCCACATAATAGACTTTGTGGATATAATACTTGTTGCAGTATTATTCTATTACCTTTACAAACTATTAAAAGGGACAAACGCACTAAATATCCTCATAGGATTCATTCTCATCTACATAACAAGCAAAGTAGTAAAATATCTTGAAATGAAACTACTCACAGAAATATTAGATCAATTCATTTCTGTTGGAGTAATCGCACTGATAATAATCTTCCAAAGCGAAATCAGACGTTTTCTCATACTCTTAGGCTCAAATGGTTTTCTTGACAAATGGAAAAAACTAATCTTTTGGAAAAACGACAAAGTATCAAAAAACAAATTAGACTCCTCAGCAATAGTCTTAGCCTGCAATCACCTCTCACAATCCTATACCGGAGCATTAATAGTAATATGCAAAACAAACCCTTTGGAACAAATCATTCAAACCGGCGATGTATTTGAATCCGAAATCAACTCTCAACTCTTAGAAACAATATTTTTCAAAAACACACCATTGCACGATGGAGCAGTGATAGTAAAAGACAACAAAATCCAAGCCGCTCGATGTATTCTTCCAGTGAGCAAAAACAACAACATACCCGTTTCCATGGGTTTAAGACACCGTTCAGCAATAGGAATCACCGAAACTTCCGATGCAATATCTGTAATAGTGAGTGAACAAACAGGAAAAATATCTATTGTCAAGCAAGGAGTTGTAAAACACGGCATAAGTTCTCACGAACTACAAACCTTCTTAGACAAAGAATTTAACTCATAAAAATATCCGATAGTTTTTCGCAATTTGTTTGCCAACTATATTGATTAAAGACATAATCCTTGCCATTATTTGCAAGAGATTGAGCCTTATCTTTATTCTCCAACAAATCCAAAACACAATCCGCATACTCCCTTGCCGAGTTTGCAATAAGAATTTCCTTTCTATCCATTGCTTTCAAGGCTTGATTTGCCAAAGGACTTGTAATACAAGGCATATTCATTGCCATTGCTTCAAGCAATTTATTTTGAAGCCCCGTACCAATTCTCATCGGAGCGATAAACACCTTTGATTGCGAATAATACTCCTTCATATCATCAACCCAACCCGGCATAACAACCCTCTCACTCTCCATTTTCTGCAACCAAGCAGGCACACCCCCTCCCGCAATTGCAATCTTCACCTCGGGTCTTCTTTCCCAAACAAGAGGCATAATCTCTTTTATCAAATACTCTGCCGCATCAATATTCGGAGCATAACTCATAGCCCCACTAAACAACAAATCAAAAGGCTTTTCCTTTCTTTGAGGATACGAAAAATAACTCTCCGCAACACCATTTGGAATAATATGCACCTCATTTCTTCTCTCGCTTTGCAAAATATCCCTATCCGCCTCTGTAATTATTGTAAGAGAGTCAAAAACATCAAACATCTCACTCTCATACCTTGCCAAACGCTTTGCCTCTATGTTAAACACAAACCTTTCAAAACCCTTTGAATTATCCGCTCTTCGCTTCATATTCACCGACAAAGTATCTTGAAAATCCAACACCTTTTTAACCTTGATTCTCTTAGCAAAAGGAGCCAATCTCACAAACTGAAAATAACAAAGTTCAATATCGTTTTTTTCAACAAAATCCTCCAACCTTTTCTTTGCCCGATTAGAGTTATAATAAGCCGTTTGAAATGGCAATTTTCCAAAAAGCGAAAAACCTACCCTTATCAAACTTTTAAAAAGACTTAATTTTTCTATATGTATGGTTTTACAAAACTTCGACAATTCTTCTCTTGCCCTTACCTCTTCATCTTTATAGTTCAAGCAAAAAAGATAAACCTCGTGTTTCTTTGCCAATTCCTTGATTTGATAATAAGCCCTTAATTTATCTCCTTTCATCAAAGGATAAGGCACCCTTGTTAAAACCACTGCTACTCTCATAAAATCTGTTGATATAGTGCTAACAATTGATTAACCACCTCATCATTACTATATTTCTCTGCAATAAGTTTATAAGCCTCTTGACCAATCCTCTTACACTCCGAAGGATTTTCCACACAATATTTTATTGCCTCAGCAAACTCTTGCGGAGTATTTGCAATCAAGATATTCTTCCTATCCTCATACATAATTCCTTCCGCCGCAATCGAAGTAGCAACAACAGTCTTTCCAATACTCATTGCTTCTATTATCTTGATTCTTATTCCACTTCCCGAAAGCAAAGGAACAACCATAATCTGCTTACTTGTCATAAAACGAATACTATCCTCCACCTCTCCAACAATATGAATACCCTCAACATTTGTATTCTTCAACCAAGCAGGCATATACCTTCCTGCAAAATAGGCTTGAATCTTAGGCGTAGCCTCTCTAACCTTATCCCAACACTCCTCTATAAACCACTTAATCCCCTGTTCATTAGGGTGCCAATTCATACTTCCTATATGAAAAATAGTATTCTCTTCCTCCAAAACATCAGACACCATTTCCGAAGGATTTATTCCAAAAGGGATTCCTTTACACGGCTTACGCAATCCGTTTTTACGAAAAAACTCCGCATCAACCTCCGTTACAGGACTCACCGCATCATAATCATTTATATGATTTAATTCATAGTATTTCAAAGTCAATGCTAAATGTTTTAAATATCCCTTTTTGAAAGGAGTTTTTGTAGCCTTGTATATTCTTTCCCAAATCTTGTGTTCTATATTCGGTGCACGAAGAACGATTTTTGCCTTGCTGAATTTTCGCATCAAAGAAAGATAAGGCGTAAGGAAAATACTTTCAACCTGAATCACATCAAACTCCTCTGCTTTTAGGATTTGAACAAGTTTTTGCTTCATTTGTTCATTGATAAAACGCTTAACGTGATAACTCTCTCCACACAACCAAGCGACCAATGCTCCAAGTATTTTTATATCCAAGTCCACAAACACTGTCTCAAAGCGAGTTTTCTCCACATATTCCTTTGGCAATTTATCAATTGAGCAAGGGTGTTTTTTAGAATGAAAACTCAACACCTTAACCTCATGACCTTTATTTATCAATCCTTCTGTTATATAGTGCATACCCATACTCCCCCCATCTAAGGCAGGAAAAGGCGGTTTATAACAAAATTGAAGTATTTTCATTTCGTCTTTTTATATATTTTTTTAATCTTATTGACTATTTTTTCTATTGCTTTGCTCCACGCCTCCGCATTCATAATTCCCGCATCGGTTGTCGCCTTTGCCGTAAGAAAAATTCCAATCGGCAAGAAAACGAAAGTCGAAAGCCACATACCCAACCAAATAGGGATTTCTTCTTCTCTTGCCGCATTCTCTCCCATTGTCCCTACTATGTAATAGATTATGAATGCCAAAGCCGAGACAACAATCGGCATTCCCAAGCCTCCTTTTCTAATAATCGCTCCAAGAGGTGCTCCAATAAAGAAAAGAATCAAGCAAGCAACCGAAAGCGTAAACTTACGATGCAACTCAATCTCATGTCTTCTTATCATATCCCTCTCGCTATCTAAACGAAAAAGATTAGAGGTTATTTCATTCTCAAAAAACTCTACCTTAGTTGCAGCAAGTCTTTCTACCTCATTTCTTTTCTCCTGCGAAAGCAAAGAAAGTTGCAAATAAAAATCCTCTTGCTTCAAACCACTTTTTACCTTCAATGCAAAACTTTCGTTCGCAAGAAAAGAAATAGTCTTTTTAATACTCTCAGCCTTTGCATTCAAGGTATCCAAATTCCTATTCAACGCCTTTATATTCAACATCTTGTAATGCCCCTCATATCTATCCTCTTCTGCTTCTTTGAAAGCAAAATCCGACACATCAAAACGAATAATCTGCTCCTCAAAATTGAGTCTCATCAAAGGACGCTTATAAATATTTTCTCCCTCAATATTTTCATCAAAGGTATAACCCGAAAACAAACGAAAAACCAAAGTATTGCCATTATCTGCCGAATACATCTGACCACTATCTGCCAAGGTTACACTCACATTACCCATATCCTTTGTATGATCATAAACTATTATGTCTTTCATATTCTTACCTTCCTTGTCCTTTGCACCAATCCTTATCGTATAATTCTCTATTTCTGAATAGAATTGATTAGGCTTAATATTCAAAGTTGGTTTTTTTGTCTTCACCTCATAGAGAATAGTTCTCAACTTCATATTCGCAGTAGGGATAACATTGTTTGAAAAGAAAAAAGCCATAATAGACATCAAAACCGAAAGTAAAATCAAAGGTCTCAATATACGCCAAAGCGAAATCCCTGCCGCTTTCATTGCCACAAGTTCATACTTCTCGCCAAAACTTCCAAGCGTCATAATAGAGGCAAGCAACAATGCCAAAGGCAAAGCCATAGGCACAAGAGTCGCACAAGCATACAACACAAGTTCAATGATGACATCTGCTCCCAAACCCTTGCCAATTATCTGCTCGATTTGCTTCCAAAGAAATTGCAAAAGGAAAACAAATAAGGACAAAGTGAAAGTCATCACCAAAGGTCCTAAATAAGACTTAATAATTAACTTATCTAACTTTTTCACAAGAATGCAAAGATACTAAAACTTTCAGAATTATCCTCTTTAAAATCAACAAAGATTTTAAATCAAAGAAATAATTTCATAAAGCATAGAAATATTTTAATAAAACATAGAAAAAAAAGATTTTTTCATAGACTTTGATTTTTATTACCAAAACAGTATAACCCATATCCAGAAATGTGAAAAACGCCATACCAATTTCGATGCGATAATTTACCATTGTGGTATATACAGCAATATTTTTGGTATAATCTATATCCGGTTTTGGTAAGCATATATAT
>JAFYSZ010000013.1 GCA_017559135.1 Bacteroidales bacterium | reverse complement strand
TAACAAGGTAGCCGTACCGGAAGGTGTGGCTGGAATACCTCCTTTCTAGAGGGTTGTGTTGAAATAGGGAGACGATGGAGTCTCCGCTACCGAGAAGGTTTCTAAATTATAAATTAAATTATAGTCTCGTAGCTCAGTTGGTTAGAGCACTACACTGATAATGTAGGGGTCGGCGGTTCAAGTCCGCCCGAGACTACAATGTTTTATATTCTTATAAAACATTTTTTGTTTTCATAATTGTGGATTTTACTCCTGGGAAGTTCTTTCTCGGGAGTTTTTTGTTATATTTGTTTTATTGTTTCATAGCAGTGAAATGGAGTTTATTGAATTTTTTATTCTAAAAAAGAAGAATTTACATGCGAAAAAGGAATTTTTTTCTTCCTAAAAGCAATAGCAATTATTCTTCAAAAGAACAAAAAATCTTCCAAAAAGGAATACATATATATAATAATAAATAACTGATATCTTTTAAATTGTGTTTTATTTTTAGCCAAAGCTTGCCGAGGATATTGGATTGAAAGTGAAATAAAAAGCACAGTCCCTTGCAGGCATGAGCTGGAAACAATTTTGTAAAAACTTATCATTATGTGGTTGTTTAAAATGTTTTAGTTCTTGCTTACTTTGCAATATAGAAATTACATGTCCAAATTAAGTGTGTAGTACATTTCATACATACCATTTATTTATCTATATGCGATTATAGATATTTATACTCGTTTCATTGTTGGCTGGAAATTAAGCAATATACAACAAAAAATTTGGAAGGGGTTTTAAATAAGAATATATCTACATTAAATAATTGATATAGTAGATGAGTTAAGGCAAGTAATAGATAAATACATAAAATATTACAACTTTCTGCGACCTCATTCCTCTCTTGACGTTTTATTAAATATGGATTAGTCACATAAAAAGATGATAAATATTTTGTTAAACTGAATTTAAAATGTAAATTTGCAAGTACAAAATAAATTAATCATTAAACCTGTTTAAAAGCAGGGAATAGTATATACTAACAACTTGTATTAGCGAAAATGATGGATGCAAATTAGTTAGGAGCTCATAATAGAATTAGGGAATTCGTTTATTATAAATATTATGAAAATTAATCACAAACAATTCACTCCTGATAAGGTTGAACGACTCTCTAATTGTGAGATATTCGTGTTTGGCAGTAATATGGAAGGGAAACACATGGGAGGAGCAGCAAGAGTTGCTTATGAAATGTTTGGTGCAGAATGGGGTGTTGGAGATGGACCGACGGGACGGTGTTATGCAATACCAACAATGCATGGTGGACTTGAAGACATTCGTCCATACGCAAAGAAATTCATTGCCTATGCAAAAGCACATCCAATGAAACGTTTTCTGCTTACACGTGTAGGATGTGGTATTGCTGGATTCAAAGATTCTGACATGGCTCAATTATTTGAAGACGCATTGGAGGTTCCTAATATTGCGTATCCTCGTCAGTGGTTGCCGTACATGGCTATTGATTACACACTTGGTTTGAAGACGCCGAGAGGGAAAGAGGCTGCACCGCTTGTTGTCAGTGATACAGTCTTAAAACGACTTTGTGAACAATATCTATACGAGATTGGAGCTGGAATAAATAAATTTTTGCCGAGTATCAAAGTAAGATATGTTGCAGAACACAAGAAGTTTGCTTATGCTTGTTTTGGCGATTTCTTTTTCTTTGGGGATGACTTCTATGTGTGGGAACAAGATGACAAATATTTAGACGACCATAATCAATACGTCGTAGAAGAAGTGTTTAACGATGAATGTGAAGGACGAGGTTATGCTCGTAGAGTTATTTTTGCAGGTGTGCAAACAGAATTCAAAGATTGCAATAGAGAAAATATCTATACCGGCGACGTTATAAAAATAGAAGAAAATCAGAACTTAACAAACTATTTGGCAGTTGGAGCATTGAGTTCTGAAGAAGGAAAAGGGGCATATTGTTTTATATTAGACAACCATAGTTGGAGTTTAGCTGATTGCTATCGCCAACATTATAAAATGACGCGTGTCGGCACTGTATTTTATCAGTTGGATGCAAGTGATTTCATTGGAGTCAATCAGCGTACAATACAATTTAATGGATGGAGAGATAGTGAGGAAGAGAAACAACTGAAAATATTGATGGCAAAATTCACTCCTAATTACGTTCAAGAACTTTGGAAATATCAAGGACTTGAGATTTTGGGAGCTGAATATGATTGGAGATAATATAATTATAAATCGTAAAACAATATGGAACTTACTCAGGAACAAAAAGGAAAAATTGGTGAGACTGCCGTAATGTTAGAACTCCTCAAGAAGGGTTTCAACGTTATCAATATAAACAACTCTTATCCAAATTACAAAAATGCGGATTTAATCTGCATGAATGCCAATAATGGCAAGAGTGTAATGATTCAAGTGAAAACAGGAACAACCCAAAATATACTTACCGGCTTTACTTCTGATGTTAAAGGCTCGATTCCAAAATTGGAAGAAAAAATAATAGGACCTTGGGTGTTTGTTTATATGCCTGATGATAAAATGTCAAATATGGAGTTTTATATTCTAACAAGGGAAGAAGTGATTGAACTTATTTCTTCCAGCAACAAATGGTATGCAACCGAATATTATCGCGAGTTGAAGAAGAAATACCCCGTAGGTGTTTACGTAGATTGGTTGGAAGGGGGATTATCCAAAGCAACTAAACTACATCCAGAATATAAAAGTACGTTACGTCAGACATCCAAAGGCAATTGGTGGAAGATAACAAAGCTACTTGATTGATGCAAATTGCTACGAACTTGTCTGTAATGCTTTGTTGCACAATAATTATAGCCACAGAATTATGAAATTATTGAGACTATTATATCAATTGAATAAAGTTATATTGAACATAAACCGATGTTAGCATACACATATATCGGACAAGTAAAGTTCGCTTTGATGGAGAAACCATAGTCTACACTTATTGAACTTACTGGGTAATAATTTAAATTTGGTCTAATAGTCAAAATAACTGATATTTTTTAATAAGTTATATGGAAGAAAAATACTATTAAAAACATTCGTTTTTTAATAGTATTTTGTTTTTTTTGCAACAAAAATCTCTATGCCTTTTTTATATTTTAATCATTATGCCAAATATTACAACTTTCTGCGATCTCATTCTTCTCTTGAAGTTCTACTGCTAACAATGAAATATTGATGAGTTGCATAAATTTTTTGCCGATATGAAAGAAAATAGTAGATTTGCAAACGTAATGTAACACTTTTTTAAATTAAATTATGGAGTAGTATAGGTATATTATAGTCAAGTCGGAATATTTATAATATAGTGTATAACTATGCCCAAAGGTACAATTGATGTGTATGATTAATGATGATTTTTTATTACCTGCATACCAAAAATTATATGCAGCTCTTAATAGTTTGGAGAGATTTAGCAAAGGTCAAGATTTATTTGACAACATTGCGTGTATCGATAACTTTTTGGCTGAATATCGTAATATTACATTTGTTTTGCAAAAATCATTAGCACATACTGATTACGTATCTGCATATGAACGACTACGTGATAAATATTTAAAAAATCCTCAATGCTCATGGTTAGTAAATAAGCGAAATGAAGTACTTAAAGAAAAACCATTTGCATTGGAAAAGCAACTGATATTAAATCTATATTTGCCACATATAAAAGGTGTCTTTCCTTCTGAGAAATTTACTATTGAGGATGAAGTGGATTATATTTCTCTAATTGAGTTTGTGAAAAATATAATCGAAAACATTCCTGCCATTGAAGTATATTTTTCTACTGAATTTATTTATAAAGAAGTTGGTACGGATGTTAATTTGTTTGCTACCATAGATTATGGAGTAAATTCTATTCTTTCATTATTAACAGACCTTGATAAAGTAATCAGTATTGAAGCCTCAAAATCTCGTGAGATTATACAAGACAAGATTTCTGAACTTAAATTTTTAAAACTTCCTAAAGAAGCCTGGTTCGTTGATGACTATGTTTTTTATAGGGAAGATAAAATTTTTGAGAAAGGTGACAGGATCGAATTTATTACTCCTGTTTCTACGGGGATTAAATATGCTATGTTTTGTAAATCACTCGGTGTAGGAATTACTAACGACTTTGTACAAGACACATTTGAAGCTTTTAAGCGAATGCATATTATTAGTTTTTCTAAACAAAAAAAGATTATGCCAACATTGTTAACCTTGACGAATGATGGTATTTTGTATATGGTTATGTATGATTCATCTGTTAAAACAACAACTTATCGAAAGATAAACGAAATTGCATCAGATATTAAATCAGGTGCAGATATTATTGCTGTTTTTCATGTGGGAGAGATGATCTGTTATAATAATCCGGAATTATTAAATTTGGACTATAGGTACCGAATGATAGATGCTCATACAGAAATGTTGTCTTTTAATAAAGTGACTAAAGAGAGTGAAGATCAATACTTAATTAGCAGTGAAGCTATTATTGACAATGTAAAGGATTGTGTATTTCCTACTTTGACGAGGGTGGAAACAGATGATACCTTTTCATTTCTCTCTCCAATTATTGAAGCATTTTCTGTCATTTCATCAAATGAATGATTCTACAAAGTATAAATGATTGGTATTTCTAATAAAAAAAGTCTTTGCTTTTTTTAATTTTTTCTTTGTTTTTTTTTATAAAACAAAGAGTTATTTCTCCTTTGTAATTATGCTTTTTTTTCTTTTGTTTTTGTCTGAATTGTGAGTGGTAGTGTCGTTGTTGAAGAATAAATATTGTTTAAAAAAGTTTGTGGCCTCGTTGTTTTTTCTTATCTTTGTCGCGAATTCGCTTTTTTGAAAATTTTGTAGAATGGGCTACAATGATTGAAATTGCCACAGAAAATTAAGAAATAAAGCGGAAGGAATAAATAATTATAAATCAATGCGGTGTTATTTTACCGACTAAAAATTAGTATGGAAAAACGTTGGGCTTTTAAGGAAAGAGGTGATAGAGAGATTGTTAGTAGTTTGGCTAAGCAACTTTGTGTTGGTAAAAACAATGCAGGGAATGATGATTTGTTTACTTATGAGATTGTTGCTGAGCTTTTAGTGCAAAGGGGAATTACTTCTTATGAGGAGGCAGAGCGTTTTTTTAGGCCAAAGTATGAACATTTACATAATCCGTATTTAATGAATGATATGGATAAGGCGGTTGAGAGAATTTTAGTTGCTATCAAAGGTGGTGAGAAGATTTTGGTTTATGGTGATTATGATGTTGATGGCACTTCTGCTGTGGCTTTGGTCTATTCTTACCTTGAAAGACTTTCTTCTAATATTGATTTTTATATTCCTGATCGTTATTCTGAGGGATATGGTGTATCTGTGAAGGGTGTGGATTATGCTGTGGATAGTGATGTTAAGTTGATTGTTTGTTTAGATTGCGGTATCAAGGCTCATGAGGAGATTCTCTATGCAAAGCAAAAGGGTGTGGATTTTATAGTGTGTGATCATCATTTGCCTTCAGATACTTTGCCTGAGGCTTGGGCAGTTTTGGATCCTAAAAGGGTGGACTCTCATTATCCTTACAAAGAATTGAGTGGTTGTGGTATTGGTTTTAAATTGATTCAAGCTATCCAAAAGGAAAGAAATAGACCTTTTGAAGAAATTCTTAATTTTTTAGATTTGGTTGCTATTAGTATTGCTGCTGATGTTGTGCCTTTGACTGGCGAGAATAGAGTTTTAGCTTATTATGGTTTGAAGGTTATCAATAGATGTCCTCGTGTTGGTATTGAAGCTATTTTGTCTTATAGTAAGATTAAACATGAATCTAATTCAAAGGATTATTTTAGTAGAAAGCTTACTATTTCTGATTTGGTATTTTTGGTTGGTCCAAGAATAAATGCTGCTGGTAGAATGGAAAGTGGTAGAAAGGCTGTGGAATTATTGAAGTCAGAAAGTCGTGAGGAAGTTGAACAAATTGCAAAAGAGATAGATGAGAATAATAATAAGCGTAAGGATTTAGATAAAAAGGCAACGGAAGAAGCTAAAATGTTATTGAACTCTTGTGAGAATTTAACTGCTAAAAAAACCACGGTTGTTTATGGTAAAGATTGGCACAAGGGTGTTATCGGAATAGTTGCTTCTCGTCTTATTGAGCAGTATTATAAACCTACTATTGTTTTTACGAAAAGTAATGATTTGGTTACAGGTTCTGCAAGAAGTGTAAAGGATTTTGATATTTATGCTGCTATTGAGTCTTGTTCTCATTTGCTTACTCATTTTGGTGGACATAAGTTCGCTGCTGGTTTGAGTTTGCCTGAAAAGAATCTTGAAGAGTTTAAGGAGTTGTTTGAAAAACAAGTGGAGGCTTCGATTTCTGATACTCAAATGATTCCTGAAATAGAGATTGATATGGAGATTGAATTAGGAAATATTACCCCTCGTTTATTTAGAATTTTAAAACAATTTGCTCCTTTTGGTCCGGAGAATAATATCCCTATTTTTTGTAGTAAACGTTTGATGGATACAGGTTTTGCAAGAACTGTGGGTAGTAAACATTTGAAACTTTCTGCGGTTTCAAGAGAAAAATCTTCTTTTCCTTTTGATTGTATTGGTTTTGGTTTGGCTGAATATCAAAAAGAAGTAAGTAAAGGTAGTATGTTTGATATTTGTTATCAGATAGATGAGAATGATTTTCAAGGAAAAACTTCCTTGCAGTTGAATTTGAAAGATATGAAAATAATTAATTAAAATAGAAATTGTAGTTTATGGCACAAGACGATAAAAAGATAATATTTTCAATGGTTGGTGTTGGAAAACTGATTCCACCAAGCAGACAAATTTTAAAAGATATATATTTGTCATTTTATTACGGAGCAAAGATAGGAATAATCGGACTTAATGGTTCTGGTAAATCTACACTATTAAAAATAATCGCAGGACTTGATAAATCTCATCAAGGTGAAGTGCATTTTTCTCCTGGATATTCTGTTGGATATTTAGAACAAGAACCTCAATTAGATGATACTAAAACTGTAAAAGAAATTGTTCTTGAAGGGGTTAAGGAAGTCGCTGATTTGATTGCGGAATATGAAGAGGTGAATATGAAATTCTGTGAGCCAATGAGCGATGAAGAAATGGCAAAGTTGATTGAACGTCAAGGGGAATTGACAGAATTGATGGAACAGCACGATGCTTGGAACCTTGATAACAAACTTGAAAGAGCAATGGACGCTTTGCGTTGTCCACCAGATGATGCTTTGGTAAAAAATCTTTCAGGAGGGGAAAGAAGACGCGTTGCATTGTGTAGAATTTTACTTCAAGAACCAGATATATTATTATTAGATGAGCCAACAAACCATTTAGATGCCGAAAGTATTGAGTGGTTAGAACTACACTTGCAACAATATAAAGGAACAGTTATTGCAGTTACTCACGATAGATATTTCTTGGATAATGTCGCTGGTTGGATCTTAGAATTAGATAGAGGTGAGGGTATTCCATGGCAAGGAAATTATTCTTCTTGGTTGGATCAAAAGACTAAGCGACTTGAAATGGAAGAAAAGCAAGAAAGTAAGAGAAGAAAAACTCTTCAACGTGAGTTGGAATGGGTAAGAATGTCTCCAAAAGCAAGGCAAGCTAAGGGTAAGGCGAGGTTGAGTTCTTACGAGCAAATGATGAATCAAGACGTTAAGGAAAAAGAAGAAAAATTAGAAATCTTCATTCCTAATGGACCAAGACTTGGAGATAAAGTTATAGAGGTTAATTCTATTTCAAAAGCATACGGAGATAAGTTGTTATTTGAAAATTTAAGTTTTTCTTTGCCACCTGCTGGAATTGTAGGAGTAATTGGGCCAAATGGAGCAGGAAAAACAACTTTATTTAGAATGATAATGGGATTAGAAAAGCCCGATACAGGTTCATTTGATGTAGGTCCTACTGTAAAAGTAGGTTATGTAGATCAACAACATCAAGCAATTGATCCAGAAAAAAATGTTTGGGAAGTAGTTTCAGAGGGAAATGAACAAATATCCTTAGGAGGGAAATTAGTTAATTCAAGAGCATACGTTTCAAGATTTAATTTTTCAGGAACAGATCAAAACAAGAAAACAGGAATTCTTTCAGGAGGAGAAAGAAATCGTCTTCATTTAGCATTAACTTTAAAGAGTGAAGCAAATGTATTATTACTTGATGAGCCTACAAATGACATTGACGTAAATACATTGCGAGCATTAGAAGAAGGATTAGAAAATTTCGCAGGTTGTGCAGTTGTAATTTCTCACGATAGATGGTTTTTAGATAGAATTGCTACACATATATTAGCGTTTGAAGGTGATTCGCAAGTTTATTTCTTTGAAGGATCTTATTCAGAGTACGAAGAAAATAAGAAAAAACGCTTAGGAGATACCACGCCTAAGAGAATGAGATACAAAAAACTTATTTCAGATTAAAAAATAATAAAAATATAATATAACAATGGAAAAAAAAGAAATAATAATTTGTTTAGGAAGTTCTTGCTTTGCAAGAGGTAATAATAAAAATCTTGAATTTATACAAGAATACCTTAAAGTTAATGACTTGAAAGCAAAGATTACTTTCAAAGGACAGCTATGTTCTCAACAATGTAGTCAAGGGCCTGTTGTGATAATCGATGGAGAGATGTTCACAATGGTAAATAAAACAAAATTGTTAGAGATTTTAAACAATAAGTTTGGACTTTAAAAAATAGTTTTTATGCAAAATACTGCTCCTGTTTACACAGAAAAAAGTAATTGTCAAGATTGTTACAGATGTGTAAAAGCATGTCCTGTTAAAGCAATCAAGTTAGAATCAGGTTCGGCATCAATCGTTCCTGATTTATGTATTTATTGTGGTACCTGTACCTTGATTTGTCCGAATGGAACAAAAAAAGTTAGAAATGACTTAGCTTCATTGAAGCAATCCTTGATGCGACAAGAAAAAATAATTGTTTCATTAGCACCAAGTTATCTAAGTGAATACGCAAAAGAAGATATTCACAAAGTAATAGCAGCATTCAAAGAAGCAGGTTTTTGGCAAGTATCCGAAACAGCAATAGGAGCAGAAAAAGTTGCAGAAGCAACAAAAGCATGGATAGATGAACAACCAAATGGAGTATATATATCATCTTGTTGTCCTTCGGCAGTGCAACTAATCAAAAAATACTATCCAGAATACTCTTCATACGTAGTACCAGTGTTTTCTCCAATGATTACACACTCCCTATTCTTGAAAAGTATTTATCCAAACGTAAAAGTAGCCTTTGTAGGACCTTGTGCAGCAAAGAAATCAGAATTAGATCAATTTCATGATAAGATAGATTTCGTTCTTACCTTCCAAGAAATCAAAGAATTGTTTGATGATATGGGCATTTACTTTGAGTTTATGAAACCAACCGAAGAAGATGTCTTTTTTCCATTCAAAGCCTCAAAAGGAAATCTTTATCCAATAGATGGAGGAATGCTCACAAATATGATTGACAGCATCACAACCACCGAAGCAAGAATCAATCACAATACAGGAAATGTAGATGCACGTTATATGACATTTTCAGGCGTTCAAAACATCAAAGAAATCCTTTCAGACTTCAAACAATTAGACACAAGTTGTAAAACATTCTTAGAGTTAATGACTTGTGAAGGTGGTTGTATAAAAGGACCTTGCTCAAACGAAAATTGTTCCTCAGCAACAAAAAGAGTACAAGTCCTTAAAAATGTAAATACACAAAAACAAGAACACAATTATGAAGAGGCGTTAAAGAATTTAAATATCTCCGAAAATTACGATTATATCAACGCCGTTGAACAAAAAGAATACACACAACAACAAATACAAGAAGCCCTAAAAAGAGTTAATAAAAAAAGTGAAGCAGATGAATTAAACTGCGGAGGTTGTGGATACGATACTTGTCGTCAATTTGCAAAAGCCTTAATTGACGGAAGAGCAGAAAATGACATGTGTGTATCATATATGCGTAAGATAGCACAAGACAAAACCAATATCTTATTAAAGAAAATTCCACAAGGAATTGTCATAGTTAATGATAGTTTAAAAATAGTTGATACAAACGAAAAATTTGCCTCAATGCTTGGCGAAGAAGTCAAGATGTTATATGATGCAAATCCAGGATTACACGGAGCAGACATCACAAAACTCGTGCCATTCCACAAATTTTTCTCCTCAGTCCTTAGCACAGGAGTAGATGTTTTAGAACAAGACATTAGAGATGGAGATAACTATTACAGTCTATCAATTTTCTCAGTACAAGACTTCTCCTTAGTATGTGGAATCCTGCAAAACCTTCATGCACCAGAAGTTAGAAAAGACATTGTCTTGAAGAGAACACAAGATGTCATTATGGAAAATATGAAAGTTGTTCAAAAAATTGCCTTTCTATTAGGAGAGAACGCCTCATACACCGAAGCAATGCTCAACTCCATAGTAGAATCTCATCAAGACAAAGAAAAAAAAGACATACCATTGACCTTTGACCTATAAAAATCTAAGAAATGTTGAATAGAGAAAAGTTATTCATAGAAGTAGGCAGTTATCAAAACAACAAACACAAAAATATTGTTTGTGGAGACTCAGTCTTACTTCGCAAATGTGCAGGAGAAAACAGAAATATCGCTGTTTTATCTGACGGATTAGGCAGTGGAGTAAAAGCCAACGTTCTTTCAACAATGACAGCCTCAATGGCAATGAATTTTAGAGTAAGACACGAACCGATTATCCGTACTGTACAGTCCATAATGAATACTTTGCCTGTTGATAGCGTAAGAAACATAAGTTATTCCACCTTTACAATAGTAGATGTGGACTCAAACGGAGAAGCAAACATTGTAGAATACGATAATCCTTCACTAATCTTAGTACGAAACGGCAAAGTTCAACAAATAGACGGTAGCGATACAATCATACACCGAGGAAATGCAAATACATCTTCCTTAGAAGAAAGACGATTAAAACTATCAAACATAAACTTACAAAAAGAAGATCGTCTAATATTCTACTCAGACGGAGTAACACAATCAGGAATTGGTAATATGGATATGCCATTTGGTTGGGGCGACTTAGTTTACGACTTTATAGAAGAATTATTGGAACAACATCCACAAATCTCGGCAAGAGAACTTTCAATGAAAATAGTAAAACAAGCAGAACTCAACGATATACTTCGTCCAAAAGACGATACCTCTTGCGTTGTGATGTACGTAAGAAAACCAAGAAAGCTTCTAATCTGCACAGGACCACCATTTTCCGAAACAAAAGACAAATACCTTGCAGAAATTGTATCCTCATACGAAGGAAAGAAAATAGTTTGTGGAGGAACAACCTCACAAATCCTTTCGAGAGAACTAAAAAAAGAAATAACCGTAAACATAGACGACATAGTAGCAGGACTTCCTCCTAAATCAGAAATGGAAGGCATAGACCTAATGACCGAAGGTATCATAACACTCGGAGCATTAGTAGAAATCCTGCGAAAAGGTCCAACAACAGACCTTTCAGAACAAGGACCAGCATGGGATATGCTAAGAATGATATTAGATGCCGACATAATAGACCTATTAGTAGGTACAAAAATCAACGTAGCACACCAAGATCCAAGTCTACCTGTTGAACTTGAAATCAGAAGAAACGTAGTAAAAAACATTGCTTCTTTGTTAGAGAATAAATTTATGAAAGACGTAAAAATGCAATTCATATAACAAAATAATAAAAACCGTAATAAAATGTTAAACGTAAGAATTTGTGTAGGCACTTACTGTTACATAACAGGAGGTGAAGAATTGGCAAAGATGAAAAAAAACTTGCCAGAAGACATTAAAGACAAAGTAGAAATGATTGGTTCAGCGTGCTTAGGTTGTCACGACATGGAAGGCGTTGCAAAACCACCATACGCAAAAGTAGGAGACGTTCTAATACAAGAATGCACAGAAGAAAAACTATTAGACGAAATTTATCGTCAATTAGGAATGGAACGCGAATAACAAACTTAAAAAAAATGAAAAATAATGGCATTAAATAACGCAGTAGAAATAAGAAGAGAAATCCTAATGCGTCTATCAAAACTAATACTAAACGATGAATTAGTAGAAAAGATAGATAGACTACCATTAGAAATGCGTCCAAAAGACAAAGAAAACACAAGATGTTGCGTACACAAAGAAAGAGCAGTCTTGAAGTACAAAACAATGGCAGTTTTAGGCTTCAACGTATATGATGAAAAAGACGAATTAGACCCACTTTCACATTACGCAAAACTTGCACAAGAAAGAACCGACAAAACATCAGTAATGATGACAGTTGTAGACGAAGCATGTTCTTCATGTGTTAAAAACAACTACATAGTAACAAATCTATGTAGAGCTTGTGTAGCAAGACCATGTACATACGCATGTAAAAAAGGAGCAATCACAGTAGGCGACAAACAAGCCAACATAGACACCGACAAATGCGTAAACTGCGGAATGTGTATGGAAGCATGTCCATTCCACGCAATCATTTACCAACCAGTACCATGCGAAGAAAGCTGTCCAGTAGGAGCAATCTCAAAAGACGAACACGGAATAGAACACATAGACCCAGACAAATGTATCTATTGTGGAAAATGTATGGTAGCATGTCCATTCGGAGCAATCTTTGAAAAAACATTCCTAATCGATATCTTCCGCGACATCAAAGAAGGTAAAAAAGTAGTAGCCATGGTTGCACCATCATTAGGAGGACAATTCAAAGCCGACTATGGAAAAGTACTTGCAGGCATCAAACAATTAGGATTCTTTGACGTAGTAGAAGTAGCCTTAGGAGCAAACATCACAACCGAACACGAAAGAGAAGAATTCATAGAAAGACTTCACGAAGGAGCATCATTTATGACTACTTCATGCTGTCCAAGTTGGATGAATCTTGTAAGAAAACACTTACCAGAAATGCAACAATACGTTTCTACAACCCATTCACCAATGGTTTACACAGCACGCCACGTAAGAGAAAAATATCCAGACGCAAAAACCGTTATGGTATCACCATGCGTAGGAAAGAGAAGCGAAAGCTGTCTATATGACGAAGTAGATTACGTAATCTCATACGAAGAAATCGAAGCATTATTCAAAGCCTCAAACATAGACTTAGAAGCCTTAGAACCAATGCCACTTGATCCAAACATCGTAGGACACGGAAGAGGATTCGCAATGATTTCAGGAGTAACAGAATCTGTAAAACTTACAGCACCAGATCCAAACGTAATCAAAGAAGTTGTAATAGATGGATTGAACAAACAAGTAATTCGTCAATTAAAACAATACGCAAAAGCAGGACAATGCCCAGGAAACTTCATAGAAGTGATGTCATGTCCAGGCGGTTGCGTAAACGGATGCGACACAATCAACAATCCAAAAACAGCAGCACGCCAAATCCTTCCAACAACAAAATAAGGAAACACAAAAACACACATACAAAAGGGAGAAACAAAGAATTCTCCCTTTTTTTTCTTTGTTTTTTGAAAATAAAACAAAGAAAAAAAATAATAAAACAAAGAAATATTTAAACAAAACAAAGAAAAAAAATGTTAGGATAGCAAAACAGTATTAACCAATTAAAATTAAAAATTATGTTTTGTTATCAATGTCAAGAAACAGCAAAGAATACAGGCTGTACAAAAGTAGGAGTATGCGGAAAATGTGAGCATCTCTCAAAAGAATTAGATGATTTAATCTTTGAATGCCAAGAATTAGCAGCATTAAATCATCAATTGCGTCAATATCAAAAAGACGACCTACAAGCAAGTCGTATGATAACCGATGCACTCTTTACCACAATCACCAATACCAACTTCGACAAAGAATCCGTTGTAGTAAAAATCAAACGTCTAAGAGAAAAAAAGCAAGAACTCAAAGATAATGCACACCAAAACAACATTCCAATCCACAACCTCAAACTAACATTCCTACCACCACTCTTTGGTCAAGCCTCAGTCTTAGCCGAAAAAGACCAAGACCTAAGAAGCCTAAAACAACTCATCATTTACGGCCTCAAAGGCGTTGCTGCCTACACCAAACACGCACAACGCTTAGGCTACGAAGACCACACCATTTACACAATCCTTGAAGACGCCCTCTCACAAACACGAAAACACCAAATAACCAAAGAAGAACTCCTCAATTGGATTATGGGAGTAGGAGAATTAGGCATAAGAGCAATGCACCTCTTAGACAAAGCCAACACAATTACCTTTGGCCACCCCGAAAACACCAAAGTAGAAACCAAAGTAGGCAATCGCCCCGGAATACTCATTACAGGCCATGACCTACAAGACCTAAAAGAACTACTTGATCAAACCATAGACAAACAAATCGACATCTACACCCACGGAGAAATGCTCCCAGCACACTATTACCCATACTTTAAGAAATATCCTCACTTCAAAGGCAACTATGGCAATGCTTGGTGGCAACAAACCAAAGAATTTGAAAAATTTAATGGCCCAATTCTTTTTACAAGCAACTGCATAGTGCCACCACTTGCCAATTCCACCTACAAAGACCGCATCTACACCACAGGCTCAGCCTACCTGAAAGACTGCAAGCACATTCCAAAAGACCACGATACCAACACCAAGAATTTCTCCTGCATAATCAATCACGCACACCAATGCTTGCCACCACAACCGATAGATAACGCCGAACTACAAGGCGGATTTGCACACAATCAACTCACAAAACTAAAACCACAAATCATTTCCGCAATCAAAAAAGGCGAAATAAAGAAATTAGTCGTAATGGCAGGTTGCGATGGCAGAATGCCGATAAGAGAATACTACACAAACTTTGCAAAATCCCTACCACCCGACACCATAATCCTCACAGCAGGTTGTGCAAAATACCGCTACAACAAACTCCCACTTGCAGCCAACAAAGAATTTCCAAGAGTACTTGACGCAGGACAATGCAATGACACATATTCACTAATAGTCTTTGCCGATGAACTAAAAAAAGAATTAGGATTAAAAAACCTAAACGACCTTCCGATTGTTTATAACATAGCGTGGTACGAACAAAAAGCAGTAATTGTCCTACTCGCAATGCTATCACTTGGAATCAAAAACATAAAACTTGGACCAACACTACCAGCCTTTCTAAGTCCGAACATAATTCACCTACTGCAAAACGAATACCACCTAAGCACAATCACCACAATAGAAGACGATATGCGAGAACTTGCAATCAAATAAACCCCACATCACGTACTGGATAGCCATAAAACGAAAGCGACACCCGAAAGGGTGCCGCTTTTAATGTTTTCACAACGGAATAATCCTTATTGTGAATTGCTTCAATTTAGTTCTGCAAATATACAATTATTTTCTAAACAATAAAGAATTTATAAATATTTTTATAACTTTGTGGCAATGTAAATAGAAAAAATAATTATAATGAAAAAGATATTAGGCTTAGACTTAGGAACAAATAGTATAGGTTGGGCAGTAGTAAATGCCGACATTGAAAACGGAGAAACTAAAATAAAAAGCATAGAATCCGCAGGAAGTAGAATAATCCCAATGGATGCGGAAATTATGGGTAAATTTGAAACAGGCAATTCTGTTTCACAAACGGCGGAGAGAACGAAGTGTAGAGGAACACGGAGATTATTAGAACGTTTCTTGTTAAGAAGAGAGCGCTTAAATAGAGTTTTGAATTTAATGGGATTTTTACCAGAACATTATTCTGCAAAACTTGATAGATATGGCAAATTTATTGATGAATCAGAGCCTAAGTTACCTTGGTCAAAAGATGAAAATGGGAAAAGTAAATTCTTATTTCAAGAATCTTTCTTGGAAATGTGTGATGAATTTAAAAGAGTAAATACGGGTATTAAAAACATTCCATCAGATTGGACAATATATTATTTGCGTAAAAAAGCCTTAACTAAACCTATTTCAAAATTTGAATTAGCTTGGATACTGCTTAACTTTAATCAGAAAAGAGGTTATTATCAATTTAGAGAAGAAGAAATCGATAATAATAAAAACAAAAGAGAAGAATACTATAAATCGCAAGTTATAAAAGTAGAAAAGGGCAATGAAGAGAAAGGTTATAATATGTATTTAGAAAATGGATTGATTTACAAAAGAAAAACACCATTGGATAATTGGGAAGGTAAAATAAAAGAATTTATTATAACAACTGACTTAAATGATGATGGAACAGAAAAGGTTGATAAACATGGAGATGTAAAACGTTCATTTCGTGCGCCAGAAGAAAATGATTGGGGATTGATAAAAGTAAAAACGGAAAAAGAAATAAATGATAGCAAAAAAACTGTGGGATGTTTTATTTACGATGCGTTGCTTCAAAATCCTCAACAAAAGATAATTGGTGGTTTAGTTAGAGTAGTAGAACGTAAATACTATAAAGAAGAAATATTGCAAATTTTAAAAGTACAAAAAGAGTTTATTCCAGAACTAAAAGATAAAGACCTATTAATACAATGTATAGAAAGTTTATATCAATCAAATGAAATACGTAGGAATATATTAAATCAAAAAGATTTTACATATCTTTTTGCAGAAGATATACTATTTTATCAAAGGCCATTAAAAACTAAGAAATATTTAATCTCTAATTGTCCTTATGAAACACGTAACTACAAAGATAAAGATGATGATAAAATTACAGAGCCACTAAAATGTGTTGTAAAATCACATCCTTTGTTTCAAGAATTTCGTTTGTGGCAGTTTATATCTAACTTAAAAATTTATAAAAAAGGAGTTATAGATCAAGATTGCACAAACCAATTTCTAAAAACAGAAGATGATATAGTATCGTTGTTTGATTTCTTGAATAATAAAAAAGAGATAGAGCAAGATTCTTTACTATCTACTCATTTTAAAATCAAAAAAGAAGACAAAGAAAACTATCGTTGGAACTATGTAGAGGATAAAAAATATCCTTGTAATACTACTCATGCTTCTTTATTGTCAAGATTAAAAAAAATCGGTGTGTCTGCTAATTTTTTAACAAAAGAAATAGAAGAACATCTTTGGCATATATTGTATTCAATTAATGATAAAGAAGAAATATATAAAGCTTTGTTGAAGTTTGCAAAAAAATACGGCATAGAAGATTCTATAAGTTTTGCAGAAGAATTACAAAAAGAGATTTTTCAAAAAGAATATGCTTCTTATTCACTTAAAGCTATAAAAAAACTCTTACCACTAATGCGATGTGGCGATTATTGGAAAGAAGATAATATTGATACAAAAACAAAAGAAAGAATAGAAAATATAATAACAGGGGAGTTTGACGAAGAAATAGATAATAAGGTTAGAGAAAAATTAGAGAATTATACAAATGTTTCTCAATTTAAAGGACTCCCTTTATGGCTTGCTTGTTATGTTGTTTATGGACGTCATTCCGAAGCAAAGGAAATTACTAAATGGAATCAACCTGAAGATATAGATGAGTACTTAAAACAGTTTAAACAGCATTCACTAAATAATCCTATTGTTGAACAAGTTGTTACTGAAACTTTAAGAGTAGTAAGAGATATTTGGAAACAAGTAGGAACTATTGATGAAATACACGTTGAAATGGGGCGTGAACTTAAAAAAACTAATAAGGAAAGAGAGACTATATCTAAACAAAACATAGAAAATGAAAACACCAATCTTAGAATAAAACAAATACTTAAAGAGTTCAAAGAATCATATCCTGATATAGAAGAAGTAAGACCGCATTCTCCATCGCAACAAACAATATTTAGAATATATGAGAATTACGCATTAGCTAATCTTTCAAAAACAGATAAAGACTATAAAGAAATCATAGATATTTCTAAAAAAGCTAATCCTACATCTAATGAAGTAGCTCGTTATAAACTTTGGCTTGAACAAAAATATCAATCTCCATATACAGGAGAGATGATTCCACTTTCAAAACTTTTTACTTCTGCATATCAAATAGAGCATATAATACCACAAGCAAGATATTTTGATGACTCTTTTAATAATAAGGTTATTTGTGAAGCAGAAGTTAATGGGTTAAAAGATAGAATGCTTGGCTATGAATTTATAAAAAATAATGGGGGAGCAATAATAGAATTGTCAGGAGGAAAAACTGTAAAAATATTTACAGATGAACAATATGTGGATTTTGTAAATAAACACTATTTTAATGTAAAGAAAAAGAATCTTCTATTAACTGATATACCCGATGATTTTATAAATAGACAATTAAATGATTCTCGATACATAAGTAAATTAGTTAAAAATTTACTCTCAAATATTGTTAGAGAGAAGTTGGAAAATGGCGAATATGAAGCAGAAGTAACTTCAAAAAATCTTATTACTTGTACAGGTAAAATAACAGATAGATTAAAACAAGATTGGGGATTAAATGATGTTTGGAATAGAATTATATTGCCACGATTCGAAAGATTAGAAGAATTAATAGGAAAAGAAGAATTTACTACTTATAATGAAGAAGGGCATAAGATTCCTGCAATGCCATTGGATTTACAACAAGGATTTAAAAAGAAAAGAATAGATCATCGTCATCACGCAATGGATGCAATAGTTATTGCTTGTGCTACTCGTAATCACGTAAACTTATTAAATAATGAATCTGCTTTGTCGGAAAATAAAGCAAATCGTTATCAGTTACAATATAAATTAAGAAAAAGAGAAAAAGCTAAAATCAATGGCGAAGAAAAGGAAGTGTTTAAAGCATTCTATAAACCTTGGGATACATTTACACAAGATGCTGAACAAGTATTAAGAAATATAGTAGTAAGTTTCAAACAAAACCTTAGAGTGCTAACAAAAGCAACAAATAAAACTAAGTACATTGACAAAAAAACAGGAAAAATCAAATTAAAACCACAAGAAAAAGGAGAATTGTTGGCAATTCGCAAATCATTGCATAAAGAAACTGTTTTTGGAGAAGTGAATTTACGAGAAATAAAAGATATTAAACTTTCTGAAGCATTAAACAAACCACAATCAATAGTAGATAAAGAGTTAAAGGCAGAGGTTTATAGATTAAAGGCATTAGGTAAAGATAATAAAGCAATAATCAAACATTTTAAGGATAACAAAGATATTTGGAACTCTGAAATCAAAAACGATAAAGTTAAAGTATATTACTTTACCAAAGAGACTAATGATAGATATTTTGCAACAAGAAAAGCAATAGGTGATATTGTTAGTAAGAAAGAAGATATAAAGAGCATAACTGATTCAGGCATTAGAAAGATTCTTGAAAATCATTTAGAAGCTAATGATGGAAATTTAGAAAAAGCTTTCTCACCAGAGGGAATAGAAGAAATGAATAAGAATATTTATGAACTTAATAATAATAAACCACATCAACCTATTTACAAAGCAAGAAAATTTGAAAAAGCGGATAAATTTGCAGTAGGAAATAGAGGAAATAAGAATAAAAAGTTTGTAGAAGCAGCGAAAGGTACTAATTTATTCTTTGCTATATATGAATTAGATGCTAAAAGAAGTTACGTTACTATTCCTTTAAATCTTGTAATAGATTGTCAAAAGAAATATAAAAACAAATGGAAGGAGCAATTGGATAGTGTATTAAAAGAAAAAAAATATGTAAAGGATAGTAAAACTAAATTATTGTTTGTTATTTCTCCAAATGATTTGGTGTATTTACCAATACAAGAAGAATTAAAAACAAAACAATATTCATTTGATAGAAGTAGAATTTATAAGTTTGTTAGTAGTAGTGGTAACCAAGCTTTCTTTGTTCCTTATTTTATAGCTAATGCTATTATAAAAACAACTGAATTAGGTGCAAATAATAAAGCTGAACGTGCATGGAGTGGAGAAATGATAAAAGAAACTTGTATTCCTATACAGGTTGATAGATTAGGTAATATTAAACTTTTATAATATTATGATTAAACGCACACTTTGTTTTACTAATCCGGCTTATTTGTCTTTGAAGAATAGTCAATTGGTAATAAAACTTCCGGAAGTTGAAACTAATTCCTCTCTTCCTGAAAGTTTTAGAGCAGAAACCATAAAGACAATTCCTATTGAGGATATTGGAGTTGTAGTTTTAGACAATAAACGCATAACAATTACGCAAGGAGTGTTAGAAGCCTTGTTAGAAAATAATTGTGCGGTAATTACTTGCAACGAAAGTCATCTTCCTGTTGGTATGCACTTGCCTTTGGTTGGCAACACCACACAAACCGAGCGAATGCGTTTTCAAATAGAAGCCTCATTACCTTTGAAAAAACAACTTTGGCAACAAACAATTTCTGCAAAAATTCAAAATCAAGCCTTAGTTCTTAGACAAATGCGAGGAACTGAGGTGAGGAATATGCTAAAATGGGCAAGTGAAGTAAAGAGTGGCGATAGTGAAAACCTTGAAGCAAGGGCTGCGGTTTATTATTGGCAAAATGCTTTTCCGTTGATTGAGAATTTTACTCGCTCTCGTGAGGGCGTTTCGCCTAATAATCTTTTGAATTATGGTTATGCAATCCTTCGTGCAATAGTTGCAAGAGCGTTGGTTTCAAGTGGCTTGCTTACAACTTTGGGAATACATCATAGAAACAAATATAATGCTTATTGTTTGGCAGATGATGTAATGGAGCCTTATCGTCCATACGTTGATCGTTTGGTTATGCAACTCTATGATAAATATCCCGATTGTGAAGAATTAACAAAAGAGCTTAAAGCAGAAGTTTTGCAAATTCCTGTATTAGATGTTGTGATTTCTGGAAAGAAAAGTCCTTTGATGATTGCGGTGAGTACTACTACTTCTTCGCTTCAAAAGTGTTATAGTGGTGAATTGCGAAAAATTGTCTATCCAATAATAACTTAAATAAACAAGTGCAACGGTTTAGCGAATATAGGATTATGTGGGTAATGGTACTTTTTGATTTACCAACAGAAACAAAAAAAGACAAAAAGGAGCATGCAAAGTTTCGTAAACGTCTTTTAGAAGATGGATTTACTATGTTTCAATTCTCAATCTATGTTCGACATTGTGCAAGCAAAGAAAACGCAGATGTTCACATCAAAAGAGTAAAGAGTTTTTTACCAGAGTATGGCTCTGTTGGTATAATTCACATAACCGATAAACAATTTGGAGAAATAGAAATCTATAATTGTGGAAAGAAAACTCCTATACAAGCAGGAGGACAACAATTAGAATTGTTTTAAATTCCAAAAAATCTTAATTAATAATTATATTATTATAAATAATAGCCTTATTTTTAAATCCTATTACTTTATATAAACAACAGAATCCGAGTCTTTTACTCAGATTCTGTTGTTTTTGCAAATGCAAAGATACTAAATTGAAAGCAATTCACAACCGGTTACTGCTGAACGTCCTATTCCTGTAAGTTGTTTTTGCAAATGCAAAGATACTAAATTGAAAGCAATTCACAACAATGGGAAATGCAGAACGTTTCAAATCACGTTGTTTTTGCAAATGCAAAGATACTAAATTGAAAGCAATTCACAACCAATATTCATAGACGATAATAATCGAAAACGTTGTTTTTGCAAATGCAAAGATACTAAATTGAAAGCAATTCACAACAATTTCATTGATGTCGACAAACGATTTAAAGTTGTTTTTGCAAATGCAAAGATACTAAATTGAAAGCAATTCACAACGAAATTTCGTTGATGGCTTTTTCCATTGTGGTTGTTTTTGCAAATGCAAAGATACTAAATTGAAAGCAATTCACAACCCAGCAGGGAATCCGGGTTCAATTTCTGTTGTTGTTTTTGCAAATGCAAAGATACTAAATTGAAAGCAATTCACAACAGAAGAAGAACTAGACCAAAGTATTAAGGAGTTGTTTTTGCAAATGCAAAGATACTAAATTGAAAGCAATTCACAACATTACGACCTTTTGATGGTGTACATCTGCGTTGTTTTTGCAAATGCAAAGATACTAAATTGAAAGCAATTCACAACTATTTGTAAAGAACTATTCGAACTAAGGTGTTGTTTTTGCAAATGCAAAGATACTAAATTGAAAGCAATTCACAACGTATAAATGATAATTAACTGCTACGCATTGTTGTTTTTGCAAATGCAAAGATACTAAATTGAAAGCAATTCACAACAGGAAAATCAACCAAAAAGCGATATTCCAAGTTGTTTTTGCAAATGCAAAGATACTAAATTGAAAGCAATTCACAACATTGCTATTCTCTTATAGCGACCTATTAGAGTTGTTTTTGCAAATGCAAAGATACTAAATTGAAAGCAATTCACAACTGTTTTGTTTACGTTGCAAAGATACGATGAGTTGTTTTTGCAAATGCAAAGATACTAAATTGAAAGCAATTCACAACTTGACCTTGCAAGCTTTGAAACAATTTGCTGTTGTTTTTGCAAATGCAAAGATACTAAATTGAAAGCAATTCACAACCGTAAAATATACGCAAAAAAATTTTACTCGTTGTTTTTGCAAATGCAAAGATACTAAATTGAAAGCAATTCACAACTCACCTGCATTTGTTTTTCTGTACGAGGGTGTTGTTTTTGCAAATGCAAAGATACTAAATTGAAAGCAATTCACAACTATACTGTTGTGATGTATCTACAAACTGAGTTGTTTTTGCAAATGCAAAGATACTAAATTGAAAGCAATTCACAACGATTTCCTCGGTTTACCAACAACTCACATAGTTGTTTTTGCAAATGCAAAGATACTAAATTGAAAGCAATTCACAACCCTGTCCAAAGCCGTATGCGTGCTGATCTGTTGTTTTTGCAAATGCAAAGATACTAAATTGAAAGCAATTCACAACTTCTGTCTTCTCTACTTAAAGAATTAACAGTTGTTTTTGCAAATGCAAAGATACTAAATTGAAAGCAATTCACAACTAAAGTTTATGTATAAAAACAATATAATACTCCCCATGATTCAGGCAAGAAATAAAATAGTAGATTTGTAAATGTAAGATGACACTTTTTTAAGCTAAATTAATATTAAAACTTATTATCCCAAAATGGAGAGTAGTATAAGATTTAAAACTTAAAATATAGTTGTTTGATAATAGATTTTTAGTTGTTAAGCATAACTATATTTTGTACTTTTTGTACAATAATGTTTTTTTTATCTTATAAATGACTAAGAAAGAAAAAAAAGTTGTAACTTTGCATTTGATTTTGCCCGTGGATTATTAGGGCCTGTTTTTTTGTTTAATGCAAAAAAAAGATATTACAATTTTTGAGGATTGCTCGTTTGTTTGTGGGACAAGCGGCAGCGGAGCTTTATCTTCCCCCCCCCACACACACATTTATATGTAATAATGGTGACAGCAAGTTGTTACAGACGCATGAGTCGTCTGAGACTAAGTATTGGGCTGCGCTCCTTGTTAAAATAAATACAGAAAAGAGTGTCGCTAGAAAGTTGACTGAACTTGGAATAGAAAATTTTGTACCGACTCAAACAGAGTTTCATTACTGGAGTGATCGTAGGAAAAAGATAGAAAGGGTAGTCATTCCTATGGTTGTTTTTGCTTTAGTGAATAAAGAATTAGAAAAGGAAATAGTAAAGTTTTCATTTGTGTATAAATTTATGTCTTATCCAGGAAGAAAAGATGTTGCTAAAATACCAACTGAACAAATAGATATGTTGAAGTTGATGTTGGAAAAAGCTAATTCTTCTGTGGAAATTTCACATTCTGTACAAAAAATAGGTGAAAAAATAGAGATTATACGGGGACCATTGAAAGGATTGAGTGGAGAATTGTGCTATTTTGATCGGGAAAAAACAAAAGTGGGGGTTTATGTGGAATTGTTAGGGTACGCATGTGTTAGTGTAAATAAAAATTATATTAAGATTAGAAATTATTAAATATCTTGATTTATGAGTAGTAATAAGACTATTATTCCTGGAATGGAATGTACTTATGACGAGCAAACAACTTTTGTAAGGCATAATGATAAATATCAAAGTAGTGTGTGTGACAATTTATCATTTGGAGTTGGTCGAATGAATGGTAATATGAATGAACAAAAACCAATTGTTGGTTTCTTGTATTCAATTTCAAGATCTGTTTTGGGAGAGTTTTGGCCATTGAGATTGGGGGCTAATTGTATTGGGCGTTCAGTCAATAGTGATATTTGTTTAAAGGAAGCTACTGTTTCAGAACAGCATGCTGTATTAGTTGTTCGTAAAATGAAAAATCCAGAAAAAATAATAGCATCAATTTGTGATAGTCGTTCTACATGCGGAACAATGATTAATGGAGAAAGTCTTGGATTTGATCAAAGAGAATGTTTTAATGGAGATATTGTTACTATTGGTGAACACTATGATTTGTATCTTATTTTAATTGATTCAAAGCAAATAGGTATAGGTACTTGTGATAATTTTATACCAATAAATGTTAATAATTGTACTTCCTTAGGAATTAACGAGAATCCTTATAAACCTCCTATATTTAACAGAGGAACGTTGGGATATCATGAAGATAACGCTACTCCCCTAGATGAAGGAACTGTAGGATTTGATAATCGTACTGAAAAAAAGCCTTGTGTAAAATCTGAAGGAACAGTATTTATTTAAAACGATGCTATATATAATGCTACAATTAAAATCAAAGTATTAAAAATTATAATATTTTGTAGAGGTGTATGTGTAATCATAGTCAGCAAGTTTTTAAAAAAAATGGTGATTCTTGGATTTACTTAAACTTAAATAATGTATGGTATTGTTATGATTCTAATAGTATCCCAATAGGAAAAGGTGCAATGGGTACTGTGTATTTAGGTTTTAATTGTAATACAAATCTGAGAATTGCCGTAAAGCGAGTGAAGGATGTTTACGCAAATAACAAAATAGTTAGAGATAGAGCTAAACAAGAAGCCTCTCTTTCATTTTGTCATCCAAATTTAGTTCAAATGATAGGCTTATGTGAAGTGTTACCTGATCAAGGTCCAATATTCATTTTAAGTGAATATGTTTCTGGAATAACGTTAGATGTTCACGTAAGAGAACAATTAAACAATTTAAATCATAAAGATAAAATAGAAAAAATATCTACTGAATTATGTAAAGTTTTAGATGCATTACAATATCTACATGAAAGAGGAGTTGTTCATCGTGACGTTAAACCATCTAACATAATGATTGAAAATGGATCAGTTATTAAACTTATGGATTTAGGTATTGCTCGTTTGAATGGAGGTAATAAATATTCCTCTTGCGGGTTTGTTGGTACACCTCAATATGCAGCACCTGAGCAAATTTTGCGTAATAATGATGACTTGCAAATATGTCCACAAACAGATATTTATGCTTTAGGTGTTACGTATTATGAATTGTTAACAGGTAAGAATCCTTTTAAAACAGATATAGAGGCAGATGTATTGTATCGTCAAATAAAGATGAAACTTCCATATGATAAGCGAATACCGAGAAGTATTTTTAATGTGATTTTGAAAGCGACAGAAAAAATGCCTTCTAAACGTTATAAAACAGCTTTAGAATTTAAAAATGCTATTTTAGATGCTATTGAAAGTAGTGAAAAAAAAATATTAAGAGATTGGATTTTAATTAATTGGATCTTTATATTTGGAGTTCTTGTAATATTTTTAATTCTTGTAATGATTTTATTTACAATATAATTATGATTATACCTATAGATTATAAAGGAGATACTTTAGGTTTTGTTGAGTCAAGGATAGGTGGTCGAAAAGAAAATCAAGATTCAGCTGGTATTAAAGATACTGCATTAGGCTATCTTGTTGTTGTGTGTGACGGAATGGGGGGAATGCGAGGAGGAAGTACAGCTTCACAACTTGCGGTCAGAACAATTATTGAAACCATTGAATTAGCAGGAGAACAAAGTAATCCTTCATCGTGTCTAGTAAATGCTATAAAAAATGCGAATAAGGTTATTATTGAAAAAGGATTACAAAATCCAGAACTTCATGGCATGGGAACTACTGTGACAGCGTTGTTGTTTACCGAATTTTCTGCATTCATAGCATATGTTGGAGATAGTAGGGTGTATCAATTGCGAGAAGGTAAAAAGATCTTTAGAACATTTGATCATTCTTTAGTATTTGAGATGGTTAAAAAAAAGGTTATTTCCGAAGAGCAAGCAAGATTATCATCTCAGTCTAATGTAATTTTGAAAGCTCTTGGAATAGATAATAAAGTAGATGTAGAGATTTTTGAACGTCCATATCTGAAAGGTGATAGGTTTATATTGTGTACGGATGGATTTTGGGGTGCAATGCCAGAAGAGGATTTTATTAGAAGTGTATCTGAAAGAGATTCTCTTGATAATATTCTTGTAAAAACAGCAAATGTCGTTGAAGGTATAGGTAGAAATAGTGGAAGTGAATATGATAATTTAACTGCTGCTATTTTGGATATGAATAATAATTCAATATTAAAAGAGAAAATGAATAAGGGATGGAAGGTAATAATAGTTATATTATCAATATTGCTTATTATTGGTATTTTATTGAGTATTTTTTATATTTGTAGTTAATAAATAAAAAACTTCTTAAAAATTTGTAATTAGAAAGAAGTTCTACGCTTGATGAAACAAAAAAATGTAGTGAATTTGCTAAAAGAATAAATAAAAGTGAAGAGAATAAAAAAAAATATATACACTATAGGTCGTAACAAAGAGTGCGATATTGTGATTCATGATAATACAGATGTGATAAGTAGATTGCATGCGACTATAAGAGTTGAGTCTAATGGTAAAATTTATTTAATAGATCAAAGTCGTAATGGAACTTATGTAAATGGAGTTAAAATGTCTTCAAATGTTGAAATACCTATTTCTCGTAAAGATGTTGTTTCATTTGCACATATATGTGATTTAGATTGGTCGTTAGTTCCTAAAAATAAAAGTAATATTTTAAAAATAGTATCAGTGGTGTTTATTTGTTTTGTTCTAATAGGTTTAATATATGTAATTGTTAGTTATCTTCATAATAAAAAAACTATTGATGTTATGAAATATGATACCTCTTCTGAATTTAACCATATTTCTAAAGATAATGTATATAATGTAGATACAATTGTGGTGTATGATACTATTTCAATTATCAAAGAAAAAAAACAAAAGGAAGATACTATTTTGGTTGACAAACCAAAAAATAAAGAAAATGAAGATACTATTTCGGCTGAAAGGTCAAAAGAAGAAATCTATAATCCGATATATTAACATGAAAAATAATTCTTATGAAATTAATTGTAATAGGTAGAGGTCATAATGTTCATATAAAATTAAATAGTCAATTTGTTAGCGATTATCATGCAGAATTATTATTTTTAGATAATGGTGAAATTTTATTAACGGATAAAGGAAGTAAAAATGGGACTTATTTAAATGAGCGAAGATTACAGCCTAATAAAGAAGTTTCTATTAAAAGAGGGGATGTTATTCGTTTAGCAGATCAAGTTCTTGATTGGAAAAGTGTACCAGTTTTTCCAATATTTGATATTTCTAAGGTTAGAGATGTGCATGGTATAGGGACAAATTTTAGAAATAAATATCAAATACAAGGGGACCTTGTAAGTAGATTTCATGCAACTTTGACAAAAAAAAATGATAAGAAATGGTATATACAAGATCATAGTAAGAATGGAACAACAATTAATGGGAAAAAAATACCATCTAATCAAGATATAAAACTTAAAAGGGGGGATAAAATTCTTTGTGCAGGAATTCATGTTCCTAATCCATACGGAGAGAGAGGCCTTATCAATTATAAGAAGATTGTATTTGTTATTTTTGCTATTCTATTTTTTTGTTTATTGTTATATGCTATTATAAAGCTGTATGATAATTTTTATAGAAATTCAGATGAAGATATATATGTAAAGTATAAGAATTCGGTAGTATTATTATTTGGCTCTTATTACTATAATGTTTCTGCTGGTAATTTAGATTTAAAAAAATTGAACTTTCCGACAGATGTCGTTCTTGAAGATGATAATTTAAAGATTGTTGATAAATCATCGGGTGACAATATGAAACAGTTTACTGGTACTGGATTTTTTGTGTCTAATGACGGTAAAATAGTAACTAATTTACACATCATACGTCCTTGGCTTTATAGTAAAGATGCATCTAAGATTTCTGATAAATATAAAATGATTCTGTCTCAACATGCAGAAGAACACCCTATTTTAAACGCCTTTGTTTCTCAAATAAAAGTAGAAGGAGTTATGTCTTATATTGGAATGCTACCTAATGGTGTGTACTTTAGTGAAGATAATTTGCATCAATGTCGCGAATTGATAGGACATAACGATATTGAAAAAGATGTTGCAATATTGCAATTAGAAACAAAAAAAATTCCGTATGATAATTATAGTATTGTAAATATTGATCAAGCTGTGGATGATGATTCAGAAATCAAAGTAGGTTCTCATATTTATACTATAGGGTTTCCGTTTGGTTTGAGTTTGCAGGATTTGAAAACTTCAAAGGGTATTAGAAGTATAGCAAATGAAGGTAGTATCACTCAAGAATGTAGTGAATATTCTTTTGGTTTTAATGCACCTGCATATAGTGGTGCGAGTGGTTCTCCAATATTTAATTCTAAAGGTCGATTAATTGGTGTGCTAAATTCGGGAGTCACTAAAACCCAGGGGTTTAATTATGGAATTAAGGCAATTTATATACGAGAATTATTAAATAAAGTTCAATCAAAAAAATAGTTAAATACAAATTTTGTATTTAGAAATATTGTTTTTTTATTTTTGTGTGAAATTGCGTTTATTTTTCTGTTATTTATTAAATTTTTAATAAATGAATGTTTTTAAATTTATTATTTTCCTATTGTTTTTTGTTGTAACATCTTTTTCAAATGTATTTGCTCAAATTATAGAACAAATACACTTGAAAAATGGAACTGTTATTGAAGGCTACATTATAGAGCAGAAGCCAGGTGATTACATTTTGATTCAATCAAAAAATTCAACAGTTATTGTTGATAGTGATTCTTTAAAAAATAGTTTTATTAAAAATGTAGTAATAGATTCATTATCGGATAAATGGAAAGAGTATTTGAAGAATAATGATAAACTTTTGACAAGTAAGAATGTAAAACAATTGGAGTTTTCAACTTTATGTTTTGAAAATAGTAGATATGAGAATGTGTACATATTGGAAAAGGGGGCTTTTATTAAGTTTCTTAATTTAGATGATAATCAACATACATGTAAATGGGATGAAATACATAGTATAGTTAAATGTAAAAAACCTATAAATTTATTATCAGGTATGAAAGATGTATTAATTCTTCATGATAATTCAAAAATTGTAGGAAATATTATTGAACAGATACCTGAACGTAGCCTAAAAATATTCACAGATAAAGGGGAGGTAATTACATTTAATTTTTCTCAGATAAAACAAATTAAAACAGAAAAATTGTGTGAAAATATGGATCTGTGGTCGCAGATTCAATTGTTAGATAAAATTAATATTAAAGGAGAAAATACAGAATTATTAGGCTTTATATCTTCACGGACTTTGGGAAAAGAATTAATTTTTGAATATGAAGATGGAGGTATTCGTAAAATACCTTTAGATGAAATAATTTTGTATAAAAAAATATTAAATGATAAATATAAAGAATTGTATGATAAACCTATGGAAATAGGGGATGCCTTTTTAAATGATAAGAAAGTCTCTTTTGTAAATCTTACGCCTCATGATGAATATTTATTATTAGGGAAAGACGTTACTTCACAAATGAAAATAGGTGATACGGTATGTTTTGAAATCAAATTAAAAGATATTACTTCTCCTATTTTTATTACTAAATCGCATTTAGAAAATATAAAATTTAAAAAGAGATGGAAAAATAAATCTAAAATATGCTCGGTCATAACATATGAGGATATGGTAAAATCAGAGGTTCCTTTTACACGGGAAGTAACGCCATTAGGTAATATAAAACTTATTTTTGTTATAAAAGATGATTGTGATTATGTACTTTATATTAAAAGTATTGAAAAATACATAGTTGTTTCTGTAAATCATTAGTATTGAGATGTTTGTAAAATGTGTAATAAAAATAAATTAAAATAATAATGAGAATAATAAAATTAGAAGGAGAAGAGGAAAAAAGAAAAGGTGTGCGATATGAATTTGATTTGAACACAGAACCATTGGGCGAAGGAGGGATGGGACGTGTGTATATGGGTGATATGATTAATGTCAATGGGAGTACTTATAAAGTTGCAATTAAAGTGTTGTATGAAGATTTGCCAGAAGATGTTATAGAACGAGCGCGTAGAGAAGCTTCAATAAAAATAAAGCATGAAAATATAGTCTTTATGCATAGTTTTATTGAAGTTGTTGAAATAGATGATTATAGAGGGAGTGTAGTAAATTATTATGTTATAAGTGAATATCTTGATGGAATAACATTATCAAATTTTATAGATGGTAAAATAAAACTAAAAAATGGAGAATTAAGCCCTAAAATTTCAGAAATGTATAATAATTATGTTAAGGATAAGGAAGGGCAATCAACAATAATTGTAACGAAGATATTATCTGCGATTATGTCGTTGCATGATAAGGGTTTTATTCATAGAGATATAGATCCAAGTAATATTATGATTACTACTGAAGGTAAGATCAAATTAATTGATTTTGGAGTTGCTAAACAAATGCAACATTTAAATACAGCAGATAAAGGGTTGACTTCTTCTGGGCAATTTGTAGGTAAAGTAGAATATGCTGCACCTGAACTTGTACTCGGATCTGTTAAAGAGCAGAATTTTTCTACTGATGTGTATGCAGTCGGTATTTTATATTATCAACTCGTGACAGGTAAATTACCATTTTATGGTAATTCTTATGATGTGATGCAGTCTCAATTACACAAGTCTTTACCACTAAAAAATATAAAATCTTATCAAATAAGAAGGGTTGTGTCAAAAGCTACTGAAAAAGGACAAACGAATCGTTATACTACTTCGGCACAATTTAGGGCAGCTATTGATTCTTTTGTATTTCCTGAATATTGGTATGGAAATATAAATATTAAGAAGAGTGTTTTTTTTGCAATAATTGTTGCAATATTGGGCGTTGCTATATGGTGTTTTTTCGAAAAAGAAAAAAATTCTATAAGAGAAAAGAAGTATAATAAATATTTAAAAATGCTTGATACTCCAACTACTAAGGAAGAGGCAATAGAGGGCTTTAATGGATTGTTAGCTTTGTCGGAGGAAAAATATCTTCCTGCTATGCGTGAAGTTGCAAATACATATGCTATTAGAGGTGAAAAAACTCAGTCTACAAAACGAAAGATAACTTTAGGCTTAGAAACTACTAAACATAAAAATTTAATAAAATTAGTTGATAAATCTAAAAATGAAAAAGCTTTTTCTTTGATAAAAGAAATTGTATGTATGACGGATTCTACTGATTACAAAATGATGGTACTTCTCGCTCAATATTATAATAATCAAGATGTGGTAAAAAGGGATACTGCGTATGCTAATTGGTTACTAATAAAAAGTAGAAATGAAGCAATAAAACATCATGATAATGTTTTTGCAAGGAAGATAGATGAAACGCTTGAAAATTTAAAACAAAAGAGAAATTAGAAGAAAATAACAAAATAGAGAATATGAAAAAGAAAAGACTTTTATTTTTATTCCTATGTATTTGTATTGATTCATCAATGCATGCACAGATAGCAAAATGGGTAGTAAAACCTCAATACGACCAAATAGAGATAGTAGACGATAAGTTGATTAAGGTTTCTTTGAATGGTAAGTATGGATTTATTAACAGAGAAGGGAAACGCGTTGTACCTATAGAATATGATAGCATTACACCTTTTTATGAGGATTATGCGTTATTGTTTAAAGAAGGTGAATTTTATGGTATAATAAACGCAAATGGACATGTTACAGAATTGAAGAATCGAGGAATCTTATTGTGTTTCGATAATAGTCGTTTTTACAATGGATTATTATTAGTAAAGAAAAATAATTTATATTATTTTCTGAATGGGAATGGTAAAGAAGTTGCGGGACCATATGCAAAAGCTTATCCTTTTTTTGATGGCCGAGCTTGCGTAAAACGTTATTTTAATGATGGAAGAAAACAGGATGGTGTGTTTTATGATTATATAGGTGTAAATGGAGAAAAAAATGCTTTACCTAAAATTAATAAAGAAGATATAACTTTTATGTCATCTTTTCGTAATGATACAGCAATTGTTGTTGTAAAGAAAAAATTCTATATTATTACTTCCAATGACTATGAATTGAAACAAATATCAATTGATGGATCTTTAAGAAAAGAATCCTTTGTTGTTAGTGAAAAAAAAGTAATAGATACTATTCCATGCAGAGAAGGATATAAGTTAAGAGCAAAAAATGCTACATTTGTTTTTGATAATTTTATGCGTCCTCTTTACTGGGAATTAAAAGGGCAGGATCGATATGAATTTCTACATAAACAAGAAAATAAGCCTATTGATTCAAGCAGATTTTCTTTATGGAAAGAAGGAAATAAAAGTGGATTATATTTAGATGGAAAGGAGTTTTTACCTCCGCAGTTTGATAGGGTACATAATTTATATGATAATATTGCATTAGTTGAAATAGATCGAAAAGTCGGCATATTGACTGTGGACGATAAAGAAAAATTTAAGTTTGCACTTAATGAAGATGAAAAAATAGGTTTTGAACATAAGTCTTTTGAGACGAAAGTTAAAGTGTTTATGCCTACTTATATTGATCATAGTACTGCTACAATCGTAAGTCATTCTGACGATTGTAAACTGCAACTAGAATCTCGCAAAAGTGCTCCGACTATAGAAGTAACAGTTTTGGAGTATAAATGTAAATTGTCAATTTCAAAGGATTTGACAGATGAACCGACTAATCGTGATTACTATTATTCTATAAAATATGAAGGATTAGAATCGATTCCTCATAAAGTTTCTATTGAGCAATGGTATGTAAAACATTATGACGTAAAGATGTCTCAAACAAATTTTACTTTATCATCAATAGATGATACTATTTCATTAGAATTTGAGGTAAGTAGTTCAAAAAATAATGAAAGAAACTATTATAAAGATGTGAGGATTGTAAATTGTAATTATCCAGACAATATAATAGAAGGGCAAGCAATTAATACAAATCGTTACCCATTGAAAATTTTTGGTATGAAAGAGGGATGTGTTAATTTTTCGGTTAGAGTGAAAGAAGATGAGTGCCCGTATATTGATTTCCCATTTGAAATTATTTTCACAAAGAAAGAGATAGAAGGAGAAAATACAAGTACGACTGTAGAGGTTAAGGAAATTCGTAAAAAGCGAAAAAATAATAAGCGTAATGAGCAAAAAAATAATGAAGATAATGAACCTCCGCAAATGGTGGCTCCTGACTAGAATGACTAATAAAACAAAGTAAATAAGATGTTAGATAGATTTGATGAAAGTGCAATCGAAGTCTTTCAAATAGCTGAAGCCTATACGAAAGAGAATATGAATGCCGCTATTGAGCCTGCACATATTCTAAAAGCACTTCTACACAAAGATATTGGTTTGGTTTCATTCATTGAAAAAACTTTGAATGCTGACTATTACTATATTTTAGAGTGGGCAGATGTGCGAATTAAGATGTCTAAGAAGAATACAGATTCTTCTCAGATGAAAAGTTTCTCCGCATTGACAAAAGCGGTAGTCAGTGAAGCAGACAGTATTCGTGCTGCCTCTAAGAAGGAATTCATAGATCCCATTTCATTGCTTATTGCTGTCGTAACTCCTGGTGTTGGTTTTACCTTTGAACAGCTTAAAACACTTCCTCTTCAAAAAGAAAGTATTGTTGCAGCCTGTGGTTCAGAAAATGCTAGCATTACACCTGCATCTAATAATGAAACAAAAAAGAATTCAAAAAGTTCAGGGACTAAGAGTATAAAAGCTTATTGTATATTGAAGAATCAACAGCAAGCAGATGGGAAATTATCTGAATCAATAGGTTTTGAAGATGAACTTGGAGAAATATACGGAATCCTTGGGCGTAAGACTAAATCCAACATTCTTATAACAGGAGAATCGGGTGTAGGTAAAACGGCATTGGTCAATGCGTTTGTGCAAGCCATAGCAAATGGCAAAGTTCCTACCTATTTACAGAATGCTCAAGTTTATGAGCTTGACACTATAGCTTTATCTATTGGTGTTTCATACAAGAGTGAGATTGAAGGTCGAATGAAAAAGATTTTGGATGAATTGTCCGATATGGACAATGCCATTCTTGTTATAGAGTCGTTCGATAAACTGATGGATAAGCAAGGTACGCTTAATGGCACTATCAATCTTTTGAAGGCTTCATTGAACCATGGTCTATTATGTATTTGTACATCTTCTATTGAAGGTTTTACAAAGAACATAGAAATAGATAAGGAAATAATCGGTAAGTTTGAACGCATTATTATTGAAGAGCCTTCTGTTGATGCAACAGAGACCATACTTCAAACAGTTGTAAAATCATTTGAGACATTCCATAATCTCAAAGTATCCGAGGATTTTACTATCAATTCTATCAGATTAGCCAAGAGATATTTTAGTGAAAAGCATTTGCCGGATTCTGCAATAGACTTGATTGACCGTACAATGGCATTATTGAAAATCAAGAATGACTTGAATCCCGATGACAAGAAAGATATTGTATGCGTAGAACACTTGATTGAGGTGGTTTCACAAAAAACAGGTATTCCATTAGGAAATGTTCAAGCGGCAGAAAGAGATAGACTTGTCAATGCAGAGGACATCCTTAGAAAACGTGTAGTAGGTCAAGACTATGCAATTAAAGCTGTTCTTGATTCTATCTATGAATCACGTTCTGGATTGAACAAGAAAGGTCAGCCAATAGGCAGTTTCTTCTTCCTAGGTCCGACTGGTACTGGTAAGACTGAGCTTGCAAAATCATTGGCGGAATTCCTGTTCCAAGATGATACAGCAATTCTGCGATTCGACATGTCGGAATATAAAGAGGAACATTCGGTTGCCCTACTTTATGGTGCTCCTCCGGGATATGTAGGCTATGAAGAAGGAGGTTTGTTGGTAAATCAAATTCGTCAGAAGCCTTATTCTATCGTACTCTTCGATGAAATAGAAAAAGCTCATCGCTCAGTATTTGACTTATTCTTGCAAATTCTTGATGAAGGCAAGTTGCATGACAGATTAGGTCGTGTTGGTGACTTCTCTAATGCATTGATTATTTTCACCTCCAACATTGGTAGTCAATATGTATTTGACCAGTTCGGAAAGAATATAGTTCCTACGCACAATGATATGCTTGAGGTGATGCAAGGTCATTTCCGTCCAGAGTTCTTGGCTCGCTTAACCGAGATTGTGCCATTCGCTCCTATCAATGAAAAGATTGTAACAATGATTTTCAATATTCATTTGAAAGGATTGTTAAAGACTCTCAAAGAGCAGAATATTACTCTCACAGTTGATGACCAAGCAGTTCACAAAATTGCAATGAGTGGATTTAATGCTCAATACGGTGCAAGACCGATTCTTGGTATTCTCCGTAAGGATATTCGCCGCCCATTATCAAAGATGATAATCTCTGGAGAGTTGAAGGAAGGCGATAATGTGACTCTTACAATAGACGAGAAAGATGAATTAAAATGGGAAATCTTACATCTCGAATAATCACTTAAAATATTAACAAATATGGCAAAGAAAACAGTAATTTCTAAAGTCCTCGATGCCGAGGCAGTAGATGGGATTATTGAATTTCCTCAGAACAAGACCCTCTACGTAGATCAGTTTACTGACATGGCTCCAATCAAGCCGGGTGAAGTTTTTCAGCCTGAGACGATGGAAGATGTCTTTGAACGTTACCAACCAGAAAAGCGTAATGTACAAATGCTTGATTTGGAAGGTCGTCCTGTAAAGGAAAACTTCAAATTCAATGCGATTAAGGACTTTGATGACAAGGAACTTATTAAGCAGAGTGCTTATTTAGGTCAACAGAAAGCTGCTATGGATTCATACAAAACCATTGAGCAACAGTTGATAAAGAATAAGGTTCTTAGACGTGCTTTTGAGGACGAAGAAAGCAGAAAACACCTTGTTGTTGCATTGCAGGCTCTTCTTGCAGAGTTGGAGAATAATTAATGATGTTGAACCCAGTAAATTCAGATATAAATATGTCAGAAGAATTGAAGCCACAAGCTCAGGCTGCCAGCGTTGTTACAACTGCTGAGAGTGCTTATTTGGAAGAGATAAAGAAAATAGACAATCCTGCTGAACGTCTGAAAGAGAGTCTTGAAGGTTTGGAAGATTATGGCGATTTCGACCTTTTGGAAACTATGGCAGATGGATTGGAAAATATGAACCCTGAAAGCAGAGCTGCAAAGAAGATTTTCTTGCAGGATAGCGAATTT
>JAFYSZ010000012.1 GCA_017559135.1 Bacteroidales bacterium | reverse complement strand
TCCACATTAGGTAAAAGAACAACTCCCGAAGAGTACTTTATCTTTAATGTATTCGCACTCTCTTTGCTCAAAGACAAACTAATCTTTGCTAAATCTTTTACCTTATTTTCTATTTCTTTATATGTAATTGATAATTTCATAAATTAAAAACAATAGGATTTACTTTTTCTTATTCCTCTTTCGGTTTTTATTTCCTTTTTGCTTTGAAACCGACACTTTAAGAGTTGAAACATACATACACGACACTGTTGTACAACTCAAAGTAGAAACAAAACCAATCATTGTAAGAGATACAATAATTACAACAGTTGAGAAAGAAAAAACAAAGAAAGAAGAAGCCGAAAAGATAGGTTCTTTGATATTTGCAATAGAACTTTTGTTTTAGCTGGAATTTTCCTTTTGGTTCTTTTTTTTAAGAAAATAAATAAAAGAGTGATTTTCGCACTCTTTTATTTATTTTCTTATGCGTTTTGCAAAAATTCTATTGCCTGCTCGTTGTAGTGATTTGCATAATGTGCAGTCATTGCTGTTTGGTTGTGTCCTGCTTGCAATCTAATTACATTTAGCGGTATTCCTGCATTTGCCATATCTGTAATACCTTTGTGTCTTAATCCGTACAATTCGCAATCTTTCGGCAAATTTAATTTTTCGCAAACCTTTCGCCATTCTCCCGAAACTCTTACATCTGCAATAGCATCTAAAACAGACGGCTAAAATTTTTTACCAAACAAAAAACTATCATTACTTAAATTATTGAAATCTATTTTTTCTAAGTAACATTTAAATTCTTCGTAAAATGATTTTTGTAAAAAGATAATTCTTTCCTTTGACGTTTTAGAAATTTCATCAGTAACAAGGATTGACATATTTTCAAGATTGATATGTTTCTTTTGGATTCGCTCCAATTCAGCGGGACGAATTAAGTGCAGCACGATTTTACAGAAAATAAAGAAATGATAATTATTATTGTATAGTTCTTGCAAAATCAAATCCCATTCTTCATTACTTACAGCTCTTCTTTTTCTCTTTTGTCCGCCTGGTTTTACTTTTGCAAAAGGATTTTCTACGCAATACTTATTATCTATGCCAAATTGGTAAGAATTTCTTAATACAGAAAGATAACTTATTGTAGTATTTTCGCTCCAATTATAATTTGTTTGCATTTCGTTTAGCAAATTTTGAGCTGTTGCAAAAATTAAACCCTTTGCCTTATAATCGTAAGAACTTAAAAAATCTGATATTTTTTCGTAAATATAACTTTTATTTTTAAACCTCTTAGCGAGTCTGCCGTATTTATCGCCTTTCTCGTTTATTTCTTTTTATTGGTATCCGATAAAACTTTTTTTTGACAGATAAAATTAGGGCTGAATTCTGCAATGGAATCAGCCCTTTTAGGTTATCTTTGAGTTACTACACTAAAAGTTTAACCATGGACAAAATACACATTTTATCGGACAGCCGCTATATTCTCAAGTAATAAAATTGCTTGACAAGTCAAAAATTCTTCAAATCAGCCAAGATTTGTGTGGAGAACACTATATGAAACACTTTAATGCGTGGATTCACTTGATTGTAATGCTTTATTTTGAACAAAGGGGATATTATTGCCATGGATAGAGCCTACATTGACTATGAGAAATTAAACTGCTTTTCAAGCAAATCAAACAGAATTTTTCATTGAAATATTTCTATGGAGAAAGTGCTAATGCTATTAAAATTCAAATTTGGGTTACATTAATTGCAAATTTGCTATTAATGATAATGCAAAAACGATTGGAGCGACATTGGAGTTTCTCAGGACTAACTACAATGATGAGAATTACACTGATGTATTATGTTGATTTCTATATCTTGTTTAATAATTCCGAAAAAGATTGGGAAAATATAGTGAATTTAGATGAAAATACGCCTCCTCAATTAACGCTTTTCTGAAAATAGTGACTTGTAAATTGAAAAAATTAAAATAAAAAAAAGAAAGTTTGTCGCAAAACAAACTTTCTTTTTTTTATTTTGTGCTCAGATGGTTTATTTCATATTATGAAAAACATTGACAACATCATCGTCTTCTTCTAATTTTGATATTAGTTTTTCAACCTCTTGTTGTTGTTCTTCGTTTAATTCTTTTAGGTCGTTTGGAATACGTTCAAATTTAAAGGTTTTAATTTCAAAAGAATTTTCTTCTAAATATTTTTGTATTGGGCCAAATGATGCAAAGTCTGCATATATAAATATTTCATCTTCATCTGCAAAGCACTCATCTACTCCATAATCAATTAGTTCAAGTTCTAATTCTTCCATATCAAGACCTTCTTTCATTGCTACTTTGAAATTACATTTTCTTTCAAACAAAAAATCGGTCATTCCGCTTGTTCCGAGCGATCCGTTGCAACGATTGAAGGCAGCTCTTACGTTTGCTACTGTTCTTGTAGGGTTATCTGTTGCAGTTTCTACTACTACTGCTACTCCGTGTGCTGCATATCCTTCGTAAACCACCTCTTTATAATCTGCCGTATCTTTTGAAATTGCTCGTTTGATTGCTCTCTCTACGTTTTCTTTCGGCATATTCTCTGTTCTAGCAGTTTGTATCAACAATCTAAGACGTGAGTTTGCTGCTGGGTCGGCTCCTCCTGCTTTTACTGCCATTTCTATTTCTTTTCCAAGACGAGTGAATACTCTCGCCATATTTCCCCAACGTTTTAATTTACGTGCTTTACGATATTCAAAGGCTCTTCCCATTATTTTAGTATTTTAATTGTTTCAAATGGCAAAATTACAAATATTTTCATTATTTTTGCACTTTAAAAGCTAATTTAATAGAATTATGAATAAGAATTTGATTGTTTTTTTATGTCTTTTGATGTTTTGCACACTTGAAATTAATGCTCAAAAGACGGAGTTGAATAAGATAACAGAAGAAAACGTGACTTTTGGTATTCCAAATGGTTGGATTGCTTCAAAGACTGGAAAAAAATTAGGCGATTTTGGAGTTAGAGCAAAAGAAGAAAATGGCATAAAGTTCATTGAAATCAATTGCACAAAGAGAGTTATTGAACCTGTTACAAGAATTACCTCTATTGCATCAAAGAGAAGTGAAAAAGAAGGCTTTAAATATATGTTGATTGATCAAGTTAAAGAAGTAAAGTTCAACAACAAGAAAGCAAAATTATTATCTTTTACAAATACTCACTTAACTGAGGCTTCTATTGGAGGAATTTACGGATTGGTTGATGAAGGATATACTTACACAATAGAGTTTTACAGCGAGGATAATCCAGAAGCAAATGCTTTAATGAAAGAAATTTTAAAATCAATAGAGATTGAAAAACCTTTAACCGAACCTAATATAGTTATTTTGGCAGATGATTTCACTGCAACAGATTGGTATGAATCAGAAGCGATGAAACAAGAAGCGGAAACTGAAAAAGCAAAAGCCGAAGCAAAGAAAGCTGAGGAAAAAGCAAAAAAAGAAGCTAAAAAGGAAAAGAAAGTAGAAAAGAAAAACAAAGAAAGTTTTTTCAAGAAAGTGTTTAAAGTTTTCAAAAAGAAGAAGAAAAAAGTAACTGCCTCATCTAACTAACAATGAAAAGAAGATTTTTTTTTCTTGCGATAGTTCTTCTAATAAGCAAGGTTAGTTTCGGACAATTATCTCCAAACGAATTAAGATTTAATATTTATAATTACAATTTCTTTGTAAACAACGAATACAAAGGTGTGAGAGTTTCAGGCTACACACTACCAGGTTTTCGTTTCACTCCTACCCTTTCTTATAATTTAAATGAGAATATTTTTATAGAAGGAGGAATTAGTCTTTTACATTATTGGGGTGCAAATAAATATCCTAATATTGTTTATAGCAATCTACCTTCTTGGCGAGCGAGCCAATATCAAAACGGAGTACATGCCCTACCTTTTTTCAGGGCAGTATGGCACATAAGCAGAAGTGTTAGTTTTAGTTTTGGTAATATTGATTACAGAAATTGTCATTCATTATCTGAGCCTTTATATAATATAGAAAACACATTTAGTGGTGATCCTGAAATGGGATTGCAATTAAAAGTAAACACAAAACGCTTTAAAGGAGATTTATGGCTAAATTGGCAGACATTTATCTTCAACAATGACGATCACAACGAAACTTTTTGTTTAGGGCTTGCAACGAAAACAAAAATCATATCTAAGGAAAAATTTGCATTAACCCTACCTATCAACGCAATTGTGCAACACTTAGGCGGAGAAAACAATCACACAGATGTAAAAGTTCACTCTTGGGTAAATCTTTCCTTTGGATTAAAAAGTGATATAGCCTTTAACAAAAATCTATTCCTTTATTTCGGGGGAGATTATTTAAAATACAAACAACTTACAGGCAATATTATGCCGTTTAAAGATGGTTTTGCTCAATTTTATTACATAGGTACTAAATTCAAGAAAGTAAATCTAAAACTTGCTTACTATGACAGCGAAGGATTTGTATCAATTCTTGGCAGTCAGCACTTTTGTAATTTCTCAAACAACACTCCTGGTTTAGTTTTTGACAGAGCCAATCAATTCTATGCAAAGATTGATTATGACTATCATATCTCTAAAAAATGCAATGCAACATTTTATTGTCAATTATGGAAGCAAAACAAAATCACAGGCAACATAATAAATGAAGGATATAGCGAAAGAGTTGAAAGAGATGGCTTTTTCTCTTTCTCAGTTGGAGTTATAATGAATTTAGAACCTTCTTTCTTGATAAAAAAACTTCATTAATTGATATGAGGGTGAGTTCCCGCGTCCTCTTTTCGGTGATTACAAGTAGGACGACAAATAAAAATTCTTGAAAACAACTTATCTAAGGCAGGAATTTGCGAAGGAGTTAAAATAGACTTAATATCATTGTATTGATTTACCGAAATATGCAATAATTCTGCTTGACAACGAGAGATAACACTTTCAATTTCTTTTATTTTCAGAGTATCTTGATTTTCATTCATAAGATTACGCATAAGATATTCTTGACTTATGTGCAAACTATCAGCAATCAAAATTGCTTGTTGTTGATATTTTGCTTTTATCTTTTCATATTGCAGTTTTTGTTCTTCATTTAAAGAAATTTCATGCGAAAGATAACATTCAGCATTCACACAATTATCTGTATTACATTGTTTTTCTTGATTTTTATTAAAGAACAAAAAGAAATTTATTGTTGTCAAAACAACAAGAATAACTATTTCAATTATCAAAACTTTCTTATTCATAATTTATTCAAAAAGAATTGTAGGATAATAGTTTAATAAAATATCAAAATAATTCTCCTCTGCAAATTGTTCAAACGAAGTTTGTTTTATTACAGATTCTTCATTCAAACTTATTTGAGAAAAAATATTAATAGAAAACGCAAAGACTAACAAAAGACCAATTAATTGCAGGCTATATTCCAAAACTGATTTTTTTATTTTAGTTTCCTCCTTTAATCTCGCTTCTAAACGAGTGAAAGCAAAAGGATTTATTTGTTTTTGTTTATCTTTTTCTATCAATTTTTCAATTTTCATAATCTTTCTTTATTTAAAAATTTCTTTGTCTATCGTTTCCATATAACTCTTAATTGTTTTTCTTGCTCTAAACACAAGGACTTCTACCGAAGAGAGAGAACAATTCATTATCTCTGCTATTTCCTTTTGTGGGAGCTCATCATAGGAGAAAAGAATGAATGCTTGTTTTTGTTTTTTAGGTAGTTTTTCAATAGCCTGATGAAGATAGTTATTATATTGCTTTTCTTTAAGACCCCAATCCGATTGTTCAAAACTATCAACCTTCAAAACCGAATCGTTATCCATTGAAAAAAAACGTCTAATCTTATTTCTTTTGACTTGATTTAGGCTTTTATTGATTGCTATTCTATAAATCCAAGTAGATAACTTACACTTATTTTGAAATTTATCAATACTTCGATAGACTTCCAAAAAGACCTCTTGTGTCATATCCTCAGCCTCTTGTCTATTATGCAACATTGCATAACAAAGATTTAAGATTTTGAGTTGATACTCTTTAAACAGAGCCTCAAAAGCAAGACTATCACCTTTAATTATTTGCGAAATAAGTTGTTCTTCACTCATAACACAAAAGCAAAAGCAAGCCTTAGACTTGCCTTTGCTTATTTACAGAATTTTATTATTTCTTTACTTCTGCTTTTTTGTGATGATCACAAGTTCCTGTGCATTTGTGATTAGCATCTTTCTTGTGATTATTTGTGCATTTGTGTTCTGCTTTAAGTTGTTTTCCTTCTTTTACTTTTCCCTCTTTCTTGTGATTACCTGTACATTTGTGATTTGCATCGTGTTTGTGTTCACTTGTGCATTTGTGATCTTTATCATGACTTTTGCAATCACCTGTGCATTTGTGAGTTTTTTCCACTTTTGCTTTCTTTTCTACTTTCTTAACAGGTTCTTGTGCAACTGTAACTGCTGTAAATGCTAATGCAGCTACTAATAACATTAATTTTTTCATTTTTTACCTCCTATTTTTTGTTTTTATATAGTTTAGACAATTAAATTTCAAAATTATTACATTTTTCTCTAAAAAAAAGCATATTTTTGCAATGTTTTTTTAACCTTTATAAAGAAAAAGAAAAATGACTAAATCAATAACGTTTTTAACACTATGTTTGTTGTGCTTCAACTTCATATTTGCACAAAATTATGATTCACAATTTTCAAAACCTATCGTAACAGAAGAAGGCAAATTCACATATTACGAACTTGCTCCTATCAAAACATCGGTTGGTGAACTCATATTTTTAGATAGAAACCTTGGAGCATTATCCTCAGACATTAACTCAACAGATTCTTGGGGTGATTTGTATCAATGGGGTCGTGCAACAGACGGACACGAAAAGAGAAATTCTGATACAACCTTGGTTTTAGCAAACAATTTCAACGTAGAACACGGCAAATTCATTGTTGATGAAAAAAAATCTAATGATTGGATGATAAATTCCGATGATGAACTTTGGCAAACCGAAGATGGACTTACAAATCCTTGCCCTTGTGGTTACAGAGTGCCTACCGCAGAAGAGTGGAGATCGCTTTTGAGTTTAGGATTTGAAGTAAAAATCACAGAAGATGGCTATTACTATCTAAGTATTGCAGATGGACAATTATTACTTCCCGCAGCAGGATTGAGAAATGCCTATACAGGTCATTTTATTCACATAGGCACAAGAGGATACTATTGGGCAACAAACACAATTGCGACAGGGACTTCTTCTTGCATTGATTTCAATAGAGATGATCTTATTCCAAACATAACAACTTACGGATTTAGAGCTTTCGGCAGAAGTGTAAGATGTGTAAAAGACTAAAAGAGAAAATTATTTCAAAGAAATAAAAAAATAAAACAAAGAAATATTTTTTTAAAACAAAGAAATAATTTTCTAAAACAAAGAAATATTTTAGCAAATGAATATCTTAGAAACCAAAGAGGTTAGTAAATCATATTCTTCCCATAAAGTATTAGATAAAGTCTCGATAAGCATAAAAGAAGGCGAGATTTTTGGTTTATTAGGCCCTAACGGAGCAGGAAAAACCACCCTTATAAGAATGATAAATCAAATTACCGCCCCAGATGAGGGTGAAATCTTGTTTTTTGGCAATAAATTGAAGCGAGAAGACATAAAAAACATAGGATATTTGCCAGAAGAAAGAGGTTTATACAAGAAAATGAAGGTTGGAGAACAAGCTATTTATCTTGCAGAATTGAAGGGTTTAAGCAAAAAAGAGGCTAAAAAAAGATTGGAATATTGGTTTGAACGCTTTGAAATAGGCGATTGGTGGAACAAACGAATAGAAGAATTATCAAAAGGAATGGCTCAAAAAATACAATTCATAACAACCATTCTTCACGAACCGAAACTTTTGATTTTTGACGAACCTTTCAGTGGTTTTGACCCGTTAAATGCCAATTTATTAAAGAACGAGATTTTAAATTTAAGAGAAAAAGGAGCCACAATCATATTTTCTACACACAATATGGAGAGTGTAGAAGAGATTTGCGACTCTATTGCTCTTATTAACAAGTCTAAAAAAATTTTAGAGGGAAATGTGTATGAGATTAAAGAAAAATTCAAACAAAATCTCTTTGAAATCACTATTCCTTATCAAGAAAATATAAATCCTTTAATTATTGAAGGTTGTCAAATCACTAATTCTATTATTAATAAAGGCAAATTAGTATTAACCCTCTCTATTCCACAAGGTAGAAATGCAGAATTGCTTTCAAATATTTTAAAACAAACCAATATTCTTTCATACAGAGAGATATTACCTTCAATGAATAATATCTTTATAGAAACAATTAAGAATAATGAATAAGATAAAAATCATAATAAAAAGAGAATATCTTACACGAGTTAGCAAGAAATCATTTCTTGTGATGACTATTCTCGGACCTATTTTAATGAGTTTGCTAATTTTTACACCATTTTTTCTTTCTAATATTGAAGAAGATAGATTAAATATAATGGTTGTTGATCAAACTCTTAGTATTAGTGAAAACGATAGCGTTTATTTGTTTAGGAATCAATTTAAAAACTCCGATAAAATTAAGTTTGAGTATTTTGACGACATAGAAACTGCCCAATCTATTTTGAAAGAAGGTAGCGTTGATGGAGTTTTGGAAATCGTAAAGACAAATGACACCCCTCCTATCAAAGGTTTTATGTATTATGGCGAGGAAGATATTCCGGGAAGTGCACAAGAAGAAATCAAGAATCAACTAACAAATATCTTAAAAAACAGCATTCTTAGATTGGATTATGGAATGAATGAAAAAGAAATTGCTTGGGTGAATAATCCTACAATAGATTTTTATACTAAGAATATTTTTTCGGGCGAGGAATCTTTCAATGAAATCAAGACATTGCTTGGTATGATTGCTGGATTCTTGATTTATTTCTTTGTATTTTTGTTTGGTGCTCAAATTATGAAGAGTGTATCGGACGAAAAAATGAATAGAGTTGTAGAAGTATTAGTTTCAAGTGTAAAACCAATAGAATTGTTATTTGGAAAGATAATTGCTATTGCTCTTGTAAGCCTTACCCAAATTGCATTATGGATTGTAATTATTTTTGGTATAATTACTTTTGCACAAACTGCGGCTCCCGAAATATTTACTATACAACAAGAACAAACAATTAATATTGATCAAAGAATTATAACGGTTGATCAAATCAATGCAACCGAAACACCTGAGGCTTCTGAACTTGTAAGAGGACTTTTTGCAATAAACATTCCTTTAATGGTAGGTATGTTTGTGTTTTATTTCATTATGGGATTTTTATTATATGCTTCTTTGTTCGGAGCAATAGGATCGCTTATTGATATAGATACAGACGGAAGTCAATTCACTCTTCCTATAACTATTCCTCTGATTTTAGCAATTATTTGTTTACCTATATTGAGCGACAACCCGACAAGTTCTATCGCATTTTGGCTTTCTATAATTCCTTTCACTGCTCCCGTTGCTATGATGGTGAGAATACCGTTTGGAGTTGCAACTTGGGAAATTATTCTTTCGTGCGGATTGATGATTTTGTTTATTGCAGGTAGCATTTACATTGCTGCAAAAATCTATCGCACAGGAATATTGATGTATGGTAAGAAAATAACTTATTCAGAACTTTGGAAATGGTTACGATATAAGAATTAATCAAGAGCAGTGATTGCTCGGTTGATAAATTCTTTGAACTTCATTGTTTTTTCAAACTCCTCAGTTACTTTTTCTAAGAGATTAGAAGAAAGAACGTAAGAATCATCTATTTTTTTCTGTAAAATAAAGTCTTTAAGCTTTAAATACTCTGCATTTACGGCTTCTTTTGGAAATTGTTTTGGCATTGTTTTCATTTTATTTGCCTGATCTATTTCCCAACCCTTTGCAAGACTGATGCAATTCTCAAACTCTTTTGGCAAAGTAAAGACATCTTCTCTTATGCTGTTGATAATATTATTTGGAAGGCACACCGCACCTGTTGCAAGCAAATGAGAAGAAAGATATTGCTTTGAATTGGATTCTAAATGAAAATAATAACCGCCTAATCCTGACTTTTTACCATTCGGACAAATGTATGCACCGATATGAGTCTTGTATGGAGTTTTGTCTTTTGAGAATCTAAGGTCGCGATATATTCTATAAGTGCAGTCTTTCACTGTAAGATTTCTTATTGTTGGGTCAAACTCTCCAATATTGACGATTAAATTTTCAGTAAAGGCTTCAAAAGTTTGCTTAACCTCTTTATAGAAAGATTTATTTGCGTCAAACCATTCTTTATTGTTGTTTTCGGCTAATTGATTCAAAAAATCCAAAACTATTTTCATAGACTAATAATTGTAAATTCCTGACCAAAGTTTTCTTAATAATTCTCTTGTGGAGTTTTCTTGACGATTGTCCGCAGGCTCATAAAGAGATAGCCCTTGAAGATCGTCAGGCATAAATTGTTGTTGAACAAAATGATTTGCATAATCGTGAGAATAGCGATAATCTGCTCCATAGCCTATATCTTTCATTAGTTTTGTTGGAGCATTTCTAAGATGTATCGGCACAGGCTTATCTCCTGTTTTCTCAACTAATTCAATTGCTTTGTTTATTGCTAAATAAGTAGAATTACTTTTTGCAGATGTTGCCAAGTAAACAGCTGTTTGAGAAAGTATTATCCTACATTCAGGATAGCCTATCTTGCTTACTGCATCAAAACAATTATTTGCAAGCAAGAGAGCATTAGGATTTGCATTTCCTATGTCTTCTGAGGCTAAGATTAGCATTCTTCTTGCTATGAAAAGAGGGTCTTCGCCCGATACAATCATTCTTGCTAACCAATAAACAGCAGCATTTGGATCGGAACCTCTGATACTTTTTATGAAAGCAGAGATTATATCGTAGTGATTCTCTCCTTTTTTGTCGTAGATTGCTATGTTTTGTTGAATAATTGTAGAAACAGAATTGTTATCTATTGAGAAATCGCCCGAATATTGCGAACAAACTAATTCTATTGCGTTAATTAGTTTTCTTGCATCACCTCCGCTGATTCTAAGTAAGGCTTCTGTTTCTTTTATTTCTATTTTTCTTTTTCCTTCTTGTTCTAAGTAAGATACGGCTCTTTGAATTATTTTCTCTAAGTGGTGTCTTTCAAGATTTTTTAGTACATAGACTTGTGCTCTTGAAAGAAGTGGAGAAATGATTTCAAAACTTGGATTTTCGGTTGTTGCTCCAATTAGTCTTACTATGCCTTGTTCTACTGCTCCAAGCAAAGAATCTTGTTGATTTTTCGAGAAACGATGAATTTCATCTACGAAAAGAATTGAGTTTCCGTAGTTTAATTTTGCTTGATCGATAACTTCCCTAACGTCTTTTACTCCGCTATTGATTGCAGACAAGGTATAGAATTGTGCAGAGATTGTATTTGCAATAATATTTGCCAAAGTAGTTTTGCCAACGCCGGGGGGTCCCCACAAAATCATTGAAGGAACATTATTTTCCATTATAGCCTTTCTCAAAATCGCCCCTTCGCCAATCAAATGTTCTTGTCCTATGTAGTCATCAAGCGAAACAGGTCGCAAAATCTCTGCCAAAGGTTTTGTCATTGCTTATTTTATTTATAAATCAAAAAGACTGTGTTTCGTTTATTAAGGTCTATGGAAGTTTTTTTCCACTCTGAAATTGTTTTGCTAATGATTTGCTGAGTTGATAAACCAATATCTACTCCTAAACACAGCATTGTATTTCCACTAAGCACCTCTTTGAGCGATTGAAACAGTTGATTATTTCTGTAAGGTGCTTCAATAAAGATTTGAGTTTGCGAAATCTTATAGCAAAGCGTTTCTAACTCTTTTATTTTCTTTGTTCTTTGAATTTTATCTATTGGTAAATATCCGACAAATGCGAAATTCTGTCCATTAAACCCGCTTGCCATTAAAGACATCAACAAAGAAGACGGACCAATCAAAGGACAGACTTTGAATCCCTGCTTTTGAGCCAATTTTACCAAAGCAGCACCAGGGTCAGCAACACAAGGAAGTCCTGCTTCGCTCATTAAACCAAGATTCCTGCCTTCTCTCAGCGGTTGCAAATACGCATCTATTTCTTTTAAATCAGTATGTTCGTTTAGTTCGTAAAAGTTTACATTTTCAAAGTCTTTGTTGTAACCTGCTTTTCTTAGAAAACGTCTTGCCGTTCTTAGTTGCTCAACAACAAAATCATCACATTCCAAAAGAAGTTGAGAATTGATTTCCGGCAAACAATGACTTATTTCAATATCTGCAATTGGTGTTGGGAATAAATATAAAACAGCTTCACTCATTGTTTGTATTTTTGATTAGGTGCTTTATCATATATATATAATAGTAAGCAATAAAAAAGACAGTAAGCATAATATCTCCGTAGGAGAAACCTCTGTTGCCTAAAAATAGCATAGGGACTAAAATTATTGCTACTTTGCTGACCGCAAACAAAAAAACGCCCGATTTATGTCCAAACCACATCAAAAGACATGAGTAAATTGCCAACATACTTAATAGAAATATGAAAACAAAAAAGAAAATCGAAGGCGTAAAGAAGTACAATAGATTTTCTTTCCAAAAATACATTATTTGAGGAAAGTGAGTTGAAGAAATAAAATCAACAGAAAAAGAATTGAAGAATAGTCCGAAAAAGGAAAAAACAAATAAGAACAAAGCATTTGTAAGAGAAAGAGGAAGGATTAAGCGTATCCCCCAAGAGGAACGCATATCCTTCTCGCTCGTTTGCAAGTTAATATCTGTTAATTCCGATATTTCTTTTATTTTCATTACTTAATAATTATTTCATCTGCAAAACAGTGTGCGTCATATCCGCAACCCGGGTGTCCTTCTGGGCATTTTCTCACTGTTTCTGCATAAATCTTAACGTATCTTGCTTTTTTGTCTTTGCAATTTGCTTTTACATTTAAGATTTGTCCTTGTTTTGTAAGTTCAATGTCAGTTTCTGATATTTCTTTCCAATTTTTGTTGTCGTCTGAGATATAGAAATGAACTTTTGTTGGCAAGAAAATCCAACTGCCTACATTATCCAAGAAATTTAATGAAACAGAATTTATATTTTCTCTTTTTTCTAAATCAACAACCACATCATAATCATATCCATAAGTACCAATCCATTTATCGTAACTCTTAGCCGAACCAAATATTCCGTCTGTTAAAGCATTTTTTGTACTGCCAGAGTATTGAGGGTTCATATTTTTAAGTTCATATTTCTTTCCTGTGGCTTTATTAAGATTGTAAGTAGCCTTAAACATTGGTGAAATAATTTTGCCTTCTCTTATTACATACGCACAAACTGTTGTTGTTTTATCTAAAACAAGCTTTTGAGTTAATTTGTTTGAAGAAAGCGTAGGCTCACTGCCGTCTATGGTGTAGATTATCTCAGAATTTTTTGCAGGAGTGTTTAGTTCAAGTTCTACATTCTTTGTTTTAGAATTGAAACTAACGTCTGCCGAAATAGAATAGTGTGAACGAGAATAATTCATTCCCATTGCATCGTAATATTTCAATAGTTTTTCTAATCTATTTAAGAAAGAATCATAGTTTTTCTTTTCTTTTTGACTCCAAGCCGTTTCACTCATTGCAGCAGTACGAGGATAATCCATATAGATTGTATAATCAAATGTAGGAACATACTCTCTCCACATATTTGCTTGCACTCCTATTATGTGTTTTTCAGCATTAGTTCCTGCAATTTCTTTTGGAATAGGTTCGTAATGATAGACTTTTTTTAGCGGAGTAAAGCCTCCGATTGCAAGAGGTTCATTATCTGCTTCTGCTTGATAGTAATCAAAATATAAATAAGCACAAGGAACCATTACAGCATCATATCCCATTCGTGCTGCTTCAACTCCGTCTGCTTCTCCTAACCAAGACATAACGGTTACCTCATCTTTGATTCCTCCTTCAAGGATTTCGCTCCAAGCAATAGCTTGACGATGTTTTGTTTTAAGATATTGTGTTATTTGTTGCAAGAACCAACTTTGTAATTCAAACTCATCTTTAAGTCCATGCTTTTTTATTTGAGCTTGACACTTAGGACACTCTTTCCAACGCGTCTTTGGACATTCGTCTCCGCCTATATGCACATACTTAAATGGAAAAATCTCTACAACTTCGTCCAAAACATTTTTCATAAACTCTATTGTTTCGTCCTGAGTGCAAAGAACATCTTCTATAACGCCCCAAGTACAAGAAACTTCATAAGTAGTATCTTTACAACCCAAAGAAGGATAAGCCGCTAAGACCGATTGAGAGTGTCCGGGCATTTCAATTTCTGGAATAATGTCGATATTTCTTTGCTTAGCGTATGCAACAATTTCCTTAGCCTGCTCTTGTGTATAATATCCTTTATGAATAAATCCATCATAATTAGGATTGCGAGCATCATTATCATTATAATGTCCTATGATTGTTGATTTTCTTTTAGAGGCTATTGATTGCAAAGAAGGATATTGCTTGATTTCTAATCTCCAACCTTGATCGTCTGTCAAATGCCAATGCAAAACATTAAGTTTATGAAAAGCCATATAATCAATATAGCGTTTCACATCTTCAACTTCCATAAAATGTCTTGCAACATCGAGGTGTTTTCCACGATAAGCAAAGCGAGGATAATCTACAATCTCACAAGCAGGCACTAAATCATACTCACAAACCACAATATTATTAACACCCACAAACAAAGGGTCTATTAACTGCAATAGAGTTTGAACAGCGTAAAAGAATCCTGCATTTTCGTTTGATTGAATAACAATATTCTTTTCTGTTACCTTTAAATTATAGCCCTCATTTCCCAAAACCTTATCGCTAACCTTTACAAAAAGAATTGCATTTGCATCATCTTTTAATTCCGACAGATTAGTTATTTTAATTTCTTTACCAAAACCTTGTTCAAGTTTATCTTTTAAAAACTCAGCAGACTGAAATTCTGAATTATTTGTATTAACAGCAATTTGCGTTGCAGGAGTTAATTTAAAAGGTTGTTGTTTTAATTCCTTAATCAAAACAGGTTCAGGAATAATACTTATTTTCGTTTGAGCAAAACAAAGCATTGTTGCAATCAAACAAAGGATAAAAATACTCGTTCTTTTCATTATTTTTCTAATTAAGTTAAAAATCAACGGCAAAGATAATACTAATTCTTAACAATTTGAAGATAGATAAGCAAAAGATAACTTTAAATTTGGAATTTTACGTAAAGTTTTCACAAAATAGTTAGTTGTAGCCGATGTTGTAACAACATCATCAATTATTAACACATGTTTGTTTTCTAAACCAGGATTTCGCCTCAACACAAATATATCCCGTACATTTTCCCAACGATTTTCCGCTTTTGTTTGTGGAGGATTGTTTACTTTTCTCTTAACTATATTTGTCAAAATAGGGATTTGTAGTTTTTTTGACAAAACTTTACCTAAAACTTCGCTTTGATTAAATCCTCTTTTATAGAGTTTCTTTCTATGAAGCGAAATCGGCATAATAAAATCAATATCTTCTATCCACTCTACACCTTTTAAATGCTCTGCCCACAAGAAAGCCAATTGTTTTCCAAAGAATAAATTCCCTCCATACTTAAAAGAGTGCAAAGCTTTCTTACAATAAGAATAATCTAAGAATATATCAATATTCTCAAAAGGCATTTCGGTAATTTTATGCTTATATTCAGTTAAAGCATTATTGGGATAACGATAAAATTTGTGGCAATTAAGACACATTATTCTCTCTCCACGAACCAATACCCTGCCACAAAACACACAAGTCTGCGGAAAAAATATGTCAATCAACGACATTATTTCAATTCATCAGTAGTTATTAGCGGTATATCTTTAAAAATATACAAAACATCTCTAATATCTTCTGAATTCACCTTACTTTGCATTTGACCAAAAAGTCTTCCGCTAATTTTATCTTCTGTTAAATTATTTATATAAAGTTCTAATTTCTTTGGAACAAGCATTAAATCAAAAACCCCTGCACTTTGAGCCGATTTATTCTTATAAAACTCTGCTATAATATTTTTTGCAGTAGAGTTTTCGCTAAATTCAAAATGCACAAACAAATATTTGTGATATAATTCAATATCAAAATCTTTCAAATCTTCACTGCACGCCACAATATCGCACCAAGTAGGATTTTCTTTATTATCTACAACAGCATAACAACTACCTAAATCCTTTATTTTAGCCTTCCAAACCTCTGATTCCTGAGAAAAATAAATCAACTCCTTACCTTCAAGAAAATCATCGGTACTTGCATTAGGCTTTTCCTTACAAGCAGAAAAGAAAACAGCAATCAACGAAATTAAAACCAAGAAATGTTTTGAAAATTTCATAATCAATCATTTTTAAAATTAAGACTACAAAAATACAAAACTTATTTTAAAATCAAAATATTAAGCTTTTTTATTAACAAATCAACGTCCTCCTCCTTTGTTGCCCACGAAGTAACAAATCTTACTTCACTTTCTTTCTCCCCTCTTGCTCCCCAGAGTTCAAAACCTACTTCTTTGCTTAAAGAATCTATCAAATCATTTGGCAAACGAAAGAATTGTTGATTAGTATTAGAGTTTACAATTGGCAAATACCCCTTTGATATAAACGCTTGTTTGATTTTCATTGCCATATCAACTGCGTGTCGGCTCACCCTTTCGTATAAATTATTAGAAAACAAAGTCTCAAACTGCAAAGCAAGCAATCTACCTTTTGCAAGCAATGCTCCGTGTTGTTTTATCAAAGGAAAGAAATTTTTCAGCAAATTATCGTTACACACAACAACGGCTTCTCCAAATAAAGCACCAAGTTTTGTTCCTCCAATATAGAAAACATCGCATAAATCAGCAATATCTTTTAATGAAACATCATTTCCCTCAGATGCTAAGCCATATCCAAGTCTTGCTCCATCAATATACAAAGGAATATTCCACTTTTTACAAACCGAACTAATCTCTTGCAATTCCTTTTTGCTGTAAACCGCTCCGTATTCAGTCGGAAAAGAAATATAAAGCATACCCGGAGCCACCATGTGAAGATATGTATCATCTGCATAAAAGTTTGAGATATATTTTTCTACATCTTCTGCCTTTACTTTGCCTTCATATTGCGGTAGAGTTAAGACTTTGTGTCCGCAAGCCTCAATTGCTCCTGATTCGTGAACGTTTATGTGTCCGCTTTCTGCCGATAAAACACCTTCATACCTTGAAAGCAATCCGTCAATGACTGTTGAATTTGTTTGAGTGCCACCAACGAGAAAATAAACCCTTGCATTATCTTTCCCAACTGCCTTTTTTATCAACTCAACCGCCTTTTCAGTATATTCATCACAGCCATATCCTACGGTTTCTTCAAAATTTGTTTCCACCAAACGCTCTAATATTTCTTGGTGTGTACCAGCCATATAATCTGTTTCAAAATGTAGTTTCATATTTCTTTGTTTTAAAAAATTATTTCTTCGTTTTAAAAAATTATTTCTTTGTTTTATTTTTGTAAATGACTGAATAATTTTTGTGCTTTTGCTTTTCCTATACATTTTTCTATTTCTTCAAGTGGAGTTTCTTTGATTTGCTTTACGCTTTTGAATCGTAGTAATAAATCTATTGCAGTTTTTTCTCCTATTCCGGGGATTTGTGTCAGCATTGTATGAAATGTTTCTTTGCTTCTTTTGTTTCTATGATGTGTTATGCCGAATCGGTGTGCTTCATCTCTTATATGCTGAATGGTTTTTAGGCTATTGCTTCGTTTGTCAAGGCATAGTGGATAAGGATTTCCTGGATAGTAAATTTCTTCTAAGCGTTCTGCAATTGATATTATTGGTATTTGTGGATAAAGTCCTAATTCGCTTAATGCTTCTACTGCAACGGCGAGTTGTCCTTTGCCTCCGTCAATAATAATCAGGTCGGGCAATGGTTTTTCTTCTTTTATCAGACGTGAATATCTTCGATTTACAATTTCTTTCATTGATGCGTAATCATCGGGACCTTCAACTGTTTTGATATTAAAGTGTCTGTATTCTTTTGTTGAGGGTTTGCCTCCACGAAATACTACACATGCTGCAACGGCATTGCAACCTTGTATGTTGGAATTATCAAAACATTCCATATAATAAGGAGGTTTTGGAAGATTTAAGTCTTTTTGTATTTGCAAAACAAGATTTTTACTCCATCGTTCGGGATCTGTGAGTGTATCTCTTTTTATTTTGTCGCTTTTTGCAAAGAGTGCATTTTTTTGACATAGTTCTAATAGTTTCTTTTTATCATTTGTATCGGCTATTGTTTGTTTTGTGTAATCTTCTGGTAGAGGCAGGATTTGCGAAACAATGATTTGTGGACTTTCCCACGAGAGTTGTGAGCGTAGTTGTATGATTGCTGTTGTGAATATTTCTAATATATCTTCTTCAATTGGTGCTTTGACTTCTTTTGATATAGAAGAAATTAGGCTTCCGTTTACTACTTTCATCGCATTTATGATTATTCCATCTTGAATAGGCTCGTATGCAAAAACTTCTGCGTTTAGCGATGAGTTTGTTACTATTGAGGTTTTTGCAGCGTAGGCATCTAAGAGTTGTATTTTATCTTTTATGATTTGTGCTTTTTCAAATTCAAGATTTTTTGCGTAATCCATCATTTGATTTTTCAATTCTTTTTTGATTTGATTAAAGTCTCCGCGAAATATTCTTTTAATATCGTTTATGATTTCGCGGTATTCTTCTTTTGAAACACAGCCTTCGCATGGTGCGGAGCATATTTTGATTTGTTTATTTAAGCAGGCTCGGTATTTATTCTTTAAGATATTTTCTTCTGTCATTGGTATTTGACAACGACGATAGGGATATAGTTTGCTTATCAATTCTTGCAATTCTTTAAGTAGTCTTCCGTTTGGATAAGGTCCGAAATAAAGTGAGCCGTCTTTTGTTTTTTTTCGTGTTGTGAATACTCTTGGATATTCTTCGTTGCTAATACAAAACCAAGGATAGGTTTTATCGTCTTTTAATAGGATATTGTATCGTGGTTTGTATTGTTTTATGAAATTGTTTTCTAATAATAGTGCTTCGGTTTCGCTTGATACTACAACTAATTTAATATCGTGGATTTTCTTTACAAGTAATCTTGTCTTAGGTGAGTGAGAAAAATCGTTTTTAAAGTAGGATTGAACTCTATTTCTTAGATTTTTTGCTTTCCCTACGTAGATTACTGTATTATCTTTGTCTAAAAAACGATAAACCCCCGCCGAAGTCGGCAGGGATTTAAGTATTGTTTCTATATTTGGAAGTTTTATTGTTTCAGATGACACTTTATCTATCTAAATTTGATTGATTTATTTCTAAACCTAACTCCATTATTCCTTGTAATTGATACTTTTGTCCCATATTTACAAGTTCTATTTTGTAAAGCCCACGTTCTATGAACGTATAAAAGGTTTTTACATCTACTTGTAGGTCAATCATATCTCCTAATGCGTCTCCTAACCATTCTTTTCCTTCTTTATCTTTTAGTTTTATGGTGTGTACGCTTTCTCTTACTATGGAAGAAGGAGAGGTTATCTTCATTTTGAATTTTATTTCGTCTTCGGTTATATATGGAGTATAACGAACGTGAACGGAAATGTCGTAAACCTCATCTTCTTTTTCGATATTTACGTCATCAAACACTATACTTTTCCCTTTTTCTATTCTTTCCCAAGTGTAGTTTGGTAAAGTTTTAAATTCTTTATAGACTTGCGATTTATTACAAGAAGAAAAAACTGAAATAATCAATAAAACAAAGATTGATTTTAATAATGTTTTCATCTATTTTGATTTTAAATATTGAGAAACGTTTCTTTCTATTCTTTTTTCTATGTCTTCGTCTGTTTGATTTGCTTCAAACTTTTCACCAATTATTTGTTCGTAGAGTTCCATATAGCGTTGAGAGATTTGATTTATGATTTCTTCGGTCATTTCAGGCACTTTTTGTCCTTCTTTGCCTTGGAATCCGTTTTCCATTAACCATTCTCTAACAAATTCTTTTGATAATTGTTTTTGTTTTTCGCCTTTTGCTTGACGTTCTTCATAGCCTTCTGCATAGAAATAGCGTGAAGAATCTGGCGTATGTATCTCATCAATTAGTGTTATCTCTCCATTATATTTTCCAAACTCATATTTTGTATCAACAAGTATTAGACCTCGTTGTGCTGCTATTTGAGTGCCTCTTTCAAAAAGGGCTAATGTGTATTTTTCTAATTGTTCGTAGTCTTCTTTACTTACTAATCCTGATGCTATTATTTCTTCTCGACTGATGTTTTCATCGTGTCCTTCATCGGCTTTTGTAGTTGGAGTTATGATTGGAGTAGGAAATTTATCGTTTTCTTTCATTCCCTCAGGTAAAGTAACGCCACAAAGTGTTCTCATTCCTGCTTTGTATTCTCTCCACGCACTTCCTGCTAAATATCCTCTGACTACCATTTCTACTTTGAATGGTTCACAAAGTTTTCCTAAGGTTACCATTGCATCAGGCATTGCAATTTTCCAATTAGGCACAATATCGGAAGTCGCATCCAAGAATTTTGCAGCTATTTTGTTTAAAATTTCCCCTTTAAATGGTATTCCCTTTGGTAAAACTACATCAAAGGCAGAAATTCTATCGCTAACTACCATTGCTAATAATTCATTATTTATGTTGTAAACATCTCTTACTTTTCCAACATAATGACTTTTTTGTCCTTCAAAATTAAAATTTGTACTAACTAATGCTTTCATTTTTTCTTCTATTTTGATTGCAAAAATAAGCCTAAATTATAATAAAACAAAAAAAAGTGCTAATTTTGTGCAATTATAAAAAACAAAATATCATGGGAGTAAAAAAAGTTATTGAAGATTTCAAAAGTTTTGCCATAAAAGGAAATATGATTGATATGGCAGTCGGTATCATCATTGGTGGTGCATTTGGAAAAATTATCACTTCACTTGTAAACGATGTTATTATGCCTCCGTTAGGGGTTTTAATAGGTGGTGTAAATTTTACAGACCTTAAAATCACACTTAAAGCGGCTGAGGGAGAAATGGCTGCGGTTACATTGAATTATGGTAACTTTCTACAAGTTTGTTTTGACTTTTTAATTATTGCTTTCTCTATTTTCTGTTTTGTTCGTTTGTTATCAAAACTTAAAAACAAAAAAGAACAAGAGCAAGCACCTGCTGCTCCTCCTGCTCCAAGCAAAGAGGAAGTTTTGCTTTCAGAAATTAGAGATATTCTAAAAGAACAAAACAAAAAATAAATGAAATCAGAAAGCATCGAAATAAAATACGAAACGCTTTCTTTTGATGAATTAAACAATAAGGAGAAAGAGTTGATTGAGTATGCAAAAAATGCTACTTATTCGGCTTATTCTCCTTATTCTTCTTTTAGTGTAGGTGCTGCTGTAAGGTTAGAAAACGATGAAATAATAATTCGGTAGCAATCAAGAAAACATTGCATATCCTTCTGGATTATGTGCAGAAAGAGTTGCTTTGTTTTCGGCTGGTACAAGAAAGGAAAAAATAACAGCCTTGGCTCTTGCTGCAAGAAACTCAAAAAATGAATGGACAAAAGCTTTTCCTTGTGGTGCTTGTTGTCAGGTTTTGCAAGAAAGTCAGCAAAGAGCAAATAATAAAATAACGATTCTTATTCTCCTTGATGAAAAAGAAGTTCTTAGATTAAAGGGAACAGAATCGCTTTTACCTTTTGGCTTTTCTTTTTAATTGACTTATTTATAAATATCAGAAAAATCCCTTCTATTTAAAATAGAACGAGCGAGCGTTTGTTCATCAGCATATTCTATTTTATCCCCTATGGCAACTCCACGTGCGATTGCAGAAATTTTAACATTAAATGGTTCTAATAACTTATTGATATAGAAACTTGTTGTATCGCCTTCCATAGTTGTTGGCAAGGCTAATATTATTTCTTTGATGTTTTCCTTTTCTACTCTTTTAATCAGATGTTCTATTGCAATATCTCCTACACCTATTCCTTCGATTGGAGAAATCACTCCACCCAAAACATGATACAATCCTTTGTATTGATTTGTCGATTCAATAGCCATAACCTCTCTTATATTCTCTACAACACATATTATATCGCTTTGGCGTTCACTGTTTGCACAAATAGAACATATTTCACTATCTGAAAGATTATTACAACGCTTGCAGTGTTTTATTTCTGTAACTAAATCTACCAAGCTCTTGGATAGTCGCAATGTATTGTCCTCATTTTGTTTCAAAAGGTGCAAAGCAAATCGCAAAGCAGTCCTTTGTCCAACTCCAGGAAGTTTTGCTAATTCGTTTACAGCATTTTCCAATAGCAAAGAAGTGTATTCCATATATATTTGTTAAATTTGCAGTCAAATAAGAGCAAAATTACAAAAAAATCAAATACTATGGAAAATATTTTACTTGGTGTTTTCATTGCATACACTGTTTTGTTATTCACAATAACCTTTATTACAGCACGAAAAGCTGATAGTGCTTCGTTTTTCTCTGGAAACAAAAAATCTCCTTGGTTTATCGTAGCCTATGGTATGATTGGGGCAAGTTTAAGTGGCGTTACTTTTATGTCGGTGCCTGGTTGGGTTGAAGATAGAGGCTTTACTTATATGCTAACCGTTTTCGGATATTTCTTAGGCTATCTTGTAATTTCTTTTGTTCTTATGCCTATTTACTATAAACTCAACTTAATTTCCATATACAAATATTTGGAAAGTCGCTTCGGTAAATTCTCTCACAAAACCGGCTCTTTCTTTTTCCTTCTTTCAAGAACACTTGGAGCAAGCCTTAGAATGTTTATTGTAATATATGTTTTATATGAATTTGTGTTTAGTGCGTGGAATATTCCTTTTGAAACAACTGTTTTTCTCTTCCTTGCACTAATTCTTTTGTTTACTTTCAAAGGAGGAATCAAAACTATTGTGTGGACAGATACCCTTCAAACAACTTGTATGTTAGCAGCACTAATTATTTCCTTTGTTATGATTGGCAATAAGATGGATTTTTCCTTTACCGAAATGCTAACAAATGTTACCAAAAGCGATTATTTTACTTTTATTGAAACAGATTCTTCTTCTCGTCTTTGTTGGTGGAAACAAATTCTTGGTGGTATGTTCATAACTATCAGTATGACGGGATTGGATCAAGAAATGATGCAAAAGAATCTTAGTTGTAAAAACATTAAGTCTGCACAAAAAAATATGCTTACTTTCTCTTTGACTTTATTTTTTGTCAATTTCTTATTTCTTTGCTTAGGTGCGGCTCTTTATATCTTTGCTCACAATCAAGGAATAACAGTTAAGGGCGATGATCTTTTCCCTTACGTTGCTCTAAATGCACTTAGTCCTTTTGCAGCAGTGATTTTCATTATCGGACTAATATCTGCACTTTTCCCTTCGGCAGATGGTGCTTTAACCTCTTTGACTACGGCTTTCAGTATAGACTTTTTGAATATTGAACAAAGAAAAGATTGGAGTCAAAAGAAGAAAACAAAAATCCGACACTTAGTTCACATTTGTTTTGCATTGATTTTTGTTGGTGTAATCACATTTTACGGAAATCATCGCGACCCTCACTTGATTGATATATTGTATCAAATAGCCTCTATAACATACGGACCTCTTTTAGGCTTGTTTGTGTTTGGTATTTTAACAAAACGACAAGTCAAAGATAAGTTTGTGCCAATTGTTTGCGTACTTTCTCCTGTGATTTGTTTTATTCTCAGCAACAACTCACAACAATGGTTTAATTACAGCTTTGACTTTGAACTCTTAGTCCTAAACGGATTACTTACTTTCTTAGGATTATTAACAATAAGTAAAAGAAAAGAAAATTAACTAAACGATTCTATTCTTCCTCCGAAAAGAATGAAATTATTTTCATCGTAAATGACTACATCTTGTCCTTGCATTGGGGCAAAAACTCTTTGAAAAAATTCAATAATTGAGTGATTTGGAGAAATATCTCTTAGAGTTGCAAAATTGCCTTTGTCTTTTCCTCTAATCTTTGTAAGATAGGGCGTATTTAACTTAATATTTTCAAGATTTTGTGAAAAAACAAGAGAATTAAGTCTGATAGTTGAGAAATAACATTCACTTTTTTCTCCTACAAAAAGGGTATTTTCTTCTGCTGAAATCTTGTTTATGTAGAGTTTTTCTTTGATTTGCATTCCTTTATATTGACCTATTGTGTAAAAAGGATAGCCTTTGTGAGTACCAAGCAGTTGATTATGTTTATCAAACACTTTTCCTCCTTCGAGATTTTTTAATTCTGGATATTTTTCCAATAAAAACTCCGAATAATGTTTGCCTTCTGTAAAGCAAAGTCCAAAACTTTCTCTTTTATTTGCTATTTGCTCATATCCTCTTTGCCTTATAAATTCTTTAACCTCATCTTTCATCATTTCACCAAGAGGAAACAATAATTTTTCTCTTTGTTTTTCACTAAGGCGATAAAGCATAAAGGATTGGTCTTTCCAAGAATCTTTTGCTATTCCTATAAGAGAGCTGTTTTTTCTTGCATAATGCCCTGTTGCAACAAAGTCGCAAGAAAACTTTTCAGCATATTGCAAAAGTTTTTCTATTTTAAATTCTGCATTACAATGAGAACAAATGTTTGGAGTAAGGCCTTTGAGATAGAAATCTGCAAAAGGGAGGATTACTTTTTCATAAAATTCTTCTCTCAAATCAACATAATGAAATTCTATGTCGTTTTCCTTACAAATTTCTTTTACTTTATCTAAATCTTTTGCTTCTTGAAAAAGATGAAAGTAAACACCGACAACAGAAAAGGACTTAGTTTTAAGTAGAAGTGAGCAAGCCAAACTATCTACTCCTAAACTAAGTCCTACTAAAACTCTATTTTGCATTTTTACTTTCTAAACAACGACTGCAAAAGTTTTCTACTATCTTCGTCAGTGCGTATTTCAACGTCTGCTTTCGGGTCAAGAATTATCAAAAGTTCTTTTCCGCCATCATCTTTTGTTCCTTTAATTGCAGAATAGTTTGCATAAACTTTATTTGTCTTATTTAACAAAACGAAAGTATTGCCATCAGAAAGATTAACGACTTGTTCGTAATTGTTAAACGCATTTATCTTTTTGCCATTTTTTAAAACAACGCAAGTTTGCTTTCCAAGAGGATAGAAATAGGCTATATCCTTAAATTCTATCTCCATATTATTGTCGCGAGTGTTTAGTCTAAGTGCATCATACTTCAATTCTCCATTTTCCCACTTTTGAATCTTTACAACATCTCCACTTATGTCCATAAATTTCCACTCTCCAACTTTTTTATCCTTTAAATACTGTCCTACGATTTGTTTTTTCTTTGACGCATAGTAATGAGTAAATTCTCCGTTTAGTTTATCGTTAGAATAATTTGCAATAGAATATCCGTCAGCATAAAAAGTTTTGTATTCTTCTCCTTCTTTCACTCCGTTTTTATACATAGTTGTAACGTTTATTCCACCATTTCTATCCCAATTTGTTTCTTTTCCTTCTTTTTTCCCTCCAACAAGGATTTCTTCTCTTATTTTTCTACCTTTTTCATCGTAATAAGTCCAAGTACCTTCTTTCTTTTTGTTAATATACTTGCCTTCGCTCATTATTTTCCCATCTTTGTAGAAAAATTTTGCTTGACCTACTTTTCCATCTTGCGAATATTCTATTGTTTGAGTCAGTTTTCCGTCTTGCGAATAATAGGAAAATGTCCCTACTTCTTTATCATCTTTAAATTCTCCGCTGTATTTTACTTTTCCATTAGGATAAGACTTTGACCATTTGCCTTGTTTTTTTCCTTTTGCGTCAGTTACGTTTTGTGCTTCAAGACAATAAGGCACAAATAATAAGGCACAAATAATTAGTGCTAGGCTTTTTCTAAATATTCTTTTCATTTTCTATGTATTTTGCAAATTCTAATAAATTATTACAAACTTTATCTATTCTCTTAGGGTGTTTACGAGCAGTAGAAGGTGAAGATGAAATGTGAACTGTGTGCATTTTCAATCTTTTTCCAAAAACCAAATCGCTAAGTGAGTCCCCTACCATTATAGAATCTTTAAATCTTATTTCCTTAAAGAGTTTTCTTGCTTTGAGTCCCATTCCCACGTTAGGCTTACGGTCAATAGAGTTTTCTTTTGCAAGACTTGGACAATGAAATACCGCATCTATTCTTCCGCCGCATTGTTCTATTTCTTTTTTCATATAAGAATGCACTTGCTCTAAATCATTCTCACTCATAAGTCCTTTACCTATACCTTGCTGATTGGTAACTACAACAATTTTATCAAACAAACGATTAAAAATCTTAAAAGCCTCTAAATTACCTTCAAGAAATTCAAACTCATCTTGGCATTTTACGTAATCGCCGACAAGTCTTCGGTTAATAACTCCGTCTCTGTCCAAAAAAAGATAGCGTGCCTCTTTTATAAGTCTCATACTTACCTTATTTTCTTGGGAAAAGATTTTCCTCAACTATTTGACAAATTATGTGCCCTATCATTATATGACTCTCTTGTATACGAGGAGTTAGTTTTGAAGGTACATTGATTAAACAATCTGCTGTATTCTTCATTTCTCCGCCACTTTCCCCTGTTAAAGATATGATTTTCATTCCTTTTTGCTTTGCAACCTTTTGTGCTTCTAACACATTTTTTGAATTACCTGAGGTAGATATTCCAACTAAAACATCTCCTGCTTTTCCAGAAGCAGATAATATTCTTGAATATATAAGATCGAAACTATAATCATTGCCAACCGCAGTAAGATACGAAGTATTTACGTGTAAGGCTTCGGCTTCTAAGGCAGGACGATCATAATAAAATCTTCCAGAAAGCTCAGCAGCTAAATGTTGTGCGTCAGCTGCACTTCCACCATTACCACAAAACAAAACCTTTCCTCCATTGCGATAACAATCTATAATGATTTGTGATGCTTTTTCAATGTTTGAAATCAAATTTTCGTCAGATAAAATCAATTCTTTAACGCCAATTGATTCTTTTATAATGTTTCTTATCTTCATTTCTCTATATCTTTTTCTATTAAGTAAGAATTTCTATTCGGAGAGTTTCTTCCTATCATCTCGGCTATAAATCCTGTCAAAAATAACTGACAACCAATTATCATTGTAACTAATGCCAAATAGAAATAAGGGCTATCGGTAACCAAACGCATTGCTTCATTGTTGCAAACCGCTATAAGTTTTTGCACTCCCAAAACAGCAGCTGAGATAATTCCTAAAAGAAACATCACACTACCAAGAAGACCAAAAAAATGCATTGGTTTTTTACCAAATTTTGAAACAAACATTATGGACATCAAGTCTAAATATCCATTAACAAAACGATTCATTCCAAATTTGCTTTCTCCAAACTCACGTTTACGGTGTTGCACAACTTTTTCTCCTATCTTAGAAAACCCAGCCCACTTTGCAATAATAGGAATGTATCGGTGCATTTCTCCATATACTTCAATACTCTTGACTACGGTCTTTCTGTATGCTTTAAGTCCACAATTAAAATCATGAAGTTTTATTCCAGAAAGCCAACGTGTAGTAGCATTATAGAGTTTTGAAGGAAGATTTTTCATAAGTTTTGAATCATAACGTTTTTTCTTCCAACCCGAAACTAAATCATAGCCCTTTGTCTTAATCATATCATACAATTCCGGAATTTCATCAGGACTGTCTTGAAGATCTGCGTCCATTGTGATTACAACATCGCCATTCACTCTTTCAAAACCCACATTTAAGGCTGCCGATTTACCATAATTTCTGCGGAATTTAACGCCTTTTACATTTGGATTACGCTCCATAAGGCTTTCAATCACTGACCAAGAATTGTCTTTGCTTCCATCGTCAATCAAAAGCACCTCATACGAAAAATTATTTTCGTTCATCACTCTTTCAATCCACTCAATCAAATGTGGCAAAGACTCTTCCTCATTATATAATGGCACTACAACTGATATATCCATAAGTTAAAATTTTCTATTTTTAAGAATTAAAGCAAGTAAAAAAGCATAGAACATATTCCCAATAAAATCTCCTAAAAAACTTGAAACAAGAACGGTTGTGTAAATCACGCTTGAATAATCTTGTGGAAAGGAAAATCCAGAAGTTTTCATCACTTCTTCAAGTTGATTTAAAAAATTAGGGTCTATAAACTCAATTCTTGCAAATGTAAAAATGAGATAGAAAAACGAAACAGTCAAAGAAAACAAAGTCCCTATCTTCATAAAAGCCGAAAATTCAATTCCACTTTCTTTTTCTTGAACAGAAAGATATTTCTTATAAACCCACATAAGAGAAAATAAGACAAAAAATGAGTAAATCAAGCCATAGAAAAAGTTTGTAGTAAACCCTATGTACTGCGAAAGAAGATGAAACGCAAAAGCAATACCTCCAAAAATTGTACCATAGTAAAACCCGAACTTAATCGGCTTCATTTCCTTTAATTCTTCGATTTCCATCACTTATTATTTTAATGAGCAAAGATACTGAATTATTTGAAATCATAACTCAAAGAAAGAGAAAATTATTTCTTTGAGTTAGAAAAATAAAACAGCGAGATAGAAAATTATCTCGCTGTTTTGTTTCTTTTATGGATTTGACTAATATTCGTCTTCGTGGAAAAAGAAATCTTCTTTTGTTGGATAGTCAATCCAAATGTCTTCAATAGAATCATAGATATCGCCTTCATCTTCTATCTCACTAAGATTCTCTACTACTTCTGCCGGTGCTCCGCTTCTTAAAGCATAGTCTATCAACTCTTCTTTTGTTGCTGGCCATGGAGCATCTTCCAATTTTGAGGCTAATTCTAATGTCCAATACATCTTTTTTTGTTTTTGTTTAATGTTTCTTTTCTTCTTATAACGTTATTGTTGCCAAAATGTTTCTTTGACACCTTTTTCCTGCATTATATATCTGCTTAACTGAAATAAATAATCAGATAATCTATTTATATATTGCATACAAAGTGTGTTTATTTCACATTCTTGCGATAGGGCTACCATTTTTCTTTCGCATCGTCTGCAAATTGTTCTTGCTACATTGAGATGAGCCGCACCTTCTTCACCTCCCGGCAATACAAATTGCTTTAATGGTGGCACTACTTTGCTCATTTCGTCTATTTGATTTTCTAAGAATTTTATATCTTCTTCTTTTACTTGTGGCATTTTGAGAAGATATTCTTCTTTTTCGCAAGCAATTATGCTTTCAAGGTTAAATAGTACATTTTGTATTTTCACCAAATCAGAAGCAAGATTTTCTTCTACGTATTGTCTGCAAAGGCCTATGTAAGAGACTAATTCGTCTAAGTCTCCATAGGTATCTACTCTTAAAGAGCATTTTAAGACACGTGAGCCTCCAACTAAACTTGTTGTACCTTTATCTCCTGTTTTTGTGTAAATCATATAAAACAAAAATTATCTAACTACTCTTTCAACTGAAACAATTTCTGGAACAACTTCCTTAACTGCTGCTTCAACTCCGTTCTTTAAAGTCATCATTGCATGAGGACAAGATCCGCAGTGTCCTTGTAATTCTACGTAAACAACTTTTTCGTCTGTCATTTCAACGAAAGCTACATCTCCTCCGTCTTCTTGCAAGTATGGACGTATGCTTTCTATTACTTTTTTTACCTTTTCTTCTAATTCGATTCTTTCTTCTGCTGTCATATCTCTTATTTTTTTATTGTTTCTGCTATAACTTTTTCTGCTAATTCCATAAATGCTTTTGCTTCTGGTGAGTCAAATTCCAATGAAATAGGATTTCCTGTGTCGTTTGTTTCGGAAATATCCAAAGAAATAGGAATACTTACCAATAAAGGCATATTTAATTCTTTTGCTAAATTCTCTGCTCCTCCTTTTCCAAAGATATAGTATTTGTTTTCTGGCAATTCCTTTGGAGTAAAGTATGCCATATTTTCTACAAGTCCAAAAATAGGAATTGCAACTTGGTCATTTGTAAACATATTCACTGCTCGGCGAACATCAGCAACTGCTAATTGTTGTGGAGTGCAAACAAAAACAGAGCCACTTACAGAGAATTGTTGTACAAGGCTTAATTGAATATCTCCTGTTCCAGGAGGCATATCTAAAACCATAAAATCCAATTCTCCCCAATGTGTTTCAGTAAGCATTTGCACCAAAGTATTTGCAGCCATTGGCCCACGCCACAACATAGGTTGGTCTTTTTCTACAAAAAATCCAACACTCATCATCTTGATTCCAAACTTATCAAATGGCAACATCAGGTTTTTACCATCTATTTCTGTTGCCATCACTTGTTCATTTTCGATATTGAAAAGTGTAGGAATAGAAGGACCATATATATCTGCGTCTGCAAGTCCTACTCTGTAACCTTTCTTTGCCAAAGATATTGCAAGATTTGCTGCAACTGTTGATTTACCTACACCACCTTTACCACTTGCAACAGCAATGACGTGCTTTATATTTTTCATCGCTGAATTGATCGCTTCTTGCTTTCTTTTCTTTTCCTCAAATATGTTCATATCAAATTTTTCTTTTTAAAAGTTTGCAAAGATACTAAATAAATTGAAATCAAGTAAATAAAACACAAATTTATTTCTATGAATAAAAAAAATAAAACAAAGAAAGGTCGAAAGTTTTTTAAGCTTTCGACCTTTTAAGTATAGATTAACTATATTATAGCTTACTATCCTTTGTATGCAATAGTTTCTATTTCTACTAATACACCCATTGGTAATTTTTCTACTGCGTATGCTGCTCTTGCAGGCAACATTTCGTTGTAGTATTTTGCATATACTTCGTTCATTGCAGCAAAATCGTCCATTGAGTTTAATAAACAAGTTGTTTTTACTACGTCTTTGAAACTGTATCCTGCTTCTGTAAGGATTGCTTCTATGTTTTTGAAAACTTGTTCTGTTTGTTCTTTTATTGTTTCAGGGATTTTTCCTGTTTCTGGATTAACTGGAATTTGTCCTGAAATGAATAACATTCCGTTTCCTGCCAAAATTGCTTGGCTATAAGGACCTATTGCTTTTGGTGCTTTGTCTGTGTTTATTACTTTATTCATTTTCTTATTTTTTTAAGATTATTTGTTTTGTTGCTTGTTTATTTCCTTGTTTTATGTTCAAGAAATACACTCCGCTTTCAAATGATGAAAGATCTATTACTTTACCATTGATGTTGCAATTTGTTTCTTTTATGATTTCTTGACCTAAAACATTTGTTATTGTTAGGCTTTCTGCTTTTGCTTCATCAGAAGTGATTGTTATTTGACTTGTTGTAGGATTTGGAAGAACGGTATAGTCAAATATTGCTTCAACATCTTGAATTGAAGAGTAGTCTTTTACGTACAATGCTTTTTCTGCTGAGTATTCAGAAGGGCATTGATCTAATTGAACTTTGACTCTGTATGTGTAAGTACCTTCTGTTGTTGGTGTTTCACCAGGATAGTTTCTTTCATTAAAGTTTAGTGATTCCCATGCTTGATCATCTATGCTTCTTTCCCAATCTATGATTGTTCCTCTGTAATTATTAAGTTTCAAAAGTCCTGTTTCTTCTCCTAAGGCTATGGTATCGTTGCTAATATTTTCAGAAATCACACCTCCTCTTGAAATCTTAACATCTAAAAGTACTGTATTAGAAATATGTTCTACCACTCCGTTTGAAGTAACTATTCTTCTATAATATGTAGAGTCTGTTATTGCTTCTGGTTGGTAGTTTTGGTTGGTTGATTCTTGTGTTGCGTTCACCCAAGAGCCTGTTCTACCTTTTTGTTGCCATTGATAAGTGAAGTTTCCTCTACCTCCTGTTGGTTCTGTTCCTGTTAAAAGTTGAGGAGTTTCACCTAAACAAAATGCTTGATCAGAAGAAATAACATTGTTTTCAATTGCTGGGAAAGTGGTTGTAAAGCTTCGTCTTGTTCCGTATGCAGTTCCTATTGTTGTTGTTAAGTATGCTTTAAAGTAATAAGTTACTCCTTCTGCCAAAGTATCGAATGTAAAATAGTAAACATTATTAGCATCTGTACTATCTGGTTGAATCATAGGTGCAGATTCAAGAGTTAAATCGTTATTTTCATCAGTAGAAACGATAAATCCTTTTTCCACAAATTCACCTTCTCCTAAGCCCATAATTCTTCCTCTTATTGTTGCGTGAGTAGAATCAACTCCTATTGCAGTTTGTGTTAATAAAGTTCCTAATCCACTTGGTGTGTTGAATTGTCTTACTTCTCCGTAAGAGGTTCCTGTTGCACTTTCTACGTATGCACGATAATAAATTGTTGAAGAAGGAACAAGTCCTGTTAATTCAACAGTAAATGTTTCATCTGTTGAATTTGACACATTTGTTGTTATGCTATCTTGTTCTAAATCTCTCAATGCTTGTTGGCTAATGCTCCAAATTGCTCCTCTTTCGCTGATTGTAGAATCTCCATAATAAAGAATTGTACCTGAAACAGTTGCTGAAATTGAAGTAATTGTAGAAGATGTAGCCGTTCCTGTGCTTACAGCAGGAAGGTTAGACATAAAGTTGAATGTAATTACAGTATCGTTTTGGTATTGAATGCTTGTGATTGGTTTATTAGTAGGTGTTCCATTCATAAGCGTATTTGCAGGAGTTGTTGTATTAGTAAAGTTAGAATTTCCTGAGTTTCCAGGGAATGGAGCGTTAGCAGTTTCTGTATGTCCATTGTTTCCTGTTGCTGGAACGATATACCAACCTCTGTTATTTGGCGTTACATTTATGTCATTCCACTGATTTTCCAACCATCTATCTAATCTGCTTTGTTGAGCGTGATAAATCAACATTCCTTCTCCTGGAATATAAGCGTCCCATCTTGTTTTTCTACGGTGTTCAAGCATTAAAAATTCATTATCGTTTCCTAAATCAATCTTATAGAAAACTGCTGAATCGTTAATTGCAGGTAAGTACAATCCGTTTGCTCCTTCTGTTAAAACAATTGGTTCAGCCCAATTAGCAATTTGTCTTTCCAATCCTGTTAATCCAGCAGGGGTTGCACAATTGTTAAGATATGAACCTGAGGACATCAAATCCCAATCGCCTGGAACAACTGCTTGTCCGTTTGAACCAGAATAATCTGTATCATAAAAATCAGGAAATCCTAATACGTGACCAAATTCGTGGCAGATTGTACCGATTCCGTCCATTGCAACAGAGTTTCTCTTTTCTGCTGAACAAGAATATGGTCCAAATCTTACGTTATCTTTTACAAGATTAGGACTTACACTACTTCTATGTGGCCAAATTTCGTTATCATTTCCTGTTGAACTTTCAGGAGTTCCTGCAAAAATAATGTGAATCGCATCAACTCTGTTATCTCCATCATTATCGTAATCAGAATAATCCACATCAGGATTTGCAGCATCTATTGCGTGACGAACAAAGTAGTCCATATTTTGATCGCTTCCATAAGAATTGTTTCCTCCATAGTAAGCCATTGTATTAGGTAATGTATATGGTCCTGCAACATCAATATCCATTATGAATTGTCCATAAGAATTATCTTCATAATAGTCTTTTACAGATCCTGTTCCGTTGTAATTTTCTGCACTTACAAGGTCTACAAAGTTTTGATTAGTGTATGTAAATGGTTTATCGCTAAATCCTACAAGTATAACTAAGAGTTTTACTGTTCCTATTGAAGGATATTTTGCATCGCTATTAGCAGGACGTGATGCAGGTGCGTTTTGTTTTTTTAACTCTATTTGTCTATCAGAATAAAACAAGTTTACAGGAAGAGTTGATAGGAATGCTATTTCTTCTCCACTGCGTTCATTCGCATTTGAAGCGATATATTTCGATGCAACCAAATCTCCGTTTTCATCTAATACACCGTAAGTGAATATTCCTTCGCTATTTCTCACCAAAGTGTATTGATCTAAGGTTGTAGCCCAATTTACATACTCATCTCCGCCAAGAACAAAAGTCAAAGTCTTGCCATTTGGTTGGCGAACCGTAACTGCTTGTTTGTTTGCTGGAATTGCAAATGCTCCTATGCTGATTGTAAGCATCAACACAACGAGCGTCATCATTTTCAATAATCTTTTTCTCATCTTTTTTCTTGTTATTTTTTCTTCTATTTCATTAATATCAATTTAATATCTTTAACTATTTTTTTAGTAGTTTTATTTTCTATTCTTAATATATATGCTCCATTTGACAAATTTTCTATTGGAAGGTTTAATTTTTCATCAGCAGTTTCAAACATTATAATCTCTCTTGCGTTTGAGTCAAAAATCCTTATAGTTAAACGATCTTGATTTGCATTATTTAAGTGTGCGTGTCCTCTACTTGGATTTGGATAAACAAAATACATTTCTCCGCTTTCAATTTCTTCTAATGACACATCTTGAATAACATTTATCTTCAAGGTATCGGAATATGCTATCGGACATTCATTTAATTGAACAACTGCTCTTAAATAAACAGTATCTAAAAGACTTGGATTGTATAGTAAATTAGTGTCTTGTTCCGAGTTTGCAATAGTACGCCAATTAAAGTCTTGATTTGCCTCTTGCCAAGAAAGGATTTCACCTTTATGAGATTTCAAACGCAAAGTATCTTCTTCGCTACTAATCCAATCTGTCTTTGCTTCTATTTTTCCACCCTTTGATTTCAAAACAGTCATTTCAACAACATTACTTTCATCTCTTATTGCAAGCGAGAAAACAACACGTCTAAATGATGTTGTTTTGCTAAGAGTTCCAACTACATAGTCTTTTGCATTCCCGTCTTCTTCAATATCTTCCCATGCTTGTCCATTTGCTTTTCTTTGCCATTGATATGTAAAATTACCTTGTCCTGCTTGTGGCTGACTTCCAAGAATCATTCCAAAATCTGAACCTTCACAAAGAGTCGCACCTCCTGTTATCACATTATTTTCAACAGGTATAAAATCGGTTGTTGCGAATTTTTGTGTTGCATACTTTATTCCAAGAGCGGTTATTGCATAAGCTCTGAAATAATACTTAGTTGCTTGTTCAAGACCTGTGAGTTGAGTTGTAAAAGTATCAAGTTCTCCAACAAAACTAATAACATTTGTAGTCGTATCAGGGTTTTGAGTTGTTGAATAACATATTCCGTATTCTAAAATAGGGAAATCTCCTGCAACTAATACTCCTCCTCCTACTGTCATTGAAGTTAAATCAATATTTGTTGCTGAATTTGTTCTCAAAATTGGTTGTCCATCAACAGTAGTAAAGGTTTTTGCTTGTCCATAAGCGGTATCATAATCTGAAATATAAGCACTTCTATAATAGTAAGTCTTAGCGTAAAGAAGATTAGTTAAGATTGTCGCAAAACTATCTGCATTAAACTCATTTGCTTCAAAAAACTGCTCGGTAGAAAAGTCTTGTAAAGTATCTAATGCAAAACCTTTGAAACCATATTCATACAATCCTTCATAGACTTCAATACCTTTTACTTTATATGAAGTATTTGAAAGTTTTATACTTCCATGAACAGTTTCCACTATTGCAGAAGAATCTGGTATCATAAAGCGAAAACGAATACAATTATCACTTGTATCTCTTGTAATGCGAGTTATAGGTTTATTTAAAGTCTCTCCGCTCCATAAAATACTATTTGGAAGAGAATAATCGGTGAAAAAGTTATTGTATTGTGCAGAAGGGAAAACGTCTGTTGAAAGTGTGCTCTCATCATCGTTTCTATCTGCTTCTTCAATGTCATATTTTTGATAATTAGGATCGCAATTTATATTATAATCTCCCTCTTGCTTAACGTGAAATATCAATCCACCGCTATTAGGTATGTATGTATCCCATGAAGATTGTTGTCTATTTTCAAAAATAAAAAACTCATTTTCGTATGGCGTAGTAATAATATACGCTTTGTTGCTATCCATAAGAGGAGGCAACACATATTCTCCTGCAAGAGAAAGTGTATCAAGTTCTAACCAATTCAAACGATATTTTTCGTAGGCAGTAAAAGATGCAGGTGTATTACTATAATTATTATAACTGCCCGATGCCATAATACTCCAAGTGTTTACTGCTGTCGCTCTTCCTCCTGAGCCTTCGTAATCAGTGTCATATAAGTCCGGAAGACCTAAAACGTGTCCAAACTCATGACAAATTGTTCCTATTCCGTCCATTCCCGAACCCATTTTTTCGGCGGAACAAGAATAATCTTTCAATCTCACTCCATCAAAATCAATATCAAGAGAATCATACGAATAAATACTCCAACGATGTGGCCAAATAGCATCACTCTCTCCTGTTGAAGCCTCGCCTGCTCCTGCAAAAATAACGTGAACAGCATCAACAATTCCGTCATTATTCATATCAAATTGAGAAAAGTCCACATCATTATCCGCTAATACACACGCCTCTGACACCATCTCTTTTGGATTAATATCAGAGAAAGAAGGGCCTGTCGCACCATAATACGCCATAGGTTGCGACAAAGTATAAGGTCCAACAACCGTAGGAATCAAATTTAAATTCCCAAAAGAAACATCGTAATAGTAATCTTTCACACTACCTGTTGCACCATTGCGATTATATCCCGGCTGAGATGCTAAGGAATCAAAGTCGTCCCTTGTGTAAGTAAATGCTCTATCGGCAAAAGATACTAAAATAATTAATAGATTATTATTCCCAACTGTTGGATAATTAGTTTCTATTTTTTGAAACGACTGTTTTCTATTAACCACTTGGTGTTTAGAGAAATACAAACCTTTTTCTATTGTGGATAAAAATTCATTTTCCGATTTTGTTCTTAGATTTTGGTTCGAGGCAAGGTAATTTGAAGGTAATAAATTGCCATTTTCATCAATAAAAGCATAACAATAATCACCATTTTCGTTCAAAAGAAGTGTGTAACCATCAAGAGAACGACCAAAATTAATAAACTCATCTCCTATTAGATAAAAATTCAACAATCTTTTATCGGATTGTGTGATTGATTTCATTGTTGTATCAGCAGGCACAGCCATTGCTTTGTTTGATACATAGAAAAAAATTATTAAAACAAAGAAATATTTTAATAATTGCGTGAAATATTTCATTTTTTTACGATTAAAAATTAGTTCAAGTCGGCAAAAATACAACAAAATTAAATTTCCACAAAATTGAAAGACAAAAAAAAGGAGCAATCCTTTTTAAGAATTGCTCCTTGAAATGTTATTTTTTGTTATTACTTACTAACAACAAATTTCTTAGTTTGTTTTTCACCATTAACGTTCAAAGTATAGAAATATGTTCCGTTTGCCAAGTTAGCAGTGTTTACATTAACTGTGTAGTTAACACCTGCAGTTTGGTTTCCTTCTTCCATATTCATAACTACTCTACCCATTAAGTCTGTGATAACGATGCTTACATTACCTGATTTATTCAAAGAATAAGATATTGTTGCATTGTCAGTAGCAGGGTTAGGATAAGCGTTCAATGAAGAAGCAACTGCTATTTCTTCTGATAATGAACGAGTAGAAGCATCTCCTACAACCATGTGGATAAGTGGAGTTTTGTAATCACAATAGTCTGCCATATAGAATCTACCGCCCCAAGCGTAACTTGCTGATGAAGGTAAACCAGGAGTGAACACTATCAATGATGTGTTAATATAGTCTGTTCCAGGTCCAAATGTTCCAAGACGAGGATCATCAGCACCAATCATAAATCTACCATTAGATGCCATTCTATAACAAGCAAAATAAGTTTGTGAAGGAACTAATTCAACGCTATTTTTGAAAGGAAGATAAATTGAACGGAATTGATTAGAATAAATTACGTCTAATAGATCAGGATCAGTACATAATCCGTTGTTAAGATCTGATTGTTGTAAAGTGTAAACTTCTGATTCAACAGGAACGTCCCAAGCATCAAGAGCTTCAATAACACAATCGTCTAAAGATGTAGCTTCTGGATTTAACATTCTCAATTTTCCTATGATTTGAGCACCTGCATTACAAGAGTCTAATGCTGGAACAACTTCTACACCATTTATAAATAAATCAGTAGAAGTTACATCTGCTGTAAATGGAACACAAACTTCATATCCTGCTCTATTCCAAGCAGCTTCAGAAGTCAAATATATAGCTCCATTTTCTTGCATAAAGCCGTATGTAAAATTACCATAATCTTCTAAAAGAATATTACGATCTTTTGCCCAACGATAAGAACCTTCCAAATCTGATGATGGTTCAACAACATTGTAATAAGTAGTGTCATCTAAAGAAAGAGGAGTTTCAATTCCTGTAGCAGAAATTGTAGATATTACAGCATAAGTACCAGGTGTTGAAGATACTAATGGACAACTTGCAGCCTCCATAGCAACCGCTCTTCTTGCAGCATAAACAACATCTGCTCCATCTTCACTTTCAACTATTGTATTAGTAGTATTTCTTAATGTATCTGCTTCTGATAAATTAGAAGCTACAAGTGTATAAACATCTTCGCTTGTTTCATCTTGTGCGATTTCCACAGAATAAATACCATTATTCAATACTGCATCATAGTAATCTGTTGCACCAGTATTTTCAACATTAACTGAATACCAAATAGTATCTGTAACCAACACTTCTGGAATTATGTGATAAGCTCCCATTATGTATTGTTTTTTTATAACATCTACTCTATGTTCTGGTGAAGCAGTATAACAAACATCGTCTACAAACCAATAATATGAGTGAGGTTGGCTTTGACTTGCAGGTGCAGTGTAACGTATTCTAACATAAGTTAATTGATCTTCTGTTGCTCCTACTGCATTAGCATTTGGAGTATTGTTTGGAAGAGTTAATCTTTTATAACCATAGAATCTGTCATTAGAGTTTATTTCCAAACCTCTTACGTTAAATTCTAATGAATCATAAGTGTTGAACAATGGATCATTACTCCATTCTATGAAATAACGTTCAGTATTAAATCTTATTCCATATTGGTTAATGTAAATATCCACTCCACTTGTACCGAAAGCTGCTATCGGATTAGTAAACTGAATATAAGCATCCATAACATTAACATTCAAACCATTGTCCCAAATAGTTAAAAGGTCAAGATAAGCAAAACCATTATACCATGTAGGATTTAAATAAGTTTCTTCCCATCCTCTATTTGCATCAAACATCCAAAATCCACTTTCTGCAATTCTAGGACCGTATAGACCTGAATTTAAATGGTCTCCTGAAACTCCAAATAAACTATTTGTATCTGGCTGTAAATCCCAACCAAAACCTGCAACAGTGTGTGCAGCATTTTTTCCGAATGTGTAAGCAGTTGCATCAGAGAAATCACATAACAATTCCATTTCTCCGTCTTTTGTTTGCATATTCACATTCTTTTTCATCTTAACTGTTTGTCTTTCCATTTGACCAACAGCTTCCTTTCGCACTTGTCTGTCAAGCTTTTGCATACCAACTTGTGCAAACAAGCCAGTAGTTGCTAACATCAATGCTAACGCTAATAATGTTCTTTTCATTTTTAATTGTTTTTTGTAAGTAATTAATTATTTTTCATTTTTAATCGGGTGCAAATATACTAAGATTTATATTATCTACAAACATTATTACGTTTTTTTTGTTCATTTATTCCTTAAATATTATAACTTTGCACCTAAAATCATAGAAAAATGAAGATACATTTTATTGCTATTGGAGGTAGTGCTATGCATAATTTAGCGATTGCCTTAAAACAAAAAGGTTATCAAGTGAGTGGTTCTGACGATGAAATTTTTGAACCTGCTAAATCTCGTTTAGATTCCTATGGTTTATTGCCAGAAAACATTGGTTGGTATCCCGAAAAAATAAGTAATGATTTAGATGCTGTCATTCTTGGAATGCACGCAAAAGAAGATAACCCCGAACTTTTAAAAGCAAAAGAGATTGGAGTAAAAATTTTCTCTTACCCTGAATATCTTTACGAAGCAAGTAAAGACAAAACAAGAATAGTTATTGGAGGTTCACATGGAAAAACAACCATAACAGCAATGATTCTTCACGTAATGCAAAAACTTGGAATAGAAACTGACTATATGGTTGGAGCAAAACTTGAAGGATTTGATGTGATGGTAAAAATGAGTGATGCTAAATATATGGTATTAGAGGGTGATGAATATCTTTCTTCAACTCTTGACCGCAGACCAAAGTTTCATTTATATAAGCCAAACATTGCAATAATAAACGGAATCGCTTGGGATCACATAAACGTCTTTCCTACCTTTGATATATATGTTGAACAATTCAAAATCTTTGCAGATAAAATAGCAGAAAATGGCAGTTTAGTGTATTTCCAAGATGATGAAAACATTTGCAAAATAGCAAAAGGAGTAAGAAAAGACATAAAAACATATCCTTATAGAGAATTATCACAAGAAATAGTAGAGAAATATCCTTTGCAAATATTTGGCAAGCATAATTTAATCAATCTTAATGCTGCAATGACAGCACTTGAACAAATAGGAGTTAAAAGAGAAGATTTTCTTTCTGCGATTCAATCTTTCAAAGGAGCGTCTAAGCGATTGGAATTAGTGAAAAAAAATAGCAAACAAGCACTTTATACCGACTTTGCACACTCTCCTTCAAAATTAAAAGCGACTGTTGAGGCGATGAAATCACAATTTCCTGACAGAAAACTCACTGCTGTTATGGAACTACATACTTTTTCTTCTCTAACAAAAGAATTTCTTGTACAATATGCTCACACAATGGACTTGGCAGATGAAACGGCTATCTATTTCAATTCACATGCTCTTGAACTCAAACGTCTTCCAAACCTTGACAAAGATTTAATTTATTCTTGCTTTCAAAAAGAAGGATTGCAAGTTTTAACAACAAAAGAAGATGTTGAAGCATTTGTAATAAACAATAGTAAAAACAACGAAAACATTTTAATGATGTCTTCAAGCACCTTTGACGGATTGGACTTAAAGGCATTAGCAAACAAAATAATAAAGGAATAATAATGGCAAAATTTAAAATAGGCGACAAAGTAAAATTTTTGAGTTCAGAAGGAGGCGGAATAATAAAAGGATTCTCTGCAACAAACGTAGCGAATGTAGAAGTTGATGGATTTGAAATACCAACAATGGTTTCCGATTTGGTATTAGACTACTGCGAAGACGATGCCGGCAAATTCTTCTGCACAAAACAAGAAGAAAACAAATCCGACAAACAAGAAGAGCAAACATACACTCCTTCTTACTCCGATGACAGCAGAATAAGTCCATTATATCTAAACGCTATTGGAAGAAAGCAAGAAGAAGGTCTTTATCTTTGTTTTGTACCTGAGGATCAAAAATGGTTTATATCAGGAGACATAGACGTATATCTTGTAAATAATACACAAAATCGCATAATTTACTCAATCCTTCTATTAAAAGAAGACGGATTTGTATCAGAAGACTTTGGCACATTGGAGAAAATGGAGAAAATTCACCTTGAAACCATATCTCGCGAACAAATCAGCAAATGGGAAAAAGGAGCAATTCAAATTCTTTTCCACAACGACAAAGACACAAAAGTGTTAATGCCTTGCAATTGCGAATTAAAACTAAGAGGAAGCAAATTTTTCAAAGAAGGTTGCTATATTGAAACAGGATTTTTCTCAGAAAAAGCCCTTATGTATGAAGTTTGCAAAATGATAACAATCTCTCCATTTGTGCAAACGAGCATAGTAAAAGAGGAAGACAAAATAACAAAAGAAGAAAACATAGTAGTAAACGTAGCAAAACGAGCATACACAAATACTTTTCTTGACAAACACATGCTCAACTCTTCTTCTGCCGAAATAGATCTTCACATAGGCGAATTAGTTGAGGATTATTATTTATTAGAAAATGACCAAATGCTAAAAATTCAATTAGAATATGCACGCAAATGCCTAAACGAAGCAATAATACAAGGACTTAGTAAAATAATATTCATACACGGAGTAGGACAAGGCATATTAAAATCAGAATTAACAAAAGAATTAGACAAATATCAAAACATTCACTACTTCGATGCCTCAATGTCAAAATACGGAGTTGGAGCAACAGAAGTATATATCGGACAAAGCAAATAAAATTACAAATGAAGTTTTTATACTATCTAAAAGCCTGCTCAATTCTTCTAACACCTCGTTGCATTCTACAAACAAGGCTGAGACGTATTTTGGAAAAATACTATCCAAAATACGACTCAGCAGATTTGCAATTCCGATTAAATTACTACAATAAAATAAAAAACGAACGACAACTTAGCGACAACGCTCCTACACTTGCTCAACACAAACTAAAAAACGTAAACTATTCCAAAGTTTACTTCTTTGACAGTTACGAATACACAAGATACTTCCCAAAACACTTGCATTGGATTTTCCGTCCAGGCGACATAACCGATTTATATCCCTATCCCTCAATCGTAAAAAGTCGTCCAATAACCGAAAACAACGAAAACTCTGTACTTTTAAAACTAAACAAAATACGACACTTTATCTTTGTAAAAGACAAAACAAAGTTTGAAGACAAAATTCCCAAAATCCTTTTCAGAGGAGCCGCTCACGGAAAGCCAAACCGCCAAATGTTTATAGAGAAATGGATAGATAATCCAATGTGTGATATAAAAGACACAGCAAAAGACTCTATCAATCCACCACAATGGCAAAGCAAACCGATAAGTATTAAACAACAATTAAAATATAAATACATTATGGCAATAGAAGGCAACGATGTTGCAAGCAATCTTAAATGGATTATGTCCTCTCAGTCAATTGCCGTAATGCCTCGCCCAAAATACGAAACTTGGTTTATGGAAGGTTGTTTGATTCCAAACTATCACTACATAGAAATAAAAGACGATTTTAGCGATTTAATAGAAAAAGTGAATTACTACGAACAACACCCCGAACAAGCCAAAGCAATTATCAAAAATGCTAACGAATACGTAAAACCATTCAAAGACAAAAAAAGAGAAAAACTACTTGGCATTTTGGTGATGAAGAAATACTTTGAAAAAACAAGATAACTTAAAAAATAAAGCAAAGAAAAAATATTTTTTTTCTTTGCTTTATGAAATTATTTCTTTGCTTTATTTTTATAATTCAAAGACTTTTTTGATTCTATCTACATAGTCAAGTTTTTCCCAAGTAAAGAACTCAACTTCTTTTTGAATTTTCTCTCCGTTTCTTGTGATTTCTACTATTTTCTTGTACGGTGTACGTCCAAAGTGTCCGTATGAAGAGGTTGGAGAGAAGATTGGGTTTTTCAATCCAAAGCGTTCTACTATTGCGTAAGGACGTAGGTCAAATATTGTCTTGATTTTTTCGGCTATTTGTCCGTCTGTCATTGTTTTTCCGCCTTCTTGTACCTTTGCTGTGCCGTATGTGTTTACGTAAAGACCAACGGGTTCTGCTATTCCTATTGCGTATGCTACTTGCACTAAGACTTCTTCACACAATCCTGCTGCTACCATATTTTTTGCTATGTGACGTACTGCGTAAGCTGCACTTCTATCTACCTTTGAAGAGTCTTTGCCTGAGAATGCTCCACCTCCGTGTGCTCCTTTACCGCCATAGGTATCTACTATTATCTTTCTACCTGTTAGGCCTGTGTCTCCGTGTGGTCCTCCTATGACAAATTTTCCTGTTGGATTGACGTGAAGTGTGTAATTTGAGTTAAACAAATCTTTTACGCTTTGTTTTTGTTGTTTTTCAATTACTCGTGGAATCAAAATTTCTTTTACGTCTTTTTTTATGCGTTCCAACATTTTTTCTTCTTGGTCAAAATCATCGTGTTGAGTAGAAATAACGATTGTGTTAATGGCTTTTGGTGTGTTGTCATCGTTATACTCTATTGTAACTTGACTTTTTGAATCGGGACGAAGGTATTGCATTTGTTTCCCTTCTTTTCTGATTTGTGCAAGTTCGTAAACCAACATGTGAGAAAGTTGTAAAGAAAGTGGCATATAGTCTTCTGTGTCGCTACAAGCATATCCAAACATCATTCCTTGATCTCCTGCTCCTTGTTCTTCGTTTACTTGTCTTTCTACGCCTTGATTTATGTCTGGACTTTGCTCATGGATTGCCGAAATCACACCACAAGAATTGCTTTCAAACATATATTCGCCTTTTGTGTAGCCTATGTTTTTTATTACTTCTCTTGCTGTGTGTTGAACATCAACGTATGCGTCTGTTTTCACCTCTCCGCTTAACACAACCAAGCCTGTTGTTACTAAGGTTTCGCATGCTACTTTTGAATTTTCGTCTTGCGATAGAAATCCATCTAATAGTGCATCGGAAATTTGATCTGCTACTTTGTCTGGATGTCCTTCTGAAACTGATTCAGATGTAAAAAAATATGACATAATACTTTGTTTTTATTATAAATCTAATTAAACTATAACGCTAAGTAAACAAAGATATGATATGATTGGATCAAAAAAAGATGTTAAAATGTTGTTTTAGCATTTTTTTATGTGGTTGCAATCAATCCAAATCTTTCCACTTAGGATTTGCAAAATTAAGACAAATATTTTAATCTCCAAACTTTAAGGCAAAAAAATATCGGACTGTCATAAATTTGACAGTCCGACATTGATATGAAAAGATTTAGTATTTATTTTATCTCAGCACTTCAATAGAACCTTTGAATTCTACATCTCTTATTGGTCCACGTCCAATGAATCGATAGAAATACGTTCCCGATGGTGTATCTGTTGCAGCAGGGTCCCAGAACTCGCTTTCGTTTCTTAGGTTTTGTACGAAATAGATTCTCTTTCCGTAACGATTGTAGATTGAAAGTTCATTATCAGGGAATGCTTGACCATCTATCAAGTTGTGTATTTCAAATACATCATTTATTCCATCACCATTTGGAGTAATTACATTAGGGAACATTAAGTTGTCATTGATAATTGTTATTATTCTTGAAATTGTGTCGTGGCATTCATAGATGTATCCACTTGGTGCTAAGTTTACACTATACGCATCTAAGGTAATTGTGTAATCTCCCGCTACTGTTGAGCCTGGTTGAGGCGCCCAAGTGTATGAAGGATTCGCTCCAAATACGTTTTCTATTGATGTTGCATCATTTTTATTGGTTTGTATTGTCCAATGATATTGATTTGTCGCATCATTAGGCTCTGTAAGGTTAATTATGTTTGCAGTAGGATTTGAAGCGTAAGGATTGTTTGGTTCCCAACCGAAATTAGCAGCAGGGTGTCGATATACATTTATGATATCTTGATACTCTATTGAGTCTTTACAGCCATGCTCTGAGGTAACTTTTAATTTAATATCATAACTACCGTAAGGGAATGTAAATGTTGGGTTTGGATCAGTTGTAGTTTCTTCCCCTACTCTCCATTCAAAGCTGTTTGCATTTGTTGCTGTATTTTGCAATTGGAACGTATAAGGCTCACAACCTTCTAATGGGAATTTATCTGATGTGAATGCTGCAATTGCCGCAGGGTGTACTATTAGATTAATTGAATCTCTACCATAACAATAGATATTTCCATTATATTCTGTTACCAATACTTCATATTTAATCACTGAATTTGAGTTTGCTTCTGTTTGAGCAGTAATTACTCTTGTTGTGTCTCCGGTTGGGCTCCAAGCATAAGAAGCTGTTGGAGATTCATTACCAGCATCAAGTTGCACGCTATACATTTCGCACAATGCTACGTCTTCTCCCAAATCTACAACAGGAGTTTGAACAACTGTAAGAGGAGATACTGTATCCCATTCACAACCAAAATCGTCAATAACTTTAACATCAAATATGAATGTACCAACACTATCAATCGGAGGTGCTATTGTTGCAGTAGTTGAAGAGGTTGGTGTATAGAAAGAAACACCTGACCAAATTACTGTATCTAATGGCACTTGATAATCCCAGTTTGCACCACTATTTTGTCCTAATTCTATATCCCACCAATAAATAAATCCATTATCAATACTTAAATTATCACATATTCTAAATATCCATTCTCCATTCAAAGGACAACCGATAAGACCATCTAATGCACTCATATCAACTGTTGTTCCACTTCCTTGTGTTGGCAATTGGAAATATCCTGTTGTATCAGTTGTGTTTGTTGAATCCAATGGTTGGCTATTTCCACTCGCACCAATTACACCCCTTGCTCCGTCTAAGTATTGATGAGACCAACAATATGTCCAACCCACTCCCTGAGGTGCACAAGTACTATCGCAACAATCTGTACCCGAGTCGTCTATTGTTTGTCCTAACCAAGTACCTCCACCACCAGAAGTATTTTTAAGTATCACACTTTGTCCATTTGGACAAATAACAGACATATTTATATCACCCAAATACGAGTGTTCTGCATTCAAACATATAGCCATTATATCATCTGCACTACCAACAGTCGCTCCTGGTGTAAATTGGTCAAATACAACTGGTGCATCAAAACAAATACCACCATAAAGATATGTACAATTTGGACCGTCTGGTATAAACACTGTATTTACGTATCTTTCTTTTGCAGATCTATTAAATTCTAACGAGTCCACGATGATTGAAGAGTTTGCACCATAACCTACGGTAAGTCCCAATTCGGTTCCAGAACAAATATCAGGTATTGGAGCAACTGTTTTTATAGGGTTTGTTGCTATTCTCAAACGTGTATCAATAGTATTTCTACTCTTACAACCTCCGTTATTTGTGTCCTCTACTGTAAGCATGATATCATAACCACTTAATTCTGGATAGCCATGTCCTATTTGATTGTCATAAGCTACTGTATCAGCTGTTCCATCTCCAAAAGCCCAATAGTAAATACAATTTTCTGGTCCTTGATAATAAGATGTTACTTCACCAGGAATATATTCAGGGAAATTAGGCTTAGCGACAAAAATAACTGAATCACCCATACAAATATCTATTGACTTATAATGAACATAAGTAACACTACCATCTTCTTGAACAATAGTATCAACACCATCTCTTACAGGACGTGTTGTCATATTTCCTTCTGAGTCTATTTTGTAGAAGAAAGTATCTAAGGCTGCTTCTGGGAATTGACAATTTTGAACACATTCCATTGCAGCTTTCCAACCCGATGCAGTTCCTGTGGCATCTGAAACCAATCTAAAAGTCAAACATTGAGCTCCATTAGTCAAAGAAGGCATAATAGTTTCTCCTTGCAAGTCGGTTCCTGTAAAGGTTGTACTTTGTTCTATGTGCATATATTCAGGAGCGTTGATTGATGTTCCTTCATATATTTTCACATAATCCCCAGCCCCAATATTAAACTCTTCAAATGTAAGAGCTATTCTTGTATTTGGATTTCCTGCTGTTGGGCAAATAGTTACCCATCTATCTACTGATGTTGCATAATCCGCTGTTGAAGAATTATCATAAAAATAACCCGTACAACGATTGACCGTTGTTTCATGTGTGTTTGCATTTAACATTAGATTTTGCGAATAACTCTCTTTCGCAAACAAAGTCATAAATGCAATGACCGTAATTAATAATAACCTTTTCATATTTCTATTATTTTTTAATGTTACAAAAATATACATTTAATTTCATTTACCAAAGCAAAAGCAATTTTTTTTATCTTTTCTACTATATAGACAAGAAAAAATGCGATTTTGTTACAAGTTAGCAAAAAAAAATCTTTTTTCTTTGATTTATTTTATTTTTTGAACGAAATATTTTGCTAATTATGAGAGAAATAAAACTAAAATTGTTATTTTTGCAAATTATTAAATAATTGAACTATGAATTACAAAACAGTTAAAGGCACAAGAGACTTTTTGCCTTCTCAAATGCGAAAACGAAATTATATTTTCGATACTATAAAAGAAGTTTTCAATTCTCACGGCTTTCAAGCAATAGAAACTCCCGCTATGGAGGAGTTAAATACACTTATGGGCAAGTATGGAGATGAGGGAGATAAACTTTTGTTTAAGATTTTAAACTCTGGCGATTTCGTAACAGACAAATCTCTAAACACAACAGACTATAAGGCTATGACAAAGCAGATTTGCGAAAAAGGATTAAGATATGACTTAACTGTTCCTTTTGCAAGATTTGTTGTAAATCACCTAAACGAAATTTCATTTCCTTTCAAGCGTTATCAAATCCAACCCGTATGGCGTGCAGACCGTCCTCAAAAAGGAAGATATAGAGAGTTTTATCAATGTGATGCCGATATAATTGGCAGTGATAGCCTTTTGAATGAAGTAGATTTGATGTGTATGATAGAAGAAGTATTTAAAAAATTCTCTCTTCGCACAAAAATCAAACTAAACAACAGAAAAATTCTTTTAGCTATTGCACAACACCTTGGAAAAGAAGAAAGCCTAATAGACATTACTGTTGCGATAGACAAATTAGACAAAATAGGATACGAAAAAGTTTGCGATGAACTAAGAAGCAAAGGATTTTCGGAAGAAGACATTGAAAAGCTAAACCCTATCTTTGCTTTACAAGGCGACAACGAAAGCAAAATAGAAAACCTCAGAAAAATCCTTACCTCAGACGATGCAACAAAAGGCTTAGACGAATTAGAATTTGTTTTAAACAAATGCAAACTATTAGGAATTGATAATATAGAGTTTGACATCACCCTTGCAAGAGGCTTAAACTATTACACAGGAGCGATATTAGAAGTAAAGTCCTTAGATGTTGAAATAGGAAGCATTTGTGGAGGCGGAAGATACGACAATCTCACAGGAGTATTTGGACATCAAGGTCTTTCGGGAGTAGGATTTAGTTTTGGAGCAGACAGAATCTATGACTGTTTGGAACAACTTAATCTTTTCCCCGAAAACATAAGTGCTTCAAGTGATATTCTCTTTACTAATTTTGGAGAAAACGAAGCAATGTTCGCTTTAAACATAGCACGCACTCTTAGAGAAAAAGGAATAAAAGCAGAAGTCTATCCCGACAATGCAAAACTAAAAAAACAAATGAACTATGCTAACGACAAACAAATAAAATTTGTAGCATTGATTGGCGAAAACGAAATAAAAGAAAACAAAGTATCGCTAAAAAATATGGACAGCGGCGAACAAACCTCCGTAAACATAGAAGAAATTGAAAAAATTATAAAAGGATAGAAATTAACGTCTAAACTTTCCTACATTAGGTATGGGCAGATTATATTTTTTAAAGATATTATTTGCCCATATTTTATTTTCTGGTTTATACCAAAAGAAAACTCTATTTTGAATCTTCTTTGCCTCAGGATTTCTCTCAACAAACACACGTTTAAGCGTCATTGGGTCGTATCCTGTGTAATACATCTCAGTAGAAATCGTCATAGGAGTTGGAGTAAAGTCTTGCACCTGCTCTAATTTGTAGCCTAATTCAGCAGTTTTTGAAGCCAAAATTGCCATATCCTTTAAAGTACAAACAGGGTGAGAAGAAATAAAATAAGGAATCAGCTGTTGCTTTAAACCATAATTTGAATTGATGATTTCAAACCTCTTTTTAATATCAATAAATTGGTCAAAAGACATCTTACGCATTGCCTTTAAAACACTTTCGCTACAATGCTCCGGTGCAACTTTAAGCCTTCCCGAAACGTGATAGCGAACTAAGGTTTCAAAATACTCACTCCTATCAAACAAATCATATCTGACACCACTACCAACAAAAGCCTTTTTGATATAAGGCAAAGCCCTCACTTTTTTATAAAGATTCAGCAAAGGACGATGGTCGTTATTCATATTCTTACACAGAGTTGGATAAAGACAAGAAGGTCTTGAACACTTTTTGCAAAGACTCTCATCTTTACCTCTCATCAAATACATATTAGCCGAAGGACCTCCTAAATCAGACAAATAACCTTTAAAATCCTTATCTTGTGATATTTGTTTAATCTCTTGCATAATTGAATCCTCGCTACGAGAAATTATGCGTTTTCCTTGATGAGCGGCAATAGTACAAAAAGCACAACCCCCAAAACAACCCCTATGAATATTGACCGAGTATTTTATCATATCAAAAGCAGGAATTGCACCTCGCTTTGCATATTTTGGGTGAGGTTTTCTCTCAAAAGGCAGTTTGTAAATATTGTCTAAATCCTCAGAACAATAGGTTTGATCAAAAGGATTGACAACAACCTTTAAATTCTCTTTCTCATAGACTTGCACAAGTCTTTCTCCCTCAAACTTATTGCTATTTTTTTCAAACAAAGCAATATTTTCGGCTTGTTTTCTTTTATCTTTCAAACAATCCTCAAAAGAATGCAAATAAAGGTCTTTATAATCTCGGCTTTTTTCTACCTCTCCTCGTTCTATGTAAGCAATTTGAGGCGTGTCTTTAAGTTCTTCTATGCTTTTTCCCTCAAACAAACCTCTACAAATCTTTTCGCAGATTTTTTCTCCCATACCATAGATTAGCAAATCGGCTTTTGAGTCCAAAAGAATCGAAGGAAAAAGTTTATCGTCCCAATAATCATAGTGAGCAAGCCTTCTCATTGAAGCCTCAATTCCGCCAATCAAAACAGGCACATCGGGATAAATTGATTTTAATATTTGAGAGTACACAACCGTTGCCCTATCGGGACGAAAGCCCGACTGTCCTCCTGCTGTGTAAGCATCATCTGTTCTTTTGCGTTTTGCTGCTGTGTAATGATTCACCATAGAATCCATAGAGCCTGAACTAACAGCAAAACAAATATTAGGCTTTCCCAATTTCTTAAAGTCTCTTAAATCATCTTTCCAATTAGGTTGAGCAAGAATTGCCACTTTAAACCCACAGGCTTCTAAGTGTCGTGAAATTACTGCCGCACCAAAAGAAGGGTGATCAATATAAGCATCGCCCGAAACGAAGATTATATCGACACTATCCCACGAAAGATTTTCTATTTCTTTTTTTGTAGTTGGTAAGAAAGCCATAAAAAAAAGATTTTTGGCTTTTAAATCCTTAGAAAACCTAAAAGCCAAAAATCAGTATTAAAAGTTTATTGTTGATCTCTTAAAAAATCGATGCTCTTATGAATCAATTCATACATTACAACATCGTCTTGAACAAAGGCAACCTTTTCTCTGTACGCTTTAACAAAGTCTTCAATACATTTAGAAGAAGAAAGACCTGTTTGTTGTTTACGGAAATCAAATGCTTGTGCAGCATTGAAAAGTTCTATTGCTAAAACTCTTTCAGTATTGTTTACAACACGATAAAGTTTTGTAGCAGCATTTGAACCAAACGATACGTGGTCTTCTTGTCCTTGTGAAGAGTCGATTGTATCTACTGATGCAGGAGTACACAATTGTTTAGATTGACTAACAACTGATGCAGCTGCATATTGAGGAATCATAAATCCTGAGTTCAAACCTGGTTTTGCAACTAAGAATGAAGGCAAATCTCTCTTAGCACCAATCAATTGATAAGTTCTTCTTTCAGAGATTGAGCCTAATTCTGCAACTGCTATTGCCAAATAGTCAAGATTGATAGCAAGAGGTTGTCCGTGGAAATTACCTGCTGAAATTACCATATCTAAATCAGGGAATACTGTTGGATTGTCTGTTGCCGAATTGATTTCTGTTGTAATTACGCTTGCAACGTGAGCAATTGCATCTTTACTTGCTCCGTGTACTTGTGGCACACAACGGAATGAGTAAGGATCTTGTACATGTTTTTTAGGTTGAGCTATAATTTGACTTCCTTCCAACATTTCTCTTACTCTCCTTGCAGTTTCTATTTGTCCGGCGTGAGGTCTTACTTGATGTACAGGATCAAAGAAAGGTTCTATTCTACCATCAAATCCTTCCAATGAAACAACCATAATCTTATCTGCCAAGTCTGAAAGTTTTTGAGCCTTGATTACACACCAAACAGCAAAAGAACTCATAAATTGAGTACCATTCAAAAGAGCCAAACCTTCTTTTGATTGAAGTTCTATTGGTTGCCAATTAAATTCTTTATTCAATTCTTCTCCGCTAATGCGTTTTCCTTTGTAATCTACTTGACCTAATCCCAACAAAGGCAAACACATGTGAGCCAAAGGTGCTAAGTCGCCACTTGCTCCCAAAGAGCCTTGTTGATAAACAACAGGAAGAATATCGTTATTAAAGAATGCAATCAATCTTTCAACAGTTTGAAGTTGCACTCCCGAGTTTCCGTAAGATAAAGATTGAATTTTGTTCAACAACATTATCTTAACAATTTCCGCAGGCACTTCTTCTCCAACTCCGCAAGCGTGGCTCATCACCAAATTCTTTTGAAGTTGAGAAAGTTGTTCCTTAGAAATAGAAATATTACACAAAGAACCAAAACCGGTTGTAACACCATAGATAGGTTCCTTTTGAGTTTTCATCTTATTATCAAGATATTCTCTACATTTTACTATTCTGTCTCTGCTTTCTTGCGAAAGTTCCAATGTCATACCCTCTTTTAGAATCTTATCTACTTGACCAAGAGTCAATAATTCAGGGCTTATTTTATGTACTGCCATACTATATTTTATTTTTTATTTATAATTCAAACTGCAAATTTACTATTTTTCCTTCTTAAAACAATTCTCCTTGATTATTTTTCGTATTAAATTTTCCAAGATGTTGATATGCCAAAGCAGTTGCTTCTCTTCCGCGAGCGGTTCTTTGCAAAAATCCTTCTTGAATCAAGAAAGGCTCATACACCTCTTCAATCGTGCCGGCATCTTCGCCAACTGCGGTTGCTATTGTAGTGATTCCAACAGGCCCACCTTTGAATTTATCTATTATGCACGAAAGAATACGATTATCCATTTCGTCTAATCCGTTCTTATCAACGTTTAAGGCTTCCAAAGCCATTTTTGAAACCTGCATATCAATCACTCCATTTGATTTTATTTGAGCAAAATCCCTCACTCTTCTCAACAAAAGGTTTGCAATACGGGGAGTGCCACGGCTTCTGCGAGAAATCTCCAAGGCTGCATCGTCGTGAATAGGAGTTTGTAAGATATTGCTTGAACGTTTAATGATTCCTGCAAGGGTTTGATGATCATAATACTGCAAACGACAAGTAATTCCAAACCTTGAACGCAAAGGAGCCGTCAAAAGCCCCGAACGAGTTGTTGCACCAATGAGGGTGAAGGGTGCTAAGCCAATTTGCACACTTCTTGCATTCGGTCCGCTCTCTATCATTATGTCTATCTTGTAGTCTTCCATTGCAGAATAGAGATACTCCTCCACAATAGGCGAAAGACGATGTATTTCATCAATAAAAAGCACGTCATTTTCTTCAAGATTTGTAAGAATACCCGCAAGTTCTCCCGGTTTGTCAAGCACAGGTCCCGAAGTCATTTTTACATTTACGCCTAATTCGTTTGCAATTATATAACTAAGAGTAGTTTTCCCAAGTCCAGGAGGTCCGTGAAGCAAGACATGATCCAACGCCTCGCCTCTTTCCTTTGCGGCTTGAACAAATATTTTCAAATTCTCTTTGATTTGTTCCTGACCTGCAAAACCATCAAAGGCAGAAGGACGCAAAGCCTTTTCATAATCGCTTTCACTTTTTGTCAAACGCTCCTTTTCCGGATTCAAATTATTATTCATTGTGTTATTTTTCAGTGAAAAAAATTATTTCTATGAAATATTTTATTATATTTGCACAAAATTGCAATCTTTATTCTGCAAAAGTAATAAATTTTGTCAATTTATAAAGATATATTAACCATTAAATAGTAATTTTATGGATACAATCGCAGTAGGAATAGACTTTTCCAAATCTTCATTAACAGCAATGAAAGTAGCAATAGACATTGCTGTAAGAGCAGAGGTTGATTTGCACATCATTTGGGTAGAGACCGCAGAGATGGATTACGACAAAGCAGAAGAGAAATTAAAAGAATATGTTAAGCAAGCAAAAGAAAAACTAACAGATTCAGAGGCTTACTATCACATCATGCCGAAAGGAAAAGTATATGCAACACTAAATAAAGCAATAAAAGAGGTTGAAGCCGATTTATTAGTGATAGGAACTCACGGAAATAGTGGATATGATGAAAAATTCGCAGGAGCAAACACCTACAAGACAATAACCGAGGCACATTGTCCTGTTTTGACAATCCGCGAAGACTTCCACACCGACAAAGACTTAGAAGTATTGATTATGCCGATAGATTTCACAAAAGACACTCGTCAAAAAGTGCCTTGGACAATAGAGTTTGCTCAAATGTTCCCTAATTCTGAAATCTATGTCTTAGGAATTTATTCAAGTACAAGCAAGTCAATAAGAGAGATAGTAGACAAATACGTAGTAAGTGTTGAAACCCTATTGAAAGCAAAGAATATGAAATACCGCATCGACTTTATAGAAGCCGAAAACACAACTCTTTCAACAATAGAGTACGCAACAAAACACAATGCCGACTTGATTGTGATAATGAGTGAGCAAGAAAAAACTCTAAGCAATATCTTCCTTGGTCCTTACGCTCAACAAATGATAAACAATTCACACATTCCGGTATTAACTTGTTCTGTACGCCAACTTTATAACGAATCAAGATAAAACAAACTATGAAAACAAGACATTTTTTACTAACAAGCACACTTTTCATTGTATTTAGCCTTTGCTTTTCGCTTCAAGGCAAATCACAAATAAAAGTAATAGCAGACGGACGTTTACAAACAATATTGGAACGCCACATCGAATACAACGAAATGTCAAGAACCCTACAAGGTTACAGAATAAAGGTAAACTCTTTCACCGGAACAAATGCCAAAGCAAAGGCTTTCGCTCTAAAAGATGAGCTAATAAACACTTATCCTAACACAAGAGCATACGTAAGTTTTGACGAACCAAACTTTATTGTAAAATGTGGCGACTTCGTAACACGCTTAGACGCCTACAATCTATTCAAACACATCAAGCCTCAAATAAGTTCTGCAATAATAATAAGAGATTGGATAAACAACCCTATAATATCCGAAGCAGACATTGAGATACCAGAATATTTTGAAGAAAACTTAGAAACAGATTTTTAAACATAAAAAACACAAACAAATAATTATGGACATAAAGACATACATCGAACAAAACAAAGACAGATTCTTAGAAGAATTATTCTCTCTAATTCGTATCCCATCAATATCTTCAATCGAAGCACACAAGCCTGATATGATTCGTTGTGCTCAGAGATGGAAAGAACTAATCCTTGAAGCAGGAGCAGATAAATGCGAAATAATGCCAACACAAGGCAATCCTGTTGTATATGCCGAAAAAATAATAGATGCTTCAAAACCTACAATCCTTATATACGGACACTATGATGTAATGCCGATAGATCCTGCAAACGAATGGAGAACAGATCCGTTTGAACCTGTGGTAAAAGATGGCTTCATTTGGGCAAGAGGAGCAGATGACGACAAAGGACAAGCCTTTATGCACGCAAAAGCGTTTGAATATCTTGTAAAGACAAACCAACTTCCTTGCAACGTTAAGTTTATGCTTGAAGGAGAAGAAGAAATAGGCTCAGTTAGTCTTTACGACTTCTGCAAAGAAAACAAAGAATTGCTAAAAGCAGACGTGATTTTGGTATCTGACACCTCTATGATAGCAGCCGACACCCCTTCAATCACAACAGGACTTAGAGGTTTAGGCTATGTAGAAGTAAAAGTAACAGGACCAAATCGCGATCTTCACTCAGGTCTTTACGGAGGAGCAGTTGCAAACCCTATCAACATACTTTGTCAAATAATTGCAAAACTCACAGATGAAAACAATCACATAACCGTTCCGGGATTCTATGACAAAGTATTGGTTGCCTCACAAGAAGAAAGAGACCTTATGGCACAAGCACCTTTCAACGAAGAAGAATACAAAAAAGCCATAGACATAAAAGCCCTTCACGGAGAAAAAGGATACAGCACAATAGAAAGAGTGGGAATAAGACCAAGTCTTGATTGCTGCGGAATTTGGGGAGGATACACAGGAGAAGGAGCAAAAACCGTTATTCCTTCAACTGCACACGCAAAGATTTCGTTCCGTCTTGTACCTGACCAAGATTTTGAAGTCGTTACAGAACAATTTGCAGAATATTTCAAAACCCTTGCACCAGAATCAGTAAAAGTAGAAGTTACACCATTACACGGAGGCTACGCTTACGTATCGCCAATTGATATGCCAGCCTACAAAGCAGCCGAAAAAGCATATCAAACAACATACGGCAAACGTCCAATCCCAACACGTAGCGGTGGAAGTATTCCAATCATAGCAGGATTTGAAAAAATCTTAGGAATCAAATCAATCCTTATGGGATTCGGTTTAGGAGCAGACGCAATCCACTCTCCAAACGAAAACTATCCATTAGAACAATTCTTCAAAGGAATTGAAACAATACCATATTTCTACAAAGAATACGCTGAATTGATGAAATAAATCATAGAAATAATTTCATAAATCATAGAAATATTTTATTTTTTCTATGAAAAAAATCCTAAATACAAAGAAAAAATCCGAGTATTTAGGACTTTTTTTTCATAAAACATTATAAGATTCTTTTAATTTCTTTTATAGTCTTTCAATATCTTTCACTCTTGAATTTCTCTCTTATTTTTCTTTACTTTTGCAACATTATTAACTTTAAAAAACAAATAAAGATATGAGTAAAGGAAGAAGAATTCATGGTTTCACCCAAATCAATTGGGACGATATTATTAAGATTAGAAAGGCTCCTATTGTTTGCGAGATTGATGAGAATAAAAAGAAATTCTCGTATAGCGATATATTGATTATAGCCTATGTGAAAGGTTTTGGAGACAGAGGTTATTTTGGCACACAAGAAGAGTTGGCAAAAATAATCGGTATGAAACAATCGCACCTTTGTAGAAATTTAAACATTTTAAGGAGTGTACGCAACAAAATCAATAATGCAGAACTCTTTCAATGGGGATACCCTCACTTAATATTCAATCCAAATTTTTGTGATTTTAATCCAAATTTTTATGATTTTAATCCAAGAGAATAAGCCACAATTTTTATTACCAAAACAGTATAACCCATATCCAGAAATGTGAAAAACGCCATACCAATTTCGATGCGATAATTTACCATTGTGGTATATACAGCAATATTTTTGGTATAATCTATATCCGGTTTTGGTAAGCATATATAT
>JAFYSZ010000011.1 GCA_017559135.1 Bacteroidales bacterium | reverse complement strand
GGACAAAAAGTATATTCAACAAAAGATTATAACTTTACGCTCACCGACCAACCAGCAGGCAGTTATATGATAAAAGCTTTCAAAGCAAGAGAAAGTGAAACTAAAAAGATTGTAATAGAATAAACACTTTTACATAAAATAAATAAAGGCGTTTCAGATTTGAAACGCCTTTATTTATTTCCTCAACGCTTTCTTTATATCCAAGAAAAAAGCAACCCCTACAAAAATCACAATACAAAGAGTGTTGATAGTAAGTCTTAGTGCGGTGTTGTCAAGGTTTTGGAAAATGCTCATCACAAAATACAACCCTAAGGCAAGGATTACGTAAAGCAAAAAGCGTTTTATAGGGTATTTTACGGGATAGAATTTTTGTCCTATCGCCCAACAAATTATCATTATCGAGGCATAACAAATCAAAGTTGTGTATGCTGCACCTAAATAGCCAAAACGTGGCACTAAAATAAAGTTTAAAACCAAGGTTATTGCTGCTCCTATTCCAGAAATGTAGGCTCCGTAAATTGTTTTGTCGCTTACCTTATACCAAATTGAGAGGTTGTAATAAATCCCTAAGCAAAAGTTTGCCAAAAGAAGTATTGGCACAACGTTTAAGCCTACTCGGTATTCCTCACTAACGAAATATTGAAACAAATCCATATAAGCAATTACTCCAAGAAAGATTGTGAGAAGGAAGATAGTGAAAACAATCATTACCGAAGAGTAGGTTTGTTTTGCATCTTGCGATTTCATCTTTGAAAAGAAGAAAGGCTCGGCTGCAAACTTAAATGCTTGAATGAAAAGGCTCATTACGATAGAAATCTTGTAGCATGCACCATAAATTCCTATTTGTTGCATTGCGTAGGTGTTGCAATCAGCAGTATTTTCGGGGCAAGTTAAAAGTTTTTTCAAAGCAATACGGTCAAAAGTCTCGTTTACCATTCCCGCAAGTCCACCAATCATAACGGGAAGTCCATAAACTAACATTTGTTTCAAAAGAGAAAAACTGATTTTAAAACGAAACTTAGAATATTCCGGTAGAAGCATCACAACAGATATTGCACTTGCTAAAAAATTAGAAATAAAAATGCACTCAACAAGGTTATTTGGTTTTAGAATGAAAAAGAAAAATAGATTGAATCCTATGTTTGAAAAAATATCAATGCTTTTAATCAAGGCAAAACGTGCAGCTTTGTTTTCTTGACGTAGTTTTGCGTAAGGAATTGCACGAAAAGCATCAAGTGCAACAATGATTAAAAACCATTTAATATAGTTTTGATTGTTTTCATATTGCATTGCACTGCTTATGCTTTCGATATTGAAAAAGGTCAGCAAGACAAAAAGCGAGGTTGTGCAGAAAAGCGAAAATAAAGACGTGTTAAAAACTACGGATTTGTCCTCGTGTTTTTGGCAAAAGCGAAAATATGCCGTTTCCATACCGTATGTGAGAATTATCATAAGGAAAGAAATATAGGCATAAAGCTCTGAAACCACTCCGTACTTGTCTGCAGCAAGGGAATAGGTGTAAACAGGAACTAAAAGATAGTTTAAAAATCTTCCTAATATGGTTGGCAATCCATAAATTGCTGTTTGCCCTGCAAGTTTCTTTATATCGCTCATTTTTTTCTTAGAAATAATATGTTAAACCAAAGATTGATTCTCTGTAAGTAATCTTTACGTCTTTGTTATGTCTATCTAAAAATCCGTATTTAGCATAAAAATTTAGTCCAATCTTAGCTATACGAAGTGTAAATCCATAAATCAGTCCTATATCGTGCGGATTGTACTCTCCTTTCTTTAAAATGGTATTCTCTAACTCTGCTTTAACAATATAATCGTAAGCAACACCAAGTTTAATTCCCATTCCGGCTGCTCTATCAAAGTATCCGAAAGTATAAGTCAAAGGAACAGAGATTTTCATTGCATTAAACTTTCCTTCAACTTGCTTACTTCGTTCTATATTTGCATTAACTGCTAAATCCAAACTTTGAATTTCATCAATATTATACTGAATCATAAATCCACTATTAGCAGAAAAGCCATTTCTTCCTGTGATATTCCCGCTGTTATAGTACTGATTGCACCTCCCTGCTGCGAGATTTATTCCAAATTCAAAACCATCTCTATTCAACTGATGCTTTCGTGATTTTTTTCCTGAGTATCCCAAATCTTTATAGTTGCTTGCATTTACGGTAAGATTGAAAACAAAATCGCAAATCTTGTCCATTCCATCGTAATCTATCAATTCTGCATCATCTTCGGGCTTATGATAAGGCGAATCGGTGCCTGTTGTCATTGTTATTGCAGGAATATCTCTTTTTGCGAAAGAAGAATAGTCTGAATCCGTAAAAACAGATTTCTCATACTTAGATACCTTTGTTTTTAAGTCGGTTTTTGTGCTTTCAAATATCTCTTTCCAACCATTGAGCATAGCAACATTTGCAATTTCCAAAGCACCATTTTTATACCAACCTACCATATCAAGATTTATCATTAACTTAATATCAGAAAGCTTATCAACAAACATTGGATTGTAAGCAAAATGATCAGAGCCTACTAATCCTATTTCTTCGGCATCAAACCAAATCAAAATAATATGACGATTTATTTTATCAGCATTTACACTTAGTAAACGGGCTAATTGCAAAAGCATAGCACTTCCCGATGCGTTGTCGTCAGCTCCGTTATATATTTTATTGTTCTTTATTCCTAAGTGATCATAGTGAGCACCGATTACAATGTATTCAGAATTATACAAAGGCTTTTCTGCTCTTATTTCTGCAACTATGTTGCTCCCTAAATCAACAGCAAAATTTTGAATATAGTATTCGATCTTTAAAGAATCTAATTGCTCACAAATATATTCTCTTGCAAGAGAATTTCCAATGCTTCCAACTTTTCGTCCTTCCAAAGCATCAGAACTCAAATAATACACGTCTTTTTTTATTAGTTCTCTTTGTTGCGATTGAGCAAAACAAAGATTTAAACTCAAAATTGCGAGTGTTAAGACAAAAAATCGTTTCATTTTTTTAATTTTTTCGCAAAGTTATGAATAAATAGCGTAATTTTGTAAACTCAAAGAGAATAAAAATAAAAAATAATATGAAAAATTTTGTAGAAGAATTGCGTTGGAGGGGTATGATACACGATATTATGCCGGGAACTGAGGAACAATTTTTGAAACAAACAGCGACTGCATACGTTGGATTTGACCCTACGGCAGATAGTTTACACATTGGACACTTAGTAGGCATTATGATGCTTTCTCATCTTCAAAGAAGCGGACACAGACCTATTGTTTTGCTTGGCGGAGCCACAGGAATGATTGGAGATCCTTCTTTTAAAAGTCAAGAAAGAAAGCTTTTAACCTTAGAAGAAATACAACATAATCAAGCGTGTATTAAGAAACAATTATCGCATTTTATGGATTTTGAAACCGAAGCAGAAAATAAGGCTTTGGTTTTAAATAACTATGATTGGAATAGTAAGTGGAGTTTCTTGGATTTCATAAGAGATGTGGGTAAACACATAACAGTGAACTATATGATGGCTAAAGACTGTGTGAAGAAAAGAATCGAAACAGGTCTTTCATTCACTGAGTTTTCTTATCAGTTGCTTCAAGCATACGACTTCAAGTATTTGTATGAAAACTACGGATGTAAACTTCAAATGGGAGGCTCTGATCAATGGGGAAATATTACTTGCGGAACAGAACTCATTAGAAGAACACTTTCAGGAGAAGCCTTTGCAATGACTTGTCCTTTGATTACAAAAGCAGATGGCACAAAATTTGGAAAAACTGAAAAAGGTAACGTGTGGTTAGATGCAGAAAAAACCTCACCTTATGCTTTCTATCAATTCTGGTTAAATGTTTCCGATGACGATGCAAAGAAATTCATTCGTATCTTTACATTCCTAACAAAAGATGAAATAGAGGCTTTGGAAAAACAACACGATGAGGCTCCAAACCTAAGATTGCTTCAAAAAGCTCTTGCAAAAGACATAACAATACGCGTTCATGGAGAAGAAGAATATAACAAGGCTGTTGAGGCTTCTGAAATTCTTTTTGGAAAAGGCACAACCGACACATTGAAACGTTTAGATAGTGCAACATTCCTAAGTGTTTTTGAAGGAGTGCCTACTTTTGAGGTTAGCAAAGAAGAAATCTTGCAAGGAATAAACATAATTGATCTTTTGGCAGAAAAGACTCAAATTCTTGCCTCAAAAGGAGAGGTTCGCAGAGCTTTAAAAGAAAACTCACTTTCTATCAATAAAGAAAAAGTAAAAGAAGACTTTGTAACATCAAGCAACGATTTACTTAACTCTCAATACATATTAGTTCAAAAAGGTAAGAAAAACTACTTCATAATAGTAGCAAAATAGAGAAAAAACTCTTAGTTTTTTTGAAATAAATCAAAGAAAAATTTAATTTTTTCTTTGATTTATTTTTTTAAAGTAAAGAAAAAATTTATACTTTTGCAGAGTTATTTAATAGAGTTATTAAATAGGTTAAATAAATAGCGTATGCAAAAGAATAATATGGAAGAACAAATTCTTTTAGTGGCAAAAGAATTGTTTATGCAAAATGGTTATGAGGGTGTTTCTACAACTCAGGTTGCAAAGGCTGTGGGTTGCAATCAAGCCTTAGTGCATTATTATTATCGCACCAAGCAAAATCTTTTTAAGATTATATGTCAGCAAGAAATACAAAAGATGTTAAAGATTCTTGCCGATATTCCACAAGAGGATATTTCGTTTGAAAATTTTATTGAAAAGATTATTGAAGCTCAAATTGGTTTTTTGAAAAACAATCCCGATGCTCCGTTTTTCATAATTGGCGAGTTAAGACACAATAGCGAGGTCTTGAAAATGATGAAGGAACTTTTTTCTGAATTTGGCAAAGAAATTGTTGGTAAGATTCGTATGTTTGTTGAAATGAAACAAAGTAAAGGAGAATTAAATGATGTTTCAGTAGAGGATTTACTAATAGATATTGCATCCTTAGACGTAATGTCGTTTGTAGGACAGGTATTGTTTACTCAAATCTTAGAAATGGATTCTCAAACACAAGAAGCCTTTTTGGAAAGAAGAAAGACTCATATAAAGAAACTAATATTATCAAGCATAAAATCATAGAAAGATAATGTATAAATTAGGAATAGATATAGGCTCTACAACTGCTAAGGCAGTAGTTGTAAATAATAAAAAAGAAATTGTTTATTCTAATTATTTAAGACATAATGCGGATATTAAGGGAACGCTGATTGCGATTCTTGAAAGCATAAAAAATCAATTTCAAACAGAGAAAGAAATAGAGATAATAATAACAGGCTCGGCAGGATTTGGAATTTCGGAAAGACTTTCAGTGCCTTTTATTCAAGAGGTAATTGCTGTATCGAATTTTGTAAAGAATTTCGAGATGGAAATCAACTCTATTATAGATATAGGAGGAGAAGATTCTAAGATTATATTCTTTAACAAAGCCTCTTCTTTGCCTACGATGAGAATGAACGGCAATTGTGCAGGAGGAACGGGTGCTTTTATTGATCAAATGGCTTTAATACTTGGAGTAAGCGTTGATGAATTAGACGTTTTGGCTCAAAACTCAAAACATATCTATCCTATTGCCTCACGCTGTGGCGTTTTCTCAAAGACAGATGTACAAAACCTTGTTGCAAGAGGCGTGTCAAAAGAAGATATTGCCGTTTCTATTTTCAATGCCATTGCTTTGCAGGTTGTTTCCTCACTTTCAAAAGGTATGCAGATTGTTCCGAAAATACTTTTCTGCGGAGGACCTTTGACTTATATTAAATCATTAAGACAAGCCTTTGCAAGAGTTCTTTCTTTGGAGGAAATAGATTTCATAACCCTTGAAAACTCTAATTTAATTCCTGCAATGGGCTGTGTTTTCACAGATGGAGAAAAAGGGCTTGCAATAGGAATAGAAGAATTGATAGAAAAGGTAAAAAATACTAAGGCTTCTGCTTGCTCAGAGACAAATCGTTTGGAGGCAATCTTTAAGAATGAGGAAGAATTAAACAATTGGAGAAAAGAAAAAGCAAAAGGGGAGAAGGTTAGGGAGTTAAAGAATTTTTCGGGAGATTGTTTCCTTGGTTTAGATTCTGGTTCTACTACTACAAAACTTGTGCTAACGGATAGTGAAAGTAATATTATTTTTTCAGATTATAGTCGTAATAATGGAAATGCTTTGAAAGCAGTTGAGCAAGCAATAGAAAGAATGAATAAAGCTTGTGAAGAAAATAATGCTTCAATCAATATCGTTTCTGCTTGTTCAACAGGATATGGAGAAGAGTTGATAAAGACTGCTTTTTCTATGGAAACTTCTGTTGTGGAAACAATTGCTCACTATAAAGCAGCAAAAATGCTTTGCAATGAGGTGGATTTCATTCTTGATATAGGCGGTCAAGATATGAAAGCAATGTTTATTGAAGACGGAGTTTTGAATAAGATTGAGTTAAACGAGGCTTGCTCTTCGGGTTGTGGTTCTTTTATTGAGAATTTTGCTAATTCGCTTTCTTATCCCGTTGCTGAATTTGCACAAATTGCTTGTTTGGCAAAAAGTCCTTGCGATTTAGGAACGCGATGCACCGTTTTTATGAACTCAAAGGTTAAACAATCTTTGAGAGAAGGGGCAAGCATTCCAGATATTTCAGCAGGGCTTTCTTATTCTGTTGTAAAAAATTGTTTGTACAAAGTTTTGAAACTCAATTCTCTTGACATAGGAAAAAATATCGTTGTTCAAGGAGGAACAATGCGTAATGATAGCATAGTGAAAGCCTTGGAAAATATGTTGGGAATAAAGGTTTTTCGTAGTCAAACACCCGAATTGATGGGTGCATACGGCTGTGCAATTTATGCAAAAGAGAATTACGAGAAACAAAACATAGCAACAACTTTCTCAAAAAAGGTTTCGGCTTTTGTTTCTAAGGAAATAAATTGCAAGGGTTGTGAAAATCAATGTCTTGTTACTAAATACACTTTTGAAAACAATAAAACATATCATTCGGGCAATAAATGCGAAAAAATATTCTCTTCAAAGGCACAAGCCGATAAAGGAGATAATATATATTCTTATAAGTTAGAGAGAGTATTTGACAATCCCGCTATTGAAAATCCTAAGATGAGGTTAGGGGTTCCGAGGGTTTTGAATATGTTTGAGGATTTTCCTTTTTGGAGAGCCTTCTTTGCTGAACTCAATATAGAACTTGTCCTTAGTGATCTTTCTACTTATAGTAATTATGAAAAGGGATTGAAGCAAGTAATGAGTGAAAATATTTGTTTTCCTGCAAAATTAGTTCACTCTCACATTGATAACCTTATTGCAAAAGGTTTGAAACGTATTTTCTTTCCTTACGTTGTGTTTGAAAAAAAGGAAAGTGAAGGGGTCGCTAATTCATATAATTGTCCGATTGTTTCCTCTTATAGTGTTTTAGTTAAGAGTCAGATGTCGGTTTATGAGGATTGTAATGTCAAAATAAATAATCCGATCTTTACTTTTAAGACAGAAAATCTCCTTATAAAGAATTGTCAAACCTATATCAAGACTTTGTGTGAAGAAAATAAAGAATTAAAATATTCTTCTTCTCAAATAAAAAATGCAGTCAAAGTAGCACTGCAAGCACAAAGCCGATATGAAAAAGATATGCAAGACAAGGCTGAACAATTCTATGAAAATGCAAAGCAAAATAATATCCCAATTGTTCTTTTGGCTGCACGACCTTATCATTCTGATTCTTTGATTCAACACAAACTTAGTGATATTATTTCTTCTCTTGGAGTTTGTGTTATAAGTGATGATATTGTTAGGTTGAATAACGATTTTGATATGCAGGATACTTATATGCTTTCGCAATGGACGTATATGAATAGAATTGTTAAGGCTGCTAAGTGGAGCGCTCAAAGAGATGATAGTGTAAATTACATACAAATTACTTCTTTTGGCTGTGGGCCTGATGCCTTTTTGCTTGATGAGATAACAAATCTTTTGAAACGCCATGGAAAATCTTGTACTATCATAAAGGTTGATGATATAAATAATGTGGGTTCAATGCGTTTGAGAATTAGAAGCCTTTTGGAAAGTCTGAAACTCAAACCTGCAAAAGAAAAACAAGTAAAACCTTTTGTTGATACAAAGATTTTTGACTTGGAAGATAAACATAGAACTATTCTTGCTCCGTTTTTTACTGATTATGCTTCACCTTTGTTGCCCGAAGTCTTTGCTTTGAGTGGTTATAAGTTAGAAGTATTGCCGCTGAGTGATGAAAAATCGGCAGATCTTGGCTTGCAATATTCTAATAATGAGGTTTGCTATCCTGCAACTCTTATTGTTGGAGATATGATTAAGGCTTTGCGTTCGGGGAAATATGATTTAGATAAAACGGCTGTGGGAATTACTCAAACAGGTGGTCAATGTAGAGCTTCAAATTATTATTCTATCATAAGAAAGGCTTTGGTTGATGCAGGTTTTGCTGATGTGCCTGTGATTTCTGCTGCAATGTCGAGCAATGTTCATACAAATCAACCGGGTTTTAAACTTGATTTTAAAAATATTATTGTAATTGCTTTTGATGCAATATTGTTTGGTGATTGTCTTTCAAAGATGTATCATTCTACTGCGGTGAGAATAGAGAATGCTTCTTTGGCGATGAAGCTAAAAGATAGTTACTTGCAAAAAGCAAAGCCTATTGTCTTGCAAAAAGATCGTAAAGGATTGATTGCTTTGTTGAAATCGGCTGTAAAAGACTTTAATAATTTGTTGCCAAACGAATATTTGGAACGCAAAAAAGTCGGAATAGTTGGAGAAATCTTCTTGAAATTCCACCCGTTTGCTAATCAAAATATTATTTCTTGGCTGATGAGTCAAAAAATTGAGGTAATTCCTCCAACTTTAACTCCTTTTATGACTCAGTTTTTTGTCAATAGAGATGTGAAACTTGAAAATAAAGTTGATACTTCAAGCATTCCAAATCCTATTATGCGACTTATATATAATATTGTAAAAAAAGAAATTTCAAGATTCAACGATATTATTTCTAAGTTCAAATATTATTCTCCGTTAGAGGATATTTACGAATTGGCAGATAAGGTTGAAGAAGTTATTCCTTTGATTGCTCAATTTGGAGAGGGGTGGGTTTTGCCTGCTGAAATAGTTTCTTTGGCTCATAACAAGGCTGATGGAGTTATCAGTTTGCAACCTTTTGGTTGTATTGCAAATCATATTATCAGTAAAGGAGTAGAGAATAAAATAAAGCAACTTTATCCTGATTTAAGTCTGCTTTCTTTGGATTTTGATTCAGGAGTAAGTGAGGTGAATGTAGTAAATCGTTTGATGTTGTTAAAGGATTCTATTTCTAAAAAACAATGAAAAAATATTATTTCTTAGAGAAAATTTGTATTTTTGCAGATTAGAATAGAAAATTATAAAAATTAGTAAGTATGAAAAAACACATTTTTTTGTTTGCACTTTTAGTTAGTGCATTCACATTAGGTTTGCAAGCTCAACAAGGTAAATGGGCTGGAACAATTAAGTATCAATTGACTTGGAGTGGCGATGTTCCACAAGGATTACCAGCGGAATATGAAGTAAAAGTATTTGAAGAAAAAACCAAATACATGGATATGACAATGGGTGCAGTGGTTTTGACAGATGCTCAAAAGAAAACAGCAACTCTTATGTTTGATTTTTCTCAAATTCCAGTGGAAGGCGTAGGTGGAAAATGGTATATTAGAGAAAAAATGCCAGATTCTGCTTTTACAGTAGTGAATTACAACTTCACAGGTAAGACAAAAGATATGGCAGGAAAGACTGCTCACGAAGTTGTAGCAACTTACAAAAACGCAGAAAACATTGAAGAAACAGAAACTTTCTGGGCTTGTAAGGATTTAGGTCCTTCTCTTGAAATGATGAACTATCCTGGTTTGAAAGCAATGCCTTTTGAATACACTGTTCAATATGCAGAAACTCTTTCTTGTACTTTCACAGCAGTAGAAGTAATTGACGGAAAGGTAAAGAAGACAGACTTGCTTTTAGAAACAGGATATGAAGAATTAACAATGGAAGAATTTCAAGAGAAAATCCAAATTCTTCAAGAAGCAATGGGTGGTGGCGCAGGATCTGATGATGACTTTTAATAAACAAAGTATTACTAAATAATGCAAAGGACAAAGGATAAAAAAACAAAGAAAACCCAAAATAGAACTGCAAAAACTTCGCTTTTAACTTTTTTTAAAAGTGAGCAATTCCCTAAAACAATAGCTGTTGTTGTTGCTATTTTTACGGTATTTTGTTTTGTGTCCTTTGTCTCTTTTTATTGGAGTTGGTTTTCTGACGCAAATTTTAATATAGATAATTGGTGTGGCTCAATAGGAGCAAGTGTTGCCGAATTCTTTATATGTAATACCTTTGGAGTAGCCTCTTTTGGCTTATTGATTTTCCTTTCTTTTATAGTTTTAAGGCTTTTTAAAGTAGAAATTAAAAACATTAGCAAATGGATTGTTAGTGTAATTGTTATTATGCTATGGTCTTCTTGCTTTTTTGGCTTTTTTGTAGTGGCTTTCCCTGCGAATTTTGCAAGCTTAGATGTATTTGCAGGTGTTGTAGGGGTAATGGTTAATCAATGGCTTGTGAGTATAATAGGTGCTTTCGGTGCTGCATTATTTAATTTGCTATTTACTATTCTTTTCCCAAAAATTCTTTTCAAAGTTAGTTATTCTTTCGTAAGAAGATTTTGGAATAGTTTAAAGGATAAAGAATTTAGTTCAACTCCTCAAAGAGAAAAGCCGAAGAAAGAAAAGAAAACAGAAATAAAACCACAAGAAGAAAAAATAGAACAACCTTCTGCTGTTATAGAATTTGATATTGAACCTCAAAAGCAAGAAGAGGAAGAAGAAAATCTTGAAGTAGAGTTTGAAATTCAAGAACAACCACAAGAAGAAGATGATGTTTTGGAAGAGGAAGAAATATTTGAAGAAGAACAAACGGAGCATTATGGAACAGATACGCCATACGATCCAAAATTAGAATTGTCTTCTTACAGACTTCCTACGGTTGATATATTGATTGATTACGAGAAAAACAATAAAGTAATTGATGAAAGAGAATTACTTTCCAATAAAGATAGAATTGTAAACACTCTAAGAAACTATAAGATAGATATTGTAAAAATATCTGCAACTCCCGGTCCTACTGTAACGCTTTATGAAATTGTACCTGCACCGGGAACAAGAATAAATAAGATTAAAAACCTTGAAGACGACATTGCCCTTAGTCTTTCGGCTTTGGGTATAAGAATAATTGCTCCTATACCAGGCAAAGGAACAATTGGTATAGAAGTTCCTAATTTTAATCCTCAAATTGTGTCGATGAAAACGATGCTTACTTCGCCTCAATTTGTGGATACAAAATATGAATTACCTATTGCGATAGGAAAAACAATTTCTTCCGAACCTTACGTTGCTGATCTTGCAAAAATGCCACACTTACTTATGGCAGGAGCAACAGGACAAGGTAAATCCGTAGGTCTAAATGCGATTATATCTTCTCTATTATTTAAAAAACACCCTTGCGATTTGAAATTCGTAATGGTTGATCCAAAGAAAGTGGAACTCTCTCTTTATTCAAAAATAGAAAGACACTATTTAGCAAAATTACCCGATAGCGAAGAAGCAATAATAACCGATGTTAAAAAGGTTGTTCGCACTCTCAATTCTCTATGTATTGAAATGGATCAGAGATATGACCTATTGAAAGCAGCAGGTTGTAAAAAGATAACAGAATATAATGCGAAATTCTGTTCAAGACGTCTTCTTCCAACCGAAGGTCATAGATATATGCCATATATTGTGCTTGTGATAGATGAATTTGCTGATTTGATTATGACAGCAGGCAAAGAAATAGAAATGCCTATTGCACGTCTTGCACAACTTGCACGTGCCGTTGGAATACATCTTATAATAGCCACACAACGTCCAACGGTAAATATCATAACAGGAACAATTAAAGCTAACTTCCCTGCAAGAATTGCCTTCAAAGTAAGTAGTAGGGTAGATAGTAAAACAATTCTTGACACCTCTGGTGCAGAACAACTCATAGGACGAGGAGATATGTTGATTTCTGCTGGAAGCGATTTGATACGTTTGCAATGTGCTTTGATAGATACCGAAGAAATTGAACAATTATCTGAATATATTGGTTCACAACGAGGATTTGACGAAACCTTCCTATTGCCAGAATACTTAGATGAGACCTCTGAGCCAAGCAAAGAGGTGGATATGAAACAACTTGACCCTAAATTTGAAGAATCAGCACGCCTTGTGGTAACGCATCAGCACGGTTCAACTTCGCTAATCCAAAGAAAACTATCCTTAGGCTACAATAGGGCAGGCAGAATCATTGATCAATTAGAAGCAGCAGGTATAGTTGGTCCGTTTGAAGGTAGTAAAGCAAGAGAAGTTCTTGTGAAAACCGAAGTGGAACTAAATGAAATTTTAAAAGAATACTTAAAATAATTATGAAAAAGAGTTTTTTGTTTTTTGTTTGCATATTTATATTTTCTCTAACCTTTGCTCAAAGAGAAATAGTTGATGGAGTAGTAGTCGATAAACAAGCACAATCAATAGTAGATGCTGTTTCAAAAAAAGTAACAACCGATTCTCCAATGCTTATTTCCTATACAATGACGGTTAAATCAGGAGAAAAAACAATAGAAACTCAAAAAGGAAACCTACTTTCAAACGGAGATAAATTTCGTCTTATAGCACAAGGATTTGAAGACTATTGTGATGGTAAGAATCTTTGGCATTACGTGAAAGAAACCTCCGAAGTAGAACTCTCAATCATAGACCAAACAAACAATATCTTTAATTTTCCAAATACAATCAAGACCTATTCAAAAGACTTTCGCCCAAAACTAATTAGAGAAGAAGATGTAAATTATGTAATAGACCTTGTTCCAAAGAAAAGCACCAACGTTTCAAAAATTAGAATAGTTAGCAACAAATCCACAAATCGCATAAAAGAAATGATAATATACGTAAGAGGTGGAAATACCTACGTGATAAATTTCACATCTTACAAAGCAAATCAGCAAGTGAAAACAACAGATTTTTCTTTTCCAACACAAGCCTATCCAAACGCTGAAATCATAGATTTGAGATAAAAACGAAATGATATTATTCCTCGCTAACTCAAAAAAATCGAGTTTCCGAGGAATTGGTAGCAATTTATGGAAGACGCCTTACTTTTGTCAAGAGAATATGAGTTTTTATTCCGTTCTCTTTTTAACGAAGCAGCACTTCATAAACAAATTATAGAAACATTAGCAAATAAGACTTTGGGATTGACTCGTAATGAAATAATAGAAATCACAAAAATCAAAGATGGAGGAGACGTAACAAAAGCTTTGCGAAATTTATGCGACTGTGATTTCATTAGACAATACACTTGAACAATTATGCTTACTTCATATCCGACAAATCAAACAAAAATTAGGTATTAGTGGAGAGCAAAGTGATGTATGTGCGTGGAAAGGAGAGAGAACACAAATAGATTTGCTTATTTATAGAAGAGATCAAGTTATCAATCTATGTGAAATTAAATATTCTTAATCAGAATTTGAAATTACAAAACAATATGACCAGCATTCGCGAGAAAGATTAGAGGCGTTTAGAACGGTAACAAAAACAAAAAAGCATTGCATCAAACATTTGTTACGACATACGGATTGAAAAATAATACCAAAACTGTATATCGCCTATCCATATTTGGTATATTCGCTATCCAGTTTTGGCATAATGTTTATACCATTTTGGTAACTGTATATATAATGTATAGATAAAGTGATATTAATGTTATAAATAAAAGAAAAAATTAAAAATAAAAAAGAATTCTTTTGCTTGGTGTAATGTATGTATTTCTTAACAATTTTTTTTTCTGCGTTTTATTAAAATAATTCTATGAAATATTTTATTTTTTCAGCGAAATATTTTTCTAAAACGTAGAATTATTTTTCCTTGCAGTAATCATAAAAATTCATACTCTTGTAAATTGAAAAAAACAAAGTAAATACATAACAAATAAAAAGATTATTATTTTTTATTTGCACTTTATGTGTACAAATATGCCATGTGTATAAGTTGTTTTTACAGAGTCGCTTTTTATTTTTTTTAACTTTGATTTGTTGAAAAATGATACTATGTGCTAATTTTTTCGTTGATTTTCTTGGTATTACAAAAAAAAGTTGTAATTTTGCAGATTGAAAAAATTAGCGTCTCTGTATAGACTCGTTTCGTAACAAGTTGATTCTGTTAGTTATGAAGGGTTGACGTGTCTTTGGAGAGTTATTCTTAGGACCAATTGGCTGTGGTTTTTTGAACGTTGAATTTTTCTAATTTAATAAAAAGTAAAAAAATAATAATTAAAAAAGAAAAGAACATATTTCGATATGCCTACAATTCAACAATTAATCCGTAAAGGACGTACAAAAATGGAGTACAAGAGTAAATCTCCTGCATTGGACTCTTGCCCTCAACGTAGAGGTGTTTGTACCAGAGTGTATACTACTACACCTAAAAAGCCAAATTCTGCAATGAGAAAAGTTGCCAGAGTAAAATTAACAAATGGTAAAGAAGTGAATGCTTACATACCAGGAGAAGGTCATAACTTACAAGAACACTCTATCGTTATGATTAGAGGTGGTCGTGTTAAGGACTTACCAGGTGTTAGATATCACATCATTCGTGGAGCTTTGGATACTGCTGGTGTTGATGGTAGAAAACAAAGACGTTCAAAATATGGTACAAAGAGACCAAAAGATGCAAAGAAATAGTTAATTAGAGGAAATTTACACGTAAGGAAACATGAGAAAAGCAAAACCAAAGAAGAGAATTATTCTTCCAGATCCTAAGTTTAATGATGTTTTGGTTACAAAATTTGTGAACAACATCATGCTAAAAGGAAAGAAAATGATAGCTTATAATATTTTTTATGAAGCAATTGATATAGTTACTGAACGTTCAAATGAAAATGGATTGGAAGTTTGGAAAAAAGCATTAGCTAATGTAACTCCACAAGTTGAGGTTAGAAGCCGTAGAGTAGGTGGTGCTACATTCCAAATACCTTCTGAAATCCGTCCTGAAAGAAAACAATCTATGGGAATGAAAAACTTGATAGGATTTGCTCGTAAACGTAACGAAAAAACAATGGCTATTCGTTTGGCTTCTGAAATTTTGGCAGCTTACAAAGAAGAAGGTGCAGCTTTCAAAAAGAAAGAAGATATTCACAGAATGGCAGAAGCAAACAAGGCATTCTCTCACTTTAGATTCTAATATTTATGGCAGATTTAAAGTTAACTAGAAATATAGGAATTATGGCTCACATTGACGCTGGTAAGACAACAACTACTGAGCGTATATTGTATTTTACAGGTAAGAGCCATAAAATAGGAGAAACTCACGATGGTGCAGCAACAATGGACTGGATGGCTCAAGAACAAGAAAGAGGTATCACAATCACTTCTGCTGCAACAACAGTTTTCTGGAATTATAAAGAAAAACAATTTAAAATCAACATTATAGATACTCCAGGTCACGTAGATTTCACTGTTGAAGTTGAGCGTTCTCTTAGAGTATTAGATGGTGCTGTTGCTTTATTCTGTGCGGTTGGTGGTGTTGAACCTCAATCTGAAACAGTTTGGAGACAAGCAGATAAATATAGAGTTCCAAGAATAGGTTTCGTTAATAAAATGGACCGTGCTGGTGCTGACTTCTTTAATGTTATTAAACAAATTAAAGAACGTCTTGGTGCTAATCCTGTTCCATTGACAATTCCTATTGGACAAGAAGATATGTTCAAGGGAGTTATTGACCTTATCTCAAATAAAGCATTGATGTATGATGAATCTACTAATGGTACTACATCTTACGAAGTTCCAATGCCTGAGGATTTAAAGGAAATAGCTGCTGAATATAGAAGAAAATTAGTTGAAGGTGTTGCAGAAGAAGATGATGAACTTCTAATGAGATATATGGACGATGAAAACTCTATCACAGAAGAAGAAATGCTTTACCATATCCGTAAGGCTACTTGTGAAATGAGAATCGTTCCTGTTTTATGTGGTTCTTCATTCAAAAACAAAGGTGTTCAAAACCTTATCAATGCTATTTGTGAATTTTTGCCTTCTCCAATAGATATTCCAGAAGTTGAAGGAACTGATCCTAATACAGGAGATGTTATCACAAGAAAGGTTGATCCAAAGGCTCCTTTCTCTGCATTAGCATTTAAGATTGCAACAGACCCTTATGTTGGAAGAATTTGTTTCTTCCGTGTTTATTCAGGAGCTCTTGATGCAGGTTCATACGTTTACAATGCTGCAACAGGTAAGAAAGAACGTATTTCAAGAGTAATGCAAATGCACGCTAATAAGCAAAATCCTATGGACAGAATTGAAGCTGGGGATATAGGTGCTGCTGTTGGTTTCAAAGATATTAAAACAGGTAATACTCTTTGTGATGAAAATAATCCTATTATATTGGAATCTATGACTTTCCCTGAACCAGTGATTTCAATAGCAATAGAACCTACAAAACAAGCAGATATTGATAAATTCAATAATGCTTTGATGAAACTTTCAGAAGAAGACCCTACATTGGTTATCAATACTGATGAAGATTCTGGTCAAACTATTATGAAAGGTATGGGTGAGCTTCACTTAGATATCATAATGGATAGATTGAGAAGAGAATTTAATGTTGATTGTAATCAAGGTGCTCCTCAGGTTGCTTATAAAGAAGCGATCACAACTGAAAGCAGTCATAGAGAAGTATTCAAGAAACAAACTGGTGGTAGAGGTAAGTTTGCTGATATAGTATTTACTCTTTCTCCTGCTGATGAAGGTGTTAAAGGTTTACAATTCATCAACGAAGTTAAGGGTGGTAATATTCCAAAAGAATTTATCCCTGCTGTTGAAAAAGGATTCAAAGCTGCAATGCAAAATGGTGTTTTAGCAGGATTCCCTCTTGAAAGTATGAAGGTTGTATTGTCTGATGGTTCTTACCACCCAGTCGATTCAGATGCTTTATCTTTTGAATTGTGTGCTAAAATGGCGTTTAAAGAAGCTGCTAAGAAAGCAAGACCTGTATTGTTAGAACCTATTATGTCTGTTGAAGTTAATACTCCTGATGCTTATTTGGGAGATGTTACAGGTGACTTGAACAGAAGAAGAGCTATTCTTGATAGCATAACTGCAAAAATAGGTGTTCAATCAGTTAGAGCTAAAGTTCCTTTGGCACAAATGTTTGGATATGTTACATCTTTAAGAACTATTACTTCTGGTAGAGCAAATTCAACAATGGAATTTTCTCATTATGCAGAAGCTCCAAAAGATGTTACTGAAACTGTATTAAAAAGTAAAGAAAATAACTAATAAGTAATTATTGTGAGTCAAAGAATTAGAATTAAATTAAAATCATACGATCACAATTTAGTAGATAAATCTGCTGAAAAGATCGTAAAGACTGTAAAATTAACAGGGGCACACGTGAGAGGACCTATTCCTTTGCCTACAAATAAGAAAATTTTTACAGTGAATCGTTCTACTTTCGTTAATAAAAAATCAAGAGAGCAGTTCGAATTAAGTTCTTACAAAAGATTGTTAGATATAGATAGTACTTCATCAAAGACTGTTGATGCATTGGTGAAATTAGAATTGCCAAGCGGTGTTGATGTTCAAATCAAAGTCTAATTAAAATCATTAAAAAAGTAAGATAAATTTAAGAATATTCAGCCGATGTCGTGAGATAAGCTGAGAATGTAAATAAATTAATTAAATTAAATGTCAGGATTAATAGGAAAAAAAATTGGAATGACTAGCATCTATGATGCCTCCGGTAAACAAATGCCGTGCACAGTTATTGAAGCTGGTCCTTGTGTGGTAACACAAGTAAAAACTCCTGAAAAGGATGGTTACAGTGCTATTCAATTAGCATTTGAAGAATTAAAGGAGAAAAATTGTACTAAACCAATGAAAGGACACTTTGCAAAGGCTAATACAACTCCAAAGAGATATGTTGCTGAATTTTCTCGTTTTGAAGAAGGTTCAATGAAAGCATTCGGAGAAGTATTAACTTGTGAAGTTTTCGCAGAAGGTGAATTCGTTGACGTAGTCGGAATCTCTAAGGGTAAAGGTTTCCAAGGTGTTGTTAAACGTCATGGTTTTAGTGGAGTTGGTGATAAAACTCACGGTCAACACGACAGATTACGTGCACCAGGTTCAGTAGGCGCTTCTTCTTATCCTTCAAGATTGTTCAAAGGTTTAAGAATGGCCGGAAGAACAGGTGGAAGAAGAGTAAAGGTTCAGAATTTACAAGTATTAAAAGTAATTGCTGAAAAGAATTTAGTATTAGTGAAAGGATCTGTTCCAGGTCCTAAGGGTTCAATTTTAAAACTTGAGAGATGGAGTTAAAAGTTTATGGAATAAATGGCAATGAAACTGGAAGAACAGTTATTGTCAATGAAGAGTTGTTTGGAACTGAACCTAATGATCACGTTATTTGGTTAGCTGTTAGACAATATTTAGCTGATCAAAGACAAGGTACTCACAAATCAAAAGAACGTTCAGAAGTTTCAGGTTCTACAAAGAAATTAAAAAGACAAAAGGGTACAGGTGGAGCTAGAGCTGGTGATACAAATAGTCCAACAATAAAAGGTGGAGGTCGTGTATTTGGACCAAGACCAAGAGACTATCGTTTTAAACTAAACAAAAAAGTAAAACGCTTAGCTCGTTTATCAGCTTTGACTTATAAATCAAGAGAGAATAACATAATCGTTGTTGAGGATTTCAGTTTTGAAGCTCCAAAAACAAAGAAAATGATTGAAATTCTTTCTGCTTTGAAAGTTCAAGATAAAAAAACTCTTCTAATAATTGATACAATTAAAGAAAAATTCGTATCTTTGTCGGCTCGTAACCTACAAAAAGTTAACGTTATGAGTCCTGAATTAATTAACACTTATGCTGTTTTAGATGCAAATAAGTTAGTTATTTCAGAATCAATGATTAAAGAGTTAGAAAGAGTGTGTACTAATTCTTAGTTAGTTATTTTATAAGAAAGATAGAAGAAAATGAACATCATTGTAAAGCCGATTATTACAGAAAAAATGACTAAAACGACAGAGAAATTCCCTAATCGTTTTGGTTTCATAGTTGATAAACGTGCAAATAAAATTGAAATAAAGAAGGCAGTTGAAGAACTTTATGGAGTTAAAGTTGAGAGTGTAAATACAATGAATTATAGTGGCAAAAATAAATCTAGATATACAAAATCTGGATTTATTCAAGGTCGCACAGCTGCTTTTAAAAAGGCTATAGTAATGTTAGCCGAAGGTGATACAATAGATTTTTTTAGCAATATTTAAAAATAAGAGATGGCTTTAAAAAAATTAAAACCAACAACACCAGGACAACGTTTTAAAGTTGTTAGCACTTTTGAAGAAATTACTACAAATAAACCAGAGAAATCGTTGGTTTTTGGTAAAAGAAAAAGTGGAGGTAGAAATAATGAAGGTAAAATGACCATGAGATACATTGGTGGTGGTCATAAGAAATTATATCGTTTTGTGGATTTCAGAAGAGATAAAGATGGAATCCCTGCGGTTGTTAAAACCATTGAATACGACCCAAATAGAACGGCTCGTATTGCATTAGTTTGTTATGCAGATGGTGAAAAAAGATATATAGTTTCTCCTCATGGTTTAAAGGTTGGTCAGACAGTAATGTCAGGTATAGGAGTTGCCCCTGAAATAGGTAATACTTTGTTGCTTAGTGAAATTCCTTTCGGAACCATGATTCATAACATTGAATTGAATCCTGGACAAGGTGCTAAGTTGGTGCGTAGTGCAGGTTCTTACGCTCAATTGATGTCGAGAGACGGTAAATATGCAATTGTAAAAATGCCTTCTGGTGAAACTAGAATGATTTTACAATCTTGTAGAGCAACTATTGGTATAGTATCTAACGTTGAACATAACCTCGAAATTTCAGGTAAGGCAGGTAGATCAAGATGGTTGGGTAGAAGACCAAGAACTAGAGGTGTTGTTATGAACCCAGTTGATCACCCAATGGGAGGTGGTGAAGGTCGTCAAGCAGGAGGACATCCACGTTCAAGAAAGGGTATTCCAGCTAAGGGTTACAAGACAAGAGCTCCAAAGAAACAATCAAGTAAGTATATAGTTGAAAGACGTAAGAAATAAGAAACATGAGCCGTTCATTAAAAAAAGGACCTTATATTCATTATAAGTTAGAAAAGAAAGTTTTGTTAGCTCAAGAACAGAACAATAAAAATACGATTAAAACATGGTCAAGAGCTTCTATGATTTCTCCTGATTTTGTAGGCTTGACTATAGCTGTTCATAATGGAAACAAACATATCCCAGTTTATATTACTGAAAATATGGTGGGTCATAAGTTAGGAGAATTTGCTCCAACAAGAATATTCAGAGGACATGCTGGTCAAAAAGATAAAGGTAAGAAATAAAAATTAGTGCAGAAATGGGAAAAAGAAAACGTGAGAGTGCATTAGCACGTAAAGAAGCAAAAAAGACACTATATATTGCGAAGTTGAATGATAATCCTACTTCTCCAAGAAAAACTCGTTTGATGGCAGATGCTGTTAGAGGACTTGATGTAGAAAAAGCATTAGGAATTTTGCAATATAGTCGTAGAGAGTCAGCACCAAAATTGCGTAAATTATTACTTTCTGCTATTGCAAACTGGCAAGCAAAAAATGCTGGAAAAAGAATAGAAGAAAGTAATCTATATGTAAAAGAAATATGTGTTGATGGAGGAAGACAGTTAAAAAGACTTCGTACAGCTCCACAAGGACGTGGTTATAGAATTAAAAAGAGATCTAATCATGTTACTTTGGTGTTAGGAAGTAGAGTAGAAGAAAGAGCAGCTGTTTCTGAACTTCAAACAAATGATGCTGAAAAATAATAGTTTGTAAAATAGTAAAATAATAATCGGATGGGACAAAAAACAAATCCAATAGGTAACAGACTAGGAATTATCAGAGGTTGGGATTCTAATTGGTATGGAGGAAGAAAGTTTGAAGATAAATTAGTTGAAGACGACAAAATAAGAAAATATTTAAATGTTCGTTTGGCTAAGGCAGGTGTCTCAAAAATCTATATCGAGAGAACTTTGAAACTAGTTACTGTAACCATCAATACAGCTAGACCAGGTTTGATTATAGGTAAGGCTGGTCAAGAAGTTGATAGATTAAAAGAAGAGTTAAAGAAACTTACAGATAAAGAAGTTCAAATTAATATTTCTGAGGTTAAAAGACCTGAGTTAGATGCAGTATTAGTTGCAGCAACTGTTGCGAAACAGATAGAAGGTAGAGTTTCTTACAGAAAGGCTATTAAAATGGCTATTACTTCAACTATGAGAGTTGGTGCGGAAGGAATTAAAGTGTCAGTTTCTGGTCGTATAGGCGGTGCTGAAATGGCAAGAACTGAACATTACAAAGAAGGAAGAACTCCATTGCATACTTTGAGAGCTGATATTGATTATGCTCAAGCAGAAGCTCACACTACATATGGACGTATAGGTGTAAAAGTGTGGATTTGCAAAGGTATGGTTTATAATAAAAGAGAATTAGTTCCTTCTACTGTTGGAGGTAATCTTAAAGAAAACAATAGAGCAGGACAACGTTCTATGATCGGACAACGTCCTCGTAGAAAAAAGTAGTATTTAATAGTCAAAATAGAGTGATATGTTACAACCAAAAAAGACAAAATACAGAAAACAGCAAAAGGGTAGAATAAAAGGTTTAGCTCATAGAGGTCATGAGTTAGCTTTTGGAGCTTTTGGAATAAAGTCTTTGGATACTGCTTTTATCACAGGACGTCAAATAGAAGCAGCTCGTCAAGCCGTAACTCGTTATATGAAACGTGAAGGGCAAATATGGATTAGAATATTCCCTGATAAACCTATTACAAAGAAACCTAATGAAGTTCGTATGGGTAAGGGTAAAGGAGCTCCAGAATATTTTGTTGCTAAAATAAAACCAGGAACAATGTTATTTGAGGCAGAAGGTGTTCCATTGGAAGTTGCAAGAGAAGCAATGAGATTAGCAGCACAAAAATTACCAGTTATTACAAAATTTGTAGTACGTAGAGATTACACAGAAGAAGCATAATCATTAGAAAATGAAGAATAGTGAATTAAAAGAACTTTCTATCGCAGAATTGCAAGAAAGGTTAGATGCAGAAAAAACACAACTTACTAAATTGCGTATAAATCATGCAGTGTCTCCATTAGAGAATCCTAACATTGTTAGAGAAACTCGTAGAAATGTTGCCAGAATTAATACGGAAATTAGAAGACGTCAATTATCGTCTGCGGATTCAGTAGAAAAATAAAAGAATGCCTATAGCAATATGGAAAGAAATTTAAGAAAAGAAAGAATAGGTGTTGTCGTAAGCAATAAGATGGATAAATCTATCAACGTTTTAGTTGAAAGAAAAGTAAAGCATCTTAAATATGGTAAATTTGTTAAGAAAACTAGCAAGTTTATGGCTCATGATGAGAAAAATGAATGCGGTATAGGAGATACTGTTCGCATTATGGAGACAAGACCTTTGAGTAAAAATAAATGTTGGAGATTAGTTGAAATAATAGAAAGAGCTAAATAACATGGTACAACAAGAAACAAGATTAATTGTTGCAGACAATAGCGGAGCGAAAAGTGCACTTTGTATCAGAGTCTTAGGTGGTACAAAAAGAAGATATGCTTCCGTTGGTGACAAGATTGTCATAGCAGTAAAAGATGCAATCCCTTCAGGAAATGTGAAGAAGGGCTCTGTATCAAAGGCAGTAGTGGTTAGAACGAAAAAAGAGGTTAGAAGACCAGACGGATCTTACATTCGTTTTGACGATAATGCTTGCGTTTTGTTAAACGCTAATGAAGAAATGAGAGGAACACGTATTTTTGGACCAGTAGCAAGAGAGTTGCGTGATAAACAATTTATGAAAATTGTTTCATTGGCTCCTGAAGTGTTATAACGCAAAAAAGTAAGAGTATGAAATTGCATGTAAAAAAAGGAGATACTGTAAAAGTATTAGCAGGTAACGATAAGGGAAGTACAGGCAAAGTATTGGTAGTGTATCCAAAAGATAATCGTGCCATCGTTGAAGGATTGAATAAAATCAAGAAACATACAAAACCAAATCCCAAAAATACACAAGGTGGTATAGTAGAAAAGGAAGCTCCAATACACATTTCTAATCTTATGGTTGTTGATTCTAAAGGAAAAGCTACAAGAATTGGCAGAAGATTAGATGAGAAAACAAATAAATTAGTTCGTTATTCTAAAAAATCAGGGGAGGTAATAAAATAATGGGATACGTGCCTAGATTAAAACAAAAATATAGAGACGAGATAGTATCTGTATTAATGAAGGAGTACGGTTATAAAACTGCGATGCAAGTACCTCGTTTAAAAAAGATATCTTTAAATCAAGGTTTAGGCAGAGCTGCTATTGCAGATAAAAAAGTCATAGACAAAGGAGTTGAAGAAATGACTTTGATCGCAGGACAAAAAGCAGTAGCAACTAGATCTAAAAAAGATATTTCTAATTTCAAGTTGAGAAAAGGAATGCCTATTGGAGTTAGAGTAACATTGAGAGGCGATAAAATGTATGAGTTTCTTGATAGATTAATCTCTGCTTCAATTCCTAGAATTAGAGATTTTAGAGGTATCAATGACAAAGGGTTTGATGGAAAAGGTAATTTTTCTTTTGGTATTACAGAACAAATTATATTCCCTGAAATAGATATAGATAAAATCAATAGTATTCAAGGAATGGATATTACTTTTGTAACATCAGCAAATACTGACAAAGAGGCTTTATCATTATTGAAGGCATTTGGCTTTCCGTTTAAAAACCAAAATAATTTGTAAGAATTATGGCAAAAGAATCAATGAAAGCGCGTGAGCGTAAAAGAGAAAAAATGGTGGCTAAGTATGCTGCTAAAAGAAAGGCTTTATTAGAAGCAGAAGATTATGAAGGCCTTCAAAGATTGCCTAAGAATGCTTCTCCAGTAAGATTACACAATAGATGTAAATTAACAGGTCGTCCAAAAGGTTATATGCGTCAATTTGGAATTTCAAGAATTAATTTCAGAGAAATGGCGTTAGCAGGATTGATACCTGGAGTAAAAAAAGCAAGTTGGTAAGATAAAGTTTAGTTTATATTAAAAAAGAAAAAAGATGGTTACAGATCCAATTGCAGATTATTTAACTCGTATTAGAAATGCTTCTACAGCAAAGCATAGAACAGTGGAGATACCTGCTTCAAAGATAAAAAAAGAAATAACAAAAATACTTTTTGATAAGGGTTATATCTTAAATTATAAGTTTGAGGATGAAACATTCCCTAAAACTATAAAGATAGCATTAAAATATCATCCATTGACTAAGGAACCAGCAATGACAAATATTCAAAGAATAAGTAGTCCTGGTTTAAGAAAATACGTAAGTGCAGAAAAATTGCCAAGAGTTTTGAATGGATTAGGTATAGCAGTAATCTCTACATCAAGAGGTTTAATGACAGATAAAGAAGCGAGAGCTCTTAATATTGGTGGAGAGGTAATTTGTTACATTAGTTAATTAAGAGGAGATATAATAATGTCAAGAATAGGAAAATTACCAATAAATCTTCCAAGTGGAGTAAAAGTAACAGTTGACTCTAACAATGTAGTTACAGTTGAAGGTAAATTAGGAACTTTGAAACAAGAAGTTAGTCCTGCTATTTCTGTTAATGTGGAAGAAAACCAAATTACTTTGACAAGAGAGTCTGATCAAAAAGATCATAGAGCAAAACATGGCTTATACAGAGCATTGATAGCTAATATGGTTAAAGGTGTTTCTGAAGGATTCAAAACTGTACAAGTAGTTATTGGTGTGGGATATAAAGCTCAGGTTCAAGGACAAGTTTTAGAATTATCTTTGGGATATTCTCACAATATTTATTTTGAATTACCACCTGAAATTAAATGCGAAACAGTTACTGAAAAAGGAAAAGATCCTCTTATCATAATGACAAGTATTGATAAGCAATTATTGGGACAAGTTGCAGCAAAGATTCGTTCATTGCGTAAACCTGAACCATATAAAGGAAAGGGTATTAGATTCCAAGGAGAAGTGATTCGTAAAAAAGCAGGTAAAACAGCGTCTAAGTAATTTCGTTAATCATTAAAATCCGTAGAAGGATGGCAACTAAAAAAGAAATAAGAAGATTTAAATTGAAAATGAGGATACGTAAAAAAGTCAGCGGAACAGCTGAACGTCCTCGTTTGACAGTATTCAGAAGTAATAAAGAAATTTATGCTCAGTTGATAGATGATGTAAAAGGAGTTACTTTGGCATCTGCATCTACTGTGGAAAAAACTTTTGAAAACAAAGGAACAAAAACAGAGCAAGCAATAGAAATTGGTAAAAATATTGCAGAAAGAGCAAAATCAATAGGAATAGAAGCAGTAGTATTTGACAGAAATGGTTATTTGTACCATGGTAGAGTTAAATCATTGGCTGATTCTGCAAGAGAAAATGGCTTAAAATTCTAAGAATATGGCAGAAGTAAATATAAAGAGAGTAAAATCAAGTGAAATCGAATTCAAAGATAAACTTGTAAGCATCAACCGAGTTACAAAAGTAACTAAGGGAGGTAGAACTTTCAGCTTTTCAGCAGTTGTTGTTGTGGGTAATGAAAATGGAGTTGTTGGATACGGCTTAGGAAAGGCAAAGGAAGTTGCGGCTGCTATTGCCAAAGGAGTTGATGATGCTAAGAAAAATCTTGTAAGAGTTCCAATTTTGAAAGGAACTGTTCCTCACGAACAAACAGCTAAATATAGTGGAGCAAGAGTGTTCTTAAAACCAGCTGCACCAGGTACAGGTGTTATAGCAGGTGGAGCTATGCGTGCTGTATTAGAAAGTGTTGGTGTGAAAGATGTCTTAGCAAAATCTAAAGGTTCATCTAATCCTCACAGTGTAGTTAAAGCGACAGTTGCAGCATTGATGCAAATGAGAGACCCTTACACTGTTGCAAAACTTAGAGGAATAGAAATGGATAGAGTTTTTAATGGATAAATCTTAGTGAAATGAAAGTAAAAGTAACACAAATAAAAAGTGGAATAGGTCGTCCAGCAGATCAAAAACGTACGTTAGAGGCTTTAGGTCTTAGAAAGATTAGACAATCTAAAGTACATGAATTGTCAGCACCTATACAAGGAATGATAGCTAAGGTTAGTCATTTAGTAGAAGTAGAAGAAATTAATTAAGAAATTGTTTAAGAGGAAAAATCATGAATTTAAGCACACTTAAACCTGCAGAAGGTTCTACTAAGAATCGTAAGAGAATAGGACGTGGACAAGGCTCTGGAAGAGGTGGTACATCTACAAGAGGACACAAAGGAGCAAAATCTCGTTCAGGATATTCTCGTAAGATAGGTTTTGAAGGCGGTCAAATGCCTTTATACAGACGTTTACCAAAGTTTGGATTCAATAATATCAACAGAATAGAATATGTTGGAATAAATATTGATACCTTATCTGCTTTGGCAGAAAAAATTCAAGTTAAAGATGTAACTTTGGATTTAATGAAAGAACATGGACTAATTTCTTCAAAAGACAGAGTAAAGATTTTAGGACGCGGCGAGTTAAATACAACAATTAATGTTACAGCACACGCATTTTCTAAAACTGCTAAAGCTGCGATTGAAGAAAAAGGCGGAGTGGCAACAACAATCTAATAACAGATGAAACGATTTATCAATACATTAAAAAATATCTGGAATATAAAAGAACTTCGTGAAAGAATACTCTATACATTAGCCTTAGTGCTAATTTATAGAGTGGGTTCTTTTGTTGTAATTCCTGGTATAAATCCATCTGACTTAGCAGGATTGCAAGATCAGACAAAAGATGGTGTATTAGGGTTGTTAAATATGTTCTCGGGAGGAGCATTTTCTAACGCTTCAATTTTTGCATTAGGTATAATGCCATATATTACGGCATCAATTATTATGCAATTATTGACAATGATTGTACCTTATTTTACTAAAATACAAAGAGAAGGTGAAAGCGGCAGAAGAAAGATAAATCAAATGACAAGATGGTTGACTATTATTGTAACTATCTTCCAATCATTTGCGTATCTTGCAAACCTAAGAACCCAAATTGGAGGCGCAACTATATATAGTATAACAGGATCTGATAGTCCTAATTTCATCAATTGGGTATTACCAATCTCAATACTATTGACTTGCGGAACATTGTTTGTGATGTGGCTCGGAGAGAGAATTACAGACAAGGGTATAGGTAATGGTATTTCGTTGTTAATTATGGTTGGTATTGTTGCACGTTTGCCGTTTGCATTGTTTGCAGAGTTTGCTTCACGTATGGAAGACAATGCGGGGCAATTAGTAATTTTATTTGTTGAATTGATTGTATTGTTAGTTGTTATTATGCTGTGTATATTGTTAGTACAAGGAACAAGACGAATCCCTGTACAATATGCAAAAAGAATCATAGGTAATAAACAATACGGCGGTGCAAGACAATACGTTCCTATCAAAGTAAATGCAGCAGGAGTAATGCCGATAATTTTTGCACAAGCAATCATGTTTATCCCTGTAACGTTATTTGGATTCTCAGATTCAGAAAGTTTATCAGGAATAAAAGCAGCATTATCTAACTTTGAAGGATTTTGGTACAATTTCATATTTGCCATTTTAATAGTATTGTTTACATATTTCTATACAGCGGTAGCAATCAATCCAAAGCAAATGTCTGATGATTTAAAGAAAAACGGAGGATTTATACCAGGGGTAAAACCAGGTAGAAAAACTGAAGAATTTCTTGATAATGTATTATCGAAAATCACACTTCCAGGTTCTATATTTTTAGCTTTTGTAGCAATCTTACCAGCAATAGTAAGAATATTCGGAGTAAATTCACAATTTGCTCAATTTTACGGAGGAACTTCTCTTTTAATTATGGTTGGAGTAGTTCTTGATACTCTACAACAAATAGAAAGTCATTTGTTGATGAGACATTATGATGGCTTAACAAAATCTGGAAGAATCAAAGGTAGAGGTCAAATGTAAATAAAATCCGAATAAGTTATAATGATACAAATAAAGACAAAAGAAGAAATTGAACAACTCAGAAAAAGTGCCCTAATGGTTGGGGACACTTTGGCTGAGGTTGCAAAACATATCAAAGCAGGAGTTTCCACACGACAATTAGATGAAATTGCAGAAGAATATATCAGAAGCAATGGCGGAATACCATCATTTAAGGGTTACATGGGATTTCCTGCAAGTCTTTGTATTTCCATCAATGAAGAAATAGTTCATGGCATACCAGGAGACAAAATAATCAAAGATGGAGATATTGTATCAATAGATTGCGGAGTGACATACGATGGTTGGGTAGGTGATTCTGCATATACATTTGCCTTAAAAGGTGTTAAGGACGATTGGAAACAACTTATAAAGATAACAAAGGAATCTTTATATCTTGGTATCAATGAATGTGTGATAGGAAATCGTATTGGAGATTTGAGTTATCAAATTCAAAACCATTGCCAATCATACGGATACGGAGTTGTAAGAGAATTGTGCGGACACGGATTAGGCAGAAGAATGCATGAAGACCCATCTGTGCCGAACTATGGTAAAAGAGGAACAGGTTCTCGTTTCAGAGAAGGTATGGTTATAGCGATAGAACCGATGATTACCTTAGGAAATAGAGAGGTTGTTTTTGAATCTGACAATTGGACTTGTAGAACAGCAGATTATTCACCTGCGGCTCACATTGAACACGATGTAGCAATTACAGCAAATGGACCAGATATTTTATCAAGTTTCGACTCTATTGAAAAAGCAATTAAACAAAATATAAACTTAGAAGAAATTTAATTATGGCGAAACAAGCTTCCATACAATTAGATGGTACAGTATTGGAATCATTAGGAAATGCAATGTTCAGTGTTGAATTGGAAAATGGACACGTTATCATAGCCCATATTTCAGGTAAAATGCGTATGCATTACATAAAAATCTTACCAGGAGATAAGGTGCAAGTTGAGATGTCTCCATACGATTTAACAAAAGGACGTATTACATATCGACATAAATAAACTGCGAAATTATAAATAAAAATAAAATATTACCGAAAAATGAAAGTTAGAACCTCAGTAAAAAAAAGATCTCCTGAATGCATAGTCGTTCGTAGAAAAGGAGTTGTCTATGTTATAAATAAGAAAAATCCGAAATATAAACAAAGACAAGGGTAATTAAGTAATTAAACAAATAATAATTTATGGCAAGAATTGCAGGTATAGACTTACCAAAGAACAAAAGAGGTGTAATCGGTTTGACCTATATATATGGAATAGGTAGAAGTTTAGCATCACAAATATTAGCTAAAGCTGGAATCGATGAAAATAAGAAGGTAAGTGATTGGAGTGATGACGAACAAAATGCGATCCGTACAATTATCGGAGAAGAGTACAAAGTAGAAGGAGCATTACGTTCAGAAGTACAAATGAACATTAAGAGATTGATGGACATTGGATGTTACAGAGGAATACGTCATCGTAACGGATTACCATTGCGTGGACAAAGCACAAAAAATAACGCAAGAACACGTAAAGGTAAGAAGAAAACAGTTGCAAACAAGAAGAAAGCAACTAAGTAATAAGTAAATAAGTTGAATGCGGATTATATCATACAAAGAAACAGCAATTAGGAGCATTCATTAATTAATAACAAATTAAATATTGTAAGGAGACAATATGGCAAAAAATGCTAAAACAACGAAGAAAAGAGTAGTAAAAGTAGAACCAGTAGGAAAAGCGTTCATTTTTGCTTCTTTCAACAATTGTATTATTTCGTTGACAAACAATGCAGGACAAGTAATAGCTTGGTCATCTGCAGGAAAAATGGGATTTAGAGGTTCAAAAAAGAACACTCCATACGCTTCTCAAATGGCGGCAGAAGATTGTTCAAAAGTAGCGTTTGACTACGGTTTGAGAAAAGTAAAAGTATTTGTAAAAGGACCTGGAGCAGGACGTGAATCAGCGATCAGAGCTATCAATACATCTGGAATAGAAGTATTGGAAATCACTGATGTTACACCATTACCACACAATGGATGTCGTCCTCCAAAAAGAAGAAGAGTATAATAATTGTGTAAAATCTAAAAAAAAGAAATTATGGCAAGATATATAGGTCCTAAGAGTAAAATATCAAGAAAATTTAAAGAACCGATTTATGGAGCTGATAAAAACTTTGAAAAAAGAAATTATCCTCCAGGACAACACGGTATAAATAAAAGACGTGCAAAACAATCAGAATACGGATTGCAATTAATGGAAAAACAAAAAGCTAAATATACATACGGTATATTAGAAAAACAATTCCGTAATTTGTTTGAAAAAGCGTCAAGAAAAACAGGAATTACCGGTGAAGTGTTATTACAATTAATCGAATCAAGATTAGACAACGTAGTATATCGTTTAGGAATAGCACACACAAGAAACCAAGCAAGACAAATGGTTTCTCACAAACATATCACAGTAAACGGACAAATTGTTAATATACCATCATATTTGTTAAAAGTTGGCGATGTAGTAGGAGTGAGAGAACGTTCAAAATCATTAGAGATAGTTGAAGAATCTTTATCATCAAGAGTAAACTATTCTTGGTTAGAATGGAATGGAGAAAAGATGGAAGGAAAATTCTTAAATTATCCTGAACGTGCAGAAATTCCTGAAAACATTGCAGAACAATTAATCGTCGAATTGTATTCTAAATAAGATTAAATAAAGAAAAAATGGCCATATTAGCTTTTCAACAACCTGATAAGGTTTTCATGATAGAATCAGATGACTTCAAAGGTACCTTTGAATTTCGTCCGCTTGAACCACGATACGGAGTAACAATAGGAAATGCGTTAAGAAGAGTATTGTTATCTTCATTAGAAGGGTTCGCTATCACATCAATAAGAATAGAAGGTGTTCAACACGAATTTGACACTATTCCAGGCGTGATAGAAGACATGACAGAAATCATTCTAAACCTAAAACAACTTCGTTTCAAAAGATTGATAGAAACAGAAGAAAGAGAAACAGTCAATTTCAAGATAGAAGGTAAGAATGTTTTCAAAGCAGGCGATATCAATGATAGCTTGAATTCATTTCAAATTTTGAATACCGAAGTAGAAATATGTCACATGGAGCCTTCAGTTAGCCTTTCTATTGAAATGACAATAGAAAAGGGTAGAGGATATGTGCCTGCAGAGGAAAATAAAAAATCAGACGATGTAATAGGAACGATAGCGATTGACTCAATTCACACACCAATAAAGAATGTGAATTACACAGTTGATAATTATCGTGTTGAGCACAGAATTGACTTTGAAAAGTTGATTCTTGAAGTAACAACAGACGGATCTATCACACCAAAAGAAGCATTATCAGAAGCAGCTTCAATATTGATTCAACACTTCGTTCTATTCTCAGATGATCATATAACAATCCAAACAGAGCAACAAACACTTGAGGATGAATTTGATGAAACAACACTGCACATACGTCAATTATTAAAGACAAAACTAACAGATATGGACTTATCAGTAAGAGCCCTTAACTGTTTACAAACAGCAGAAGTTGAGACATTAGGTGAATTAGTATCATTCAATAAAGCAGACTTATTAAAGTTCAGAAATTTTGGAAGAAAATCTTTAAACGAATTAGAGAGTCTTGTAAGATCAAAGAACTTAGAATTTGGAATGAATGTTGCGAAGTATAAATTAGAAAAGGAGTAACGAGAAATGAGACACGGTTGTAAAGTAAATAAATTGTCAAGAACACATGCACACAGAGCAGCAATGCTTTCAAATATGGCATCGTCGTTAATCTTGCACAAAAGAATAGAAACTACATTAGCAAAAGCAAAAGCATTAAGAGGCTATGTAGAACCATTGATAAACAGAACAAAAGCAGATTCAACACATCAAAGACGTATGGTATTTAGCTACTTACAAAACAAAGAAGCAGTTAAAGAACTATTCGGAGATGTAGCAACAAAAGTAGCAAACCGTCCAGGCGGATACACAAGAATCTTAAAACTTGGAAGACGTATGGGAGACGGAGCAGAAATGGTAATGATGGAGTTAGTTGATTACAACGAAGCAATGTTGAAAGAAACAGCTACTAAAAAAGCCAAAACAACTCGTAGAGGTGGAAAGAAAAAAGCTACTGAAACAGTTGAAGCACCAGTTGCAGAAACAGCAGCAGAAGAACCAAAAGCAGAATAATCAAACTTTGGTGAATAATAAAAAAGGAGATTTCAAACGAAGTCTCCTTTTTTTATACCCATAACATAAAAATCAATTATCTCACCAACCAATAACCCAAAGCCACCAACGCAATACCAATCCACACACTTGCCAAAACATAAAGAACAAAACTCCAAACACTACCACCTAAAAGTAACTGCAAACCCTCATTAGCAAAAGTAGAAAAAGTAGTAAACCCACCGCAAAGCCCCGTTGTGAATAACAAACACCAAACATTGTTGATGCTACTATACCTATTAAACAAACCGAAAAGTAAACCAATCAACAAACACCCAAGCAAATTCACCATCAAAGTAGCCCAAGGAAACCCAAGAGAGCAGTAATTCTTCATAACAATGGAGATTAGATACCTTAACACCCCACCTAAAAAGCTACCAATCCCAACAATCAAAATATTTCTTATCATAAAAACAAACCTTTAATTATTAAATAATCACTTTACAAAAATAAGCATATTAAATGAAAAACAAAAAAGGTTCGGTTAAGTTAGCCGAACCTTTTTGTTTAATGTGAGTGATTAACTTTATTCCTTAATCACTTTTCGCATTATTGCCTTGTCGTTGTTTGTTAAGCGTAAATAATACGCACCACTTGGCAATGATTCAATGTTTATTGTTTTTGCATTAGTGAAAGTAAAGATTGTTTTTCCTGTTAGGTCAATTACTTCAATCTTTTCTATCATTTGACTGAAAATAACCTTGCTATCAGTTGGATTAGGATAGAAAGAAATCTCTGTTTGCTCAACATCAAGTAAAGAACTATTTACTGAAAGCACAAGAGTGATAGTACTATCGCAACCAAACTCTGTTTGAAGATTTTGAACGTAAGTACCAGCTTCACTTTCATTAAAACCATATTCAGCGTATGTTTCTCCTGCGTTTATTGTTGCATTGATAGTAGTATCAAAAGTAGGATTAACACTAACAGTTAAAGTAACAACGCTATCGCAACCGTTGATTGTTTGAAGTGTTTGCGTATAAACACCTGCTTCGCTTACGTTAAAACCTTGTTCATTGTAAACTTGACCTTGGCAAATTGTTGCAGAAAGTTCTGTATTGAATGTTGGATTAACATTTAAAGTAAGAGTTACAATACTATCACAACCATTTGCAGAAGTTAATGTTTGAGTGTAAACACCTGCTTCGCTTACGTTAAATCCTTGTTCATTGTAAACTTGTCCTTGACAAATTGTTGCAGTAAGTTCTGTATTGAAAACAGGATTAACATTTAAAGTTAGAGTAACAATACTATCGCAACCGTTGATTGTTTGTTGT
>JAFYSZ010000010.1 GCA_017559135.1 Bacteroidales bacterium | reverse complement strand
TTTTCATAGGCTATATCTTCTCTGGAGAACTTACAGCTATCGGCATGCCTCACCCATCTATTTTTGCCTTTGGTTTAATCGCTTTTGGTATGCTTGGAATGGGACCTGTAACAATTGCAGTTGATAGCTATGGACCAGTAACCGATAACGCACAATCTGTATATGAACTTTCTCTAATCGAAGAAGAAAAAGATATAGATAAAGAAATAGAAAAGGATTTCAACTTTAAGCCTGATTGGGAAAAATCTAAATACTACCTTGAGGCGAATGACGGAGCAGGAAACACATTTAAGGCAACTGCAAAGCCAGTTCTCATAGGCACAGCAGTAGTTGGAGCCACTACAATGATATTCTCATTGATTTTAGTTATCGAAAAGACTCTTGGAGTTGAGCCTGCAAGTTTATTGAACTTACTAAACCCTTACACAATTTTAGGATTCTTACTTGGAGGTGCAGTTATATATTGGTTCACAGGTGCATCAACCCAAGCCGTTACAACAGGTGCTTACAGAGCTGTTGAATATATCAAGGCTAACATAAACCTTGACACTAATGCCCCTAAGAAAGCAGATGAAAAAAGTTCTGTTGAAGTTGTCAGAATCTGCACCCAATATGCTCAAAAGGGAATGTTCAACATCTTTATCGCAATATTCTTCTTCGCTTTGGGTATTGCATGTCTTTCTTCTCCATCTTCAGTAGGCGGAACAGATGCTGTATCACTATTTGTCAGCTATTTGGTTTCTATTGCTTTGTTCGGATTGTTCCAAGCTGTGTTTATGGCAAATGCAGGCGGAAGTTGGGATAACGCAAAGAAGATTGTCGAAGTTGATTTGAAAGCAAAAGGCACACCTTTGCACGATGCGTCTGTTGTAGGTGATACTGTGGGAGACCCATTCAAAGATACATCTTCAGTAGCCTTGAATCCGATAATCAAGTTCACTACATTGTTCGGACTATTGGCCATGGAGATAGCAATCAGTGACGCATTTAAGAATATAGCTCCTTACATAGGCATTGTTCTCTTTGTTGTGGCTTGTTACTTCGTTTATCGTTCATTCTACAAAATGAGAATCGACAAATAATATGCAATGAAAGAATTGATAGATAAACTATACAAAGAGCGTAATATTGAAAACAACGCACTTTGTCAACTTATAGCTCTTGCAGACAACAGTCAGCAAGAGCTATATTTGTTTGAGAAAGCACGCCAAAAGAAAGAAGAAATTTACCAAGACAAGATTTATATCCGCGGATTGATAGAACTGAGTAACTACTGCAAGAACAACTGTCTTTATTGCGGAATCCGTGCTGTCAATACCTCGATTGAACGTTACCGATTGAGCAAAGAGCAAATCCTTGACTGCACAAGATACGGCTACGAACTTGGTTTTCGCACCTTTGTCTTGCAAGGCGGTGAAGACCCTGCATATTCCGATCAGGACATTTGCGATATAGTGCGACAAATCAAAGAAGAACACCCTGATTGTGCGGTAACACTATCGATAGGTGAGAAAACATACGAAAGCTATAAAGCATACAAAGAAGCAGGTGCGGATCGCTATCTTCTAAGACACGAAACAGCAACCGAATCTCATTATCAAATGCTCCACCCCGAAAAGATGAGTTTCAAAAACAGACAAAGATGTCTTGCAGATCTGAAAAGCTTAGGCTATCAAGTTGGTTCGGGATTTATGGTTGGCAGTCCTTTTCAAACAATGGAGCATATCGTTGCAGACCTTCGCTATTTGCAACAACTCGAACCCGATATGATAGGCATCGGACCTTTCATTCCACATCATCAAACGCCATTTGCAGACAAGAAACAAGGAGATCTGCATCTTACATTGCGATTGATAGCCATCCTTAGGCTGATGTTTCCGAATGCTCTTTTACCTTCAACCACCGCATTGGGAAGCATACATCCTGAAGGCAGAAAAATGGGGCTAGGATGCGGAGCCAATGTTGTCATGCCTAACCTTTCACCATTGGATGTGAGAAATCTGTACAAGATTTACGACAACAAGGCATACGTAAACGCAGAAGCTGCCGAAGGAATCGCAATTCTGAAAAAGGAAGCCGAAGAAATCGGTTACAAAGTGGTGATTGACAGAGGCGATGCAAAGAAGTAAAACCATAAAGTAAAAACAAAGATACACCGATTATCAAAACCGCTAAAATGAAACTTTGTTTCAGCAGAACGAAACTTGATTTCAGCAAAATGAAATCAAGTTTTATTTTTTCAAAACAAAGAATCGACAAAAGTTCTCTTCAAACTGTAATTTTCAAGCCTAAACAACGACTAATAAAGCAAAACAACAATAAAACAGACAATGGACCTGAAAGAACAATACACCAAAATGGTTATGCAACACAAGGACATAATCTACAAAGTCTGCTATATTTATGCCGAAAAAGACTATATTGAAGATTATTACCAAGAAGTGTTGATAGAATTATGGCGAAGTTTCCCTCACTTTCGCTCAGAAAGCAAAGTAAGTACGTGGATTTATCGCATAAGTCTTAACACCTGCATTTCCTTTGTAAGAAAGAAAAAACGCAATCCACTCTCAAAGATTCCCTCTCTTGAAGTAGATTTAACCTTTGAAGACAAGGAAAAACAGCAACAAATAGAATTTTTGCACACTCTAATAAATCGTTTAGATATATTAGAAAAATCCTTAGTCTTGCTTTGGTTGGAAGACCTCTCTTACGAAGAAATCGCAAGCATAACAGGACTTTCAATCTCAAACGTAGGAGTGAAACTTAGCAGAATAAAGGAAAAATTAAAGAAAATGTCGAACCAATAAAAAAATTACAGAAATGGAATTAGAAGAATTAAAGAAACAATGGGCAGAAATGTCCAAAGAATTGGAGCAACAAAAGATAATCAACCGTCAAATCATAGAACAATCCTGCAAATCAAAGGCAAATTATCTTACATTCAACTCTGTCTTTGCTATTTGTTTGGCTGTGATAGCAAATTTCATACTAATTTGGAATAATGACCTATTATGCCAACTCCTTCCTATGTGGTATATTATTCTTATCTATGTTGCAATAGATGGAGCCTTGATAAATCAAAGCATAAGCCTATATTTTTTGCTTAAAATGAAAAAACCACAAAACAATATCATAGAAAAAGAGCGTTGGTTTATGAAATTTCGCATCTGTGAACGTATAAACATAATTTGGCAGAGTGTTATTTCAATTCCTTTGGTTGTTGCATTCATCTTTATTTACAACAATCTTCAAGCAGACTACATACTTAAACCGACATCTTACGGAACTTCGGTTATGATTATAGCAACTGCTATCGTAATATTAGTAAGTGTCTATTACGCAAAGCAGATTAAAGAACTAAAATCACAAATTCAAATCTTAAAACAATTTGAAAAATAAAAAAAGATGAAGAAAACCACCTTTGAGCCCGCAAAAGGCAAAATCATTTACGACTATTTCCATTTTGGAAATAGTCGTATCTTTATTAAGTTCTCCACTTTCAAAAATATTTTTTAAATGTTTGCTGATAGCAGGCACACCAACATCAAACAAAGTAGCCATAACCTTTTGAGTAGCCCAAATATTTTGATTTTTATAAACTACTTGCACCCCTTCTTCCTTTTCGTCAAGGACAAAGGTTAAAAACTCCATTGTACTATTTCTTATTTCAAGTTGTTTCATAATTGCAAAAATAATATAATTCCAAAGAATTTAGAAGTTATTTCTTTGATTTATTTTGCGAAGATTTTTAAAATTCTTTATAATATTTACTTTTCATAATCGTTCTTTTGCATATCAAATCAAATTATCTTAGATATGGCCTATAAAGAAGAAATTATATTTTTCATTCTGCTGTTTTGTCCCTTTATTCTTTTTGCTCAAAGTATCTACACTCCGAATAAAGAGTTTGTTTTTAAGGTTAGGTATGAGAATAATGGTGTTGTGAAAGAGTCTTATCTTAGTTTATGGACACAAGACAGCGTTTGGATTTATGATAATGCTCAAAAGCAACTTTTTTATGCTTATCACGAGAATGCAGATTTTGAAACTCAAAAAACTTTTCCTTACGATAAAGCAGAGGAAACGGGATTTATTGAAACAAATGAAAAAATCTGGCTTCACCCTCCAAGAGAAGATTATTTTTATCTTTTTGAATATTTCCCCTTTCCGGAAATGAACTTTCCTGTTCAGTGCGAGAAAAAAGGGAAATATGCTTTTCTTGGCAGTATAGACTTTTTGGATAAATTTTCTCTTCTTCGTTACAAAACAAAGATTGAATGCGGAAAGCCAAACCTTATATACTATTACGGCAAAGCAAAGAATAGAACAGGAGAATGGTCGTTTAAATATGTTTTTGACAAAGAAAAAGGATTTGTAGAATGGTGTATAGAATACAATAAAACAACTTCTATACATCTAACCCTTGATAAGATAATTCTCCGATAAACATTTCTTTAAATTCTTTTTAGAAAAATTTCAAGTGAATAAAGTTTTAGGGGAATCATCTTTATTTTAGAGAAATTTCAATACGGAGATTTCTGTAAAAAATCTGACGAAAATTGAGGGAAATTAGAGCTTAATTTTGTGGAATTTTGACTAATTTTCGCTGAAATCTGATTTTGGTAAAACAAAACAAAGCAAAATGGAATGCTTTCTTAGATTGGAAAAAGAAAAACCCATTAACAATCACAAAAGACAACGTATTTTCAAGATATACAATGGAGTAAAAAAATAGAAAAGGCGTTTCAAATCTGAAACGCCTTTTCTATTTTATGTAAAAGTGTTTATTCTATTACAATCTTTTTAGTTTCACTTTCTCTTGCTTTGAAAGCTTTTATCATATAACTGCCTGCTGGTTGGTCGGTGAGCGTAAAGTTATAATCTTTTGTTGAATATACTTTTTGTCC
>JAFYSZ010000009.1 GCA_017559135.1 Bacteroidales bacterium | reverse complement strand
GAACTGCGCCTCGCTCTTTCGCCTCTCTCCGTCCGTTTTGGGATTGCAAAAGTACTACCTTTTTCGTTACTACCAAATTTTTTTAACGCTTTTTTTTATAAATATTCGCTAAGTAGTTGTGTGATAAGTAGTTTAATTTTTTCTATTTTATTGTTATTTTTTTACTTTTCATCTCTTTCCCTTGATATACTTTTACTATACACACCTACCGAGAACTCATTTAAGGTAAAATATCGTCTTTTGTTGCAAAGTTTTTTTTATCCAAGAGCGTTATAGACCTCAATATTTAGGTTTTCTACCTGAGTTATAATTGATATTTCTCTATTATTATTCTTTATCGTAATATCTTTTGATTCTTGCATTTGCAATCTATGTTGTTTCTTAATCAACAATTGAAATCTATCAGCATTTTCGCCTGCTACAACATAAGTATTATAAAATTCTCCCTCATTCATTCTTATATCATTTCCGTTATCTATCAAAAACACAACAACAACTTCTATAATATCTTTTAAATTTATCTCGCTCTTTTCATAACTTTTTACATTAAGTTTGGTACTATAAGGCAAAGTATTTACTTCTTCTTTTACAAGAGTTATTCCTTAGGCAATAAAATACAGTTCAGCAATTTCAAGTTGAGAAAACATCTTATTAGCATCAAAGCAATCATAATTTCACATCAGCCTTGTCATTTATTACAAACAACTATTCAGAATTAACTTCCTTATCGTCCATAATCAGTTTTATATAATTATTTTTTCGCATTCCCTACAAGTCTTTGGTCTTTCTTAAAAATAGCATTATTATCTCCTGAGTTTTGATAATTAACAAATAGTCCTTCTGTTACATTTATTTCTCCATATGTCAATGTTTGCCATTGAATACCATCAAATCCTCCTTTATGTATTGTTGTTCCCCAATATAAATCGCTGCTTATTTTTTTGACATAATATCAAAACATATTCTTTCATTTTCTTTTATTATATTGTCGTTATTATTATAATTATTGCGTCTCCCACAGAGATTATTTTGTTATTTAAAACAAAGAGATGTTTATTTTTTTCATAGATTAAAATTTTTCTTTCTATGTTTTATTTTCTTTTTTCTTTGAAAAAAATTGTCATTTACTGTTTTTTTACTACTTTTGTAAACTATTTTAAATTGAAGTTAAATGTTCACATTACTGAAAAAAGAATTAAATTCATTCCTTTCTTCATTGATAGGTTATATGGCAATCGTTGTATTTTTAGTATTCAACGGTTTATTTTTGTGGATAATAGAAGGAGATTTCAATGTGTTTAGTTATGGAATTGCCGGAATAGACGGATTATTTCTTTTAGCCCCTTGGATCTTCTTATTCTTAATTCCTGCAATCACAATGAAGATGTTTGCCGAAGAAAAAAAGAACGGGACAATAGAACTTTTACTTACAAAACCTTTAACCGACCTATCTATTATTTTATCTAAGTTTTTCGCAGGAGTTATATTGGTGATAGTTTCTATTTTACCAACTTTGATTTATGTTGTAGCAGTTTATCAGTTAGGACTTCCAAAGGGTAATCTTGATTTAGGAGGAATAATGGGCTCTTATTTAGGATTGGTATTTTTAGGTGCAATTTTTGTTGCAATAGGTCTATTTTGCTCTTCTTTAACCGACAATCAAATAATTGCTTTTATTCTTTCAGTAGTGCTTTCTGCTTTCATGTATATCGGATTTGAATTTTTAGCACAACTACCTCTTATTTCGGAAATTGATTTATTAATTCGTAGTTTAGGAATCAACCATCATTACTCTTCTATCAGCCGAGGAGTGGTTGATACTCGTGATGTGATTTACTATTTGAGTGCTATTGGATTTTTCTTATTGCTGACAAAATTGTGTTTGGAAAGTAGAAATTGGAAAAAGTAGGAAATTGAATTATGAAAAAGATAAATTGGAAATCAATTTTTAAGCCAAGCAGTGCTAAAACCGACGTTAAGAAGTCGCATATCTTACAACTTATTTTAGGATTGGTTATAATTGTGTTTTTTAATGTGGTAGGTCATTACTTTTTTGCAAGAATCGACCTCACACAAGAAAAACGTTATACTCTTTCTGAGTCTTCAAAGAATTTGATGTCGGAGTTGGATGACATTGTCTTTATAAGATGTTATCTCGAAGGTGATATACCTTCGGAGTACAAGAAATTAAGAAATGAAGCCAAGGAAATGCTTGATCAATTCCGTGCCTATAATGATGATATTGAATATGAATTTATTGATCCTAATAACTTTGAGAATGCAAAAGACAAAAATGAGTTTTATCAACGTCTTTTCGAGAAAGGATTTAATCCTCTTCTAACAACTTCCACAAGTAATAATTCTCAGGTTCAACAATATATTTTCCCTTATTTGGAAATCACCTACAAAGGTCGTACTACTATTGTGCCGATGATAAGTTCAAAGAATGGTTTTTCGGGAGAAAGTATTATAAACGCTTCTATTCAAAATCTCGAATACAATCTTTATACCGCTATTCGTTCGGTTGCAACTCAACAAAGAGGCAAAATCGCTTTTCTTTACGGACACGGCGAATGGGGTGTTGAAAATATTTGGGATTTTATTTCTTCTTTGGGAGAGTATTATGATGTAGATTCGATTTCAATTAACGAAAAACTTAACGCTCTTACAGAAAGAGTTTATGATAGTGTAAATCCTAATGTGGTTAAGATTAAGAACAAGTTTGATTGCTTGATTGTAGCAAAGCCAACCTCTATTTTCTCTTATAAAGACCTTTATTTGATTGACCAGTACGTTATGCATGGGGGAAAAATACTTTGGTTGATTGACCCTCTTGTTGTTTCGATGGATAGTTTGCAAACTCAAGCGAATACTTTTGCGATAAGTAATTTTACAGGTGTTGATGATATTTTATTTAGATATGGAGTAAAACTTAATACTGACTTAGTTACTGATATGCAGTGTGCAAAAATTCCAATCGTAACAGGACAATATCAAAACAACACTCCTCAAATGACTTATTATCCTTGGAATTTCTTTCCCGAAATCAATCCTAATTCGAATCATATAATATCAGACAAAATCAGTCCTGTAAAGATGGAGTTTGTTTCAAGCATTGACACTACTAATAGTCCAGCAAAAAAAACTATCCTTTTGTCAAGTTCAAACAGAACAAGGGTTTTAAACTCTCCTGTCAATGTTTCTTTGCAGATGTTAAAGCAAAAGCAAGATGCAAAATTGTTTAACTCGGGTGCAAAGAGTGTTGCTATATTGTTAGAAGGAGAATTTACTTCGGCATTCAAGAATCGTTTGACTTCCGCTATGGAACTTAATTCTCAAATTGCGTTTAAGGATTTTTCGGACACAACTGCAATGATTGTTATAGCTGATGGTGATGTAGTAAGAAACGATTTTATGAACGGACAATTACTTCCTTTGGGTTATGACAAATATACTCGTCAGATGTATGGCAATAAGGAATTTCTTATCAATTGTGTAAACTATCTTTGTGGAGACGAAGACTTGATTCCTTTGCGTTCAAGAGAGGTTATAATGAGAAAATTGGACGTTTCAAAGATTGAAAGAGAAAGAACTGCTTGGCAAATAGCAAATGTTGCTTTACCTGTTATTGTGATTGTATTGTTTGGTGTGATATTGGCTATTTTAAGAAAGAAAAGATTTACAAAAACAAGATAATTTTAAAGAAAATGAAAAGAAAAACCAAAAATAAAATTATTTTAATACTAAGTTTGTTGTTGATTGTGGTGGTGGTTGTGGTTTTATTATTAAACGACAATTCTACAATAGAGCAAAATTATCATATTGAAGATACAGAAACTATTACAAAGGTGATAATTGATGATAAGGACGGCAATCATCTTGAAATTTTAAAGGTTGAAGATAGTATTTGGAAGATAAACAACTCTCCTGCTAATATAAAGGTGGTTGATATGTTACTTTCGACTCTAAAATCCATGAGAATACGTGAGCCGATAGCACAAGCTGCTCGTAATAATATCGTTAAACAATTGGCTGCAAGTGGTAAAACAGTTAAAATCTATCAAAACAAACATTCTTTAAATCTTGGTTTTATTAAACTCTTTAAAAAAGAAAAATTAACTAAGACCATATATATCGGTTCAGAGACTCAGGACAATATGGGTACGTATATGATGTTAAAAGGTGAGGAAAGTCCTTGTATTATGTATATTCCAAGATTGAAAGGTTATCTTTCTACTCGCTTTTCTGCATTAGAGGATTTTTGGAAATCTCACGCTGTTTTCAAATATAAGAGAGATGAGATCGCTTCTTTGAAGGTAGAGATTCCAAATCAAAAGAACGAGAGTTTTCAACTAACAAAAAATGGAGATGGTTTTGATTTCACTCTTTTGGAAACAGGAGAAAAACTTCAAGCGTTTGATACTTTGAAGGTAAAAGCTCTTTTATCAAGTTGTTTTGAATTGAATTATGAATCAGTTGCAAAAAATATTTCTCAATTGGAGCAAGATACTATTTTTGGAAAGGCTCCTGCTTTCATTTTGACTCTAAAAGACGAAAAGGGCAAAGAAAATATTCTTAAAACTTATTCAAAACTATATGACCCTACAAGTATAGCGGAAAACGATGATGATTTTTATAAGATTTTTGATGTAAATCGTTGCTATGCTATTCACTCTGAAAACAAAGATACATTAATTATGCAGTTCTTTGTATTGGATAACATGTTAAATCCTGCAAGTTATTATTTTATATCAAAATAAAGTAATTAAAAAGTATAAACTATAAAAGAATAAAGATATGAAATTTATGATTCATGGCGGTATTCTATCGCGTACATTACAATCAATCTCGGGCGTTGTCCCTTCCGGAAAAGCTCTTCCTATACTTTCAAATTATTGTTTGAAACTTAAAGATTCTGATCTCGTAATTACTGTATCGGATTTAGAGACAACTATATCTGTAAAATTGAATTTAGAAAATTTAGATGCAAATGGTGTCAAGGAATTGGTAATTCCCGCAAAAATATTCTCAGAAATAATCAGTAGTCTTTCTAATCAACAAATTATAATTGATATAAAAGAGGATTATTCAATAGAAATCAAAGCAGATTCGGGAGTTTATAATTTGGTTGGAGAGTCTGCTGAGGCTTATCCTTCTGAAATAACTCTTGAAAATGCAGAAAAGAGTGTGTTTTCTTCAAGTGTGATGTCAAAAGCAATCAGCAAAACTATTTTTGCAACCGATGCAACAGGTATTCGTCCTCAAATGTCGGGTGTATTGTGCGAACAATCAGCAGAAGGTACTGTTTTTGTTGCAACTGACGCTCATAAATTAGTTAAATACACAAGAACAGATTGCAAACACGATGAAGCTAAAAGTTTTATCTTACCAAGAAAAACCCTTAGTTTCCTTAACAAACTTCTTGCTTCAAAGACAGAGGATATTGATGTAGTTTGGTACAATAATATAAACAATATCAAGTTTGAATTTGGCAATTATTGTGTTATAAGCCGATTGATAGATGGTAAATACCCTAACTACAATATGGCTATCCCTAAAAACAATCCTAATAAGTTAATTATTGATAGAAATATGTTGTATGATTCTGTTAAGAGAGTTTCTTTCTTTGCTAATCCTGCAACTAATCAAGAAGTTTTCAAACTTAGTGAAAACACTTTGGTTCTTTCTGCTCAGGATTCAGACCTTTCTACAAAAGCAACCGAAAAACTTTCTTGTAACTATCAAGGCGAAGATATGGAAATAGGATTTAATGCCAATTTCTTACTTGAGATGTTGAATAATGTTGATTCAGAATTAGTGATAATTGAACTTTCTTCACCTGATAGAGCAGGAATAATTCTTCCTTACGAAGAAGAAACAAAAGAAAGCGAAGAAAATATCTTAATGTTAGTTATGCCAGTAATGTTAATCAATTAATAATAAAAAAGAAAATGAGAAAAGTAGTTTATTTATTAGCTGCAATCCTTTTGTTATCTTCAACAGGATTTGCACAAAAGAAAAACAAAAAAGAAAAAGAAGAGCCAAAAGGCTATGTTTTCACTGCTATTAAAGACAATCCTGCAACAAGCGTAAAGGATCAAAACCGTTCAGGTACTTGTTGGTCTTATTCTGCATTATCTTTCATTGAATCAGAAGTATTAAAAGCAGGAAAAGGTGAAGTAGATCTTTCTGAAATGTGGATTGTACGTAATGCTTATATGGAAAAAGCAGAACGTTACATCAGATTCCACGGAGCAGCAACATTTGCAGAAGGTGGAGCATTCCAAGACATTCCTTACATAATCAAAAAGTATGGTATAGTACCAGAAGAAGTTTATAGAGGATTGAATTACGGAACAGAACTTCCTGATTTCACAGGTTTAACACCTGCATTAGAAGGTTTCGTAAAAGCACTTGCAAACGGAAAAGTATTAACTCCAAATTGGAAAGACGCTTTGAATGCATTATTGGATTCATACTTTGGACCAATGCCAGAAAAGTTCACTTACCAAGGAAAAGAATACACTCCAATGTCATTTGCTAAAAGCCTTGGATTAGATTACAATGATTACATAGAAATAGGTTCATTCACACACCACCCATTCTATGAAACATTTATGTTAGAAGTTCCAGACAACTGGTTACACGCACAAATCTACAACGTAACCCTTGATGAAATGATAGCAATCATGGACAAAGCACTTGAAGATGGTTACACAATCGGTTGGGGTTCTGACGTAAGCGAAAAAGGCTTCTCTTGGAAAAACGGAGTTGCAATCGTACCAGATGCAGACAAAAAAGACCTAAGCGGAACTGAAAAAGAAAAATGGGAAAAACTTACACCAGCAGAAAAAGCCGCAGCAGCATATTCATTTGATGGCACTGCAAAAGAAAAAGTTATCACACAAGAAATGAGACAAGAAGGATTCGATAACTTCTCTACAACAGATGACCACGGAATGCACATAGTAGGATTGTTCAAAGACGCAAACGGAAACAAATTCTACAAAGTTAAAAACTCATGGGGCGATAGCGGAAAATACAACGGATACTTCTACGCATCAGAAGCCTTTGTTCGTTACAAAACTATCGACATCCAAATCAACAAAAACGCTTTATCAGCAGAAATGAAGAAAAAATTAGGTTTATAATTCCTAAGAAATAACAATAAAGAGCCCGAAGACATTAGTTTTCGGGCTCTTTTATTTTAACAAATAACATAAAATGACAATAATAGAGTTGTAAACTGTATTCAAATCTTTAAATTATGATTTTTCTTTGTATCTTTGCAACGATTTTTTTTTGAATATTTATGAATAAGGTATCGGAAAACCCTTTAAAAAACCGAGATAGGAGTTATTCTTCCTTAATTGTCGTAACTGCTCTTTTTGTTACGCTTTATTTAATCTCGAATGTGATGGCAGTAAAGGTCATCGGAATTTTTGGTTTGGTTTATTTTGATGCAGGGACTATCACTTTCCCTTTTGCTTATATGCTTGGCGATGTGCTAACAGAGATTTGGGGTTATCGAACTGCTAAGAAGGTGATTTGGATAACATTTATTTGTAATGTAATCTTGGTGCTTTGTACTCAAATTGGCGTTTGGTTGCCTTCTCCTGAGTATCTATCACAATCAAGCACTGCTTACAATCAAGTTTTCTCTTACGTGCCGAGAATTGTTTTGGCTTCCTTGGTGGGATTCTTGCTTGGAGAATTGTCAAACGCTTGGTTTATGGAGAAAATCAAGATTAAAATGCAAGGACGTCATCTTTGGGTGCGTACAATACTTAGTTCTGTTATTGGATACTTGTTTGATACTTTGCCTTTTGTGTTAATTGCTTTTGCAGGCGTTGTTTCTTCTCACGATTTGCTGATGATGATTCTCTCGCAATATTGTTTGAAACTCTTGATTGAGGCTCTTTGCGGTACGCCTTTGGCATATATGTCAATAGGTTGGTTGAAACGTTATATAAAACAATAAGCAAATGGAGAGATACGCTGTTATAGACGAGAAAATGCCAAGAGAATTTGCCCTTTTGCAAGGAAGAGGTTGTAAATGGGGTAAATGTACTTTTTGTGATTATCATTTAGATAAAAATTCTACGCCTTTTGAACTTAATAGTGAGGTTTTGAGTAAGGTAACGGGTGTTTATGGAGTGTTAGACGTGATAAACTCAGGCTCTGCAATAGAGTTGGATTCTCAAACCATAGATTTGATAAACAAAGTCGTTGAAGAAAAAAATATACACACACTTTGGTTTGAAATGCACTATATGTTTCGTAATCAATTAGAGGATTTTGCGAAATTATTTCCAAAAGTTAGTGTGAAATTTCGTTGTGGAATAGAAACTTTTGACGCAGAGCTTAGAGAAAAATGGAATAAGGGAGTAGCAAAAGAAGTAACGGCAGAAGATGTTGCAAGATATTTTCAAGGCGTATGCCTACTTTGTTGCACAAAAGGGGAGGAGAAAGAAAGAATACAAAGAGATATTGATTTGGCTCTAAGATATTTTGAATATTTTAGTGTAAACCTTTTTTGCAACAATACAACGCAAGTAAAAAGAGATGAAGAACTTGCTCAATGGTTTGAAAAAGAAATCTACCCTCAAATAAAAGACAATCCAAAAGTAGAAGTGCTTTTAAATAATCTTGATTTAGGAGTAGGGTGATAAAGAAAAAATGCTAAAAATTTTGCTAGAATAAAATATATATATATATTTGCCGATATTTACAAGTATATAGGTTTTATGTTTTGTAGTATTTTCTTTATTGGGAAGAATAAATTCATTTTACAATGGCGTATTATACATGGCTGAGTAATGTATAATACGCCATTTTTGTATAATAATATCAAATAGTTATTTTTTTATAAATACAAAATAGTAAGTTATGACAAAAATAGTTAAAATATTCGGTATTTTTATTGCAATGTTATCGTTTATGTCTTGTGAGAACTCTTTAAATGGAGTGAATGAATTTGAAGAAACAACGACAATATCAGAAGAAAATATTAGAGATGCAAAAGTGCCTATAAGAAAAGAAATTCCAAATGGTACAACTATACGTGATATAAAAGGTGATATTTGGGATGTGCAAGGTTATGTTGAGTTAGAGGTAACATTGCTTCCTCCTTCTATTACTATTGTTGAAGGTAATATTACAATCAGAAATAGAAGAACAGGACAAGAAATTACTTTTTTGGGAGCTCCTGTATTAGATTCTGATGGTAATGTAGTTGATTTTGACGGAACAATTGTAGATGGAAAAGGAAATAAGGTTCCATTCTCTGATTGTGAGGATTTATTAAATAATTTAAATGATTTAATAATTATGAATTATGAATTATGGTAAAGAAAAGTAAAAGTTTTTTGCTATTGTTCTTATCCGTAATAGTCTTTGTTTCTTGTTCAAAGACAAAGGAGTATTTAGGAAGTTATGAAATAGTTTCGTTAGATGCTTTTAATGTTAAAGATGAAGCGGAAATAGAACGTAAGTTGTTTAATAATACTGATACTAATCAAACATTCAATAACCTTCTTGCTTTATTGTTTTTAACAAACGCACAAGATGATGTTTTTCCTATAAGTTTGGAATTACAAGAAGAATGTTTGATTTTTGGAGGACAAGATACAACGGAATGTAAATACGAATTGATAAACAATAATATACTTAGAATTTATTCAAACAAGGATAATACTTCGATAGATATTGAAAAGAAAGAAGAAAAACTTAGTTTGAAAACAGGGGTATATTCTTTTGCTGTACGCAAAAAGTAGTTTATATTTTTTTACAAAAACGAAAAAGCCGAATCAAAAAACGATTCGGCTTTTTTATTATGTTAATTTAATTTTAATATTTATAGAATCCTTCGCCAGTTTTTCTACCAAGAAGTCCTGCTCTTACCATTTTTCTTAACAATGGGTGAGGACGATATTTTGAATCGCCATATTCGTTGTACAATACTTCCATAATAGCAAGACAAACGTCTAATCCGATTAAGTCTCCTAAGGCAAGAGGTCCCATAGGGTGATTTGCACCAAGTTTCATTGCAGTATCAATTTCCTCAGCACTTGCAACTCCGTCTGCTAATATACCAATTCCTTCATTAACCATAGGAATCAAGATTCTGTTTACCACAAAGCCTGGTGCTTCGTTTACTTTAACAGGAACTTTTCCTATTTCGGTTGCAAGATTTACTATTTTTTCGCAAACTTCTTCGCTTGTTTTTTGTCCTTTTATTACTTCTACAAGTTTCATTACAGGAGCTGGGTTGAAAAAGTGCATTCCGATAAATCTATCTGGACGATCTGTGCAAGCAGCTATTTCAGTTATTGAAAGCGATGAAGTGTTTGTTGCAAAAATTGTTTCAGGTTTACAAATTTTGCTTAGTTCTGCAAAAACTTCTTTCTTTAATTCCATTTCTTCTACTGCTGCCTCAATCACTAAATCAACATCTGCAAGTTGAGAATATTCAGTTGTTGTGCTGATGTTTGCAAGTGTTGCGTCCATTGCAGCTTGTTCTATTTTACCTTTTTCAACAAGTTTTGCTAATCCTTTGCTGATTCTTGCAACTGCTTTATCTAAACTTGCTTGACTACGGCTTTTTACGATTACTTGCATTCCTGCTTGTGCAAATGCTTGAACCACGCCGCTACCCATTGTTCCTGTTCCTATTATACAAATTTTCATTTCTTTAATATTTTAATTGTTAATTATTATTTGCCTTGAAATTCTGCTTTTTCTTTGTTTAAGAATGCTCGCATGCCATCTTTTTGGTCTTGTGTTGCGAAACATTTTCCGAAAAGTTTTGTTTCGTACGCTATTGCTTCGTCTGCACAAAGGTCATACTCCTCATTTATACATTCTTTTGCGAAAGAAACTGCCAAAGGTGCGTTTGCAATTATGCTTTCTGCCATTTTGATTGCCTCATTCATAAGATCTGCTTGTTCATATACTGCATTTACAAGACCTATTCTTAGAGCTTCGTCTGCTTTTATTGGTTTGCCTGTGAAGATTAATTGTTTTGCCATTCCCATGCCTACAAGTTTTGTAAGACGATAAGTTCCGCTGAATCCAGGTACTATTCCTAATCCAACTTCTGGCTGACCAAATCTTGCATTTGATGAACATATTCTAATATCACAAGACATTGCAAGCTCGCAACCACCACCTAATGCAAAACCATTAACGGCTGCGATTACAGGAATAGGAAGTGTTTCGATTTTTCTAAACACATCTGCTCCTCTTTTGCCGAATGCTTCTCCTTCTGCTTGATTTAGATTTGCCATCTCCGAAATATCGGCACCTGCAACAAAGGATTTTTCACCATCTCCTGTGATTATTAAAACTCTTGTGTCTTTTTCTATGTTAGAAACAAAACTATCTATTTCTGCAAGTATAGTTGAATTTAATGCGTTAAGCGATTTTGGAGCCGAAATCGTAAGAATAAGAATCTCTCCACGCTTTTCTGATTTTAAGAAATTGTATTCCATATCTTTTTTCTTTGTAATAATTGGCAAAATTAGTCAATTTTATAATTATTTCTTTAATTTAAGGCTCTTTTTATTTTTATTAGTTTTTCTAAAAGAGGTTCTACCTTATCTAATGCAAGCATATTTTTTCCATCGCTAAGAGCTTGACTTGGATTTGGGTGAGTTTCCATAAATATTCCATTGGCTCCGACTGCGATTGCTGCTTTTGCTATTGTTTCAATCATTTGAGGAAGTCCGCCACTTACTCCTTCGCTTTGATTAGGTTGTTGAAGAGAGTGAGTAATGTCCATTACAACAGGATAATTGAAAGACTGCATTATAGGAATTGAACGAAAATCCACAATTAAGTCTTGATAACCAAACATTGTACCCCTATCGGTGAGTATAATCTTTGAATTATTTGCAGATTTTACTTTTTCGGCAACGTGTTTCATTGATTGAGCCGAAAGAAATTGTCCTTTCTTAATATTTATTATCTTGTTGGTTTTTGCAGCAGCAAGAAGCAAATCGGTTTGTCTGCAAAGAAAGGCTGGAATCTGTAAAATATCTACATATTCCGCTGCTATTTCCGCCTCTTCTGCCGAATGAATATCGGTAACGACAGGAAGAGAGTATTTTTTTCTTATTTCTCCAAGTATTTTTAAGGCTTTTTCATCACCGATTCCGCTGAAAGAATCAATTTTTGAGCGATTTGCTTTTCTATATGAGGCTTTGAATATAAGTTTTATGTCTAATCGTTCACATATTTCTTTCAATCGTTCACATATTTCAAAGGGCATTTGCTCGTTTTCAATAACACAAGGGCCTGCCATTAAGAAAAAATTATTTGAATTGTCTTTTAGATTTCTGTAAAGTTCCATTATTTTTTTGTATTTTCGCACTTTAATGTACAAAATTGAGAAAATTTTCAGAAATGAAAAAGCAAAAATCTAAAAATATAAAGATTGCCTTGTCTGCAAAGGACGAAAAATTGCTTATAAAGTACTGTTTATCAAATAAAACAACACCTAAAAGGGCTGTTAAAAAGATTTTGCACGATTTTTTGGTGGAAAATGTAGAGCCAGTAAAGACTGAGGCCGAAAATCAATTAGAATTATTCAAGCCAAAGCAGATGAATATTTTTGATTAAAGGTTTTCCCAATCCTCTATCGCTTTTTTGATATGCGAATAAATCACTGTCTTATTTAAAACTTTTTTATCTCTATCTAAAATATAGATTTCAGGAGTACGAATTATATCAATTCCGTATTCTTTCTTTAAAGTTTCTGGTGCTATCTGCCAATTTGTCCACTCAAAAGGATTTTTATCTGTTTTTTCTCCTACATTTATTGAAATTATATTTGCATTGTATTTCTTAGAGAAGTTATTATAAAAATCAAATAAGTCTTCTATGTTTTTTTTACAACTCTCGCAAGTTGAAGAATAGAAATAAATAATAGTGTACTTTGAATCAATTTTATATAAGTTATTTATATTCGGAAATTCCTTGCCTGGAAGAAAAGGCTTTATTGCTTCTATGTTCACATTGTGTGTTTCTATTTCACTTGGGCTTAACCAAGGAGTTTTTCCCTTGTTAATCATTTTCTCAACGATTTGAACATATAAATTTTCATTAAAAGAAAATGGCATTAACGGTAGTTTGCTTAGGTAAAGGTCTATAATATAGCGTGAATATAATGTGTCGCCTTTTTGAGTTGCTGTATTAACAAAATCTTCCATTGCTTGATAAACAGAATCTGAGGTCTGCATTGTGATTTTATCAATATAAGTCTTGAATTTTTTATAGAAATATGGAGTAGAAAGTATTCTTTGATCTTGAAAATCAAAATTCTCCCAATATCTTGAACGAATATCGTATGCGTATTCTAACTCTTTGCTTTTTATTAGTTTGCCTTGATGAAAGTATTTAGGATTTGGCTTAGGGTTTTGCATCGAACCCATTAGTGAAGTCATTAAATTATTAGGATATTTCTCAAAAAATGAGAATTGATATTGACTGAATTGAAGATTTTTGTTGCGAATCAAATTAGTAAGAGAGTCTTTTAATTTTGGATTTTCTCTTATTTCTTTTTCATATTGGGAGGCTAATTGTTTTAACTCCTTATTTATTTTTTGATATTCAAGATAATGCTTGTTTTCTTCACAACCTTTTACTTCATAATAGCCATGAGGATATATCTCTATGCTAAAAACAGGATTTTTATCCAAAATAAAAGAAAATAATTTTTGAAAACTATTTGTTATAAGCAGTATTCCTTGTCTAAATTCTCCTTCTAATATAAAACTTCCATCTTCCCGCATTTGCAAAGAATCTAAAAGTAAATTTTCTTTCTCGCCGTATGAGCCGTAAACATAGATAGTGGAATCTTCTATTTCGTGAATCCAAAATGTAACCTTATAATTAGAGGTTTGAGACAAGAGTATAAAACTCGAAAATAGAGAAAAGAATAAGAAGATTATGTATTTTTTCATATTATTCTGCTGTTAAAGTTTAAACTTTCCGCTTTTTATGGCTTTTATTATTTGTTCTAAATTGTCCGAAGGTACATTTTTTGCTACTATTGTATTGTTTTTATCTAAGATAAACATAATAGGTGTTTTTTCTATATCAAAATATTCTCGCCAATCATAGTTTGCTACAAGTCCATTAAGGTTTATCCATTGTAAGTCTTTATCTTTGATAAATTTTTTCCAAGCATCAATGTCGCTTTCGGTGTTTATTGCATATATTTCAATAGAGTAAACATCTTTTTTTTCTTTATATAATTTGTCATACTTAGGAACTTCTACTGAACAATGGCCACAACCTGGCGACCAAAAGAGAATGATTTTCAAGTCCTTGTCGCAATCTCTTGTACTATGCCAAACACCCGCGGAATCCATACATGCTAAGTCAGGAACTTGTTTTCCAATCAAAATATTCTCCCATTTATGTGCTCTTTCTATGTTTCTGTCCATATCAGAGGGTGAAACCCAATCGGCAATCCCTGTTTCGTAATAGGCTTTTATCAGTTCTACATATATCTTATCGTGTCCCATATATGGACTTTGCAGATAACGCTCAGTTATGTTGTGAATCAAGTAGCGTTTCATTCCTTTTGAATCTTTCGCTCTTTCAATTACTTTGTGAGCATAGGCGATTATTGTATCAACTTTCTCATATTTCATCACATCTTCCCAATAGCGATTATAGTTTTGAAAGAACACCATCTTAGGTGTACGCAATAATCCTGCACAAGAAAGATCTATATTGTCAAAATAATGATTCTTATAATAATACCAACGTTGTGCATTCCATTGAGCTGAATCGGCTGTACCATCTTCCTTAGTTGGCATAGGCAGTTCTGGAATTGTTATTGGTTTTGTAGCATTAAATATTTTTGAAAGTAAGTAATTAGGGTATTTTTCAATAAAATCTTGTTTTATACTATCGTTTATAACATTGATTTTTTTCATTTCCTGATCAAAAACATCTTTTTCGACATTTTGTTCCATCAGTTTCTTTGCTTTTTCCTGCATTTGCTCGGTGTGTTGCATATATTTGTAGTATGCTTTCAACTCATTGCTTCCCGATTTCACCTGCATATATTTATTCCAATTTTCATCTTTTGTTTTTAAGCGCATTTTCTCTTCCTTATCTATCATTATCTCAACAAATCTTCCTTTTAAATCGCTAAGAAAGTATATTCCGCTATCTAATTTTTTGTCCTTAGATTTGAAAGCAAAAGTATTCTTTTTGTTGTACGCCGTATCAAAAGCATAAGTCTTATCAAGGTAATAATAACCTAAAACAAGAGCTGTGTCTTTACTGTCAGAAATTTCTATTTTTATGTCATATTGAGCAAAAACTTTAAAATTGCAAACAATAAATAACAATAATAGAGTGTGTTTTCTTAAATGTTTCATAGCAATTCTGTATTTCATTTCTATATTTAACGCAAAAATAATCATTATCTCATAATAAAAGACAATTTTTTCATAGAAATAATTTCATAAATCATAGAAATATTTTTCTAAATCATAGAAATATTTTTTTAAATCATAGAAAAAATCTGACAATTTGGCGTTTTTCTGAACTTGGAATAGTTTTTGCTGTTAGTATATCAAAATTAAAAAAAAGTAAACTATGGAAACAACAAAATTAAAATTAGAAAATCTTAATCGTTTTGCTCATAATCTTATTGCAGAAGCAAGAGATGGTAAATTAGATCCCGTAATCGGAAGAGATGAACAAATACGTAGAGTTTTGCAAATTCTATCGCGAAGGACAAAGAACAATCCTGTTTTAGTAGGAGAACCTGGCGTTGGAAAAACTGCAATAGCCGAAGGATTAGCACAAAGAATTTTCAAGAAAGATGTGCCGGAAAATTTAAAGGATAAGTTGATTTATTCTTTGGATATGGGGGCTTTGATTGCTGGTGCAAAGTATAAAGGAGAATTTGAAGAGAGGTTAAAAGGAGTAATCAATGAATTGGTGGCCTCGAATGGTGAAATAATACTTTTTATCGATGAAATACATACCTTAGTCGGTGCAGGAGCGGGAGAAGGTGCTATGGATGCGGCAAATCTCTTGAAACCAGCCTTAGCTCGTGGCGAATTAAGAGCAATAGGAGCAACAACGCTAAACGAATATCAAAAATATTTTGAAAAAGATAAGGCATTGGAACGCCGTTTTCAAATGGTTATGATTGACGAACCAAGCGTTGAAGACACAATTAGCATACTTAGAGGATTAAAAGAAAGATATGAGGTACATCATCACGTAAGAATAAAAGATAGTGCAATCATTGCAGCAGCCGAAATGTCAAATCGCTATATCACAAATAGGTTTTTACCAGATAAAGCAATTGATTTGATAGACGAAGCAGCGGCAAAACTTAGAATGGAAATAGATTCTTCGCCAGAAGAGTTAGATGAACTTGAAAGAAGACTGATGCAGTTGGAAATTGAACGAGTTGCAATCAAGAAAGAAAAGGACGAGAAAAAGGTTTCTGAACTTTCCTCTCAGATTGATGCAATTAAGAAAGATAGAGATGTGTTAAAAGAAAAATGGTTGGCACAAAAAAAACTTGTAGATGCGATTCAAGATGAGGTAAAGAAGATAGAATCTTATAAATTTGAGGCTTCAAAAGCGGAAATGGAGGGTGATTATGGAAAAGTGGCACAATTGCGTTACGGAAAGATAAAACAAGCCGAAAATGATTTAGAAAATTATAAGAATCAATTAAAAGAACTTCAAGTTAATGGAGCATTAATAACCGAAGAAGTGGATTTTAATCATATTGCAGAGGTTGTTTCGCGTTGGACAGGCATTCCTTTGGCTAAAATGATGGAAAGCGAAAAGGAAAAACTATTAAATCTTGAAAAAGAATTGAATCGCAGAGTGATTGGACAAGAAGAAGCAATCAAAGCAGTGGCTGATTCTATTAGAAGAAGTCGTTCGGGATTGAATGATGCGAATCGTCCGATAGGTTCTTTTGCTTTTCTTGGTAGTACAGGGGTTGGGAAAACAGAATTAGCAAAAGCCTTAGCGGAACAATTGTTTGATAAAGATGATTTAATGATTAGAATTGATATGAGTGAGTATCAAGAAAGACATACAGTCTCTCGTTTGATTGGAGCGCCTCCGGGATATGTCGGATATGAGGAAAGCGGACTTTTAACCGAGGCTGTAAGACGTAAACCTTACTCTATCGTTCTTTTAGACGAGATTGAGAAAGCACACCCCGATGTTTTTAATATTCTTTTGCAGGTTTTGGAAGACGGACGATTGACAGACAACAAGGGAAGAGTAGTTGATTTTAAGAATACAATAATAATTATGACTTCAAACATAGGATCAAATATTCTTCAAGAGTATTTGGAAAGCGATAAAGAGGCTTTGATTTCTAAATGGGAGGAAGTGAAAAGTGAAATAAAGGCTGTGATGAAAAAATCGGTACGTCCTGAGTTTTTAAATAGAATTGATGAAATTGTTGTCTTTAAACCGTTGATGAAAGCACAGGTTCGAGAAATTGTAAGCCTACAATTAAATAATTTAAAAGCAATGCTAAAAGCCAAAAATATAGAATTGATTACAAAACCAGAGGCTGTGGATTTTTTAGCAGAGAAAGGATACGATATTCAACTTGGTGCAAGACCTGTAAAAAGGACTATTCAAAAGTATGTAACAAATAGATTATCAATTCTTTTGATAAATGGTGCGGTAAGTGAGAATACTAAGATTGAAATGCTGGTTGCAGAAGATGAAATACACTTTAAAACAATCAAATAAGCAAATAATGCTTGTCTTACACAAAAAATGAGTATTTTTGCACGATAAAAAGAAATTATTATGGCGTTAATAAAATCAATTTCAGGATTTAGAGGAACAATAGGCGGTCAAGTAGGAGAAGGACTCTCGCCTATTGATACAGTAAAGTTCACTGCGGCATTTGCAGCCTTTATAAAAGAACTTTATAACAAAGAAAAAATAACAATAGTCTTAGGACGCGATGCAAGAGTGTCAGGAGAAATGGTTTCACACCTTGTTGTAGGAACTTTAATGGGTATGGGGGTTGATGTAATTGATACAGGGCTTTCTACAACTCCTACTGTTGAGGTTGCAGTTACTGACTTAAAAGCAGATGCAGGTATAATCCTTACTGCAAGTCATAATCCTATGCAGTGGAATGCACTTAAATTCTTAAATAACAAAGGAGAATTTATTTCTGCAAGCGAAGGAAAACGTGTTTTAGAAATTGCAGAAGAGGATAATTATAATTTTGCACAAGTAGAATGCTTAGGAAAATGTGTAAAAGACGATTCTACAATAGACACTCATATAGAAAAAGTATTAGCATTAGAACTTGTCGATGTAGAAGCAATAAAACAAGCTAATTTTAGAGTTGCTTTCGATGCAGTTTGCTCAACAGGAGGATTTGTTCTCAATAAATTATTAAAGGCATTGGGTGTAAAAGAAATTGTTGCTTTGAATGATGAACCAACAGGCGTATTTCCACACAATCCAGAACCACTTCCAGAAAATATTACTCAAATATGCAGCGAAGTTGTTGAAAAAAAATGTGATGTAGGCTTTATTGTCGATCCAGATGTTGATAGATTAGCAATAGTAAGCGAAAACGGACAACCATTTGTTGAAGAATATTCATTGGTTTCTATTGCAGATTATGTGTTAAAACACACTCCTGGTGCAACCGTTTCAAATATGTCTTCAACAAGAGCATTAAGAGATGTAACAGAGGCTAAGAATCAACAATATTTTGCATCGGCTGTTGGAGAAGTAAACGTAGTTGAAATGATGAAAAAGCACAATACCGTAATAGGAGGCGAAGGAAACGGAGGAATAATCTATCCTGCAATTCACTATGGTCGTGATGCTTTGGTGGGAATTGCTTTATTCCTTACTCTACTTGCAAAAAGCAAAATGACTTGTTCGCAACTTAGAGCAACTTATCCTAATTATGAAATCTCTAAAAACAAAATGGAACTTACAAAAGATATGAATGTGGATTCTATTTTGGAACAAATGGCTGAAAAATACAAAGACTACGAAGTTTCAACCATAGACGGCGTAAAGATAAACATAGAAAAAGAATGGGTGCACCTAAGAAAAAGTAATACAGAACCAATAATCAGAGTTTATTCTGAAAGCAAAAACTTAGAATCTGCCAACAAATTAGCACAAAAAATAATAAACGAAATAAAAGAAATTATAAACAAATAAAAAAAACGAAGAAAAGTATGAAGAAAATTTTAGCATTAGCATTAGCATTAGTGTTTGGTGTAAGCGTATTTGCACAAGCACCAAGCGTAACAACAACAATTGACAACCTAACACCAACAACAATTACAGCATCTTTTGATATGGATGAAAATTGTACAAAGTATCATATCTTAGCTGATGTAGTTGGAGGAATGGATCAATGGGTTCAAATGTTCGGTATGCCATTAAGAGATTTAGTTATTTCATGGTCAATAGGAGTTGAATCAGATACAACTTACACTTGGACAGATATGGCTCCAAATACTGATTATATTGTTTATGTTGTAGCAGTTAATGCAACAGATACATCAGAAGTGCTTATGACTACTTGCACTACACCACAAGCAGGAGGAGAAGGAGCAAGCGTTGTTACAATAGAATTGTCAAATATAACAGAATCTTCTGTAATTATGACAGCCACTCCAAACGATCAAACTTCTAGATTTTTAGATGGTTTAGTTGAAAAAGCATTATTAGATGAAATTGGACAAGATTCATTGATGACTATGCTAGTAGCACAACCTTATTGGTTATATGAAACAGATGTTTGGGAATGGCTTGATCTTACACCAGGAGTAGAATATTATGCTTTTGCAATTGGTCAAAACGCTGCTGAGCAATGGGGAGAAATGACAGTAGTTCCTTTCACTACATTAGTTTCTGATTTAAATGAAGCAGAAAATGGAGGAATTACTCTATATCCTAACCCAGCTACAAATCTTGTTTCATTAAACAATGCAGAAATGGGTAGTGTTGTGGAATTAATCGATATTCAAGGAAGAGTATTAAAATCATTTGTTGTAAATTCTACAAACCAAACAATAGAACTTCAAGGAGTTGAAGCAGGATTATATGTAGTTAAAACAATAACACCTAACAAAGAAAGAACTTTTGTTAACAAATTAATTGTTAATGAATAATAACATTTTTTCAATTATAAAAAAATAAGACAAAATCTTCTCAATAGTGCGTAGAATTATCACTATTGAGAAGATTTTTCTTTGCAATCATTATGGAAATATCAGCAATAGTACCAAGTTACAATGAAGAAAAAAATGTGCCGTTAATCTATAAAAGACTAACCGACACATTATCTAAAATATCTGATAAATACGAAATAATCTTTGTAAACGATTGTAGCAAGGACTCTACGCTTAGTGTAATTAAACAAATATCAGAGAAAGATTCTCACGTAAAATACATTAGTTTTTCAAGAAATTTCGGACATCAAATTGCAGTTAGTGCAGGATTAGATATGTGTAAAGGCAAAGCAGTCGTTATAATAGATGGCGATTTGCAAGACCCACCCGAATTAATTCTTGAAATGTACAAAAAATACCAAGAAGGCTACAAAGTAGTCTATGCAAAAAGAAAAACACGCGAAGGAGAAACTTGGTTTAAGAAAGCAACAGCAAAACTTTTCTATCGCTTTCTTGCAGCAATGACAAGTATAGAAATCCCTGTTGATGTAGGAGATTTTAGACTCATTGACAAAGTAATTGTAAACCACCTTCGCAATATGCCAGAAAAGTCAAAATACATAAGAGGTCAAATCTCTTGGATAGGATACAAACAAACCTTTGTAGAATATCATAGAGATGCACGCCTTTATGGCAAAACAAACTATCCACTCAAAAAAATGCTACGCTTAGCCTTTGATGGCATAACAGCATTTAGCGACAAACCACTAAAAATGGCCTCAGCAATAGGCATAATCTCGGCAATACTTTCACTACTTGCCATTGTTTATGCACTAATCTCTCACTTTATATTTGATAGTGCAGTATCGGGTTGGACCTCATTGATAATAAGCGTTTTGTTTATAGGAGGAGTGCAACTAATCACAATAGGAATAATAGGGGAATACATAGCAAGAATAAATAACGATGTTCGCAACCGACCATTGTACATAATAGAAGAAGAAAACATAGAAAAACAAGAAAATAAATAATCAATAAAGATGAAATACATAGAGACAGATAATAAATTTAATCGTTATTGCGTAACCACAGCCCTACCTTACGCAAACGGACCTGTGCATATAGGACATTTAGCAGGAGTTTACGTGCCAGCAGACATATATGTACGATATTTAAGAATGATGAACGAAGACGTACTCTTTATAGGAGGAAGCGATGAACACGGAGTGCCAATCACAATCAAAGCAAAAAACGAAGGCCTTACACCACAAGATATAGTAAATCGTTATCACGGAATAATCAAACAAGCATTCCAAGACTTAGGAATATCATTCGATATATATTCTCGTACTTCTTCAAAAATACATGCTGAAACTGCCTCAGCATTCTTTAAAGATCTATATGAAAAAGGAAAATTCGTAGAAAAAGTATCACAACAATACTACGATGAAGCAACAAATACATTCCTTGCCGATAGATATATAACAGGAACTTGCCCACATTGTGGAAACGAAAAAGCATACGGCGACCAATGTGAAGCATGTGGAACAAGCCTTTCAGCAACCGATTTAATAAATCCAAAATCTACACTTTCAGGACAAGAACCACAACTAAAAGAAACAAAACATTGGTACTTACCTCTTGAAGAATACGAAACCTTTATGAGAGAATGGATACTTGACTCTCACAAAGAATGGAAAACCAACGTATATGGACAATGTAAAAGCTGGATTGACCAAGGTTTACAAGCAAGAGCAGTAACACGCGACCTTGATTGGGGAGTAAAAGTGCCGATTGAAGGAGCAGATGGCAAAGTATTATACGTATGGTTTGATGCACCAATAGGCTACATCTCAAACACAAAAGAACTATACCCACAAAATTGGGAAAAATGGTGGAAAGAAAAAGATACAAAACTTGTTCACTTCATAGGAAAAGACAATATAGTATTCCATTGCATAATATTCCCAGCAATGCTTAAAGCAGAAGGAAGCTATATCTTACCAGAAAACGTTCCAGCGAACGAATTTCTTAACTTAGAAGGCGATAAAATATCAACCTCTCGCAATTGGGCAGTTTGGTTACACGAATATCTAAAAGATTTTCCAGGAAAACAAGACGTTTTGAAATATGTACTTTGTGCAAACGCACCAGAAACAAAAGATAACGACTTTACATGGAAAGATTTTCAAACACGCAACAACTCAGAACTTGTAGCTATATTTGGAAACTTTGTAAACCGTACAATAGTCTTAACACACAAATACTTTGAAGGCAAAGTTCCACAAAGAGGCACGCTAAACGAACTTGATATTCAAACAATAGAACAAATAAAACAATACCCTGAAAAAATAGGACGTAGCATAGAACAATACAGATTCCGCGAAGCCCTAAACGAACTAATGAATCTTGCACGCCTTGGCAACAAATATTTAACAGAAAACGAACCTTGGAAAACAATCAAAACAGATGCAGAACGTACAGCAACCGTTTTGAATATATCATTACAAATATGTGCAAATCTTGCCATACTATCAGAACCATTCCTACCATTTACAGCAGAAAAATTACGTGGAATGTTGAACCAAGACAAAGCCTTTTGGTATGAAGCAGGCAATTCAGAACTTTTAGAAGAAGGAAAACAAATCAATCAAGCACAATTGTTGTTTGAACAAATAGACGACAAACAAATAGAAGCACAATTAGAAAAGCTACAACAAACAAAAAAAGCAAACGAATTAGCCTCAGCCACAGTAGAGCCACAAAAAGCAAACATAGAGTATGATGATTTTGCAAAAATGGATATAAGAGTAGGCACAATACTTGCAGCCGAAAAAGTAGCTAAAACAAAAAAACTATTAAAACTAACAATAGACACAGGAATTGACCAACGCACAATAGTAAGTGGCATAGCCGAATATTATTCACCAGAAGAAATCATCGGCAAACAAGTATCCGTATTAGTAAACCTTGCACCAAAAGCATTAAAAGGCATAGAAAGTCAAGGAATGATACTAATGGCCGAAAACCTTGACGGCAGTTTAAGCTTTATTTCGCCAGAAAAACCAATCAGAAACGGCGGAACAATTAGCTAAAACAAGAAAAAAGAATATAAAATAGTTCCTATAGTAACTATAAAATACCTATAGGAACTATTTATTTAAATAGAAAAATCAAAAATCCGAAGTACTTTATCACCTTACTTTTACCTTTTGCAAACGCTTCTTAATAGATCAAATACAAAACCTTAAAAACACAATAGCCGAACAACAAAAAGAAATAGCCTACCTAAGAAATCTTTTACAACAAAACGGCTTGCTTGAAAAATAACGCTCATTTCTAAAATTATTTCTATGTTTTAGAAAAATATTTCTATGAAATATTTTATTTTTTCTTTGTTTTATTTTTCTATTTTATATTCCTATATTTGCAAGTGAGATATTTGTTGTAAAAAATAATAAATAAAAGTTATAATTATGGCTATTTTACCTTTATTACTTTCATTTTTGATTATTCTTTTTTTGTGTAAAAAAGATAGAAAAAAGAGAAAACAAAAAAAAATAACCAAAATTAAGCCGTATTATACAACTTATTCGCAAAAGTCAAGTGAAGTTTGTAATGAAGTAGAGACAGTTAAGTCTGAATACAAGTCTTCTTCGCAAGTGTTAGGAGAAATTGGTGAGGAAACAGTGGCTTTTATTTTGAAAACTTTGCCTAAGGATTATGTTGTATTTAATGATGTTTATTTAGATATAAAAGGTTGTTGTGCTCAAATAGATCACGTTATTATTTCGCGATATGGCGTCTTTATAATAGAAACAAAAAATTATACAGGTTGGATTTATGGAAGCGAATCTTCGGAATATTGGACTCAAACTATTTATAACGAAAAATATAAATTAAGAAATCCTTTAAAACAAAACTATGCACACCTTAAAACTTTGCAATTAATATTTGGAATAGAAGAAAGATTTTATTTTCCTGTGGTTGCTTTTCATGATAAAGCGACTTTGAAGTGCGAAACTTATGGAAATGTGATGTATTTTTCTGAATTGAAAGATTTTATTCTTTCAAAACACATTCAAAGACTTTCAGATGAATTGGTAAATAGGTTATCTGCTGTTTTGATGTATTATTCTATCAAAGATGAAAATCAAAAAGAAAAACATGTTGATAAGATTAAACAAGAAATGGCAAACAAAGAATCTTTGGTTGAAAAAGGAATATGTCCCAAATGCGGAGGAATGTTGATACATCGTCAAGGAAAATATGGTGAATTTATATCTTGTATAAACTATCCTTCTTGTCGATTTACGCAAAATATAAATCGCTAAAACGTTTCTTTGTTTTTTAGTGTCTATGTTATTGTATTGATTTAAAATTATTGAGATTATGAGATTTAAGTTTTTGTTTTTATTTATTGGTTTGATGTTTTTGTGTGTTGGTTGTGAGGATCCGATTGATAGGTTGGAGAATAATAGTACTGAAACAAACACTACTCTTGGTGGAGGTGGGAGTGGCGAAACTCAAACTGATACTACGGAAGGTGAAGAAGAGAATAATGGGGAGCAAGAGCCAATAAACGACTCGGTAGATTTTGATTTATTTGTTTGTCTTAATACTATAACAAATCCAACCGACTTTTATATGTCGGCAGATTGGAGTTCGGATAGTAAAAGTATTGTTTATTCGTGTGCAAATCGTGATTTTAAGGTTATAGATGTTGATTCATGGAGCGTTGTTGATACTTTTGTCGATGTTAACAATATTATCTATGATGCAAAGTTCAATTCAACGAAAGAATTTATTGCTTCTTGTGGTATAGATAGCCTTGTGAAACTTTGGAGTACAAAGGGAAGGGATTGTGTTCGCACTTTCGTTGGGCATACTGGCAGAGTAAATCATTTAGATTGGAGTCCGGACGGTAGATACATTGCTTCTTCTTCGTGGGATAGCACTACAAGAATTTGGGACGCTTATTCTGGAAACTGTATCCATGTTTTAACAGGGCATACGAGCGAAGTTGCAACTCCAAGTTTTAGTCCTGATGGATTACGCTTAGTTACTTGCTCTAATGATAAGACTTTAAAAATATGGGACTTTAATTCTGGAACGTGTCTTCAAACTTTAAATGGACATACTTTATATCCTATGGACGTAGAGTGGAGTCCTGATGGCTCTCGCATTGCTTCTGTTTCTCATGAGAATATAATAAAGATTTGGGACGCTAATACGGGTGCGTGTATTCAAGAAATAACAGGAGATTACGTTGGTTTAAGTTTTGTAAGTTGGAGTCCTTGTGGTAATTATTTGATTTCGGCTGCACACGACTATGTTTTAAGAATTTGGGACGCTAATACAGGACAGTTAGTCAAAGCTTTGTCAGGTCATAATGAAAGAATAATGGACGCTAACTTCTCTCCTGATGGTAGATATATAGTTTCCGCATCGGGCGATAAAAGTTTAAGGCTTTGGGGAATGGAATAAGGAAAAAGTTCTTAATCTAAAATTTCAAGTGCTTTATTTATTCCTAATAATAATGCTGATGACTTAATTCTAATAATATTAATTTGATTTTCCTTTGGTTCTATTCCAAAATTAAGTCCTGCATTGCGTAATAATTCATTACATAATTGAACAAATTCTCTTTTTTTATCATCAACATTTATTGCCAATCTAACTGTTTTTTGTCCTACTGTACGTCCAGCAAAATATAAATTATCTAAAAGAATAAGTAAATCTGATTCGCATTCTGATAAAAACGAGTTTATTGGACGCACTTCATTTGAAACAATATCACTAAGACTTAAAAAATTTTTACTTTTATTACAAGACTTATTGTTTACTTCTTGTGATAATATTTCTTTAAAATTATTTATTTGTTTACGATATTTATTAAATATATTAATGTATTTATTAAATTCTTCTTTTGTTGCCTTTTCAGACATTTGATTTTGTAAATCATCATAAAGTTGTCTTAAAGACTCACATAATTCATTCATTCTATTGCTAAAATTAATATAGTCGAAATGGTATACTTCTTTATTAGCATTTAATTTCTTATCAATAGGGTATCTCATAACCATTGAATTAGAATCAAAATTATTTAGTTCGTTTATATAATGTTCTATTGCATCTATATTTTCATTACTACCAACATGTTTTTTCCCGCTAATTAAATATGGTTTCAATTCATTCCATAGTTCCATTAAATTATGACCTAAATTCAAAAAATTCTTTTTTTTATCATCTGTTTCTGCAACAAGAGCAAAATACATAAATTTTAAATAAGTCTCTATTGAATGTCTATAATTAAAAATAAGAGGATAAATTAGCAAATCTACTACGTCATTTCTATGATTTTCTGCTTTCATTTTACCAAAGGATAATTTCGCACAATCCCAATAGCCATCTGAAATAGTATTAAATGCCAATACAAGATCATGTTTTCCTTCGTAACCAAAAAAGGCAAATGGCTTAAATTTTTCTCTATCTTCTATAGAAACTTCTCTAATTATTTCGTCTGTTATTTCCATAATAAAACTTTTTTAAACATACGAGTCTTTACACAAAGCAAAATTAAATATATTTTTAGTTTTCACAAACAATCCTAATTATACTTTCAATAATTTAGTATCTTTGTATTCGTGTTGTTAGATGGTATGTCCACTAAATAAATAGCTATATAGCTTTTGTTTGTTGTAGTTGTTTGAAATCTATTAGTATATCTAAACATAACTAAGTTCAAATAGAAGTTTATTCTATTTTTGTTTCTATTGATATTATACTATTAACTATCCAACTCTAAAAAAAATCGATTTTTTGTATTAACTTTTTGATTAAAAATTTCTAATTTTCTATTTTTTCTTTTAAATTTCATCTTCATTTCTTTGATTTTTGTCCATGCTAAGGACGAAAAATGGTATATTTGTCCGTACTATGGACTTTTTTCTGTGTCTGTTTTTGT
>JAFYSZ010000008.1 GCA_017559135.1 Bacteroidales bacterium | reverse complement strand
AGGTGTAGGGATTAGCGATTGCAAGGATTTTCGGAAAAATACTACCCGTAGGTGTGGAGATTTTTGCGGAAAACAGGAGGCTTGTCCTTGCTATCGGGTTAAAATCCCGGAAATACCTTCGCCACCGAAACGGGAATGACCTGCTGATGCGGATATGAGAAGACACGAATGGAGGTAAACGAAAACTATGGCAGATTCAAATAGAAAAGAATATCCGGCTTAGACGGCTAAAAAGATAGGAACTTGCTCATAAGCGAAAATAGAAATGTGTTTTCACGTCTTTGTCGGAAGCCTGCTTTTGACAGAAACGGGAAGACTTTTTCCTTCGCTTATGTAATCATCGGAGTTTGGTTGTCAGCATTTATGCCGACAACGGAGCTATGATGCTGGAAAGAAAATTTCGTAGGAGGAATATGGTAAAGCCTACCTCTTTACACAGCCGAATAAAAACAAGTATCTCCGCCTGCTAACGGTATGTTCTCATACCATCAGCAAACGGAGATATTTGTTTCGGTTGTGTCATAAGTCCGATGGGTGTTTGTCTGGATTCATTCAGGTTACACTTATCGGACTGCCAACAATGGCTTTACCTAAAATGCGGGTAGAACGGAAATTTTCTTTGAGAGTTTTTTGTGAAATGAGAGAATATAAGTACCTTTGCGATACAGAAAGAGTTATTTGAAGTTATGCAAAACGCAGAAGACCAAAACACTCTGTATATTGCTAATTCGTAACCCAATACATATTCAACCAAAAGGTCGTCATTCATTCTCAATAATTTAGACCTTTTTCGTAACTTCTCTTTGCAAAGATACAACAAATAAACGAAAGAGTAATAGAATTTTTCTTTTTATAAAAAAAGAGCGACTCTTTGAAAGAATCGCTCTTTTTGTGAAATTTGTTGGTTGATTTTATTCAACTATCAATTTTTGTGTACTAATTGCTTTATCGGTTATTAGTCTTAGATAGTAAACTCCGCTTGTCATTTTGCTAAGGTCTAAGGTAATTTCTGTTTGTGAGGCATTGATTACTTTTTCGCTTAGTATTCTTCCTTGTAAGTCGCTGATTACTATTTTTGCGTCCGATTGTAATCCTGCTACTTTTAGGATTGCTTGATTTCTTGTAGGGTTTGGATAAACGTTTACTTGAAGACTGTTTGCTAATTCAGAAGTCAAGCCTAATAATGCAAAGGATTCTATTTGTCCGTAAGTTGTTCCTGCTTCGTTTGTGATGTATGCACGATAGAAATAGGTTTGTCCTTCTTCTAAGTCATTAACTGTTTGTGAGAATGTGCTTCCGTTTAGTGTTGCTGTAATGTTTTGTACTCCTGTGTCTTCAAGCGTGAAGTCAGAAACGGTTGCTAATGCAAATCCTACTATGAAGTTTTCAGAGTTTCCTGCACTTACTAAGGCTCCGTTTAGGGTTGCTGATGTGTTTCCTACTTCTGTTGCGGCTAATGTGCTAACTTCTCCTAAGATTACTTCTGGTTCTGGGATTATTTCTTCAAGTGTTGTGAAGTTTGTGCTTACCCATGCTGAGGTTTGTTCTTCGCAGATTGCTCTTACTTCAATTGTGTAGGCTGTATTTGGTGTTAAGTTTGTTAATGTTTTACTTGTTGTTGTAAGGGTTTCTGATTCGCCTCCGTTTACTTTTAGTTCGTATGTTGAGGCTGTGCCATTCCATGTGATTTCTGCACTTGTTTCTGTGATATTGTTAGCTGCAAGGGCTGTTGGTGCATCGCATGGCTCTGGTGTTACGATTACTCCTTCTGCATCATAGACTGTAACTGCGTCTAAGCCAACTCCCCAACCGTTATTACCTACTCCGACAAAAGAGATTTGATATGATTGAGACATAGTGTTCAAATAAACTGAGTCTGTCAACCATTGGTTTGCTCCATTGTTGTAAGAAATCAAATCTGTCCAAGTTGTGTCTTCTGCTGTACGATATTGAATTGTTAGAGTTTCAGAAAATCCGTTGTATTCTCCTAACCAATAATCAAATTTCAAGTATGGTGTGTTTACTTCGCTCAAATCGAAAACAGGAGAAACTAATCTTCCTGAATTTTCTGCATTATAAGGATAGAACATCATCTTTCCTCCCTCAGTAGGATAGATTATTGAAGCTGAATTATAAGAAGCTGTATTGAACCAATCGTTTGAACCTGTTATGTTTTGTATTTGCCAACAAGAACCTTCGCTTGATTCAAATCCTTCAAAGTAAGGATAAGTTGTTACTATTGATTCACAATCTGTATAGAATGTAATTAGATTTGAAGCGGCTGATTGCTCATCTTCACAGTTTGAAACAATGTACATTGTATATTGAGTAGATGATGCAAGGTCTGTAAAGATATATGGATTTGTAGTTACTTCAACAGAAGAGTAAACTGTATCGGAGGATTCTTTGTAATAGATTGTCCAACTTGTTGAAGGGCTATTTTCATTCCATGTTAATGTAACTTCTTCTGGTGAGGTATTTGTGCAAGTAAATGCAGTTGGTGCTGCACAGTTTGCTCCTACAATAGAAATATTATCTATTGCGGCAGGAACTCCTGTACCTGATGTTCCATCGTTTTTCCAATAGAATACAAGTTGTTTTGTTTGTGAAGCAACATTAGATAATGAAGTAGAAAAATGTGTCCAAGAGTTTACATTTGCAGCATTGTTTAATAATACTTGTCCTGCTGGCTCGCCAGATGTTGGTATTTGATAATCTGCATCGCATAAAACTACTCTCAAATAGTCATAAGAATAACCATAGCTTTGTTCTCCTGAAACTTGATAGTCAAATTCTAATGTGTATTCTGCTGCTTCTCCAAATGCAATAGACATTACTGCGTATGAATGAGATGTTACGTTTGTTGTATAGGCGTAAGATGCTCCGTTATTGTTAGAAACATATAATGAAGTAACAGAAGTATTTTCGTCTTCTTCTGATACTACTCCTACTGCATTACCTATTGTCCATCTATTTGTGTTTTGAGAAGAAAATTCTATTAAAGCAGGGTTGTTAATCAAGTCTTCAAAATCTTGATAGTATGGAAAATCTGTAATAGGTGTTGCTATTGTGTTAAATGTCATTGTTGTTGTTTGGTCATAATTGTCTTCTGTTTGACAATCTGTCTTAACATAAACAGAATATATTGAAGCAGGTATTAAGTTTGTGAGTGTGATTGATTGTTGTGTAGCGGCAACTTCTGTATATGTTGATTCAGAAGAGTGTTTGTAGTAAACTAACCAAGCATTGTGTGTAGGGTCGTTGTCTGTCCAAGAAATTGTTGCCTGAGTGTCTGTAACATCTGATGCAACTACGCTTGATTTTTCAGGAGATGGACAGTCTGGTATTGGATTTACTTGGAAATCATCAAGATTCCAGCTTTCACCAGGATTAGTCATATTTGTATATCTCATTGCTATTCTTCCCTCGGTTTGTTCCAAAGAGTTGAAGTCAAAAGATACAGGGTAAGAGCCACTTCTTTGGAATCCAACTGGCTCAACTGTGTCTAAAACTATGAAAGAGTTTAAATCATCAATATCTGTCATTATACCTATTTCCATAAATCCTGCTGACTCGGCAGTTGCTGCTGTTGTATTTGCATAGAATGAGAATTGTAGTGTATTTACATCTGCGGCAAATTCTGGAAGTACAAGAAGATTTTCTGAACCCTTGAACTCTATTGTTACAGAGCCTGAATGTGCAGCCGGAGCGTATCCTTCGTGATAGATTCTTGGGAAATTACCATTCCAAAACGCTGCTGATCTTAACACATTCCAACATCTCATAATGTCGTTTGCTACTGTTTGATTGCTAAGTGCACTTTCAAAGTCTTCAAACCATACTATTGCTTCAATAGGTCCACAAAGAGTACTGAATGTTTGTGCTTCTGTTATTGAAGAGAAATCATCGCCACAAGAAGATTGAATTGTGAAAATGTAAGTTTCAGCAGGGGTTAAATCTGTTAATGTATAAGTTGTGTCAGATACTGTAACTGTATTTATAACTGTGTCATTAACGAGTCTATATTTAATGATATATTCGTCTGCTGAGCCAACCCAATTAAGTGTTGCTGAGTTTGAGGTTATTTCTGTTGTGCTTATTGTGTGTGGAGTTACACAATCTGTTCCGAAAATATGGATATTATCAACCGCAGCAGGTGGATTTGAGCCTCCCGCTGAGTCATTTTTCCACATAAAGACGATTTTCTTTGTTGTTCCTATCATTTCGTGAGGGAATGTGTAAGAAAAGTTTGTCCAATCAGCTACGTAAGCCTTTTTAGATAAAAGTGTTGGTGTTGAAGAATTGTAATATAAATCTGAGTTAACAGTTTGGTTTGCATCAATCAAATAAACTGATAAATAATCAAAGCCATTTTCTCCTCCTGGCACTTTGTAATCAAACGAAAGATTGTATTCTAATTCCGGATCGCTTAATTCAACTTGTATGTATGCAAATGTATATGTTGAACTATTGTTTTGATAGCTATAAGATGCACTATCGTTAGAAATATACAATGAACGACCTTCTGTGTTTTGTGTGGTTTGTGAGTAACCTGTTGAATCGCCTACTATCCATCTATTATTTCCTGTTTCATGTATAAGATGTATGTCAGAAACTACATCATCTGTATCAAAATCTTCAAAAAATGGCATTGGAGCTGATAGATGTGGTGTTGTAAATGTAATGGTTTGTGTTTTATCTGTGTTGTCTTCTGTTCCACAATCGGTCATTACATATAATGAATATGTAGTTTGTGGATCCAATCCTGGAATTACTATTGTTTGTTCTGTTGTGTTTATGGTGTTCCATTCATTTTCTGATTGTGATTTGTAGTAAACTATCCACGCTTCGTGCTCTTGATCAAGGTCTATCCAAGAAACAAATGCATTTGTTGCGTTTGCCGATACTGTTACGCTTTGTTTTTCTGGTGAAGGACAAGATGGAATTGTACTTATTACAACATTGTCAATGTTTGCTGTTGCACTATTGTCGTTATTGCAAATATATTTGAATGCAATGCGATAATCTGCATTTTCAGTTAATACAACCTCATCAAAATCTACTATAAATAATCTTACATCGTCTTGAAGTGCTATTGTATCTACTGGAATAAATGATTCAATATTTGATTCATCGCTTATAAGCCCTACCATTAGCGTACCAGAACCATACATACTTCTTTCAGCTTCAAATTGTAGTCTTAGAGTGTTTATATTGCCTGATACTAATGGAGCTATTGCAAGTCCATTTCCATATCTAAACATAAGAGAGTTGCCAGATAGTGATGAACTATATAAAGAAGGATATTCTACTCCATTATATATTGTGGTTTGTAATGGAGTCCAACAAGTAAGGTATGATAATCCTTCAAAATCAAACTCCCATGGCAATTCGGTTATTAAGTCTGTACATGCTGTTACAAATGTTATTTCTTCGCTCCATTCACTTAAATCATCTTCTCCACAAACAGACATAACTCTCACTTTGTATGCTGATGAGGCTTCTAAGCCTGTTATTGTGAAAGCTGTGTCAGAGGCTGTGAATATTTGTATTGAATCTGCTGAGGTTGAATTGAGTTGTTCTACTTCTATGGTATAGTTCCCAGAAGACATAATATCTGAAAATACAAGTTCAGCAGAAGTTGTTGTAATTGAGTGTATATTTAAGTTTTCTACAACGGGACATGTAATAGTAGTTAATTTAAGATTGTCTATATAAGTTGATGCTCCATTGTTATTAACTACGTGTAAGGAAATATAAAGTTCTTCTCCGGCATATTGAGCAAATTCTATTATTCTATCTTCCCAAACATAGTTTGAACCAGGATAGTTTATTGTCTATACAACTTCCCAAACAGCATCTTCGCCTAAATAAGGAGATACTTCTATTGTAAAAGTTGTTGAATTAGCCCAGCTAGCATAATTACAAGAATGCTTAAAAGAAAGCACTGTTCCTGTTTGTACTTCATAAATAGGAAGTGTCAATCTACTGTCTGTTGAACCTTGATCGGTTACATATGCAGCATGAGAACCTGCAAAAGAATTGGTATTTTGTATCCATGATCCAGAAACCGACCAACCTTCTGGTGGAAACGTTCCTTCAAATCCCTCTTCTATTGTTTGTGCAGAGGCAATAGTAACGCTAAAAAGCATTACTAAAATCATTAATAATTTTTTCATTGTTTTATCGTTTTATTTTTTGTTTTATCTCAGATAAGATGCCATTTCTTCTTGCAATTCTTTTGCTTTAAGAGCTGCAACTTCTGCAAAGTTTTCGCTTGTATCTGCAAAAATGATTCCTCTTGAAGAATTGACTAATAATCCGCAGTCTTTGTTAAGCCCATACTTACAAACCTCTTGTAAAGAACCTCCTTGTGCTCCTACTCCTGGCACTAATAAGAAATGATTTGGTGCTATTGCTCTGATTTGTGTAAACATTTCGGCTTGGGTTGCTCCACATACAAACATAAGATTGTCTTCGCTTGCCCATTGTTGCGATTTTGCTAAAACGGTTTCAAATAATGGTTTTCCGTTTTCGTCTTTTATGAATTGGAAATCGTTTGCTCCTTTATTTGATGTTAGGGCTAAAAGTATAACCCATTTTTCTGGATATACAGTGAATGGTTTTACTGAATCTTCTCCCATATATGGAGCGATTGTCATTGAATCAAAATTGAAATCTCCTTCTTCTGAAAGAAAGGCTTTTGCATATTGCTCTGAGGTATTGCCAATGTCTCCTCGTTTTGCATCTGCTATTGTAAAACATTCATCTTTGAATTGATGCAAATAGTCCATTGTCTTTTTTAAACTTACTAATCCTTCTATTCCTCTTGATTCATAGAACGCAAGATTTGGTTTGTAGGCAACAGTGTAAGGAAGTGTTGCATCAATTATTGCTTTGTTGAACTCAAAAACGGGGTCTTCTTTTGTTAGAAGGTGTTTTGGTATTTTGTTTATGTCACTATCTAATCCCACACATAAGAAACTTTTTTTTCTTCTTATGAGGGCTACTAATTCTTGTCTGTTCATAAGGCTATTATTTTAAATTAATTTGACAAAATGATGGAATAATTTTTTTTGTATTTCTTCTATGTCTAATAATGTAGGGGAAGAAAGTTCTTTTTGTAAGGAGGTTACTCCCTTATCGGTAAATCCACATGGATTTATATAATTAAAATATTGTAAATCGGTGTTTATATTCAGTGCAAAGCCGTGCATAGTTATTCCTCGTGAGGCTTTTACTCCTATTGCACATATTTTTCTTGCTTTTGGGGTGTTTGCGTCAATCCAAACGCCTGTTGCTCCTTTTAATCTTTCGCATTTAATGGAGTATTCCTCCATCAAATCTATCACACTTTGCTCTATTGTTTCAATATATGTGCGAAGCGTTAATCCTAATGCGTCAATGTCTAAACTTGGATAGCCAACTATTTGCCCCGGTCCGTGATAGGTTATATCGCCTCCTCTATTTATTTTATGGAAAGTTGCATTTATCTTTTCTAAATACTGAGGGTTGGCTAAAAGATTTGAAATTTTTCCGTGTTTTCCAAGAGTATAGACATGGGGGTGCTGACATACAATAAAGTCTTGCGAAATATTAGATGTTGATTGAAGTTTTTGTTTGACTTTTTTGTCAAATATTTCTTCTTGTTCCGCTAAGGCTTCGCTGTATGCCTTTATCCCCCAGTCAATATAGTTTAATTGCATTCTGTTTATGCTTTTTTGATGTTGATTGCTAAGTCTTTACCTTCTATTACATCTATTGTTTGAAGCGGAGAAGCGATTTGTTCTGCAAAAGTAAGTTGTTTTGTAAGCGTTTCGCTACAAATATATTCTCTAAATGCTTCTACTGCTTGACAAAGTTCTTCGCATTTTTCTATTTCTACCAATATGTTATCGGTAACATCAAAATTTTGTTCTTTTCTTATGTTTTGGATTCTGTTTACCAACTCTCTTGAAATTCCTTCTTGACGTAGAGATTCTGTAATAGTTGTATCCAAAGCGACAGTTAAGTCTGCATCGTTTGTAACTACCCAACCTGGAATATCTTGTGTTATAATTTCTACGTCAGAGAGTGCAATTTCTATTTCAGTATTGTCAATATTTAAGCAATACTTGCCTTCTGATTCTATTTTTGCTATATCGTCTTGCGAGAACGAAGTAATAGCAGCTGCAATCGCTTTCATCTTTGGCCCAAATTTTGGTCCTAAGGTCTTGAAGTTGGCTTTTATGCTCTTTACCAATACATTATTTTCTTTTGTTAAGAAATCTATGTTTTTGATATTAACTTCTGAAAGTATTAAGTCTTTAACTGCTTCTATTTGTCGTTGTTGATGTTCATCTTTTGCAGGAATCATTATCTTAGAAAGAGGCTGACGTACTTTTAGGTTATTGCGTTTTCTAAGCGAAAGAACTAATGAACAGATTTTTTGTGCCATTTGCATTCTTTCTTCAAGCTCTTTGTCTATCAAAGCAGGATTACTTTGAGGGAAATCAGTTGCGTGAATAGAGAATGTGTTGTGACGTTTGCTTACATTGTTTAAATCTGTGAATAATCTTTCAGCAAAGAATGGTGCAATTGGTGCAATAAGTTTTGAAAGCGTTTCTAAGCAAGTGTAAAGTGTTTGATATGCTGATATTTTATCTTGTGTGTATTCACCTTTCCAGAATCTTCTTCTACAAAGTCTTACATACCAGTTACTCAAATATTCGTCTACAAAGTTTGCTATTGCTCTTCCTGCTTTTGTTGGCTCGTAATCTGCGTATGTTTTGTCGCAATACTCTATTAAAGAATTAAGTTCTGAAAGTATCCAACGGTCTATTTCTGGTCTTTGGCTATTTTCAATATCTTTTTCTGCGTATGTAAAGTTGTCAATGTTAGCATAAAGTGCAAAGAATGAATATGTATTATACAATGTACCGAAGAATTTTCTCCTAACTTCATCTATTCCGTTTGGATCAAACTTCAAATTTTCCCAAGGTTGTGTATTTGTAATCATATACCACCTTGTTGCATCTGGACCATATTGAGAAAGTATATCAAAAGGATTGACTGCGTTGCCTAATCTCTTTGACATTTTGTTTCCATTCTTGTCTAAAACTAATCCATTTGATACTACATTTTTGAAAGATATTGTATCAAAACACAAAGTTGCTATTGCGTGAAGAGTAAAGAACCAACCTCTTGTTTGATCCACTCCTTCTGCAATGAAATCAGCAGGAAAATTATTTGCTAATTGTTCATCGTTGCAATCAAATGGGTAATGAACTTGTGCATACGGCATTGCACCAGAATCAAACCATACATCTATCAAGTCAGATTCACGAGTCATTTTTTCACCATTTGGTGCTACTAAAATAACTGAATCGATATACGGACGATGTAAGTCAAAACTATCATAGTTTTTATAATCTTTATATGGATTTTCTTTCATATATCCAGCAGCAATACTCTTTTCTATTTCGTTTGAAAGCATTTCTACTGAACTTATACAGATTTCGTGTTTTCCGTCTTCTGTTCTCCAAATTGGAAGAGGAGTTCCCCAATATCTTGAACGACTTAAATTCCAATCAACAAGATTTTCAAGCCAATTTCCAAAACGTCCACTTCCTGTTGCTTCTGGTTTCCAATTTATTGTTTTGTTTAATTCTATCATTCTATCCTTTATAGCAGTTGTTCTAATGAACCAACTATCTAATGGATAGTAAAGAATAGGTTTGTCTGTTCTCCAACAATGCGGATAGTTGTGTGTATGTTTTTCTATCTTGAATACTTTGTTTGCTTGTTTTAAATAAACGCATATATCAACATCAAGTGTTGGGTCTTTTTCTGTAAGATTTGAATCAAACGCATTTTTAACATATCTACCTGCAAATTCTTTATAAGATTCATTTACATATTTGCTTACAAAGTCTTGATCTAAATCTTCTATCTTAAAGAATTTACCTGTCTTATCTACCATTGGTTGATTCTTTCCGTCTTTGTCCACAACAAACATTGGAACTATTCCTGCTTGTTTTGCAACGCGGTCGTCATCTGCTCCAAATGTTGGTGCAATATGTACAATACCTGTTCCGTCAGCAGTAGAAACATAATCTCCCTCTATAACTTTAAAGGCATTTCCCATTGGAGAAACAAAATCTGTCAAAGGTTCGTATTCCGTTCCCTTTAAGTCTTTTCCTTTACACTCTGCTAAAATTTTAAATGGTATTGCTTTGTCCCCTGGTTTATAGTCTTCAAAAGATAATTCTGCATTCTTTTCAGGGAAGAATGAACCTAATAACGCTTTCGCTAAAACAACTATCACAGGAATATTAGAGTATGGATTAAATGTTTTAACGAAAACATAATCTATACCTGGACCTACTGCTAAGGCAGTGTTTGAAGGAAGAGTCCAAGGTGTTGTTGTCCATGCAATGAAATAAACATCTTCTGAATGGTTTTGACCAGAAAGATATTTTGATTTTATCTCTTCTTGATTTTTTGCCCTGAATTGTGCTACTGCTGTTGTGTCTTTCACATCACGATAACAGCCTGGCATATTCAATTCGTGAGAACTTAATCCTGTTCCTGCGGCAGGAGAGAATGGTTGAATGGTATAACCTTTATATAAATAACCTTTTTTGTGTAGTATTCCTAATAAATACCAAAGAGTTTCTATGTATTCATTTTTGAAAGTAATGTAAGGATCGTTCAAATCTACCCAATAACCCATTTGAACGGTAAGTTTATCCCACATATCCTTATATTTCATCACTTCGTTGCGACATGCTTCGTTGTAATCATCAACAGATATTTTTTTTCCTATATCTTCTTTGGTAATACCTAATTGTTTTTCAACGCCGAGTTCAACAGGCAATCCGTGCGTATCCCAACCTGCTTTTCTTGCGACATAAAATCCTTTTTGAGTTTTGTATCTACAAAAAATATCTTTTATAGCACGAGCCATTACGTGATGAATGCCCGGTTGTCCATTTGCTGAAGGAGGACCTTCAAAAAAGATAAAAGGTTTAGAACCTTCTCTTAATTTTAAACATTGTTCAAAAGTGTTTTCACTTTGCCACTTTTCTAATATTTCTTCCGAAATTTGAGTTAAATTAAGTTGTTTATACTCCGCGTATCTTGTACTCATATTTATTATTATTTATAAATCGGTTGCAAAATTACTAAAAACAACAAAGATTTTTTGTTTTTTCAATGAAATTCTATTGTTTTTTTATATTTTTGCAAAGTTTATTTTCAACAAAACTGAGGTTTGTATGTCTATTTTGCACAAAGAAGACGAAATTTTATGGTATGCGATGAGGGTTCCTTTTAGGAATGAATTGAAAGTGCAAAATAAACTAAAAGAAATAGGAATAGAAACGTATATTCCCAAGAAAAAAAAACTGATAAGAAGAAAAGGGAAAAATTATTACGAATTAAGACCTGCTATAAACAACCTTATTTTTGTTCATAGTAAGCTTTGTATTATTAAAAAAATAAAAAAAGAAATACTTAACTTACAATACTTAGTTAATAAAATAGAAGGACAAAGTTTGCCTATAATTGTTCGAGACGATGAAATGAAACAATTTATTAGAGCAACAGAAAATTTTGAAGAAGAAACAATATATCTAACACCTGAGGAAATAAATATTGCAAAAGGCACAAAAGTTAGAATTATTGGTGGCAGTTTTGATGGTATTGAAGGAGTATTCATAAAAGTAAAAGGCAAAAGAAGTAAAAGAGTTGTAGTTACGTTAGATAATTTATTAGCAGTAGCTATTGCAGAAATAGAATCAGATTATATAGAAGTAATTAAAAATTAAAAGATATGAGACTAAATAAAATTAAATCATATTTCACACTAAGTTTCTTGTGCATTACAACATTATTTTTAAATTCTTGTGCGTCCACTGACGCAATAGTATATTACCAAGACGTAGACTCGATTTCAGAATTAGACGTTCCTCCTGCCCAGGAGATAATTTTATGTCCAGGAGATAAGATTTCCGTAATTGTTAATTGTAAAGATCCAAAACTTTCAGAATTATTTAATTTACCTTACGTTTCTCAACGATTAGGATACACAAGTTTATACGGCAGAACTGCAAGTAGCGGACAAATATCAAGCTACACAATAGACAAAGAAGGATTTATAGATATGCCAGCAATAGGACAAGTTTATGTTGCAGGCATCACCCGAAAAGAAGCCGAACAAAGAATTAAGCAAACAATAATTGCACAAGAGCAAGCAACAGAAGCAGTCGTTACAATAGAGTATATGAATTTGAATATTGAAATAATAGGAGAAGTAGCACGACCTGGTAGATACGCAATAGACAAAGACGTATACACATTGACAGAAGCACTAAGTGCAGCAGGAGATTTAACAATATACGGCAGAAGAGACAATGTTTTAATTATGAGAAAAGAAAACGGGGTACAAAAAACATATCGAGTTAATCTATGTTCTGCACAAGATGTTTTCACTTCTCCTGTTTTTTATTTAAAACAAAACGACATTGTTTACGTAGAACCTAACGAAACAAAAGCAAGACAATCGACAGTCAATGGAAACAATGTTCGTTCAACATCATTTTGGATTTCCGTTGCATCATTACTAACATCAGTTTTATTAGTTTTTATTAGATAATTAACAAAGAATAATTGTGGAACAAATAGAAAAAAACAACGAAGAACAAATTATTGACATAAGAAACATTATTTATAAATGTATTTCAAGATGGTATTGGTTTGCAATGTCAATTATCATAACAGTTTTTATTGCATTTATATATTCAAAAAAAATAGAGCCCCAATATTCTGCAAGTGCAGAAATACAAATTAAATCCGATTCAAAAAATGGTTCTTCGCCGGGAGAAATAGACTTCAACAACACAGGATTTTTCAAAAGCAGCACAAATGTACAAAACGAAATTGTAGCATTTGCATCTCCCGATCTAATGGAAGAAGTTGTTGACAGACTAAATCTAAATATTGATTATCGTAAACCAGGATTCTTTTACAATAAACTCCTTTACGGAACAAGCCTTCCTATCACAATCTCAATGCCTGACCTTGCCAACAACGCAGTCGCATCATTCAAAATAAAACTTTTAGAAAAAGAAAAGTTTATAATTTCAGATTTAACCTTTAACGGAGAAAAATTTTTAAACAAAAAATTAGAAGGAAGACTATATGATACAATAACATCACCATACGGAAGTTTAATTGTATCTCCTACAATTCACTACAACAAAGAATTAATTACCGAAACAAATGAAATACTCATAAAACGAACAAGTAAAAATTCAGCAGTTGCAAGATATTCTGCAAAATTAGGCGTTGAACAAAACAACAAAGACGCAGACGTCATAACTCTTTTTGTAAACGATGTATCTCCTCAGAGAGCAGAAGATTTCCTAAATACTCTGATAGTTGTTTACAATGAACACTGGATTAAAGACAAAAATCAAATTGCAAATTCCACATCAATCTTCATCAATGACCGTTTATTAGTAATTGAAAACGAATTAGCAAATGTAGACAGCGACATTTCTTCATACAAATCTGTGAATTTATTACCCGATGTTGATGCAGTAGCAGATATGTACCTAAAACAAAATACAGAATTAAACGAAGAAATCCGTGAATTAAGCAATCAAATATGGATGGCCCACTACATCAAAGACTATCTTTCAAAAAATGCCATTACATCTGAACTTTTACCTGTAAACTCAGGAATACAAAACGCAAATATCGAAAGACTGATTTCCGAACACAACGCAAAACTATTAGAAAGAAACAATTTAGTTTCAAATAGTAGTGAAAAAAACGTGCTTGTTAAAGATATGGACAAAGCCTTAATGGAAATGCGTAGAATTATTGGCATTTCAGTAGACAATCAAATAGCTGTACTTCAAAATCAGATGAGTGAGTTACAAAGAACAGAAAAACAAACCTCAGCAAAACTTGCTTCAAATCCAAATCAAGCCAAAGTACTACTTTCAGTTGAAAGACAACAATCAGTAAAACAATCACTATATCTATACTTACTTCAAAAACGTGAAGAAAACGAACTTTCACAAGCATTTACCGCATACAACACACGTATTATACAAAAACCAAGAACAGGAATCTCACCAGTAGCACCAAGAAGTGCTATGATTCTACTTGTAGGCTTTGTTATCGGATGTGCAATTCCATTAGGAATAATTATTCTCATTGAATACTTCACAACAACCGTTAGAGGACGACAAGATTTAAAAAATATAACACTTCCATTCTTAGGAGAAATTCCTAATTGCTACCCTAAACGAAAAGGATTTACCAGATTAAAAAAGAAAACCGCAACAGAACACAGAACAATTGTAGTAAAATCAGGAAGTCGAAACGTTATAAACGAAGCATTTCGTAGTTTAAGAACCAATCTTGACTTTATTGTAAAAGGAAATGACACTAATGCAATTGCAATCACATCATACAATCCAGGTTCAGGTAAATCATTTATCTCAATCAACTTAGCAATAGCCTTAGCAATACAAAACAAAAAAGTTTTAGTTATTGACGGAGACTTACGCCATGCTTCCGTTTCGCAATTCGTAGAAAATCCAAACAGAGGGCTTTCAAACTTTTTAGCAGGACAAATTTCCGACATCAAAGACGTTATTATAAAAGATAAAAACTACAACCTCCTAAACATATTGCCTGTTGGAACAATTCCACCTAACCCTGCCGAATTATTATCACAAGACTCATTCAAAACAATTATTGAAAACTTCAAAAAAGAATACGATTACGTCTTTGTAGATTGTCCACCGATAGAAATTGTTACCGATACACACATAATAGAACGCAGTGTAGATAGAACAATTTTCGTAATCAGAGCAGGACTCTTAGAAAGAAGTATGTTAAGCGACTTAGAAAAACTATATAACAATGCAACATTCAAAAATATGTCTTGCATACTAAACGGAACAATAAACGAAAGAAGCAAATACGGGTATAAATACGGGTATAAATACGGGTATAAATACGGTAACTACTACTCAAACAACGAAAACTAAGACTAAACTTGACAAGCATTTTCAACAAACTATTCAGCAAAGAAAGTAAAATAAAAAAGAGTGGATTGTTAGATAAAAAATCTGACGTCCATTCTCATATTCTATACGGCGTAGATGACGGAGTTCAAACCATAGAAGAAAGCCTTAAAATATTAGAAAAATTAGAAGAAATAGGAATTAAAACTCTTTGGTGTACGCCTCACATTATGGAAGAGATACCTAACGAAACCAAATTCCTAAAAGAAAGATTTCTACAATTAACACAAGCCTACAAAGGAAAGATTCAACTTAACCTTTCAGCCGAATATATGATAGACACACTCTTTTACAAAAGACTATCCGAAAAAGACCTTATAGCACACGGCGAATTAAAAAATCAATTGCTTGTAGAAACCTCATATTTCAATCCTCCGTTAAACTTATCACAAACTTTTAAAGATATTTACTCCGCAGGCTATTACCCATTGCTTGCACACCCCGAACGATACGTCTATATGACAGAGGAAGACTACATTAAATTAAAATCAGACGGCATAAGATTTCAACTAAACCTACTCTCTCTCAAAGGAATGTATGGAAAAGTCGCTCAAAAGAAAGCAGAATGGATTTTATCAAAAAACTTTTATGACCAAGTAGGTAGCGACATTCATTCTATTCATCAAATCAATCCATTAAATGACCTATTCAAAGCAACATTATCAAATCCTTGATGCCCTAAGAGGCATTGCAGCAATCATAGTTGTTTGTTACCATATTTTTGAAGGCTTTTCCTTTGCACAAATCACAAATCAAACAGGCGATGGCTTGATAAAAATTTTCAATCACGGCTACTTAGCAGTTGATTTCTTCTTTTTGCTTTCAGGCTTCGTAATAAACTACGCCTATAACGATAGATGGAACACATTAACAATCAAAAAATTTTTCTCACGCAGACTAATCCGTCTTCACCCTATGCTAATAATCGGAGCATTCATAGGACTACTTTGTTTTCTCATAGGAGGCTCACAACAATGGGACGGAACACAAATACCTCTTTACCTTTCAATTCTCACATTCTTACTTACCTGTTTTATGATTCCTGCTTTACCAAACTCTTTCAACGAAATAAGAGGCAATGGCGAACTTTTCCCCCTTAACGGACCAATGTGGTCTCTATTTTTTGAATACATAGGTAACATTCTTTACGCATTATTCATCAGACGCTTAAATACAAAACGCCTAAGCATTGTAGTAATTTTACTTTTCATTGCTCACAGCATATTCACAATAGGAAACTTATCAGGATACGGCACAATAGGAGTCGGTTGGACTTTTGACAACATCAATTTCTTTGGAGGAATAATACGAATGCTTTTTCCTTTCACCTTAGGCATGCTTTTATCTCGTAACTTCAAAACAATAAAAACTCCTTACCCTTTTCTACTCTCTTCAATCATTCTAATAGCAACATTTTCCGTTCCTTACCTTTCGCAAATCAGGGGCATAAATCTCAATGGCATTTATGAAGAAATCTCTATTACGATAATCTTTCCAATAATCCTTACAATAGGAGCCTCAAACAAAGAAAAATCAAAACTAAGCACCATTTTAGGCGACTTATCCTATCCCTTATACATAATTCACTACCCTATAATGTACCTATTCTATCAATGGCTAATAAAAACTAAGCAATACACCCTATCAGAAACCTATCCCGTTGCCATATTAGTAGTAATCCTATCAATAAGCCTTGCATTCCTATTATCAAAATTCTACGATAAACCCCTAAGAAAAAGACTTATTCAAAAGTATTGATGTCCGAAAAAAATATCATCAAGAGATACGACTCGTATCACTTGATGATACACAGTGTATCTGCAAGAAAAAAAATCATAAAACAAAGATTTAACTTTTTAGACCTTTGTTCCCTACTTTTAATTAAAGGCTAAGAGTGTTTGGAAAGCGTTTTTTCAGTTTGCAATAAAGCATATAAACCAACCACCCTAAGACAACGCCTAACAATCCTCCGCAAAGAACATCACCGGGGTAGTGAACTCCGCAATAAACTCTTGAATAGGCGGTGAGAAACACGACATAGGAATAGGACGAACAAGCAAAAAAGCCGAAGAGTATTAGATAAATTTAAATCTTAACTTTTCAAGTAAACAATTCAAAAAATCTGCTGTTTCTTTTTAAGTACTCATTTTTTTTATATCTTTGCAAAGATTTATAAATTAAAGAAAAAATAAAATGCAAAATTGGAATTGGGAATTGATTAGTGCAGTTGTGGCAATAATAGCAACAATTATTGGTGGGATATGGTTTATTTCAAGAAAGATATACCATTTAGGACGCATTTTTCAACGTTTTGAAGATGTGGACACACGAACACGCAATGCTAACTGTGATTCTCATAGCAAAGATATTAAGGAAATAAAAAACCTAATCTCATCTCATGATAACGATATAAAAACTATTAAAGAATTTTTGCTAATAACAAATAAAAAAGCATCTGTGTTATTTTCGGTAAAGAATAGTCCTCGTCAATTAAACGAAATAGGCAATAAAGTTTTTGCTGATATGAAAGGAGAAGACTTCCTTAACCAAAATAAAGAATACTTGTTTGCTCAAATAGATGGTTATAATCCAAAAACGGCATTAGATGTAGAAAATGCTGCTCACGCAGTTTGCATAACATCTGTTGATAACGAAATATTTAATGGCTTAAAAAATTTTGTTTATAACTCATCTTCATATAAGATAACAGACAGAGAAGGTAATGAAAGGCTATATGATTTAGCAATGTCTGACATCTGTTTTATATTGAGTTTACCTTTACGAGATATGTACTTGGAAATTCATCCAGAAATAGTATCTAAATAAATTTTTCAATAGAAATAAAAAAATAAAACGCTCGCCAGTCAAATTAAAACCAAGACTTGCGAGCGTTTTTCTTTGTGTTTAGAAAATTAAGTTATTTTATTTTCTCTTTTAATTAAAGGCTAAGGGTTGTTGGGAAGCGTTTTTTCAGTTTGCAATAAAGCATATAAATCAACCACCCTAAGGCTACGCCTAACAATCCTCCGCAAAGAACATCACCGGGGTAGTGAACTCCGCAATAAACTCTTGAATAGGCTGTGAGAAATGCCCAAAGCAGAAGCAAAATCCAAGTCTTTGTTTTGCGAGAGAGTAATCCGAAAACAGTTGCTATGCAAAAGGCATTTGCAGAGTGCGAAGAAACAAAACCATACAAACCTCCCTTGCTTGTATATACTAATTGAAAATCTTTAAGTTTTACAAGAAAAACATCTTCAAATGCATGCGAAGGACGAAGTCTTTCAAATACGTCTTTGAATCCAACGACCGACACTCTATCTCCTAAAAGAAAACAAAGTCCTATAAGCAAAAGAACAATCCACCAATATTTTTTGAAATTCTTGTAGGCAAAGCAAACGAAAATGCTTGCTACTACAAGAGCGAAAAAAAGATGTGAAGAAATAACGGCAAAGAACCAATCAAAGAATTCGTTCCTTGCCGTATTTATTAAGTAAAACGCTTTTGTATCTAAGTCGTTTAGGTATTCTATCATTTATTTAAAACTCTCCAAAGTATGTCTTTGAGTTGTTGAATATTCTCTCCTGTTACCGAAGAAATGAAAACACTTTCTATATTCTCAGGTAAGAGATTTTTCATTTCGTTTTTCATTTGCTCGTCAAGCATATCGCATTTTGTAATTGCTAAAACTCTATCTTTGTCCAAGAGTTCGGGATTGTAACGTTCGAGTTCTGAAAGCAATATGTTGTATTCTTTCTTTATGTCATCGCAATCGCAAGGTATCATAAACAAAAGAGCAGCGTTTCTTTCAATATGACGCAAGAATCTATGACCTAAGCCCTTTCCTTCTGAGGCTCCTTCAATTATTCCGGGAATATCTGCCATTACAAAACTCTTATCCTCACGATACGACACCATTCCAAGATTTGGGACCAATGTTGTGAAAGGATAATCTGCAATTTCGGGTTTTGCAGCCGAAACAACGCTTAACAAAGTGCTTTTACCTGCATTAGGAAATCCTACTAATCCTACGTCTGCAAGTATCTTTAATTCTATTATCTTCCAGACTTCAAGTCCGTCTTCGCCCGGTTGTGCATAGCGAGGAGTACGATTTGTTGGCGATTTAAAGTGATCGTTTCCTAAACCGCCTCTTCCTCCTTTTGCAATTATGACTTGTTGTCCGTCTTCAACGATTTCGCATTCGATTTCTTTGGTTTCAAAGTCTTTGCAAACAGTTCCGAGCGGCACATCAACAATTATGTCTTTTCCGTTCTTACCATGAAGACGATTTTCGCCACCATTTCCACCTGCTTCTGCAATTAGGTGTTTGGTGTATTTGAGGTGAAGAAGAGTCCAATACTGTTTGTTTCCTCTAAGTATGATATGACCACCTCTTCCGCCATCTCCACCATCGGGTCCGCCTTTTGCATCACCTTTTGTTCTGAGAAGATGTGCCGAACCAGCCCCTCCTTTTCCAGAACGACAACATACCTTTACGTAATCTACAAAATTCGATGCCACTTCTTTTAAGATTTTAATGCTTTATCAACAGTGTCGCAAACGTTTTCAAAAACTACTTCAACATCTTCATCACCGTTTACGCTGTAATACTTATTTTTGTTTGTATAATAATCTCTTACTTTATTAGCACAGTTTTCGTATGTTTCTAATCTATGGATTATTGTGTCTGTGTCTAAGTCGTATATGCGTTTATCATCGGTTTTGCTTCTTGTAACCAAGCGTTTAACACATTGAATAGGGTTTGATTTTATTTCTACAACACATGTAACTGATGAATGTATTCTTTCCAAAATTCCGTCTAAGATATATGCTTGTACGTATGTTGAAGGGAATCCTTTAAAGACGAATCCTTTTGCGTTTGGATTGTCTTTGATTTTCTTTTCTATCAATCTGATTGCTACCTCATCAGGAACATTGTCTCCGTGTTCGATATATGGTGCACAAATCTTACCTAATTCGGTGTTTTGTTTGATTTCTTCTCTTATCATTGCACCTGTTGAGATGTAAACCAAAGAATATTTTGCTGCAATGCGTTTTGCTTGTGTTCCTCTGCCCGATCCTGGCATTCCATAAAGAACAATATTTCTGTAAGCAGTCTCTAATGTTTCTTCTATCTTGTTTGTAAGACGTGAAAAGACTTCTTCCATTGTTCCAACGCCGTTTATTGGGTAGTAAATGCCTTTTTCTTTATAGAAATCAGCAACAGGTTGAGTTTTTTCATCGTATTCTTTGAAACGGTTTTTGATTACCTCTTCGTTATCGTCTGCTCTACCCTCGATTGCTGCACGTTTAAGCATTCTTTCTATCAATTCTTCTCTTGGAACTTCTAAACTAAGCATACAAAGAAGTCTGCGATTCATTCTATGAAGCAATCCTTCCAAAATATAGGCTTGAACAACTGTACGAGGAAAACCATCGAAAAGTATTCCGCCGTGATCTTCTTTTTCGATTATCTTTTCGATAATTTGAACTATGAGTTCATCGCTCACTAATCCACCTTTATTGATAATATCCTTTGCTTGCAAACCTAATTCGCTACCTGCTGCAATTTCTTTTCTTAAAATATCTCCCGTAGAGATATAAGTAAGGTCATATTTCTTTACTAATTCTTTTGATTGAGTTCCTTTTCCTGCACCAGGAGCTCCGAATAATGCTATATTTAACATAATTTATTAGTTTTTTTTTTGATATACATCTGCAAGGTTGCGACCTTGATTATTTAAATCTAAGCCATAACCAACAATAAAGTCGTTTTCTATTTCTTTGCCGATGTATTTAATATTATAATCGCCTTTAAAATTATCTGGTTTAAAAAATAAAGTGCAGATTTCTACACTTTTCACTTTTTTCTCATTCAATGTATCAAGTAATCTTCGCATTGTCAAACCTGAATCAACAATATCCTCAACTATTACCACATTTTTCCCATATAAATCACTATCTTGTAAACCTATTATCTTAACCTGCGAAGTGCTTTCCATTCCCTCATAAGAAGAAACTTTGATAAAATGAGTCATACAAGGGAGTTGATATTCTCGCAACAAGTCTGCCGCAAAAACAAACGCACCATTCAAAATTACTAAAAACACAACGTCTTTGTTTTTGTAGTCTTCTCTTATTTTTTCGGCACAACGTTTTGCAATTGCCTTTAATTCATCTGCCGCAATAATCCTTTCAAAAACAATTCCCTCGATTTCAACTTGATTTATCATAATGCAAAGGTATAACTTTTTTATTTAAAAACGCTACCATTCAATAATAAATTCGCTATCCTCAAATTGTTTACCTTCTTGCTCGGTTTGCTTTTCTTCTTCCCACTCAATAATAAATTCTCCCTTCTCTTGCTTTTCCCAATTTTGCTTATCCTTTTTCTTTTCTTCAAGATTTAATTTTAAATCCCTATCAATCGCATTTATGATTTCACGTTTGTCATTATTTATCTGTTCTTTTACTTTTTTCATATCGCTTTGCAGATTGAATTTAAACTTAGGATCGTTTATAAATCCTTCAACCTTAACAAATACTTTGGTGTTTCGCAAAAGATTTATCGCAAATTGATAGTCTATTTTGTTATCTAAGTCGTGTTTACCAAAGCATTCAAAATCCACAACATTAGATTTCACCTTTATAGGTTCAAAATTCAAAGAAGAATTATTGAGTTGCAAAGAAGACTCTATGTTTTCAAACTTCACATCGTTCAAAGCCTTTTCTTCAACAAAGAGAGATAGTTTTTTCATCAAAGAAAACTCCTTCAATCTACCCTTTGCGATAGAGTAATTGATATTAAACGATGAACGATCGGATATAAATTTCCAATTTTTATCAAAATAAAGACTTAAAACACCATTTGCTGATAAATTGCCTTCTAAATTCTTATCAGTAATCACTTTTTGAGAAAAATTATCCAAAGTTTTGAATGCCTGCTTTATGTTTATAGTTTGCACATTACAACTTCCTTTCAAAATATTCTCCTTTTCACCAAAAATCAACTTACAATCCTTTGACGAAACACTACCTCCAAAGACCTCAAACCTCAAATCATTGGTAGAAACTATATTATTAGAATAGGCAAGTTTACCTTTTATATTTTCAAGTATTAAATCCTCAAATTTATACTTGTTCAAATCAATATCAGCACTTATTGCCTTTGAATCAATCACCGCATTTGCTTTCAATTTCTCAGAATTAAACAAAGCAATCAAGTTTTCAATCTTTATTTTCTTGTTATCAAAAATAATATCACAAGACAAATCTTCGGCTTCTACTCCATTTATTCTCAAATCCTTAAACCCTGCCTTGCTAAGACTTGCATTACCCGAACAAACCAATGAATTAATGTCAGCAATCTTTATTCTTGCCCTCACATCTGCCGATAAATCTCCCTTTAACACCTGCAAACTATCTTGTTTCAAAAAAGCCTTAACATCATCAAGTTTTAAACGAGTTTTAACATCGGCTTTTATTTCAATATCTGAAAAATCCCGAACAATCAATCGCCCTGCAAAGAATCCTTTATTTAGATTAAAAGAAAAATTATCTACTTTCAAAACTGAGGTCTTTGAATTTCGCTTCTCCCCGTTTGAGTAATTTCCTTTCAAACTAATGTTTTCACAAAAAACATTAAGTTTTTTATTTCTTAGTCCTCCTTTAACAATATTGAAATCTGCATTTATCTCTGGCAAACTATGCTTTGACAATTCTCCTTTTACTTTCATTTGAAAATCTACCAATCCTTCGCTTTCATAACCCTTTAATAAATCCTTACTATCTATGCCAAAAAGAGAAAAAACCTGCTTTAAGTCAATTTCTTTTCCTATCAATGCAAAATCAACCTCATCTTTAAGGTTGTAAGAATACGCTCCCGAGAAATCAAACTCCATTTCGCCTAAACTAACATCGGCTTTTTTTACGCTAAGTAACTTTTTCTCAGTATTATTGCGAGCATTAATTTCACAAACCAACATTTGCGGATAACTAATCTCCAATTCATCAAACACAAAGGCATTTAGCAATAAATCTGCCTGTAAATCTAAGTCCTGTTGCTTGTCCGAGAAGTTTCCTTTTGCCTCAATCTCATTTGCTTTTGCACGAATATACAAGCGAGATATGTCATTACGAAAACTAATAGCCACATTACTAAACTCAATTGAACTTAAAGCAAAATCAAACTCAGAAGCCTTATCTTTTTTCTCGCTTTGCTTCCAAAAAACATAGTTGCTCTTACCCTGAGAATTTATTCTAAGATTTATTTCTCCGTTTTCGACTAATATTTTCTTTGCAATATATCGTCCTGACAAAATATCCCAAAGATTAAACCTTACTCCTAATTCTTCAACAGAAACAAATCTTTCTTTTTTTGTAGAATCCAAAACATCGTTTATCACAACATCGGAAAAAACAACAGAAACCATAGGAAAAGAAGACAAATACTCAATATCTATCTGCTTTACATTAACCTCTGTCAGCAAAGACTTATTTATTTCGTTTACAACAATTTGTTTAATCTTTGCTTCATTAGCCCAAACTAATATAAGGGCTGAAAAAAAACACAAAACGAGTAAAAGAATTACTATAAATAATATCCTTTTTACTCGTTTTGTAAAAGTGAAATGAGGTATTCTCATCTATAACATCTTTAAGAAATTTATTTCTTTTTCAGTCAAAAATCTACATCTTCCTCTTGGCAAATCTTTCTTTGTCAAACCTGCAAAACTTACACGATCCAATTTTGTAACATAGTAACCCATAGCCTCAAACATACGTCTTACGATTCTGTTTTTACCACTGTGAAGTTCTACGCCAACAACTCTTTTGTCATTAAAATACTCTACGAATTGAATGTCGTCAAATCGTGTAAATCCATCTTCTAATTCTATTCCGTCAAGAAGAGATTGCATATCGTTTTTAGTAATCGGCTTGTCTAATTCCACATGATAGATTTTTCTTGCACCAAAAGAAGGGTGAGTAAGTTTCTTTGTCATATCTCCATCATTAGTAAAAAGCAACAAACCTGTTGTATTTCTATCTAATCGACCAACAGGATAGATTCTTTCTTTGCATGCTTTTTCTACAAGACTCATAACGGTTTTTCTTTCTTGCGGATCGTCAAGCGTTGTTATAAATCCTTTTGGTTTGTTAAGTAAAAGATAGACTTTTTTCTCATGAGAGAGTCTTTCTCCATCGTAACAAACAACATCAGACGTACTAACCTTTACGCCCATTTGCGTTACAACTTTTCCATTTACCGTTACCGCTCCCGAAGCAATTAAAACATCGGCTTCTCTTCTTGAACAAACTCCCGAATTTGCAATAAACCTATTCAAACGTATCTCCTTATCAAAAGATTGCTTTGGTTTTTCGCTATATTGCTTAGGCTCTCTATCAAATCTCTTTAGTTCTCTATCGAAAGTCTTTTCTTTGCGAGAAAATCTATCTCTCTTCTCAGAAAATCTTGACTTTTTATCAGAAAATTTTTCTGCTTTCTCAAAAGAATTAACTCTTTTTCTCCTAAATTCTCTTGGAGCTTCTTCAGCATTTCTTTCAAATTTTCTTGAAAAAGGTTTTCTCTCTTCTCTTTTTTCTTTGTTAAAACCTGCTTTTTGAGGTCTTTTCCAATCTCTATTTTCGTTTCTTCTTTCCATTTCAAACTCTTTGTTACCGATATTCGCATCGGGATAAATTTTTAGCTTGCAAAGATACAACAAAGATACGAATTGAGAAAAAATATTTCTTTGATTTACGAAATTATTTCAAAGAAAAAAAAGAGCGACTCTTTGTTTGAGTCGCTCTTTTGGGTTTATTGATTTGTTGTCTTTATTCAACTATCAATTTTTGTGTACTTACTACGTTGTCAGTGATGATTCTGATGTAGTAAACTCCGCTTGTCATTTCGCTAACATTGATTGTGTAACGTGTTGTGCCTGCATTGATGTTGTCTTGACTTAGGATTCTTCCTTGTAAGTCGCTGATTACTATCTTAGCGTCTTGGTTCAATCCGTTAATATCTAATGTTGCGTTATCGCTTGCTGGATTTGGATACAAACTTACTGCTATTTGATTTGCTAATGCGTCAGTTAAGCCTAATAGTGTGAAGGTTTCTACTGTTCCGTATGCTGTGCCTGCTTCATTTGTGATGTATGCACGATAGAAGTAGGTTTGTCCTTCTACTAAGTCATTAACTGTTGTTGTGAATGTGCTTCCGTTTAGAGTTGCAGTTATGTTTTGTACTCCTGCGTCTTCAAGTGTGAAGTCTGCTACGGTTGCTAATGCAAAGCCTATTGTGAAGTTTTCTGATTCACCTGCACTTACTAAAGCTCCGTTCAAGGTTGCACTTGTGTTTCCTAAGTTTGTTGCTGGTGAAGTTGTTACTTCTCCTAATACTATCACGATTTGTTCAAGTGTTGTGAAGTTTGCACTTACCCATTCAGATGTTTGTTCTCCGCATATTGCTCTTACTTCTACTGTGTAAGCTGTGTTTGGTGTTAAGCCTGTCAATGCTTTTGTTGTAGTTGTAAGTGTTTCTGCTTGTCCGCCGTTTAGTTTGAATTCGTATGTTGAAGCTGTGCCATTCCATGTGATTTCAGCTGTTGTTTCTGTGATGTTGCTTGCTGAAAGGTTGGTTGGTGCATCGCATGGTTCTGGTTCTGGATCTGTTCCGCCTTGTTCTTGAAGTGTTGTGAAGGTTGTTGTTACCCAATCAGATGTTTGGTCTTCGCATACGGCTCTTACTTCTACTGTGTAAGCTGTGTTTGCTGTTAAGCCTGTCAATGCTTTTGTTGTAGTTGTAAGTGTTTCTGCTGTGCCACCATTTAATTTAAATTCGTAAGTTGATGCTGTGCCATTCCATGTAATATCTGCACTTGTTTGTGTGATATTGTTTGCTGAAAGGTTGGTTGGTGCATCGCATGGTTCTGGTTCAGGATCTGGGTCTGTGCCGCCTTGTCCTTCTTCTGCATCATAAACTGTTATTGCATCAAGTCCTACTCCATAACCTTCTACACCTAATGATACAAATGCTATTTGATATGTTGCACTTGGGTTAGGTAATGCTATTGAATCTAACACCCATTGGTCAAGTGGAGTTGTGAATGTTCCTAACTCTGTCCAAGTATCTTCTACACTTGCTCTATATTGAACTGTTAAGCTTTCTGCTAATCCTTGCCAAGAACCAAGTGCATAATAGAAACTTATATAAGGGTTAGTTAATGAAGTCAAATCAAATGTTGGTGTTATCAATCTTGAAGACTCTCCACCATTATAAGTATGCCAAGCTGCTTGTGTTCCTTCTATTACAGGAGTTGGATCTTCATATAAATAAACTTCTTCTGTTAAGCCCCATAGTTGAGAGCCTGCAACAATTTCTTCGGCAGTCCAACAGTTTATTCCTCCTTCAAAACCTTGGAAGTAAGGGAAGTCAGAGATAACATCACAAAGTGTAGAGAATGTGATTGTTGCTGTTGGGTTAGATTCTTCATCTCCACAATCTGTTGTTACATAAACTGAGTATGTTGAAGAAGGTAAAAGATCTGTTAATTCTATTGTTGTTTCACTTGCAGAAACCATAGAATATTCTTCTTCTGATGATAATTTATAATATACATTCCAAGCTGAATGTGATTCATCGTTGTCTGTCCAAGAAATAGTTGCAGATGTTGTTGTTTCATTTGATGCAACAACTGAACTAGCAACTGGTCTTACACAAGAAGTTTCTATTCCAACTGGCTCTACAATTACATTATCTATTATTGCTGGTGGTTGATCTCCGCCTGTAGCATCATTTACCCACATAAAGACAAGTTTCTTTAAGGCATTTGGAGTATTTTCTATTGTTACAGATATATTTTGTGTTCCGTTTAACATAGCAAGACAATACGCTTCTGAATTGTATCCTATTATGGTACCTGTTCCATCTCCATAATAAGGGAAACCATTATTAATATTTGCTGTTGGTTCAATTAATGTTTCAGGATCAACAAAGAATACTTTCAAATAGTCGTATGCATAAACCCACCAACCATAATAATCCTCAAATTCTCCTTGAATTGTTAAGTCAAAACTAATTCTTATAGAATCTGTCGCTCCTAATTGGAATAATTTTTCTGCTACTACACATGACAATGCGTCTGTATTGTAATTTGCTGATGTTCCATTGTCAGAAATAAATAATGAACCATTAGTTGCATTTGAAGGTGTACCTACATGCCATTGATTTGCAAAAGAAGCATTCTTTAATATCCAACCATGATTTTCTTCTTCAAAGTCGCAAGTGTAAGGAATTGCAACTGCGTCTTGAAGTGTGTATGCTGATACTTCAAATGAAGGTATTGCTTCAACTCCTGAACATACGCCTGTTACAGTTACGATATAATTTGTTTCTCCTGAAAGATCAGTTAGTGTAAATGGAGATTCTGTCGCAGTTTCTGTTAATTCTTCTTCTGAGCCTGCTGCTCTATAAGAAATTATATAGCTATCTGCTCCTGTCATTGTCCAAGTTACATCAAGAGATGATGTTGTTGGATTTGAAAGATCAACATCTTGAACTTGTGCACAAGCTGATATAGATAATGAAACGTTGTCAATAGCAGCAGGAGTAACTAATTCTTCTTGGTTGATATAGCCAAGAGCTGTAAACACTAAACGTTTTTCTCCTGTAACATTTCCAAGGAATATTCTTTCTGTTTGCCACTGGTCTGAACCTACTAAAATAGCAACTATGTTATCAGAATTTAATAGTCCAGATGTTGGAAGCGGTTGACGATCTACAAGATATGCTGCTACACCTCCTGAAACACTTGTGCCTTCTTGATGTCCTGTTACTTTCCAATCAAATGAAAGTTCAAAGTTTTCTTCTGTTTGACCAAAGTCAAAATCTTTCCAAAGGTGAGAAATAGTTGCAGAAGTAGTTGTTGATGCTGCATAAGTTGAGCCATCGTTTGAAATATATGCTGCTGGTGCTTCGTTTCCTGTTCCTTCTCCTACAACCCAAGCATTAGATGTATTTGAACCTGCATTAACAAACCATGTTCCTTCATCAAATGTTGTTTCGTAAGGAAGAGGTTCTGCTTCATCAAGTGTAGTAAATGTTGTTGTTGTCCAAGTTGATTCTCCGCTTTCACAAATTGCTCTTACTGCAAATGTATATGTTGTTGCAGGTGTTAAGTCTGTTAATTCTATTGGCTCAGTTGAAGAAATTTCTTCTGCACTTCCTGAATCAGGATCTGCTTCTTCACCTTCACCTTCTACTACAACATATTCCCAAGTTGTTGAAGCTCCATAATAAGTGAACGATGCTGTAGCTGTTGTAGCAGTTACAGAAGCCGCATCTACTGTTACAACAGAAGGAGCTGGACAATCAACCATATCTTCTACTGCTATATCATCAACACATAATCTATTATCTCCATTACTTATTGTACTTTCAGCATAAAATGCAAAACGCACTGCTCCTGTTAATGGTTCTCCATCTTCGTTTATAAGAGGATAAAAATATCTTACCATTTGATTGGTTAAAGAAGAAAAGTTTAAGTCTGTATTTTCATCTCCATCAACAAATACTAAACCATTTGCTATATTCCAAGTTTCGCCATTGTCAAGAGAAACCATTGCAATAAATTTATCATCTGGTGCAGCAGCTGGTGGTGCATCATTATAATACTCTCTTAATCCAACATTAAATGCAAGTTGTTTTGCTACTTCTCCATCTCCTAAATCAATAGAAGGAGTAACAAGCCAATAGTGTTGACCTGTTGAATAAGGATTACAATACATTGCTACATGTGATTGTCCTCCAATAGAAATAGAAGTAGTATAATTCCAATTTGATGATGAAATACTTAAAGAAGATGTTGCTATTTGTCCGCTTGCAGGTATTTGTCCTGTATATCTATTCCAACAAGTAATGTCGCTTTCAAATGGGTTTGCATCAAAAGTTTCTGTCCAAGGAGTTTCCAACGCTCCACAAGGAGTTGTAATATTCATTTGGTCTGCATAAGAAACTTCTTCTAAACCTTCACATATAATTCCAACTTGAACATTGTAAGTTGTTTGATAAGATATTCCTTCTGAAATAGAGAATGGGAAATCTTCCATTGTCAAACCTTCTACTATTGTCCAAGTTTCACTTGCAGCGGCTTTATATCTCAAAGTATAAGTTCCTTCTGTATTCATTGTATCTACCAAAGCAACTGAAATAGAAGGACCATCTTCTGTATCTACAAATGTTAATGAAGAATTTATTGCAGTAGATGAGCAAGCCATAGTGTAAATAGAAACATTATCTATTGCTGCAGGTGGATTTTCTCCATCGCCACTATCATTTCTCCAAGAAAATACTAAATTATAAGCACCCGGTGTAGTAGATGCAGGTACTTCTATATTAACTCTTTGCCATTCGTTGTTTGTTCCGTAAGGTGATCTATCTATCATGTGAGAAAGGATGTCAGATGTTCCTAAATCTTGACCAAAAGGAACCAAACGAACTCCCACATAATCACAACAAGTTTCTTCTCCTACTGATTTGTAATCAAAAGATATTCCATAGAAAGTATTTTCTTCTATATTTATAAGAACAGATGCGTGAGCAACAGAGGTTGCATTGTTTGTATAAGCATTTGAAACTCCTTCATCGTTACTTATATATAATCCATTTCCACCTTCTGCATTTGTAGTGTTTTGACCAAGTGGTCCAACATACCATTTATTTGTATGAGGATTTGTTATTGTCCATAAAGTAAGGTTTTCTAAATCATCAAAGCCTTCTTCAAAAGGTAGAGTAATGAAATTATCTTCGCTTGGAAGTGTTGTAAATACTGTTGATATTTCAGTTGAATTGGATTCGCTACATACAGTATAAACTTTCACCTCATACTCAACAAGCGATTCAAGATCTGATAAAGTATAAGTTAAATCTGTTATATTTTCATCTACAACTGTCCATTCTTCATCTGTAGCTGATTTATATGCTAATCCAAATGTTGTAGCACTTTCATCTGAAGCCTCCCAAGAAATAGTTGCTCCATCTGTTGCTTGATTAGTAACAGAAATGTTTACAGGTGGATAACAAAACTCTGCTCCTATTGGAATCATAGTAAACTTTGTTACAGGAACAATAGATTCTGTTGCGTCAGGAGATGGAGGGGTATTAATATTATATTCTTGAGTATCCGATTTCTGATAAACAGAACTGCCTATTCCTTCTGCCATCCTGAAAGTATGATTATCTTGATAAGCTGTTCCATCTCTTATAACTGCGACAAGCAAATTACCTTCTCCTGTATATTCAAAAGGGGCTGTAAAAAGGTAGGTTACGACTCCATTAACAAGATTTATAGGGCCCTCAAAAACTTGAACAAAATCAGTCCCTGGCAAATAATTTGTAAGAGTTGATTCTGTTACTTCTTTCATATAAATTTTAACAATTCCGTTATTATAAGCAGAAGCTGTGTGATAATAACTTATACTCGTAATTTGTCCCGGCTCTAACGAAGTTGCAGGGTAAATTGATTGAGAATAACTGTTTTGATAATAACAATACATCGGTATCTTAGTCGATGTTGTTGTTGAGCTTGTGTCGCCGACAATAATTGTTGTCTGGGCAGACAATTGCATAGCGAATATAATCGCCATTACAAATGATAATAACTTTTTCATTTTTTTTATTTTGGTTTATACTAATTTTTTTAAGGTAGCGAAGATAATTGTTTTTTTTTATTCTACAAAATATTTATAAATTTTTCTAAAAAAAACGGTGATTTTAAAACAAAGAAAAAAAAGAGCGACTCTTTGTTTGAGTCGCTCTTTTGGTTATTTTGATTTTAGAATCTTTATTCTACTATCAATTTTTGTGTACTTACTACATTGTTTGTAATGATTCTGATGTAGTAAACTCCGCTTGCCATATCGCTAACATTGATTGTGTAACGGGTTGTGCCTGCATTGATATTTTCTTGACTTAGGATTCTTCCTTGTAAGTCGCTGATTACTATCTTAGCGTCTTGGTTCAATCCGTTGATGTCTAATGTTGCGTTGTCGCTTGCTGGATTTGGATACAAACTTACTGCTATTTGATTTGCTAATGCGTCAGTTAAGCCTAATAGTGTGAAGGTTTCT
>JAFYSZ010000007.1 GCA_017559135.1 Bacteroidales bacterium | reverse complement strand
GCGATACAGAAAGTTGCATTAATAGATATAAATACGAATGTGGTATGGGATGTATTAGTGTTTGATAGGAGTTGTCCTTCAAGTATTACAAAATATTTTGGTAATTTTTTATCTGTTATTCCTCGTGAAACCGAAACAGATTTGACCAAAAAAGCTCAATCATGCGCTAGACGTTGGGCCTCTTCTCATAAAGATGAAGGAATAAACGAACCATCTGTATATAAAAATAACGCTCGAAATTACCTGTCATCTGTAGATACTTTCAACTCAGAGCATTTTATTGAAGCTGTAATTCAAGATAATGACAAGGTGAAAGAAGAGTTTTTAAGAAATTCCTTTAGAGATTTTATGATGGAAGATGGACTATATGGACAAAATTTTGCACCAAGGAAAGACGTCTTATCAAAAAAAGAAAATAAAAATATTCGCCAAACAGCAGAAGGTGTCAAAATTGAATGGGAGGGAACACTAGAAGATAATAATATTTCAATATCTAATACAAAAGATCGACAAGGGCAATATGAAATAATTATTAAAACTAGTGACATAAAAGATATACAGTAATGGTATTTAAGAACATTATTGAAAAATTAGAGAATATAAATGGAGTTTCGACATCTTATTCTGAGAGTTGGGCTTATTTGTCATATGAAGGTGTTTACAATAGTAAATATTCAAATTCATTTTTTTCTGACCTGTATGGTGCTTTTGTGAGTCAAAACATAGAAAATGCGATTATTTTTTATATTGACGATGAACGAGTTTCGTTTTCTGATTTTATTGAAGAATTAAATGATGGTAGTAAATGGGGCATACACATAAACAAAACTAACTGGTTGAATAAGTTTGACAAGACTAATGTATGTCATACATTTTTTTATTATAAAGAGAGTTTTATAGAGTGGATTAAAGGTTCAGATCCTTTTGAAGAAGATTATCCGCTAAATAAAGGGCATTATCATATTTATGTAAAAGATATAGAAGAAAATTTTGGAGGATCGAATGTTATTGTTAATAGTGCCGATATTATTGATGAGTTCATGGGGGTTGAGCCTATACCAGATTACCATGTAGAAGATTACATTAGAATTAATTGTAATTCTGATTTTATTATTGCACCTCATAAACATATTATAAGTTGGGGAAATGTAAATCATGTATCTAAATTCTTTTATAGAAATACCATTCTAGTACTCTTGTCTTCTTTATGTGATGAAATTACCAAAGATAGAAAAATCATCATTAGAGGACATAAGAATATACTATCTGATATAGGCGGAGACATCTTTATTGAAGACAACTTGTTGGAATATCAAAATTTGCTATTGGAAACTTATAAATGGATATACAATAATGGAGACAGTTTTGCTGTAAAAAAGAGACTTTTTGCGGAACGTGTTTCACTAGATATTGACCAAAGATTACCCCTCTATGTTTCATTATATCCTATTCTTTCAGATGTATTTTCTCAAATCAAAGAGCAGTATTCCTATATTATGTATGATAGGAAAGATGCTTATCAGAAAGAATTGAAAGATTTATTAAGAGATATAAAAAATATAACCGAATTATTCTCTGGTAAAATTAGAAATATATTAGGGAATTTACTACGAGACGTTCTTGCTGGTTTAATACTAGTAGGTATAACATTATTCTCTAAGGTATCAGAACTCAGTGCTCTATTTGAAAACAATCTAATAAATTATGTATTTAAAGCATTTGGCCTTTATTTTTGGGGATCAGCCCTATTACAGATTATATTTGATTATATAGATGTTAATAGATCAATTAAAGAATTCGATTATTGGAGAAATATTACACGTTCATATATAAGTTCTGCTAAGTTCTGTGAATATAAAAAACAAACAATAGATAAAAGATTTAAAAATTTACTAGTATATTATATTCTAATAATACTCTTATATATTGGTATTGGTTATTTTTGTTTTAATTATCAATCTTTATGGGAGAGAACAATACCGCCATCAAGTATAGAATCTATAGAACAATCAAATAATATACCTCAACAAAGTTTAGATAGTATTAACATTTTAATCAAAGAAAAAAATGATACAATTATATGATGCAAATATAAAAAGTTGTATGGTTCATTTTGTCGGGAATAAAGCAAATGATGAGGGACTCAAAGTGTCTAAGAATCCTTTGGTTTTGAATAATACAACAAGAAATGCTCTTAGCAACTATTTTTATAAGTCATTTACAGTAAAAGAAGATTTATATTCGTTCTATCATCAAACAAATATCGGACTTAATACAATATATTGCTATATAAGAGAAATATTTACTAATAACGCTGTATTTTGTGATCAATCATTAAATATTGCAAGGTATCTTTATGAGCAAAGTACACATCCTAAAATTAAGGGGGGCGAATTGTATATTGCACACATAGATAATTGTATAATAAATGGAAAATATGCAGAAGCTATTGGTTTGTTTAAGTCAGAGAGTAAAGATACTTTTTTAATGCTTCACCAAAATGAAGTTGGATTTGAACTTTCAAGTCAAAGTGGTGCAAGTATAAACAAATTAGATAAAGGATGCCTGATTTTCAATATTGAAGAGGATGATGGTTATATTGTTGCTATCGTAGACAATACCAATAAAGGATCTGAGGCAAAATATTGGACTGACGATTTTCTACATGTACGCCCAAGGAAAGATAGTTTCAATCAAACACAAAATATGCTGTCTCTCTGTAAAAGTTTCGTTTCTCATTTACCAAGTGATAATGGTAAAGTTGAGAAAGCAACATATATGAACAGAAGTGTTGAGGCTCTAAAAGAAGAATCTGTTAATATAGATACATTTGCTGAACAAGTTTTTGAAACGCCAGAATTAATTTCTGAATTTAAGCAATACAAAGAATCTTACCAAAAAGAACGAGATATAGAAATTGACGATACTTTTACTACTGCATCTACTGCGATAAAGCGTAGAGCTACAGGTACGATGACTACAATTAAGCTTGATAAGAATTTTGATATAAATATACGTGGTGGTGAACAGTATATTGAACGAGGTTATGATCCGGATAGAGATATGTCTTATTATAAGTTCTTTTTTAGAGAGGAAAGATAATTTTTTATCACAACATAATATAAACACAAAATTATAGTGAGATGAATAACAAATATAACAATGATATAGAACAAGTAAGTTTGTCCGTTTGTGAGCCTATGGCTCAATGGGGAGGGAAGTGGACGGAAGAAAAGTTAGATGCATTTGAAAAATATGTTAACGCCTATCTAACAATTATGAACGTTTATAGAGATAAATATAATTGGAAATTGATATATTTTGATGGTTTCGCAGGAAGTGGTTCACGAGAAAGCAAAAACAAAGAGGAGGAATCTAATCTGTTGCAAGATTTATTTAATGAAGATAGTCTTGCTCGAGAAGAATTAGATTTATATAAAGGTGCTGCCGAAAGAGTTTTAGGAATTAAGCAAAGAGGATTTGACTATTATTATTTTATTGATAAAGATAAAGAATCAAGTGAAAAATTAAAAGAATTATTATCTGTTTTTAATAATAATAAAAAAATAAAATACGTAAATTCTGATGCAAATGAACAAGTAGCCTTATTATCTAAAGCAATGCATGAAAAAAGAGAATTAGCAGCGCTTGTATTGTTAGATCCATTTGGAATGCAAGTAGATTGGAATTCAATAAAGCTATTGAAAGATACTCGTACTGATTTATGGATATTGATTCCTACGGGGGTTATTGTAAATCGATTATTGGATAGAAAAGGTGAACTTACTTATATTGATAAACTAACATCTTTTTTTGGAAAGGATGAAGATTTTTTAAGAAAGTACTTTTATACGATACGACAAGAAAAAACTTTGTTTGGGGAGACAGAAGAGATTGTTGAAAAAGTAAAACAGCCTATTAAAAAGATTGCAGAATTATATATTGATCAATTAAAAGAAATATTTAAATTTGTAACGCCGAGTCCTCTTGTATTATATAATTCAAGAAACACACCAATTTTTCATTTTGCTTGTGCTTCCAATAATGAAAATGCAATAAAAATAGCTAATGAGATAATACAAAAGAAACAATCATTATGAAAACAACAAAAATAGAATGGACTGATAAGACTTGGAATCCTATAACTGGTTGTACCAAGTATTCACAAGGCTGTGCTAACTGCTATGCTGAAACTATGTCGCGTAGACTCAAAGCTATGGGATTGGATAAATATACAAATGGTTTTGAACTTACATTACACAATGATTGCTTGGATGAACCAATGCAATGGAAAAAGCCTCATAATATTTTTGTATGTTCAATGAGTGATTTATTTCACAAGGATGTTCCTTTTGAGTTTATAGATAAAATTATAAATACTATTAAACAAACACCACAACATCGGTATCAACTTTTAACAAAAAGAGCAGAAAGAATGGCTGAATATTTTCAAAATAGAGAAATTCCTAAAAATGCGTGGTTGGGAGTTACTGTTGAAGCACAATCATCTAAAAAAAGAATTGATATTTTACGCACATTAAATGCTCCTATTCACTTTCTTTCTTGCGAACCTCTAATTGAAGATCTAGGGATTCTTAATCTTGACAATATAGATTGGGTTATTGTTGGTGGTGAAAGCGGTTTAAAAGCTAGACCTATGAAGGAAGAATGGGTTTTATCAATTAAGGAACAATCAGAACAACAAGGCTCTGCTTTTTTCTTTAAACAATGGGGTACATGGGGTAGCGATGGAATTAAAAGAAATAAATGTGTTAATGGCAAGTTACTGCAAGGTAAAATCTTTCAAGACATGCCAAGTATAAATAATTAATCAACTATGGGTAAAACGGTTACTACTTATTTAATTGATGGAGATCCTAAGGGAACTCAATATGCTTTTATTAGCAATAAGATTTGTCAAATGTTTGTTGTGCCTCGTTCTAATCTTTCTTATCTCAATACACAAGAGAAGTTGCAAAAGCCTGCTTTTTATATTCTTCTTGGTGAAGATGAGAATACCAAACCGCAAGCCTATATCGGTGAGACTGAGAATTTCCGCGAGCGAGTGAAAGATCACGATAATAAGAAAACATTTTGGCAAAAGGCTCTTATCTTTGTGTCAAAGGATGCTGATATGACTAAGGCTGATGTGCAGTATTTAGAATACAAGGCTATTGCCGAGGCTAAGCAAGTAAATGCTTATGTATTGAGTGATAATAAACAAACGCCAAAGTCTCCTAATCTACCCGAGTATCAAAAGGATTCTATGGACGAGTTCTTTGATGATGTTAAGTTTTTGGCTTCTTTTATTGGTTGTAATATTTTTGAGGTATCGCAACCTAAGGCTGAACATCTGTTTTTCCTTAAAGGTCGTGATTGTGATGCAAAAGGTTTCTACAATTCTAATGGCTTTACTGTTTTGAAAGGTAGTATTATTGCAAAGGATTCTGTGCCTTCTTTGGCGTGGAAAGAAAAACGCAAAATAATGTTGCAGGAATACACTGAAATAATTGATGGTAATTTGGTACTAAACTCCGATAAAACTTTTTCAAGCCCAAGCACTGCCGCCGATTTCTGCAAAGGTAGTAGCAATAATGGTTGGATTGTATGGAAAGATAACGATAACAATACATTAGACTCTATATATCGCAAACAATTAGTGTAAGTTATTTTTGTTTTTTATAAAGCGTTGATTGTTTTTTGTAATTGTTCTAAAAACTGTGCTGCTTGTCCTCCGTCCATTTGCACATGATGAAATTGAAAGGAGATTGCTAATTTGTGTTTGAAGTATTTTTTGTGGTATTTTCCCCACATTAGCATTGGGTTTGAGAATAAATTGGCGACTTTATCCACATTTCAAACGCAGATGCTCTATTTGTTTGCTGAGGATTTACTTGTTTTTTCATAAGTTTTTTTGTAAAATGAATGAAATAAAGGGATGCAAAGGTATGAATTTTTGTTAAAAAGAATAAAAGGATTAACTTTTTGATTAAAAATTTCTAATTTTCTATTTTTTCTTTTAAATTTCATCTTCATTTCTTTGATTTTTGTCCATGCTAAGGACGAAAAATGGTATATTTGTCCGTACTATGGACTTTTTTCTGTGTCTGTTTTTGT
>JAFYSZ010000006.1 GCA_017559135.1 Bacteroidales bacterium | reverse complement strand
TGTCATAAGTAATAATCCCCAATAGATTATTTCCAATCCTAAATTTGATTTCTTTTCCATTTTAATTTAATTTTTAATTTATAATTCTATTTTTATTTTCTTTCTTTGCCTAAGCCCCAAACAGCGATTAACTAATTTACTCCTTTGACTTCAAGGCATAAAAAACGTGGGACTTTTTTCCTTATTGTAATCTGAGGTTCTGGAATACCTAATCAAGCAAATAAGTAAAGCCCACGATATTACTCGTGAGCGTCTTTACTTAATACTGCTTGATTTTTTTATGAAATTTTCCAGATTTCAGATTATCAAGTATAAGCAAAACGCTTTTTATGTCGTATTAAAATTACTTAGTCTAAATTATAATGTTTCTTTTTCTCCTTTTTGTCCTCCTTTTTTTAGGGTTAATAATTCGCCCACAAAGTTAAAACAAATTTTTTAAAGCACAAAAATTTTGCGAATAAAGTCTTGGGAAATTTAAATTTATTGTTACGAAATTTTTCTTTGAGAGGGTTTTGAAAAGTCTGAGGAAAATTGAGCAAAAATCGGAAGAAAATTTGCTGAAATCGGAGCAAAATTTACTCAGATCGGATCAAAAAAAATTTTGGTCCGATGAAAAAAAATTTTGATCCGATGAAAAATTTTTTTTGTCCGATAAAAATTTGCTAAGATCCGATAAAAATTGAAGAAAAATCGTAAAAAAAACGCACTAAATCATAGAAAAATTTAAGCAAATCAAGTCTTAAAAAGTTAAGTCTTTGATTTAGTGATTTTTAGTTAAAGGCTTATATTTTTAAAATTTGCGATTAGAAATCTTTGAGCCGAAAATATCGCAAGCATTTGGGCTTAACTCTTGGTGAAACAATTTTATTTTAAAATGAAAATAAAAAAGCGGAGAAGAACTCCCCGCTTTTGTTTTATCTTTTATAGTGTGGAATGTCGTTTGGTATGACTATTGACATTTCAACTAAGCCTGCAAATTCGCCGTCTTGATACCAAGGTGTTTGATAAATCAATTTCTTCACTCCTTCTTTCTCTATTGTGTATGTGTTAGTCTCTTGGGAGCTCATTAGATGCTTTATCATTTCTTGTGCTCGGCTTGGGTGGCAGTCAAACAAGGGTTTTCCTATCAACTCTTTGCCTCCGCTTTTTGCAAAGGTCATTTGACTGCGTTGGTTCATATCTAATATTTTGCCATCTTTGTCGCAAACTGTTATTGCTACGAATGGCAATTCATTTGACCAATTTTCCATTTTCTTATTTGCAAGATAATGCAGCTAATGCTATTGAATACATTTTTGTTTTAGTGCTATCGCCTCTTGAAGAAAGAACGCAAGGTACTTTTGCTCCTACTACCATTGCTGCAAGTTCTGCTTTTGCAAATTTTGTGCAAGATTTGTAGAATACGTTTCCTGATTCAATGTTTGGCCATACTAAACAGTCTGCGTCTCCTGCTACTTCGCCTTTCAATTTCTTGATTTCAGCACTTTCTTTGTCGATTGCAACGTCCAAAGCCAAAGGTCCGTCAATGATTGCTCCTTTTATTTGTCCACGATTTCCCATTGCTGCTATTAAAGCTGCATCAACGCATGAAGGAATTCCTACTGACATTTGTTCTGTTGGTGCTATCATTGCTACTTTTGGAGTTTCTATTCCAAGAGTTTTTGCTGTATTGATAACATATTGTGTGATTGCTGTTTTTTGTTTGAAATCTGGTGCAGGGATAACAGCAACGTCAGAAGTAATTAAAAGTTTGTGGTATGTAGGTACTTCAAATACTGTTACGTGTGAAAGAACTGGTTTTCCGCCAGGCATCAATCCTTTTTCTTTGTTAAGGATTGCTCTCATGTATTTGTCTGTTGAGCAAAGTCCTTTCATCAATATATCGCCTTCTCCTGCGTTTATCAATTCTACTGCTTTGTTTGCTGCAAGTTGTTCGTTTGCTTCTTGAACGATTTTGAATTTATTTACATCAATTCCTTCTTTTGCACAAACTTCTTTAATAGTTGCTTCGTCTCCAACAAGGGTTGCTTCAACTATTCCAAGGTCCATTGCCATTGATGCTGCACCTATTGTGTGTGAATCGTTAGCATACGCTGCTACTAATCTTCTTTTGCCTTTTACTTTTACGGCTTCGATGATTTCATCTAATTTTTTAATCATTTTTATATGTTTTTATGTTAATAATTTATTCAATTCTTTTGCTTGCAAAGGTAGTATTTTTTCTCCATATAATATAAAGAATAAGCGAAATAAGTGTTGCAACTGCTCCTGCTATGTAAGAAATATTCGCGTTAAGATGTAGTCCCTCTGGTGCAATGAAAATATAACTTATACAAACCATTGTCATAAATAAAGCAGGGATTAGGGTTATTAAGTAGTTACGTTTGTGTTTTGTAAGATAGATAGTTATAGCCCAAAGAGTGAAAACGGCAAGGGTTTGATTGCACCAAGCAAAGTAACGCCAAAGAATATCAAAGTTTATTTGAAGAATAAGAAAACTTGCAATAAAAAGCGGAATAGAAATCAATAATCGCTTTGATATTTTCTTTTGATCAATCTTTAAAATGTCGGCAACAATCAAGCGAGCCGAACGAAAAGCGGTGTCTCCCGAAGTAATAGGAGCAAAAATCACGCCTAAAAGTGCAAGAAACGCTCCCGCAATTCCGAGCCACTCTTTTGTAACGCTATCAACTATTACAGCAGCGTTGTTTTCCGCCATTCCGTTTTCGTAAAAGAAAGCACTTGCAACCGCAGCCCATATAAGAGCAACTATTCCCTCAATAATCATAGCACCATAGAAAACAGGACGAGCGTGTTTCTCGGTTTTCAAACAGCGAGCCATCATTGGAGATTGTGTAGCGTGGAATCCCGAAATCGCACCGCAAGCAATAGAGACAAACATCATTGGAAAAATTGGATTATTGTCTGGTGAGGTGTTTTTAAGACTTGAAAGGCTTGTGATTTCTGGTAAAACAGGCGATTTAACTATTAACATAACAAGCATTCCTAATGCCATAAAGATAATAGCTATTGCAAAAATTGGATAAATCTTTCCAATAATTTTATCAACGGGAAGAAGTGTTGCAAGAATATAATAAAGAAAAACAACTATTGCCCAAAAAGTAACGTTTAAAGCATCGGGTGTAAGTTTTGCAAGCAAGCCTGAAGGTCCCGAAACAAAGACTGCTCCTACCAAAACCATAAGTAATATTGTAAAAACCCTCATTGTTTGTTTTGCACCATTGCCTAAATATTTTCCAATCAACTCTGGCAAAGATGCTCCGTTGTTTCTAAGAGACAAAACTCCCGAAAAATAATCGTGAACAGCACCTGCGAATATACTTCCAAAGACAATCCAAATGTAAGAAGCGGGTCCGAACTTTGCTCCCATAATTGCACCGAATATTGGACCTAATCCCGCAATGTTTAGAAACTGAATCATAAGTATTTTCCAGGTTGGCATAGGAATATAATCCACTCCGTCTTGCAACTCTATGGCTGGTGTTTTGCGATTAAAATCTGGCTGAAATACTCTTTCAACATACTTACCGTAAACGAAATATCCTATCACTAAAACGGCAAGACAAACTAAAAATGTTATCATATCTTCTTGTTTTTTATGCAAAGATAGTATAATTTTCTTTAACTTTGCATTATGAAATTAAGAGCAGTAGAATTAGACGATGTAGATTTACTCTACGAATGGGAAAACGACATAGAACTTTGGCAGGTTAGCAACACTATGCGACCGTTTTCGAGATATGCTTTGGAGGATTATGTGCTTAATTCTCAAAATCAAAGCCTTTATAGTGCAAAACAAATGAGGCTAATGATAGATGTGGAAAGAGATAATGCTATTTTCACATTAGGTTGCATAGATATATATGACTATGAAGCAAAAGACTCAAAAGCAGGCATAGGAATATTTATCTGCGAGAGCGAAAGAGGAAAAGGATATGCAAAAAAAGCAATAGAAATGATAGAGAACTTAATGAAAAACGTCTATAATATTCATCAACTCTATGCTTTCATAACAGAGGATAATCAAAAGAGTATCAAATTATTTGAAAAAAGTGGTTATATCTTCACTTCAAGTCTTAAAGATTGGGTTTTAATAAATTCAAAATATAAAAACGTAAACGTATATCAAAAAATATTTTAGGAATATGAACAAGAAACTAACAATTATCTTAGCAATAATAGCCGTAGTCTTAATTTGCGGCATAGGATTTGGCTTTTCGCTTTTGAATAAAAAGACTTTCAACAAAGAAAGCGTGAATTTATATATTTATCCCGGTGAAAACTACGAAAAAGTCTTAGAAAAATTAGAAAAAAGCAGTGTTTTAGGAGAAAAAAGGACTGCTTTTGAAATTTTTTCCAAAGTAAAAAATCTAAAAAACAACGTAAAATCGGGACATTACCTTATTGAGCCAAACACAAAGCAAAAAGACTTGGTAAGAATGCTTGCAAACGGATTGCAAACTCCCGTTAAACTTGTAATTAACAAAGTAAGATTAAAGGAAGACTTTGCAAAAAAAGTTGCAGAGCAATTAATGATTACAGAAAACGATATTTTACTTGCAATTAACAATGAAGAAAATCCAGAAAACTTCTTTGATAGAGTAGTTTGCAACACTTACGAGGTGTATTGGAACATTTCAGCAGAGAGTTTGCTTGAAAGATTAGAAAAAGAGGCTGATAAATGGTGGGAAAGTCAAGAAAATCAAATGAAGAAAATAGGACTTAGCCGTCATCAAATAGTAGTTTTAGCCTCAATTGTAGAGGAAGAAACAAATAAGAACGAGGAAAAATCAACAATTGCAGGAGTTTACATCAATCGTTTAGAGAAAGATATGTTACTTCAAGCCGATCCAACGGTTAAATATGCGGTTGGAGATTTTACAATCAAGAGAGTGATGTACAAACACTTGCAAACCGAATCGCCTTACAACACTTACTTAAATAAAGGCTTACCTCCTACTGCTATTTGCTTACCTGAGATTTCTTCTTTAAAGTCTGTGTTAAATTATCAAAAGCATAATTATATGTTTTTCTGTGCTAAGGAAGATTTTTCGGGCTATCATAACTTTGCAGTAACACCTAATGAGCATTATCGCAACGCTGAGAAATACAAAAACGCACTAAACAAATTGGGAATAAAGTAAGGAAATAAAAAAAGGGCAAGCTACTTATATCGCACCGCTACAACCTCCTTACCTTGCTGCGTTCCCGCCCTGGGGAGATTCAGAGGGAGCTGGTCGTACAAGACTTACCCACTGCAAAAGTACTACTTTTTGTAATATCTGCAAAATATTTCTTTATTTTTTTATAATTTTGTAGTCTTAAAACAAAGAACGACAACTTATGAATCAAATAAAAGCAGGTGCATTACTTTCATACATAACTCTGATTCTCAACAGCGTTATAGCATTGCTTTACACTCCTTTTATGACTTTTAAACTTGGTCAAGCCGAATACGGACTTTATTCATTAGTTGCCTCAATTATCAGCACTCTTACCGTACTTGACTTAGGTTTTGGCAACGCTGTGATACGTTATACAGCAAAATTCAAAGCAGAAAACAAAGAAAAAGAACTCGGAAAGATGTATGGAATGTTTTTTATTATCTTTTCCATCATTGCTTTTGTGTCTTTAATAATCGGAGGTGTGATTTATTTTAACATAGATTTGCTTTTTGGTCAGTCAATGAGCGAGGGGGAATTAGGAAAACTTAGAATAATGTTTATTCTTTTGATTTTCAACCTTGCATTCACCTTTGTAATGAGTGTTTATCGTTCTATAATTGTTGCATACGAGAGATTTGTTTTTCAAAAATTGATTAACCTAACAAGAATCATTCTCAACCCAATCGTAATGGTTGTTTTACTTTCGTACGGCTACAAAGCAATAACTATGGTCGTGGTTCAAACAATTTTTAACGTAGCAACCCTTCTCTTAGACTATTATTACTGCAAGAAAAAATTAAACATAAAATTCAGATTTGCAAGATTTGACATACCTTTGCTTAAAGAAGTTTCCGTTTACTCGTTTTGGGTATTTCTAAACGTTATTATGGATAGAATTTATTGGAGTTTAGGGCAAAGTGTCGTTGGAATATATTGCGGAGCAAAACTTGTAGCGGTCTATGGCATTGCAATACAAATCCAACAAATGTATATGTCTTTCTCAACCGCAATTTCAGGAATACTTCTGCCTAAAATAACCGCCCTTACCACTCAAAAAAACAGCGAAAAGCAAGTTTCTGATCTCTTTATACGCACAGGACGACTTCAATTCATAGTAATGAGTTTCATTCTATCGGGTTTCGTAGTCTTTGGACGTCAATTCATAGAATTATGGGTTGGAAATTCCTATTCCGATGCTTATTATATTTGTTTATTATTCTTTTTTCCTTTACTTGTTCCTTTAATTCAAAACGTGGCTATTAGCATTCTTCAAGCAAGAAATCAAATGCGTTTTCGTTCTCTTCTCTATCTTGTAATTTCTCTTGTAAGTTTTGTAGCAAGTTTGCCTCTAACAAAATATTATGGAGTAATTGGTTGTGCGATTGCAACATCTTGTGCATTATTCTTAGGACACGTCTTAATAATGAACATATATTATCAAAAGATGGTTGATTTAGACATAATAAGTTTTTGGAAAGAAATAATAAAAATGGCAATAATACCATTTATTCTAAGCCTTGGCTCACTTTATCTTTTAAACAATTTAATAATTAGCAATTGGATAAGTTTCATAATAGGAATTATATTTTTTTCTCTTCTTTATATTCCGTTATTTTGGTTATTCTCAATGAACAAATACGAGAAAGATTTGGTTAAAAACATAATCTCCAAATTCAAATTAAAGAAAAAATAAAAATGTGTATCATAAATAGAGTATCACAAGAAGATTGTTGTGGTTGTAGTGCTTGTGTAAACATTTGCCCTAAGCAATGCTTAGAACTAAAAGAAGATAAAGAAGGATTTTTACAAGTAAGACTTTCAAAACACAATTGTATTGAATGCGGATTATGCGAAAAAGTCTGCCCTATTCTTGCACCAAAAAGAGAAAACGAAATAGAACCAATAGCATACGCCGCAAAAAACAACTCGGAAGAAGAAAGAAAACTATCATCTTCAGGAGGAATTTTTATTTCCCTTGCAAATATGGTATTAGAACAAGGAGGCGTGGTTTGCGGAGCAAGATTTGATGAAAATTTTCATTTAATTCACGACTTCGCACAAACAAAAGAAGAACTCCTACCCTTTCTTGGCTCAAAATATCTTCAATCCGATATGAGAGATTGCTACAAAAAAGTAAAAAACCACCTTATAGAAAATCGTTTAGTACTTTTTAGCGGAACACCTTGCCAAGTTTTAGGACTAAAACTATATCTTGGAAAAGAATACGACAATCTCATTGCAGTAGAAGTAGTATGCCACGGAGTAACTTCACCACTTGTTTGGAAAAAATACTTAGAAGAAGTATGCAAAAGAAAGAATATTTCTCTAAAAGACATAAAAAACATATCATTTCGCAACAAAGACAAATCGTGGAGAGTATTTAATTTAAAAATTGAAGGAAAAGACAAAACCATTCTAAAAGAAAGTCTTCACGACAACATATATATGAGAGGATTTCTGCAAAACCTCTTTTTAAGACGCTCCTGCCACCACTGCCCTGCAAAGAATTTTACTTCAAAAGCAGACGTAAGCCTTGCAGACTATTGGGGGATTGATCGCTTTCACCAAGAAATTGATGACAACAAAGGAGTGAGTGCAGTAGTTCTTTATAATAAAAAAATAACTCTTTGTTTTAAAAAATTATCTCTTTGTTTTAGAGAAACAAAACTAAGAAATATTTTAGCAACTAATACAGCCCTTATAAAAAGTGCAAAACCCCACCCAAAAAGAGAAGAATTTTTTGAAAAAATTAACGAAACGGAATTTCACAAATTAGCAAACGAATTTGTCGGAGAACCAACATTAGAGAAGATAAAACGAAAAACAAGATGGTTTCTTTCGGATATAAAATCTAAGATATTAAAAAAGAGAGGTTTTTAGCCTCCCTTTTTGATTTATTTATTTAAGATTATCTTCTATAAGTTGTTTTAATTCTTCTTTACTTGGCAAATAAGTTTGATATTTGCTTGCAAAAATTTGATTATTGTCCTTTGGCAAAGTGATTTCTACTATTGCATCACTTTTATCCGTGCAAAGCAAAATTCCTATTGTAGGGTTTTCTTCTTCTGTCTTTACAAAGCGATCGTAATAGTTTACATACATTTGCATTTGTCCCAAATCCTGATGTTTAAGCGTACCTCTCTTTAAGTCAATCAATACAAAAGCCTTTAATAAGCGATTATAAAAAACTAAATCTACCCTAAAATGTTGTTCATCAAAAGTAAACCTAACTTGTCTTCCTACAAAAGTAAATCCTTTTCCTAATTCCAATAAAAATGTCTGCAAATTATCTATCAAACGTTGCTCTAATTCACTTTCACTGTATTGAGGTAATTCTTGCAATCCAAGAAATTCCAAAATATATGGGTCTTTAACAACATCCTCTGCTTTTTCTATAATTTGCCCTTTTTGAGACAATTCTTTTATTCCTTCTTTATCACGACTTAATTGTAAGCGTTCGTATAATGAACTATCAAATTGTCTTTGCAATTCTCTCAAACTCCAATTGTTTTCTATTGCTTCTATTTCATAAAACTTGCGTTCTTCTGGGTTATCTATACGCATAAGTTTCAAATAATGAGACCAACTAAGAGAAAATTGTAAATTCGTCAACACTGTTGACGAATTTGTTTTGGAATATGTTTTATAAAAATATCTCATCCTATCAAGATTTTCAACAGAAAAGCCTTTTCCAAATTTATTTGTTAAACGTATAGAGAGTTCTTTTAACACAGCTTTTCCATATTCGGCACGCAGTTTTCCTTTTTGCTCTTCTTCTACAATCATTCGCCCTATCTCATAATAGGTATAAACCATTGCAGTATTTATTGTCGCAACTGTTCGTTTTTTTGTTTCCTCTATCAATTGCTCTATACGTTCTGCTAAATCTGTTTTTACAATCTCGCTCATACTCTTTTATTTTCTCTTGCAAAGATATTAAAAAAGGGAGGTTTCTAGCCTCCCTTTTTTGATTTATTTTACAATCTTCATTTCTTTTATCAAGTTTGTTGCTCCTGCGTATTTGTCTATTATGAACAATACGTAGCGAATATCTACTGAAATACATCTTTGAAGATCTGGATTAAAGGCTATGTTTCCGCTCATCGCTTCCCAGTTTCCGTCAAAGGCGATTCCGACTAATTCTCCTTTGGCATTGATTGTTGGAGAGCCTGAATTTCCTCCTGTAATATCAAGATCGGCAATGAATGCTACTGGAACGCTTCCGTTTTCTGCATATTGACCATAGTCTTTGTTTTCATAAAGAAGTCTAAGTTTTGAAGGAACGGTAAATTCCCAAGAAGAGTTATCTTCTTTCGCCATTACTCCGTCAAGAGTTGTGATATATTTGTAAGTAATTCCGTCTTTTGGTTCGTAAGGACGTACTCTACCGTATGTATATCTTATTGTAAGGTTGGCGTTTGGTGCAAAGTGTTTGTCTTTATCCATTTCCATAACACCTTTTACAAATAAACGATTTGAACGATTTAGACTTTCTCTTTCTTCTCTTACACTTGCAAGTTTTTCATTAAGATTTGAAATGAATTGATTTGTTAATATGTAAGCAGGGTCATTGATTATTTGTGTAACATCAAGATTATCTAATAATTTCATAAGACTTTCTTGATTAACTAAAAGAGATGTTTTAAAAATATCACTTGCTATTTGCTTAAAGTCATATCCGTTAGCAAAAGCATTTGATAAAAACTCTGGTGATTGGTGAAGGATTGGAACATTTCTAAAATATACGTCCAAACCTGCTGCAAATAATTTCTCTTCTGTTATTATGTTGTAATCCTTAAATACTCCTGCAAATTGGGTTTTAAGTTTTGAGGCAATTTCTTTTGCTTTTTCTGATTTTCCGTTTTTAGATAATTCTTCTTCAAGCGGACGTAATTGTCTTGCTATTGTAAATACTGATGCACCTCTAAGAATTGCTTCGTTTGTATAAACTCTTAATAGTTCATATTCGCCTGTTGCTTTGTATGCAGATGCAAGATTTGGTAATACTTCGCCATATTCTGCTTTTCTTTTAGCGTCTTTTTCAATCCACTCTGCGAAACGATTTTCTAATGCTTGCTTTGTGCTTTTTACATCAAGATTTTTTAAACATTGAGTTTGACCTTGATAAAATTTCCAATAGTTTGAAAGTGATGCAAACTTACTTGCGTATTGTATTCTCACTCTTGGCTCTTGTAACATATCGGCTTGCATTACGTTTCTTAAAGCTGTACGAGCTGTTACTACACTTGGGTTGTAAATATCCATTGCTTGCTCTACTCCGAATGAGGTTAAGAAACGGTCTGTTGTGCCTGGATAACCCATAACCATAACAAAATCATTTTCTTTAACACCTTTCAATGAGATTGGCAAGAAATGTTTTGGTTTTAAAGGAACATTGTCTTTTGAATACTTAGCTGGCTTTCCGTTTTTATCGGCATAAACTCTAAATACCGAGAAATCGCCTGTGTGACGAGGCCACATCCAGTTGTCTGTATCGGCTCCGAACTTTCCTATTGAAGAAGGAGGAGCTCCAACTAAGCGTACATCTTCGTAAACTTCATAAACAAACAAGCAATATTGGTTTCCATTGAACATTGTAGAAACTTCTGCTGTGTAAGTTGTGCCTTTTTCAGTTTCTTCTTTGATTTTCTTTGAATTTGCACGAACTATTTTTGCTCTTTCAGTCTCTGACATATCATTTGTTACACCTTTCAAAACTTTTTCGGTAACATCTTCCATTCTAATAAAGAATTTTGCTATCAATCCTGGATTTGGCAATTCTTCGCTTTGATTGTAAGCCCAAAAACCATTAGAAAGATAGTCATGTTCTACGGTTGAGTGTTGTTGAATTTGAGGATAACCGCAGTGATGATTAGTTAAAATCAATCCTTGGTCAGAAACAATTTCTCCAGTGCAACCTCTACCAAATTGAATGATAGCATCTTTTAAAGAAGCGTTGTTAATGTCGTAGATTTGCTTAGAAGTAAGTTTCAATCCCTTCTTTTTCATTTCTTTATATGTTTGCTTGTCAATTGACATCAGCAACCACATACCTTCGTCTGCCTTTACCAATGGTGAAAACGCAAACATAGCTAATAATAACAATGTTGTGATTCTTTTCATCTTTGATTATTTTTTAATTATTAAACATTTTGAACGACAAAAATAAACCTTTTCTTTGACTTTACAAAAACAAAGAAAAGATTTACAATAAAATAAATCATTTACTAATCCTTTTCATCAATAGAATAGTACCTTTCTATTGCATTTTTAAATGTTTTGAAATTACCATAACTAACCCATTGAGTGTAAACCACGACTTGTGTACCATCAAAAAGGTGAATTATTTCATCATCTTCCATAAAATACCTCTTACCCGTATCTTTTGAGCCAAATTTCCTTGCTTTAACATCTTCTAATCTTTCAACAACACCATTAGTTCTATTTTGCAATTCTTCAGGAATAAACTTTTCTAATTCAGAAAAAGTGATTTTTGGATTTTTTCTTACAATATCTCTTATCACTTCCAAAGCAAAACGACACATAAAATAATATTTACCTTTAAATAAGTGCTTATCACGAGATTTACTTCTGTTTTTTGAGGGCTGTTCTGTTTGTTTGCTTTCTTCTTTCAACGAAATATTGATTTCTATATCTTTTAGTTCATTTTCTATATCCTCTTCTTTAAATCCTTCTTCAATAAATTTATTTTTGATTAAGGTTTTTATATTTTCTTGTTGATTGACAGGAGAGAAAAAATCTGTTAAACGTTGTTCTAAATTCTTAGTTGCGATTCTTTTTTCATAACACTCTTTGCAGAATTGCTCTAATCTTTCCTTATTAAAGTATTCATATTTCAATAAATCGCAAAATACCAATCCGTTTTTATCTTCTTCTGAAAATTCAACTTTAAAAACGCTAATTGCATTTTCATTATAATTGTTAGAAACATCGTAATAAATTTGAATATTCTCTCCTATATATAAGCCTATATTAGATTTTAATTGACGCATATAAGAGGTTATTTGTTTATCTTTTGTTTTGCACCCAACATTTGGTCTTTTAATTTCAATAGGCAAAATAGGAATTTCATTTTTACAAAGAACAATATCAATACGTAGAGAATTTACACTACCAAAATGTAAATTGTATTGTGGAATCATTGTATTATTTGATTTCTTCCAACCTAATTGCTTCAAACAACTTTCAATTTCCCTTTGATATTCAGATTCCTTTGAATTATTAGTTAAAAAACAACTCAAATCACTTACAATTTCTTTCCATGTATCTTTCATAGTATTTTACATTTAATCATTTTATTTTAGAACAAAGATATTTGTGTTGTTATAATATTTGATTTTAAATACTTATAATGTTGTTGCATTTCTTGTTTTTCTAAGTTTGATAGATATTCTATTAGTTTCAATAAATCTATTCTCATCAACAATTCTTTATTTACTACACGTTTTGCATCTGTAAAGACAATAGATTTTATAAATTCTTGAACTTGTTTAGTATTCAAAAGTTCTTGTATCATTTTTGCTTCTTCTAATGTATCAAAACCTAAGATATAACAAGTGTCATCTACCATTACACTTTTGTTATTTATGGGTGTTATAATTGAAAAATTGATTTTTTTATACAATCCTGAGACTGCTATTTTGTAAGGTTTAAAAGAATATTCACCAATTCCAAACATACAAAATCTTGGACGTCTTTTATAAACACGACTTGCCCTATTATCCAATTCTTTTGAATGAGATAATAAATAAGAATAAGTTTTGGGATATTTAAACCTTATAAATTGAGTATCATCTGATGGAGATTGTTGTGTAACTATCACATATTTTTTTGTTGATGAAATGATTTCTTCTTTAATATCAGAACTTTTTAATAATGGATAAACCAAATCTTCTTCAATATCTACCATTTCTCCATATCCATTAACGTATTTAGAACCATCAAAAGTTAATTCCATAACTTTTGAACAGTCATGCTTTATTCCAGAACGCCACTCCAATTGAGATTCTCCATCTATAAATAAATTATCTTTATAAGATTCTACATCAGAAACAAATTTCTCATTTACCCAACCATATTTTTGTAATTTATCTCTTGTGTAAAAATCCTTAATTCCACAACATTTACTATATTTTTCATCAACTAAGCAATAAAACAAGCAAGCTGCAACAGATGCTCCAAATTCTCTTTTAGCATCTATGTTATATTGTTGAATATTACTAATAGAAATTGGAAACTTTTCTTGTCTAAATAAAATATTCTTTACAACTGAATTTTTCAACAATAGAGAAATATGAGCTTTTTTACCTATTAAGAAATTTATTAACTGATAACAAATAGATTCTGCTATATCAAAATTGCTTTTTCCTGTCATAGCATCTAATCCTCCTAAGTTTTTAAAATTTGTTTTCGTAGGTAAATTATCGCTACCAATTGTTCCTAATTTACTATTCGTTACCCAAGGAAGATTTCCTAAGACTAAAATTTCTCTATCTCTTAAATCATTTTCTATTTCATCAAAATCAAATTTAAAAATGCTTTGATTATACAAATGAATTGTAGGTTTACTTTTATTGGAATTAGCTATATAATACTGTTGAAGTCCTTTTTCTAATTCATCAATATATGGTTTGTAAATTTCTATTCCATAAACATCTTCTATATCTTCAAAAATTTGTAAAGCAGCCAAGATAAAATTTCCTTTTCCACAAGTTGGCTCTATAATTACTTTGGGATTTACTCCTGTTTCTTTTAATAATTTACATACTTGAAGAGCTAAATCCAAACTTGTTTGCCAGTCACCAAATTCTATCTTATTATTTGTTTCCATTAACATAGTTTACAATAGTGGTAATACCTTTTACTTCTTCATTTAGCGTTACAATTCTTCCGTATTGCAATCTCCATTGTAAGGCATTCGAGATTGTCAAATAGCCAATCAAAGGAGGATTATTCAAAATCTCTGTTGCCATATTATATAAGGTTACTTCATCAGCAGGAATCTTGTGATCTGATAAAAAAGCAAATACATCATCAACATTTCCATTGTTATTAATGATATTTAATAAGCCTGTCGTTGTTTGATAATCAGCAGTTCTTTTAGCCTCTACAAAGACGCAAGACAAGAAGTCTAATTTTCCTTCTTTTTTTCTTGCATCATCTTCTTTTCTATATACAAATACTATCAGATTATACCCTAATCCATATATTTTTTGCTTACTATCTTTATAAGGACAACTTGATTGCGGTTGTTTAATTGAAGTAACTTTAATATCAGTGTTTAATGATGGCAAATATAATCCGTTAGCAGAACTGCCTATCGTTAAATCATATCGTTGAGACAGGAATTTCTTAAACAATTGTTCAACAAAAGTACCAACGGCTTTACCATCTGTTACTCCAAATAATTCATTTCTAAAAACGCCACTTTCTTTTTGGCAAAATTCTCTTGCACTCTCTATTAGATTTTCTATTGTTAATTCCTGCTTCATAAACGATTAAAATATAGTTCTATGCAAAAATAATCATTATATTTGTAACAGCAATTATCAAAACAAAGAAAGAGCAAAATATTTCTATGTTTTAGAAAAATATTTCTTTGTTTTAGAAAATTATTTCTTTGTTTTATTTTTTTATTTCTTAGAAAAAAAATTCTCGAAGTAACGTTTTGATAGATAGGATATTAGAATTGTGAGAATAAAGACTGTGATTAGAAAGGTTATTATTAGTAAACTACTTGGGATATAGGCTTTTAGTTTTGTGAATATAAGGACTGTGAAAAACATTACGCCCATGTGATACATATATATGCCGTAGGAGATTTCGCCTAATAGAAATAGAATTTTGTTTTCTTTCTTTTCTTTAAAGGAAAGGGTGTATGAGATTATTATATAGAGGTAAAGAAAAGACACAATTAAGGGTGAAAGTACGGGAGTTTTGAAAATAGCATTCCAAATTGGATTATTGATATTTATGTTAAAGCAAAGGTAAATTATTGTGAGGATATAGATAAAATATTTCACAGGTCGGCTTAACAATACGCTGTTTTCCAATTGTTTATAGGGGGGGTGGTAAATAAAAGATAAGCTCCTAAGGCTCCTATCGCCATTGTTTCAAAGCTATAATTATGAATTAGAAATGCAAAAAGGTTAGTTGATGTGTCTATGCCTTGTATTTGTATATAGATTGCAAGGCTTAGTTTTATTATTATAATCAATAGGATTGGTATAAGGCTTTTTTTGATAAATTTAAATAAGGGTGCCCAAATTAAATAGAAGACTTCTTCTACTCCTATTGACCATAAGGGTTCTAAAAAGTGGTTTCCGTAATTAAAAAGAACGAGTATTGGAAAGAAGAAAAGGAAATAATACCATGTTTGAGAGAGTGTGTAAGGCATTTGATAGTCTATGTTAAACAAGGAGAAGAAAAATGGTAGGAAAATAGTGCCTATAAAAATCAAAAGAAAGTAAAGAGGCCAAATTCTCTTTACTCTCCTTAGATAAAATGATTTTATACTGATTGTTTTTGTTTGTTTTTTTTCTTTTAGTAAAAGATATGTTATTAGAAATCCGCTTAACACAAAGAAGAAACTAACTGCGTTTGCTCCGTTTCTAAACAAACTGAAATTTTCTATGTTAAATAATTCATATTTTCGTCCAATTGTTGCACTATGATGAAGAACCACCAAAGAGGCTGCAATAAATCTTAATGTATTTAGCCCTTTAAAGTGGGTTATTTCTTTATACATAATATGTTTTTTCTTGCGTTGGTGCTACGTAAGTAAAGGTTGGACAATTACATTTCCTTTTTCTTGTTTTTTTCATCTTAGTTCCTCGACTTGATGTTGCACACGAGGAAACTAAGATTGAAAAAAGTAATACTAATACTATACTTATTTTCTTTATTTTCATATTTTACTTACTTAGTTAATATGATTTGTTGTGTTTGTGTTGAATTATTGTTTGTGATTTTAAGAGTGTAAACTCCTTCGTTTAGATGTTTTAGACTAAGTGTAAGACTTGGATTTGTGGTTGTGTGAGTTTCTATTTTTCTTCCTGCTTGGTCAAAAATATCTATTTGTGTCTCTCCCATCATTTGATTAAGGGTGATATTAACTTCGTCTTTTGTTGGGTTAGGATAAAGTTTCACAAGGTTTTCTGTTTGATTCATAGAAGTAAGTGATGAATTGTAGTCCATTCCGTCAATGTAATTTACTCCGCTTTCAGAAGGATCTAACCAGTGATCTAACTTTCTTGAATTTGTATTGCCGTTTGAAGACCAGTGCCAAGACATTTTTCCATATACATCATATTTATAACTTGCTGGAACATCGCATCCTGATGCTCCTCCTGTTAGTGAGCCAATTATTCTTCCGTCTGTGTTGAATAATGCTGAGCCAGAAGAACCGCCTTCCATAATTCCCCAACCGTTTTCAGTCTCTGCCCAATCTACATACCAGTGTGTGGCTGATGAAGAGCCGTATGAGGAGTTTTGAAGACTTGTTGTGAATGTGGAAATCTTTTTTACGTCTCCGCTTGGGTGATGTATTCCTACTCCTTGACTGACTGAGCGGTTTCTTTTGTCCCATCCGCACCAATAAGGGCTGTATGACATTGGCGGATCATCGCTTAAAAGTAATAAAGCAAAGTCACTACCATTTGATCCGTATGTGTTATCGTATGCTTTTACTGATGTACCTGTTAAAGACTTTGAACGGCTTGGTTCTGACGAGGTAACTGCACAGCCAGAGTTTTCATATTTGAAATAAAACACAAATTGACTGTAATAAGAACTTGATGCAACATCTTCAATACAGTGTGCGGCTGTTAGCAAATATGGTTTTAAATCGTAGTTTGTATTGTTTATCAATGTACCTGTACACCAACCGATGTAATAAGTACTCATTCTCACTTGTATTCTGCAAACTCCTCTTTGTTGATTGCGATAATTGTCGCCTTCGGAGCAGTTTACGTTTACGTTACAATCGCCTGAGGAACGGTATTCATCTGATAATTTTGTGATTCCACGATATGCGTATCCTATTTCGGTGAGTTCGATTTGTGGTTGTTCAATTTCTGTGTTTGGTTGATAGTATTCTAAGATTATTTTTTCACCTTCTATGTATTCTGTTGCGAATGTGTTAAATTCATTATTGTTTCTTTGTGTGAAAGCACCTAATATTTTTGTGCGTTCAGGGTTATAGACAAAGAATTTACCGCTTCTTGGTAATTTAAAGTTATCTGAATAGAATATTAAGGCTTCTGCATCTTGGCTTTCAACTGATAGTGTCCAAACTGTGCCGTCTGCGGTTTGTTTTTTATCAGCTAATTCAAAGAAGTCTTTGTAAACGGGAATGATTACTCCGAATCGCATCATTTTGTTTTGCTTATCGTTTTCTAAGTCTTCTTCTATCACTTGTTGAAGGTCAGGAGCATCAACTTTAAGTGTTGTAATGTTTTGATAATTGAATCCTTCAAGTTTGTAAGTGTAAGGATTTTCTTCTGTGCTTAATTGAGAAAAAGCACTAAAACTCATAAAGAGTGAAATAATTACAAGAAATGTCTTTTTCATTATTCTATTTTTTTTGATTTTTCTAATATGTCGTTATGTATTGCTATGATTTGTGGCAATAACATCGTTTTATTGTCGTGAAATATATTGTAATCTGATAATTTTTCTTTCTCTTCTGTTGGTAATTGATTATTTATGCGTTGTAAAATCTGTTCTTCTGAAATTTTATCTCGATGTTTTACTCTTTCAATCACAATTTCTAATGGCGAGGTAATGTTTATGATTTTGTTAAAGTGATTTTGCCAATTTGATTCAAAGATTATTGCTGATTCCAAAATGGTATAAGGCGAAGTTTGTTGGCTTTGCCAAAGTTTATAACACTCTAATACTTTTGGATGAATAAGTGCGTTTAAGGTTTTAAGGGCTTGTGTGTCGTTAAAGACAATATCGGCTAAGCGTTGTGGTACAAATTTTCCGTTTTCAATGATTGTATTCCCAAAAGTGTGGACTATTAGCTCTAAAAAATTGGGGTCTTTATACAATTCTTTGGCTTGAAAATCGGAATTAAAAACAGGTACTCCAAAGGTATTGAATACTTTGGCAATTAATGTTTTTCCACAACCTATTCCGCTTGTTAGTCCTACTGAATACATAATTTAAAATAAAAAGGACTACTAATTTTTTCGTAGTCCTTGTTATCTTAAAAATTTACAGCGCATAAAAAATTATAGATTTGCTGATAATTCAGAACCTGCTTTGAATTTTACAACTTTCTTTGCAGGAACTTTTACTAATTCACCTGTACGAGGATTTTTTGCAGTTCTTTCTGCTTTTTCTTGTACAGAAAATGCTCCGAATCCTAAGAATGATACTTTTTCTCCTGCTTGTAAATATTCTTTTGTTACCCCTAAAAATGCGTCAAATGCTTTTTGTGCATCTGCTTTTGACATTCCGGCTCTTTCAGCCATTTTGTCAGTAAATTCTTTTTTTGTCATATCTATTTGGTTTTTAATTTGTTTGAACTAAATCGGTGCAAATGTAAATATTTTTCAAATATTAGCAAAATTTTTCAAAGAGAAATTTATTTTTTTCTTTGTTTAAAAAAAATATTTCTTTGCTTTATTTTTTTATTTCTAAGACTTCTGATGTTAGTTTCAAACCTTTTATCAACTCTTTTGCTGGCATTCGTTTTTTTCCACTTAATTGCAAATCAAATAATTGTACTAAACCATCAAGACAACTAACAGTTATTGTTTCCTTGTCTTGAATTTTAAAAATTCCACAAAGATTTTCTTTATTTTCTCTTGGAATAAATTTTGCCTTAAATACTTTAAATTGATAAATCTTTCCATCTGCTTTGTCCATAAACTGCGTTGTAGCAGCAGGATATGGACTCATTCCTCGAATTAGGTTGATTATCTTCTCCCCTTTTTCATTCCAATTTATCACTGTGGTTTCTTTGAAAATTTTTGGGGCAGGTTTTAGATTTTCGCTTTGAATTTGTGGAATGGTTTGTAGATTTTCTGATAAAAGTTTTTCTATTGTTTGCTCAATCAAGTCAAAGGCTTTATACATCATTTCATCGTGCAAATCTCCTGCTGTGGTTTCCTCTCCTATTTCTATTGTTTGTTGAAGTAAAATTTCGCCTTCATCGGTTTTTTCATTCAACAAAAATGTTGTCATACCTGTTTGAGTTTCTCCGTTAATGATTGCCCAATTTATTGGAGCGGCTCCACGATATTGTGGTAAGAGAGATGTATGCAAATTAAATGTTCCATACTTTGCAAGTGAGTAAATGCTTTTTGGAATCATACGATAAGCCAATACTACTTGAATATCTGGTTGCAAGGCTGAGATTTGATTTATGAAATCGGGGTGATTGAGTTTTTCTGGTTGAAATAATGGTAAGTTATTGTCTATTGCGTATTGTTTTACAGGAGAATAATTTATTTTTTGTCCTCTGCCTGATGGTTTATCGGGCTGAGTAACTACTGCAATAATATTATATTTATTCAAATGAAGTTTTTCGAGTTGGTAGGCTGCGATTTCTGGTGTTCCGTAAAAGATTATCTTTTTGTTTTTCATAGTGCAGCCATTTTTAACGCTGTTATAGCGGCTTCAACTCCTTTATTACCGTGTTTTCCTCCACTTCTGTCTATTGCTTGTTGTAAATCATTTGTTGTAAGCACTCCAAATATTACTGGAATTTCTTCTTTTAATTGCAATTGCATTATTCCGTTAGCAACAGCGTCACAAATAAAATCAAAATGACGTGTTTCGCCTTGAATAACACAGCCTAAACAAATGATAGCACTAAATCTTCTGTTTTTTTCTAATAGTTTTGCCGCTCCAAATGGTAGTTCAAAACTTCCTGGAACGTGAATGATGTCGATGTCTTTTTCATCTACTTCATATTTTAGAAGTGTTGTTACTGCTCCTTCTAATAAACTATCTGTGATTTGGCTATTCCATTCAGAAACTACTATTCCGAATATTTCCTTTTCGCCCGAGGGCACTTCGTCTTGATTATATGACGAAAGATTTTTCAGTTGTGATGACATAATTTATTTTATTCTGATTTTGGTTTTTTCTTTTAATGTTGTTGTTTGTATATTGGGATTCATTTTTTTTAAGTCTTCAAGTGATATTTTGAATCTTTTTGCAATGTCTTTCAGCTTTTCGCCTTTGTTTGCATAGATAAATTGTTGTCCTTCTTGGGCTGATTTTTTTCTACTATTGATTTTTGTGTCATATTGTGGTATTTCGCCTGCTTTAATTCTTTTTCTCTCTTTTGCAATTAGGGTTGCTGGAGAAACGTATGGCTTGTTTTCAAAACATTTATCAACTTTTGATAGGTTGGATTTGCGAGCTTTTTTGTTAGCTTTTTGTTCCGAAGATTCTACACCAAAATAGTTTTTGTCAATTCTAACAAATGATGTTTTTATGTTATAAGTTTCTAAATCAAATATCCATTCCGGATCAAAACATGCGTACATCAATCTGCATTCAAAGTGAAGATGAGGACCTGTTGAACGACCTGTGCTTCCGCCTAAGCCTATTACGTCTCCGGCTTTTACTTCTTGTCCTACTTTTACATTGATTTTTGATAAATGTCCATAAAGGGTTTCAAGATTATTATAATGTCGTATTACGATACAGTTACCATATCCTCCGTTTGGCTTAGCTAATCGAACAACTCCATCAAAAGCTGCACAAATCGGGTCGCCTGTGTTGAGGGCTATGTCAATTCCTGAGTGAGGTCTGCCCCATCGCCAACCGTATGAGGAACTTTTTCGTTTCTTTATTGGAAAACAAAAATTTCTTCCTTTATCGGGATCTATCAACCTTAGTATTATTTCATCGGGTATGTCTTTGAAAGAAAAAGATGGTACTTTTACTCTTTCGTTATACCAAGTGCTTTCGTATAATGTGGAAGATGGTATTTTTGCATTAGAGGTTGTGTAGGTAGATTTAACTTTTGTTTTGGCATCTTGTGTTTTTGATATATCTAATTTGCTATTTAACTCTTCTTTTTCTTCTTGTTGTTGTTTTGGTTTTATGGTATGTATATAATAAAGCGAATCGGCAAATCTTCGTGATGCTGATTTTTCTTTTTTCTCAGAGTTTTGTGCCTGAGAAATAACGAATACAAAAAGTAATATAAGGTATGTTACTATATTTTTTGTTTTCATCTTATTCACTTTTTCTTTTCCCTGCTGATTCTATGCCTATTTGTTTTCGATATTTGGTAATTGTGCGTCTTGATAGTGTGATTCCTTGTTCTTGTAGCTGATTTTGGATTTCTTGATCGGTTAGTGGCGTATCGGGATTTTCGTCTTTTATTTTTTGTGTTATGATATTGCGTATTGTATCAGAAGATACGCTTTCACCTTTGTCGTTTTCAATAGATTTTGTAAAGAGTTTTTTTATTTTAAAGTTACCAAAATGTGTCTGCATATATTTATCATTTGCCAACCGCGAGATTGTTGATTCGGAAAAGCCTGTTCTTTCTTTTATATCTTCGTATTTCATAGGTTTTAACACCATAACATCTCCTTCTTGAAAGTATTCTTTTTGGTAAGAAATGATTTCTTGAACAAAGGTGTCTAATGTTTGCATTCTACTATTGTATGCATCTATGAAAAGTTGTGCTGATTCTATTTTGTCTTTAAGGAATTTTATTGTTTCTTTGTTTGGGTGCTTTTCTTCTTCTAAGGCTTTTAATAGTTTTTGACTATCTTGATTGACATATAGTTTTCTGTTAGAAATTTTATTGAGTACGTATTTTATTTGTCCATTATTATTCCACATTATCACATCAGGTGTTATATATTGCTCTTTTTCATTTTGATTATCAATCTGTCCTGGTGATAAGTTAAGGTTCTGTATTAGTTTGAAGGCTGTTTTTAATTCTTCTTCCTCACAAGATAATTTTTCTTTAAGTGTTTTGAAGTCTTTGTTGCAAAATTCTTCCCAATAGTTTAATATTATTTGTTTTGATATTTCTACACTTGGTTGTTTTGTATCAAGTCTTTGTAATTGTAAGTAAAGACATTCTTGATGATTTCTTGCTCCCACGCCTGCGGGTTCAAAACTCTGTATTAGTTTCAATACTTTTTCAATGAGATTAACATCTGTTTCTTCAAAAGTATCAAAATAAATATCGTCTATTATAGCCGTTAGGCTTCGTGTAAAATACCCTCTTTCGTCTAAATTACCGATTAATAATTCTCCTATCTTGTATTCTTCTTCGGTTATATTACTTAAACTAAGTTGATTAAGCAAATCTTCGGCTAATGTCTCGGTTGCAGGAGTATTTATGCTTAATTGTTCGTTATAATTGCTTCCTGCTGTTGGTATATTGTCGTTTTGGGAATAAAACCAAGGGGTTGAGAAATCTTGTTCTTCTTCTAAATATGGATTTTCTTCTTTTTCTTTTTCTATTCTCTTTTCTAATTCATCGGAAGGCAACTCCAACAATTCCCCACTTAGTCTTTGAAGTGGGGAAAGTGCTTGGCGTTGTATTTGTTTTATGCGTGTCTGGTTTTTTGCCACCTTGTAAATTAGTAATTTGCGTTCTTTGGATAACGAGGGAATGGTATTACGTCTCTGATATTACTCATTCCTGTTACAAATAGCAATAATCTTTCAAATCCTAAACCAAATCCTGAGTGAGGTGCTGATCCGAATCTACGTGTATCAAGATACCAATCCATATCTTTTGCTTCTATTCCTACTTCTGCCATTCTCGCAAGTAGTTTGTCCATATTTTCTTCTCTTTGTGAGCCTCCTATGATTTCTCCAATAAGAGGGAACAACACGTCCATACCTCTTACGGTTTTTCCATCTTCGTTTTGTTTCATATAAAAGGCTTTTATTTCTTTTGGATAGTCGGTTAGGATTACAGGTGATTTAAAATGTTTTTCTACAAGGTATCTTTCGTGTTCGCTTTGTAGGTCTACACCCCAGTGAATAGGGAATTCAAATTTTTGTTTAGCCTTTGAAAGAATTTCTATGGCTTCGGTATATGTTAAACGAACGAATTTATTATCTACAACAAAGCGTAGGCGTTCCATTAACTCTTTATCATACATTGATTGAAGGAATTCTAAATCGTCTTGGCAGTTTTCTAATGCGTATCTTACAAGATATTGAATAAAGTCTTCTGCTAAATCCATATTATCTTCGATTTCATAGAATGCCATTTCGGGTTCTATCATCCAAAACTCTGAAAGGTGACGTGGAGTGTTTGAGTTTTCTGCACGGAATGTAGGTCCGAAAGTATAAATCTTTCCTAAACTCATTGCTCCTAACTCTCCTTCTAATTGTCCGCTTACAGTTAGAGATGTATGTCTGCCATAAAAATCTTGTGAATAGTCTATTTTTCCATCAATCTTTGGAAGATTTTCAAGATCTAAGGTAGTTACTTGGAACATTTCGCCTGCTCCTTCGCAATCACTTGCAGTTATTAGAGGTGAATGCCAATAAAAGAATCCTCTATCGTTGAAATATTTGTGAATTGCATAAGCCATTGCGTGTCTTACTCTAAAAACTGCTGAAAAAGTATTAGTTCTTGGACGTAAGTGTGCTATTTCTCTTAAAAACTCTAATGTATGTCCTTTCTTTTGCAAAGGATAAGTTTCAACATCAGCTTCTCCGTAAATTTCTATGCTGTTTGCTTGAATTTCTACACTTTGTCCCTTTCCCATTGACTCAACTAAAAGACCGTTTACCTTTAAACACGCTCCTGTTGTTATTCTTTTTAATAAGTCTTCTGAGAATTTTTCTACATCTGCAACGATTTGTATATTCTTTATGGTAGATCCGTCATTTAAAGCAATAAATGCAACACTTTTATTACCTCTTTTGGTTCTCACCCAACCTTTTACGCAAATTTCTTGACCAATTGTCTCTTTTATTGTTTCCTTAAACAAATCTACTATTTCTATTCTCTTTATGTTTTCCATACTTTTTATATATGTTTTTATAAATAATCTGTTCCTTTTTCTACTTCAACATCTGTTACAAATTGTTTAATTCTTTGTTCCTCGCTTTTATGACATATCATCAGCACATCATCAGAATCAACCACGATATAATCATCTAATCCTTGAAGAATTACTAATTTATCTTTTGGAGTATTGATTAAGCAATTATTCACCTCGTATGTCATAACGTTTCTTCCTATAAAAGAATTTGCATCTGCATCTTTTTCTCTTTGTTCATACAAAGCATTCCATGTACCTATATCGCTCCAACCAAAAGAAGATGGTATCACATATACATTTGAAGCTTTTTCCATCACACCATAATCTATGGAAATTGAAGGACAAGCCGAATAAGTTACGTCAATAAAATCATCTTCTTCCTCTGTGTCGTAGAAATCCTTGCCTTGATTAAACAACTCATATATTTCGGGCAAAAATTCCATCATTGAGTTTTCTATACTCCTCAACGACCAAATAAAAATACCTGCATTCCATAAGAAATCACCACTTTTTATGAACTGCACAGCCATTTCGTATTCAGGCTTTTCAGTAAATAACTTCACTTTCTTTGCTTCCGAAGACAATTTATCATCATCAGTATATTGAATATAACCAAATCCCGTATTAGGATAAGTTGGTTCAATACCGAGCGTTATCAATACATCTTCTTTTTCAACAATTGAAAAGCCTAATTCTATTTTCTTTGTAAATTCTTCTTGATTGAGTATAAGATGATCACTTGGTGCAACAACAATCTTTGCGTTAGGATTTTTCTTTTTAATCTTCGCATTAGCGTATGCAATACATGGAGCCGTATTTCTTCTTATTGGTTCGGTGATAATACTTTCTGGATTTACCATTGGCAATTGTTCCAAAACCAAATCCTTATATAGTCTGCTTGTTACAATGTATATATTTTCAATTGGGCAAATTGATTCAAATCTTTTAAAAGTCATTTGCAAAAGAGTCTCACCTACTCCCAATATATCTATAAATTGCTTTGGTTTTTTCGTCCTACTGAGTGGCCAAAAGCGGCTTCCTATTCCGCCAGCCATTATTATACAATAGTTATCTTTGTTTATCATTTCTAAGATTTATTTACTTTATCTTATTAACCTGCAAAGTTAAGTATTATTTTGACAATAGCACAATTTTTTAAATAATTTACGTTAATATTTAAAAACAAAAAATATGAAAAACACAAAGTTCAAGATTTTTTTCCTGCTATTTATTGCAGTAATTTCAAGTATTAATTCAAAAGCACAATTCAATCCAAATATCGATTTCACATTTGCAGCAGAAAAAAGCATACATTCTGTTGTGCATATTCAATGTGAAGCAACAGAACAATCAATTTACTATGACGATTTCTTCTCTTTCTTCCTCCCGCCACAGATTCAACAAAGAGTTTACCACACCTCTGGCTCGGGAGTAATCATTCAAGAAAATGGTTACATAATCACCAACAACCACGTAGTACAAAACGCAGAAAAAATCAAAGTTATCTTAAACGATAAAAGGATTTTTGACGCTATCCTTATAGGAAACGACCCTGCTTGCGACCTTGCAGTTATCAAAATAGAAACCACAAACCTCACACCTTTACAATTTGGAAATAGTGATGAAGTAAAAATTGGGGAATGGGTACTCGCTGTTGGCAATCCCTTTAATCTCACATCTACTGTTACAGCAGGAATTGTTTCAGCAAAAGCAAGAAATCTAAATATATGGGGAAACAGAATGCACGAGACTCCAATAGAAAGTTTTATTCAAACAGACGCAGCCGTAAACCAAGGAAATAGTGGCGGAGCCTTAGTAAACCTTAAAGGAGAACTGATTGGAATCAACACAGCAATTGCCTCCTCAACAGGAACCTACACAGGATATTCATTTGCCATACCATCAAATATAGTAAAAAAAGTTACAAGAGATTTAATCAAATACGGACAAACACAAAAAGCACACTTAGGCGTACATTTTGCAGAAACAGATTCTGACATCGCAAAAAGTCGTGGAGTAAACAGCCTAAAAGGAATTTATATCGCAGAAGTAATACAAGATGCAGGAGCATACAAAGCAGGAATTAAAGCAGGCGATATAATAACCAAAATAGAAAACAAAGAAGTTAATACCTACTCCGAATTAAACGAAGTATTATCACAACTATCCCCCGGCGACAAAGTAAAAGTTGAAATAAAACGAGGGGAAAACACCATAGAAAAAACCGTAACCCTATTAAACGAAAACGGAAACACAGAGATAATCAAAAAGTAAATTGTTAATAAGTTGGTTATTAACTTTTAGAATATCTACTTGCAGAGATTTGTTTTACATTATACCTTTGCACGTTGATAAAGTCCAGCTTAAAGAAAAAAAGGAAGAGATATGAGGCAGTTAAAAATAATAAAATCAATTACAAATCGTAACATAGGAAGTTTAGACAAATTTCTTCAAGACATAAGCAAAGAAGAGTTAATTTCACCCGAAGAAGAAGTAAAATTAGCCCAAAGAATAAAAGCAGGAGATCAAATAGCCTTAGAGAAATTAGTAAAATCCAACCTAAGATTTGTCGTATCCGTTGCAAAACAATACCAAAATCAAGGATTGAGTCTACCGGATCTAATCAACGAAGGAAACATTGGACTTATCAAAGCCGCACAAAAATTTGATGAAACAAGAGGATTCAAATTCATTTCATTCGCTGTGTGGTGGATTCGTCAAAGCATACTTCAAGCAATTGCCGAAAAATCAAGAATGGTTCGTCTCCCACTCAATCAAGTTGGTGCTTTAAATAAATTAAAGAAATCTTCATCACTCTTAGAGCAACAGTTAGAACGCACACCCTCTGACGAAGAACTTGCAGAGTTTATGGATTTAAGTTTTGACAAAGTAAAAGAAACAATGCACATAGGATACAAACCCGTTTCTATGGACGCACCGTTAATACAAGACGAAGACTTGAATTTAATTGACGTTTACGTAGAAGAAGACGCCAAAGCAACGGACGATTCTATGATGAAAGAAAGCCTATCAACCGAAATAGCAATGCTTCTTTCAGAACTAAACGAAAAAGAACGCAGTATAATCTATCAATTCTTCGGAATAGGAATGGCACACGGAATGACATTAGAAGAAATAGCAGTTTCACAAAACCTAACTCGCGAAAGAGTAAGACAAATCAAAGAAAGAGCACTAAAACGCATAAGAGCAAGCGAACACTGCAAAAGATTAGCAATTTATCTTAACGAATAATACTTTATTTTTTTTCATAATGACAGAAAAGGTTCTGCACTTAATTGAGCAGAACCTTTGTTTTTAATTTATTTTCTTATTCCTTTATAAGTTTTCTTAAAGTTTGCTTTTCGTTGTTTGTTAGTCTTAGATAATAAACTCCCGCAGGCAATTGCTCAATGTTTATTTCGCTTTCGTTTTCGTAAGTTCTAAGAGTTTTTCCTGTAAGGTCTATAAGTTCTATTCTTTCTATCGCTTGATTGAAAGTAACTTTGCTGTTTGTAGGGTTAGGGAAGAAAGAAATCTCAACAGCATTCAAATCTTCCAAACCAGTTTCTCCACCACAATCTTCCTCAATTCTGTCTGTAAATAACATATTCCAAACAGAAGTAGGAGCAGAATAAGCATCTAAACTACCGCAAGGAACAGTTAATGTTGCAGTATTAGGATTAGGGAATACGCTACTTCCTTGAAGAGTTGGAGGAATTGTTGCTAAACAAGTAATGTTTTGCAATAAAGAAGAAGTTGCAAAAGCATTCTCTCCAATCTCAGCCAAACTTTCTCCAAAAGTAACAGAAGTTAAACCACTGCAATCAAAGAACGCATAATCTCCAATAGAAGTAACACTATTAGGAATATCAATAGAAGTTAAACTACGGCAATTAGAGAACGCCCAATCTTCAATAGTAGTAACACTATTACCAATAGTAGCAGAAGTTAAACTAATGCAATAGTCGAACGCTCCAGATCCAATAGAAGTAACACTATTACCAATAGTAACAGAAGTTAAACTATTGCAATAATAGAACGCATAACTTCCAATAGAAGTAACACTATTAGGAATAGTAATAGATGTTAAACTAATGCAATCTCTGAACGCTTCATCTCTAATAATAGTAACACTATTAGGAATATCAATAGAAGTTAAACTACTGCAATAAGCGAACGCATAACCTCCAATAGAAGTAACGCTATTACCAATAGTAACAGAAGTTAAACTACTGCAATTTCTGAACGCACCAAATTCAATATAAGTAACGCTATTAGGAATAGTAACAGAAGTTAAACTACTGCAATAAGCGAACGCAAATTCTCCAATTGAAGTAACGCTATTACCAATAGTAACAGAAGTTAAATTACTGCAATAAGCGAACGCATTGTTTCCAATTGAAGTAACAGTATAAGTAGTATTATAATGTGTTACTGTTGCAGGAATATTTGCTGTTGTAATTGATGCATCAGCAGCATAAACCTTTACTTGATTTGTAGTTGAATTCGTTACTTCATATTGTAATTCTCCAACCCAAAACCAATCTTGTGCCCAAAGCACGTTTGCACATAGTAGAGTGCAAATAAAGAATAATAATCTTTTCATTTCTTTTTGTTTTTATGTTTCTAATTATTTTTTTCCTCAATAAAATTTCAGATAACAAAGTTAAGACAAATTTCTTAAAGCACAAAAAAACCGCAGATTAACTCTGCGGTTTTGAAAGCAATGTTTTGTATATTTACTTCTTGACTTTCTTTTTTCTCTCCGTTGAGTTTGTTGCGGTTCAGCGGAGTTTGTTTCGCTTGTTTCTTGCGGTGCGGTTACGCTCCTTTCTACAACACCCTTGATTTCGGGATCAACAAGCGTGTACTTGGCGTTTTTGAGTTTTTTACTAAGGTAAGACGATGGTCTATAAGAGACTTTCAGCCTTGTGATAGTGCCTACCTTTACCAAATCTGCACTTAATTGAGCGGAACCTTTGTTTTTAATTTATTTTCTTATTCCTTTATAAGTTTTCTTAAAGTTTGCTTTTCGTTGTTTGTTAGTCTTAGATAATAAACTCCCGCAGGCAATTGCTCAATGTTTATTTCGCTTTCGTTTCTGAAAGTAAAGATAACCTTTCCACTTAGGTCAATCACTTCAATCTTTTCTATCATCTGACTGAAAATAACTTTGCTGTTTGTAGGGTTAGGGAAGAAAGAAATTTCTTCAAACTCAGCTTCCAATAAAGAAGAATTAACCGAAAGAATCAAAGTAATAGTACTATCGCAACCAAACTCTGTTTGAAGATTTTGAACGTAAGTACCAGCTTCACTTTCGTTGAAACCAAATTCAGCATAAGTTTCTCCCGGATTTATTGTTGCATTGATAGTAGTATCAAAAGTAGGATTAACATTTAAAGTAAGTGTAACAATACTATCGCAACCGTTTACAGAGGTTAATGTTTGAGTGTAAACACCTGCTTCACTTACGTTAAATCCATTTTCATTGTAAACTTGACCTTGACAAATTGTTGCCGAAAGTTCTGTATCAAAAATAGGATTAACATTTAAAGTAAGCGTAACAATACTATCGCAACCGTTTATAGAAGTAAGAGTTTGTGTATAAACACCTGCTTCACTTACGTTAAATCCATTTTCATTGTAAACTTGTCCTTGACAAATTGTTGCAGAAAGTTCTGCATTGAAATTTATTTCTTCAAAAGTTGCAATGAAACTTGTGTCGCTTAAAATATTGACAACTCTTGGATTATCTGTATTTCCGTCATTCCAACTTACAAATTGATAACAATTGTTCGCGGTTGCTGTAAGCGTTGCTGTATTATTGTTAATTACTATTTCAACATTTCCATACGTACTATTATTTACAGTAACATCAATAGAATAATCTTCGTCACAATCTTCCAAAATTCTACTCATAAAGAACATATTCCATACAGATGTAGAAGCAGAATAAGACGCCAACGTACCGCAAGGAACGGTTAATGTTGCTGTATTAGGATAAGGAAACACTGTATTATCAGCGATAATAGGTGGAATTGTTGCTGAACAAGTAATATTTTGTAAGAAAGAACAACCATTAAACGCTCCACTTCCAATAGAAGTTACGTTCTCTCCAATATTAACACTTAATAAAACACTTAAATCACGGGCGAAATCTTCGGGTATTACTTGAACACTTTCACCAATATTTATTGTAGTTATAGGACACCCCGTAAAAGAATTACCATCTTCACAATTTATAGCATTATAGTTTAAATTCGTCAAATTATTACAACCATAAAAAACGTAATCTCCGATAGAAGTAATAGAATTAGGAATAGTAACAGATGTTAAATTACTATAATTATAGAATGCACTATCTTTAATAGAGGTTATAGTATAAGAGCATCCATCATTTGATATATTTGAAGGTATTTCAATAGAAGTAAAAGTTGGATCACAACCTACAATAGTAAATTCATTATCACTTACTTCATACTCAAATCCTTCATGTTCTACTTTTATATCAAAATAATCATTCCAAGAAGATGATGAATAACTTCCTATACTACAAAAAGAAGTATTAAGTGTTTTATTAGATGACGTATTAGCAAAAGCATTTGTGCCTAAGAAAGGGGGATAATCTGCAAAACAAGTAACAGAAGTTAAATCACCACAATTATAAAATGCATAATTTCCAATATCAGTTACACTATTTGGAATAGTAATCGAAGATATTTCTGTCTCTTGAAGAAAATAATTAGGAATACGTTGAACATTTTCTCCAATATTAACACTTGTAATTGTGGTCGGAAAAACTAAATATTGTAACAAATCAAATTGACAATTAATTGCATTAAAATTTAGAATATACAACGAACAGTTGCCAAAAGCAGCATCCTTTATAGTCGTTACACTCTCTGGAATAGTAACTACATTTAAACTATGGCAACCATAAAATGCAAACATTCCAATATAAGTAACACTATTACCTATATTAAGAGTATCTAAAGAGTAATGACTATAAGCAAAATAATTAGGTATTCTTTGTACACTATCGCCAATGTTTATTGTATTGATAGGACAGTTATAAAAAGGAAGTTCATTTTCAGTATTAATGTTAAAATCATTACAATTTATAGCATTAAAGTTAAGAATTGTTAAACCATTGCAACCTTTGAATGCTTTAATTCCTATAGAAGCAACATCACTACCAATAGTAACTGATGTTAAACTACTGCAATCCTCAAAAGCACTATTTCCAATAGAAGTAATGCTATTAGGAATATTGACAGAAGTTAAAGCACTACAATCTTTGAACGCTTCTGATTCAATAGTAGTAACACTATATACAATGTCGTTTATTGTTATTGATGAAGGTATATTTAATATACCACTTTTAGTTTCTTCACAATCTATTATTCCTACTCCTGTTATTGAGATTCCATATATATTTTCACCTAAATGAAATCTTGTAAAACCTATGTTATTAAAAATATATGGTCCAACTGTTAATGTAGTGTTCCCTACCCCGTAATACACATCGTCTATTTTAAAACTTTCTCCTGTCCCGCTGAATGCATTTGATGGAATAGTTGCATTATTTGATGGTAAATATACGTCTACTAAACTACTACAATTATAAAACGCATAATCTCCAATAGAAGTAACACTATTAGGAATATTGATAGAAGTTAAACTGCTGCAACCATAGAATGCTTGATATCCAATAGAAGTAACACTATTAGGAATACTAACAGAAGTTAAACTACTGCAATCATAGAAAGCATTATTTCCAATGGAAGTAACAGGAAAAGATATTGTATTGCAAGAAAGACTATCTGGAATAACAATATCATAAACAATAGTAGAAGTGCCATGTACTATAGCCTCATTATTATCAGAGAGAGAATACCATATTCCATTATCTAATAAGATCATATTTAATCCCCAGCTATAATAATCTTGATACCTATCTAAAAGAATATACAAATCAATAGATTCAGGAGTGTTATCAAAGACATTACTACCAAGTGTAGGAGCTGTGTTTGATAAACTCATTATTACAAATAATTCAGTACAATTAGCAAAGGCATAATTGCCAATTGTAGTAATACTGTTAGGAATAATAATATATTGTAAGCTACTGCAACCATATAAGGCATAATTGCCAATTGTAGTAACACTATTAGGAATAGTGATATTTAACAATTGATAACAACCCGCAAAAGCATTATCTCCTATTGCGGTTACACTATACGTTATTCCATCATAACTAACTGTTTCAGGTATATTTGCTACTGAGATATAAATATAGGCATCATTAACTTCTACTTCTGCAGAACTTGTTGATGTTACCTCGTATTGTAATTCTCCGACCCAAAACGTTGTTTGTGCCAAAAGCACGTTTGCACATAATAGAGTGCAAATAAAGAATAATAATCTTTTCATTTTTTTAAATTTTTATTTGTTAATAATTAAATTGTTGCTTAATGAAAAGACATTAAAAAAGACGTGGACTTAGTCTTATCGTAATCTGAGGTTCCGCATTACCTAACTAACCAAATAAGAAAAGCCCACGATATACTCGTGAGCGTTCTTTCCTTATTTTTTGGTTAGTAATGATTGAAATTTTGCGGATTTCAGATCACCAAAAATAAGCAAAAACGCTTTTTTACGTCAATAAATTTTCAGCCCACAAAGTTAAAACAAATTTTTTAAAGCACAAAAAAAACGCAGAGTTAATCTGCGGTTTAAAAGAAATGAGTTTTTGAATTACTTTTCTGTCAATTCTTTTTTTGCTCTACGCTCTCTCTTGTCAAGGAGTGCGTCCATCATTTGCGGGTCGCCGTCTGATGCGTTTGTGCTTTGGACAATGCTTTTGATTGTCGTATCAACATAGTTGAATCTCGCACCTTTGATTTTGCTTGTCAGCCAAGGCGAAGGGCGAAAGGCGATGTGTAAGCCTTTAATCGTGTCTGCCTTCACCGATTCTGCATCTGCTTGTGATTTGGCACGCAAATTTGGAGTGAAAGTGCCGAGAAGCCCAAGTCTAACACTTGCACCACGCAAAAGGTGATAACTCATTTCTACTTGTAATTGCTGTAAAACTCCCATTACATCGGCTTTGCTCATAGTGGAAGCCCCTGCAATTTGTTCAGCAATGTAGTCTAAATCGACAGATTGCTCTCTTACAATTCTTGCGATGTATCTCTCGCCCGGATTGTCGCCAAAAAGAATGTTTCTTTTGACTTTAACGAACTGAATCGCCATAACTCTTAAATTTAATTTAATAATACTTTTTTTTAAACGAAGGATTAGTTTTGTTTCAATCCTCGCTAAACTAACAAAATCGGTTTAGAAAAAGTTTAAACCCGAGAAAAAAATCTTTCATTCCGAGGCTGTGAAAATTAAATTTATTGTTACGAAATTTTTCTTCGCAAGGGTTTTGAAAAGTCTGAGGAAAATTAAGCAAAAATCGGAGCAAAATTCACTCAAATCGGAGCAAAATTTATTGAGATCGGATCAAAAAAAATTTTGGTCCGATGAAAAAAATTTTTGATCCGATGAAATTTTTTTTTGGTCCGATGAAAATTTGCTAAAACACGATAAAAAATGAAGAAAAACTAAGAAAAAGTCGCACTAAATCATAGAAAAAATTGAGCAAATCAAGTCTTAAAGAGTTAAGTCTTTGATTTAGTGGCTTTTAGTTAAGGGCTTATATTTTCAAAATTTCGGACTAAGATTTTCTTTGCCGAAAATATCGCACGCATTTGGCGTTAAGTGGTGGGGAAACTAATTTATCTTCTCTTTATTGTACAAACTAAAAAAGGCGACTGAAATAATTTCAATCGCCTTTTTGGTTTTATTGTTTTTAAGTCTTATTTGTTTTCGCTTACTGCTGCTTGTGCTGCTGCAAGTCTTGCAACCGGTACTCTGAATGGTGAACAAGAAACGTAGTTCATTCCGTTTTTGAAGAAGAATTTAACTGATTCTGGATCTCCTCCGTGTTCTCCACAAACTCCTACTTTAAGATTTTGTTTTGTTGCTCTACCTCTTTGAACGCCCAAAGTAACTAATTGTCCTACTCCTTCTTGATCTAATGTTTGGAATGGATCGGCAGGAATTATTTTTTCGCTTTGGTATGTTTCAAGAATGCCATTTACGTCATCACGAGAGAATCCGAATGTCATTTGAGTCAAGTCATTTGTTCCGAATGAGAAGAAATCTGCTACTTCTGCAATTTTGTCTGCTACAAGTGTTGCTCTTGGGATTTCTATCATTGTTCCGTACATATATTCTATCTTAGAATTTGTTGCTGCTTCAACTTCTGCGTGTACTCTATCGCAAATTGCTTTTTGATGTTTAAGTTCTGTTACAGAAATTGTCAATGGAACCATGATTTCTAAGTGTGGATCAAAGCCTTCTTTTCTTAATTCTGATTCTGCTTCAAATAATGCTCTGAATTGTGTTTCTGTGATTTCTGGATATGTGATTCCTAATCTCACTCCACGTAATCCCATCATTGGATTCACTTCTTCCAATGCTACGATTCTCTTATTTAATTCTTCGCTATTGATTCCTAATTCTTTTGCTAAGGCTTCTACGTTTTCTTGTGTGTGTGGCACAAATTCATGCAATGGTGGGTCAATCAAACGGAAGGTTACTGGTTTTCCGTTCATCACTTGCATTGTTCCCTTAACGGCTTGTTTGATGTATGGTAATAATTCGCTCAACCATTTCTTTCTTTCTTCTGTTGAACCTGAAAGAATCATTTTTCTTAGTATTGCTAATGGTTTTTCTGAATTTTCTCCATAGAACATGTGCTCAATTCTAAACAATCCTATACCTTCTGCTCCAAAGTCTATGGCTTGTTGTGCGTCTTTTGGATTGTCTGCGTTTGTTCTAACGCCCATTGTTCTATATTTATCAACCAATTGCATAAATTGTTTGAACAATTCGTTTTCAGAAGCATTGATTGTTGCAACTGTTCCTTCGTAAACTGTTCCTTTTGTTCCGTTTAAGCTTAAAACATCTCCTTCTTTGAAAGTTTTTCCGCCCATTGAAACAGTTTTTGCATTCATATCTATTTTTAATGAACTGCAACCAACGATACAACATTTACCCCAACCTCTTGCTACTAAGGCTGCGTGTGAAGTCATACCTCCTCTTTCTGTCAAGATACCTGTTGCGGCACGCATTCCTTCAACATCTTCTGGGTTTGTTTCTTCTCTGACTAAGATATTAGCTATTCCTGCTTTTTCAAGACGCATCGCTTCTTCGCTTGTCATAGCTATCACTCCTACTGCACCGCCTGGACCTGCTGGTAAGCCTTGTGCTATCACTGTGTGTTTAGCTTCTTCTTTTGAATCAAGGATTGGGTGAAGTAATTCGTCTAATTGTTCTGGTGATACTCTGCAAATTGCTTCTTTTTCATTGATTAAGCCTTCGCCAAGCATTTCCATAGCCATTGTAACTGCTGCAACACCTGTTCTTTTTCCAACACGGCATTGTAACATATACAATTTATTGTTTTGAATTGTGAATTCTATGTCAAGCATATCACGGAAATTCTTTTCCAATATATCTCTTATATCACACAATTCTTTATATGTTTCAGGCATTACCTCTTGCATTGAAGGTAAGTGCTTATTTTGTTCTGTTTTTGTTTCAGAGTTCAATGGATTTGGAGTTCTGATACCTGCCACAACGTCTTCTCCTTGTGCGTTTATCAACCATTCTCCATAGAATTGATTATCTCCGTTTGCAGGGTTACGAGTAAATGCTACTCCTGTTGCAGAATCGTTACCCATATTACCGAATACCATTGCTTGAACGTTTACTGCTGTTCCCCAATCATCAGGAATACCTTCTATTCTACGATAAGCAACAGCTTTTTTACCATTCCAAGATTTGAAAACGGCTCTAATTCCACCTTCTAATTGTTTTTCAGCATCGTCAGGGAACTCTACTCCTATGTTTTCTTTAACTACTTTTTTGAATTCTTCTGCTAAATACATTAAATCCTCAGTAGTTAAATCTGTGTCTTGTTGATAGCCTTTTGAATGTTTATATTCATCAAACATATCATCAAGTAATCTACGTATTCCGACGCCTTTGCAAGGTTCTAATCCTTCTGCTTTTTCCATTACAACATCTGCATACATCATAATTAGACGTCTGTATGAGTCATAAACAAAGCGAGGGTTATTTGTTTTCTTAATCAATCCAGGAATTGTAGCAGAACACAATCCTATATTTAAGACTGTATCCATCATTCCAGGCATTGAACTTCTTGCTCCTGAACGACAAGATACTAACAAACAATTATCTTTATCTCCATAGGTCATTCCCATTACTTGTTCGGCGTTTTTAAGACCTTCTTTCACTTGTTCCATTAAGTTTTCAGGCAATTGACAATTGTTTGCATAGTAATCAGTACAGCATTCTGTTGTAATTGTCAATCCTGCTGGAACAGGCAATCCTAAATGACACATCTCTGCCAAATTTGCTCCTTTTCCCCCAAGCAGATTCTTCATATCTGCCTTACCTTCTGCGGTCTTACCACCAAAAGTGTAAACGTACTTTTTTGTCATCTTTTTAAAATGAAATTTGTAATTAATATATTCTATACTTTTATTATCTAATCAACAATAAACGTGCAAAAATACAATTTTTTTCGCTATTTATTAAGATTTTTTCTTAAAAAACTTATTTTCCGTCTGCGATTTATACTCGTATGCACCTATACTCGGAGGATCTAAACGATAATTTCCATCTATATCAAACGGCAAATTATATCCCCAAATACCATTTCCTTTTCCAATACAAGGAGAATTTTCTTGTAAGTGCAAATCACCCTCAGAAGCCTCAACAAACATAGGATCTTCATTAAGAATAGAGTTGGTAAATATGTTAAATTGATTTTCGTTTTTATATTTCAAAAGGCAATAATCAAATCTTATTGCAGAAAGATTTTGATCCAACATATCAAACTCTATTTCCGAATCCGAAAGTGCTCCATAAACTATGCTATTATAAAACTCTGCCTTTTCAATTGGGCGATGTTGAATATTTTCATTAATATCTAAATAATAATCATTAAAGTATAAAGAAGGCGTTGTTCGAGTTTTGTAATTATAATAGTTTGCAAAAGTACAATGTACAAATTGATAATTTCCACCAAGACTAAGTGCTAAAAGATAATTGCCACAATTTTGAATAAGAGAGTTCTTTACGTCCAAAACAGCACCTCTTGAATAAAGACCTATGTAAGAACAATTCTCTATTCTTGTATTTATCATTTCTATTGTTGGATTTTGAGTAACACAGGTATCAACCAAAACACCAATTGTAGCATTTTTCACAACAACATTATTCAATATATTATCTTTGCTACCAGCCCAAAATCTAACACAGCCCCATTGTCCCGGAATATCTCTATAATATTCATCTAATCTAAGACCTTGAAAAACTATTGGCTGACTCACTTCCCCTTCTGCCTTTAAGGTTGCATCTTTATACACCCAAAATTCAGCAGAGTTTTGAAAATGAATTTTAGTATTTGCATTTAGGTTTAGAGTATAAGCAGAATCCACAGCACAAACACCTAATACAACGTGAGGTTTATCGTTTTTCCATTCCAAATCGTTTCCATTTACAATAACTCCACAACTTTCCGGATTTTCGTGAGCCATAGAAAACCAAATTGTATCGTATCCACCTTTACCATCATCAGATAAAAGATAATGACTTGGTTTGTGATAATAAGCATCTTGACCAAAAGCATGCAAAAGCACTCTCTGACGTTTATTATTAAAGAAAAACTCCACCGAATCCTCTACCAACAAAGGATTTGATTGATTATTATAATCCAATTCCAATCTTACAAATATATATAGGCTATCCCTTGCTCCTATTTCAATATCCCTTGCAACAAGACTTGTATCCCCATCAACGTTCAACCTATAAAAACTTGCAGAACCCGAACCTAATGAAATCCTATCTATTTTTACCGCTTTATTTTCCGAATTATAGACCATAAGCGTCTTAGTCACCGAACCAATAGTGGTAAAAACCGTATCAAACATCAAAGTATCTGCACTAAATTTCAATTCTACCGCTTCCGATGTAGTATAATCCCCCTCATCTACACAAGAGGTAAAAATAAAGCAAGGAAATAAAAATATTATTGCGTGAAATAAAAAAATAAACTCGCAATATTTTTTCATAAATCTCTTATTTAACTTCAACTAATATATACTTTCTTTTACCCATTTTAAGTTTTTCGGCATATTCCAACTGAGCCTTACCACTTTTTCCGCTTTCTTTCAAGAAAGGATCATCACATTGATGTCCCTTTGCAACTAAATCCAAACTTGCTTGGTCAATTGCAACAATATCTCTTGAAGCCAAAATTCCAATATCTTGTGTAAATGGTGCAGGAGCCTTAGAAGAACAGTCGCAAACAGAAGAAATATTTGCTAAAACATTGATAAACACCATTGGTTTAAGACTTGTAGCAACCTTTGCGTACTCTACCAATCTTTCCAAGAAAATATCTCCTGTCAATTGCACTTTCTTAGGAGAGAAAAGTTTCAAAGGACATTCAGCAATACACTTTGCACAACCAATACATTTAGTTGTATCAATATGTACTTGACCATCAAGACTGATTGCCGAAGCAGGACAATTTCTTACGCAATTTGCACAACTCACACACTCGTTTGGATTGTTTATTTGAGGAATATCTGATGCGTGCTGAGCCATTTTTCCACCAGGAGAAGCAAATCCCATTGCAATATTCTTGATTGCTCCACCAAAACCAGCCGAGCCGTGTCCTTTAAAGTGAGAATAAATTATGTAATTATCATAATCCATAAATCCCTTACCAAGTTTTACATTTTTATAATGCTTCAATCCCATACCTTCTGTTGAAATATCAATTTCTCCGTCCTTATCCAAAATATCTATCGGTGCAAAAGTAAATCCATGTTGCTTAGCCAATGCAATATGTTTATCTGTAAATCTTCTCTTACTTACATAAAGCACATTTGTTTCCACCCAAGTTGCCTTTGTTTCTTGCATTAACAATCTTGTAAGTTCAGGATTTAAAAAATTCTTATTGCCCTCTTCTCCAAAATGTATCTTCACACCCGTTTTTCCTTGCAAATCAACACCCAATAACTTATATAATTTCAAAACATTCTCGGGAGTGATTTCTTTTACATAGTAAACAATAGCAGGTTCTTCTTCACTTTGTTTGCTATCACCTTGTGCAAAAACATTTAAGGCTAAAAAAGAGAACAACACTAAAAATAAAATTTTCTTAGACTTCATAACATAAATATTTTTATAAAATTTCAGACTGCAAAGGTAATTATTTTTAAGAAAAAACACAAATTCATAGAACAAAGTCTTTGTAATTTAGTTTTATTTCATATATTTGCAACTGCATTTCCAAAGAATATGGCGTTTAGACAATTCAATGCAAATGCAAAACACATATTTAAGAAAGAAATATCTAATCCAAAAGCACAAACTAATGGAAAAGAGAATAGGAACAATCACTATCATAATCTACTGCCGTCAAATCGTTGGGCAGGTAAATGAAATCATAAGTAAATACAGCGACTTTATTTTAGCACGCCAAGGATTACCTTTGCCAGACAAGGGATTGAGCATTATTACCCTTATAATCGAAACCACATCTGACAATATCAACGCCCTAACAGGCAGTCTTGGAAGACTAAAAGATGTAGAAGTCAAATCAATATTATCAAAAAAAATCGTAGAAACAAATAAATAATAATTATGAATATAGAAAAACGTAACACAAACTTCATAAATAGAGACAAACTCTATGAATTGATAGAAGGTGCAACGCCTACAACCACTCAGGTTAATGAAATCTTAAACAAAGCCCTAAAATTAAAAGGTTTAGACCTTGAAGACGTAGCCTGTTTATTGAGAGTAAAAGATGCAGACACTATTCACAAGATAATGGAGACTGCAAAAACAGTAAAAGAAGCCATTTACGGAAAACGCTTAGTACTTTTCGCTCCAATCTACACAGGAAATATTTGCGTAAACAACTGTACTTACTGTTCTTTTAGAAGAGACAACAAACTAATCAAAAGAAAAATCCTCACAATGCAAGAAATTGCAGAAGAAACATCAGCACTTTTGAAACAAGGACACAAGAGAGCGTTGTTGATTTGCGGAGAAAACAACAAGAATGGTACAGATTATATGGTTGAAGCAATACGCACAACCTACGGAGTAAAAGAAAGAGGAGGCAAAGACTACATTAGAAGAATCAATGTAGAACTTGCACCAATGGAAGTTGAAGAATTTGCAAGACTAAAAGCAGAAAAAATAGGAACATACGTTTGTTTCCAAGAAACATACGATGAAATAAAATACAAAGACTTCCACCCAGCAGGCACACCTAAGGCAGACTATTTGTATCGTCTTACAGTAATGGACAGAGCAATGGAAGGCGGAGTAGATGATGTAGGAATCGGAGCATTATTCGGACTTACAGATTACAGATTTGAAGTTTTAGCAATGATGGAACACGCAAAACACCTTGAAGAGTGCTATGGCTGTGGACCACACACCGTTTCAGTACCAAGAATGGAGCCTGCAATCGGAGCACCAACCGCAGAAAATATTCCAAACCCTGTAAGCGATGACGATTTCAAGAAACTTGTAGCCATAATCCGTATTGCATTACCATATACCGGCATAATCCTTTCCACAAGAGAAAACGACAAAATGCGAAACGAGTTAATAGAATACGGAGTTAGCCAAATTTCAGCAGCAAGCAAGACAAATCCTGGCTCATACGCTCACGAAGAGGAAGGAACAGGTACACAATTCTCAACAGGCGACCACAGAACATTAGAAGAAGTAATTTCCTCACTCATAGACGGAGGTTACATTCCATCGTTCTGCACAGGCTGTTACAGAAAACACAGAGTCGGTGGCGATTTTATGGACTTAGCAAAACCAGGACTTATAAAACAATTCTGTTTACCTAATGCAATGTTCACTTTCAGAGAATACCTTGAAGATTTCGCAACAGCAGAAACCAAAATGAAAGGAATAGAGTTGATAAAATCAATGTTTGCCGAAGTAGAGAAGAAAGAACTAATTGCAAAAATTGAAGATAATCTTTGCAAAATAGAAAATGGAGAAAGAGATATTTACTTCTAAAAAATAAGTCTTTAAATAAAAAAAATAAAGCAAAGAATTAAAAAATTATTTCTTTGCTTTATTTTTTTATTTCTTTGTTTTATTCTATTATTTCTTACTTTGCTCAAATTCCTCTGCACTTATATTTGTCGTAAACTCTTATACGTTATTTATTGCAAACAACATGTGTTCTATTCTGCCTTTATCTTTAACAGTCTCTCTCATATATCAAAATCTTATCTTTATTTGCGATTTCGTTTGCAAAAGGTAATAGAGAATCTTCTTCAACTAAATCAACTTTATGATTGAGTATGTTTTCTAATTGACAGATTATGTCAGCGTATTTAAAAAGACTGATTTTAGCGTCCTTATCAAAAGAAACAAGAATGTCTATATCACTCTGCTCAGTCTCTTCTCCACGAGAATAAGAGCCAAATAACCAAGCCTTACTTATTGGTTGAGTGGAAAAAAACTTCTGAATAGAAGGAATAATTAGGTTTTGAGTGATGCTATTCATAGTAATCATCATTTTAATACTAACTGCAAAAATAATAATTTTATTATTATAAACAAATAAAACGCTCGTTTGTCAAAATATTTCAAAGACTTACGAGCGTTTTTCTTTGTATTGTAATGCAAGACCATAATAATATTTTGCTAAAACTATGAATTAAAAAATTATTTCTTGCACTTTTTAAAGTTTTTGCTATTCTTTATTATTCTTACTTCTATCTATTTATTATTATTTATATATACATTGACATTTTATCAATTTTTGATTAACGATTTATCAATATTTTCTTGACGGATTGTCTATACTTGATTGATGATTTATCAACATTTGATTGACTAATAGTCAATATTCTCGTTTTTTTTCTTTCTTTTGTATTTATCAGAAATAAAGTCTGAACAATCTAATTTCTTTCCATCTTTTCGATATAGAAATTTCGGATTGTAATATATTGCTTCTTCGTCTTTAATGAATAATGGTTCATCATTAGATATATTAACTACTTTTAAAAGCATTTTCATACTTCTATTAACTTGTTCGGGAGTTATTCCAAGTAATTCTGCTATTGATCTTTGTGAGCCATAATATCCTTTTTCTCCAAAGCCTTTTATGTAAAATATGATAAACAGATCGGTTGAGGTAAGGTTTCGGTGTATTTTTTCCTTCATAGGATTTGTTTCTACGTAATAATCTCCATAAAATTTTATGTTTCTCAATTCTTCCCAATCTATTACGGTGTAGGTTTTGCTTGATTTTTTCATATTATTTCTTTTATCGGTTAGTGGTTACAAAGATACAAAAAATACTTGGTTTATTTAATTTATTATTTTGATTGTTTTTGTGATGTGAATGGAAATAATTTGTCATTATGTATTTTTTTTGTATATTTGCAGTTTCATATTTAGGTCAATTAAGTAAAATAATAAATAAACATTAACACGATATGGATTTTAGTTTCACTAAACAAGAAGAATTATTCTTGCAAATGATTAGAGATTTTGCAGAAAATGAAGTAAAACCTCTTGCAGCAGAGATTGATGATCTTGAACGTTTCCCAGAAGAAACTGTTGCAAAAATGGGAAAGATTGGTATAATGGGTATTCCTGTACCAAAGGAATATGGCGGACAAGGTGGTACAAACCAAATGTACACAATGGCTGTTGAGGAACTTTCAAGAGTTTGTGCTACAACAGGTGTTGTTGTTTCGGCTCACACATCTCTTTGTATCGCTCCTATTATGGAAAACGGAACAGAAGAACAAAAACAAAAATATCTTCCAAAACTTGCAAGCGGTGAATGGATTGGTGCTTTCGGTCTTACTGAACCTAATGCGGGTACTGATGCTGCTATGCAACAAACAACTGCTGTTGAGGAAGAAGACGCATACGTTTTGAACGGAAGTAAGATTTTTATCACTAATGCTGGTTATGCTCACGTTTATATCGTGTTTGCTATGACTGATAAGAGCCTTGGCAATAAGGGAATTTCTGCTTTTATTGTTGAAAAGGGTACTCCTGGTTTCTCAATCGGTAAGAAAGAAAAGAAACTTGGTATTAGAGGCTCGGCTACTTGTGAATTGATTTTTGAAAACTGTCGTATTCCAAAAGAAAACTTACTTGGAAAGGTTGGAAAAGGCTTCGGTATTGCAATGAAAACTCTTGACGGAGGACGTATAGGTATTGCTTCTCAAGCATTGGGTATTGCACAAGGAGCAATGGACGAAACTGTAAAATATACTAAGGAAAGAAAACAATTTGGTAAAGCAATTGCTCAATTCCAAAACACTCAATTCCAATTAGCTGAAATGGAAACTAATGTAAACGCTGCAAGATTCCTTGTAAGAAGTGCTGCGTACAGAAAAGACAATGGTTTACCATATTCAAAGGACGCTGCAATGGCTAAACTCTTTGCTGCTCAAACTGCAATGGAAGTTACTACAAAGGCAGTTCAACTTCACGGTGGTTATGGCTACACAAGAGAGTATCCTGTTGAAAGAATGATGAGAGATGCTAAGATTACTGAAATATACGAAGGTACAAGTGAAGTACAACGTATGGTTATAGCAGCTGCATTATTGAAATAATATTTATAAGGTATAACAAGAAAATAAGATAAAGATGAAAATAGTAGTTTGTATAAAGCAAGTTCCTGATACAACCGAAGTAAAACTCGATCCAAAGACAGGAACTCTTATCAGAGACGGTATTCCATCAATCATAAACCCTGATGATAAAGGAGGATTGGAATATGCTCTTCAATTAAAAGAAGAATATGGTGCAGAAGTTACTGTTATAACAATGGGACCTCCACAAGCAGAAGCTGTTTTAAGAGAAGCATTTGCTATGGGTGCTGACAGAGCAATCCTTTTGACAAGTAGAAAGTTTGCTGGTGCTGATACGCTTGCTACTTCTAACGCTTTGGCAGGAGCATTGAGAGTTTTGGATTTTGATTTAATTCTTGCAGGACGTCAAGCTATTGATGGAGATACTGCACAAGTTGGTCCTCAAATTGCAGAACACTTAGGCATTCCACAAGTTAGTTATTTGGAAGACTTGAAATTTGATGGCAATAAGACTTTCCGCATAAAGAAACAATTAGAAGATGGTTATCAAATAGTAGAGGTTGAAAGTCCTTGTCTTTTAACTTGTCTTGCATCTGCTGTTAAGCCAAGATATATGAGCGTAAAGGGCATTGTTGAGGCTTGGGATAAAGAAGTAGAAATTTGGACAGAAGAAAAAATAGATGTAAACGAAGAAAAACTTGGATTAAAGGGTTCTCCTACTAAGGTTAAGAAAGCAGGAGCAAAAGAAATGAAAGCAGCAGGTCAAGTTCACGATGGTTTATCACCAGAAGAGGCTGCTGACTTAATCATTGCCAAGTTAAAAGAAAAATACATTATCTAACAAATAAAGAAAAACACAAAATGGATAAATCACAATATAAAAACGTCTTCGTATTTTGCGAACAAAGAGACGGCAAATTGCAAAACGTTGCATTAGAATTGTTGGGTAAGGCTCACGATTTAGCAAAAGATTTAGATCAACAAGTGTATGCTATGTTGTTAGGACACAATGTAAAATCACTTGCCAATGACTTGATAGCACATGGTGCTGACAAAGTTTTGGTTTGTGATGATCCTGCTCTTGCAACCTACACAACAGAACCTTACACACAAGCAATTTATCAAATAATCTGCGAACAAAAACCTTCAATCGTTCTTATCGGTGCTACAACCATAGGAAGAGATTTAGGTCCAAGACTTTCTGCAAGAGTAACAACAGGTTTGACTGCCGATTGTACTAAATTGGAAATTGCAGAAGATAAAGAACTTTGGTCAACTCGTCCTGCATTCGGTGGAAACCTAATGGCTACTATCGTATGTCCTGATCACCGTCCTCAAATGAGTACAGTGCGTCCGGGAGTTATGAAAGCAATGGAAGCAGATGCAAGCAGAAATGGAGAAGTTATTGATTACACAATCAATTTTGACAGAGAAAAATTCCGCGTTAAAGTATTAGAAACTGTGAAAAGCACAGATAATATGGTGGATATTTCAGAAGCTAAAATCCTTGTTTCAGGTGGTCGTGGCGTTGGTACAAAAGAAGGCTTTGAAATGTTAGGAGAATTAGCAAAATTGTTGAAAGGTGAAGTTTCTTCTTCAAGAGCATGTGTTGATGCAGGCATAATAGGACACGAAAGACAAGTAGGACAAACAGGAAAAACTGTTAGACCAGACTTATACTTGGCTTGCGGTATCTCAGGTGCAATTCAACACCTTGCAGGTATGGAAGAAAGTGAATTAATCATTGCAATAAACAAAGATAAATACGCTCCTATTATGTCAGTTGCAGACTTAGGAGTTGTAGGAGACGCAAAGAAAATCATACCTATCTTAACTGAAAAATTAAAACAAATAGTTAAGTAATTATTTGAGCGTTTCAAAAAAATAAAAGGCTGATTTATTCTATTAAATCAGCCTTTTATTTTTCTAACTCTTTGTTATTTTATCACTAACTTTTTGTTTGCAAATCCTCGCCAAGTTTTTATTCTTACGATGTAAGTGCCTTTTTCAAGCGAATTAACCTCTAAGGTTTCTATATTTTGATTCCCTTCTTTTCTAAGTACAACTTGTCCTAAGGCGTTAATGATTTCTATTTCCCTTACCTTGAAAGATGATTGCACTGTTACAATATCCTTTGCAGGATTTGGATAAACATTGGAATATCTATCAACATTTACATCATAAAGGCTCATATCTGTTGAGTCGTTTATTGTAGGATATAACCCATCTCCCAAAGTAGAGTCTGTTTCTGCAAAGATTGGGAACATAAACATTTGACAAGTGTTTGGAGCAATCGCACTTTCACCTGATTCTATCGGTAGAAATTCATATCCTGCTGCACTAGATGAATGCTCACTCCATTGCACCCAAGCATCAGAAGAAATATCTGAAGAGGTTCTTACTAACGATGGATAATCAAAATAACATTCTTTTGTTCCTACAACATGAAGTAAACGAGTAGACGTATTCGTTACATCTTCCACTATATAAAACAATCCATTGACGTTTACAGGAGTATCAAAATAAAATTCAAGATATCCAGAACCATTAACATTAGAAAAAATAAAGTTAGAATCAATATCAATATCAACTATTTCTCTGTCTAATGTTCCATTCATTATTTTTAATTTACCTTTTGGTATTGAATCATAATGTTCTATCAATCGATTAAAATAGATTGGAGGTATACCTTCACTTCCCCAAACAATATGCGATAAATTTGAATGAAAAATATCATAGGTGGAATAAAGTTGATTGACCCCTATTGCAACACCTTTTACGGTTAATAAAGTATCTGTATAACATGGTTGTGCTCTATCAAGAGAAGAAGTAATTCCTCCTGTTAATGAAAAAAAAGAATGTCCTCTTGCCATTCCGCATCTCATATCAAATTCACCTGTTGAAAATAATGTCAATCCACAATTCTCTACATCTATAAAATCCGGTAGGAAATAATCTTCAAATATGGTATCTGACACACTTTGTCCTTTCATTCCAAAAGGCAAAACTATAACTAACGCTAAAATAAATAATATTTTTTTCATATTCGTACTGTTTTTTTTAATTATTGACAAAGAATAGCATTAAGACTTGCATTCATATATAAATTTATTGTTATTGTATCTTGATATCCCACATCATACTGATAAGTAACATTATAAGGAATAGGATTTAAAAAGAAATCATTTATAACTTTTACTACATGTGAACTTGCACAATTTAGAAAAGAGGAAGAATTCCTTTTACAATCAAATATAAGTCCTCTACTTGACGGTGTGTCTTTTGCAAAAGCTGCAAAATAATAATTTTCGTATCTAATAATGCTATTATATTGTTTAATAGGATTACTTATCAAATAATCTGGTTGTATACTATTTACCACATAATCACCATATATGAGATGTTTTATTGGAAATATTTCATCATATCCATAATAACCTCCTGCAAGATATAGCAAAGTACTATCTTCTGGACAATATTCTAAATCAATTGGTTCTAATTTTCCATCAGGGATTTCCAAATATTGTTTATTTATTATATTTATTCCATTTGTTACTTCAAATGTAGCGAAATCTGTTTTGTAATAATTATTAGATGTGTATTCTCTATGAGTATAACCAAAGGTAAATATATCTTCATTAATCATTGAATTTTCTAAGACATATTTATTGTGCCTTAACTCTGGATGCGAGAAACATTCATATATGTATTGAGAGATATTTCCTTTGTCAAAGGCAGTAATTGCTATCGTTGTATCATTTATACTACCCAAAGTGACTATTTTTTTATCACCAATAGATAATTTTTTCAATTTATTGGAAGTGCCCCCCATTATTTGATATGTGCTTGGGCTAGATGTATTCATATCTATTAAACAAACTTCATCTGCTAATGCAACAACGTGTATACCATCGTTCCATTTATAAACCTCTAACTCTGTTACAGCTTTTGGTTTTATTGGATTATTTATTAGTTGCAATGTAATCGGAGAAGGGTTTGTACTAAACAAATTATTTATCGTTGTCCAACCAATAAAACTCCCATAAAAATTACTCTCCCCGCAAAAATAAATATCTCCACCAAATAACTTAAAATCATAAACCTTTACACTATCCAAATAAGCAAGAGGAGTCGAAATTGTTCCTATTGTAGAAATAGAAAAAACCGTTCTCAATCCATTATTATCCGGCATAGATATAATCAACTCGTTAGAATTAACACTTCTAATTCTAATTAAATTTGAATCAATTGTACTATGATACCTTGTAAGTCTTTGTGTTGTTGCGGTATTTCCTTGACTTATTATATGTTGCATTTGTGAAAATGCGAATATTGGTAATAATACCAATAGTAATATTATACTTCTTTTCATTTTATTTCCTCCTAAAATTTAGAGTGTGAATACTTTAATTTCTCTTTGCTTTGATTGGATTTATTTTAACGATGTTTGCTCAAAGCAAGAGATGAAGCAAACATCTCTATTTGCTTAAATTGTTCTTGCAAAGGTAGGTTATGCTTTTAGTGTTTTGCATAATATTTGAATATGTATTGCAAATATAGAAATATTTTTTTTATTCTTTGATTTATTCTATCAAAATCTTTTTGTTTGCAAAGCCTCTTTGTGTCTTTATTCTTACAATGTAAGCACCACTTTGAAGATTTGACACATCTATTGTTTCAATGTTTTGACTACCTTGTTTTCTTAACACAACTTGTCCTAAGGCATTATGGATTTCTATTTCCTTTACCTTAAAAGATGATTGCACTGTTACAATATCCTTTGCAGGATTTGGCGAAACAAAAGAATATCTATCAACTGTAGCATTGTAAAGCGACATATCTGTTGAGTCGTTTGTATCAAAATTTATGCCATCTCCCAAAGTAGAGTCTGTTTCTGCAAAGATTGGGAAGAAATACATTTGACAAGTGTTTGGAATAGGAGCAAGTCCATTTGACCAATATTGATATGTACCAAATATAATTTCAGGAGTTTGTAAGTAATAGATATTATTATACGGATGTTGTACCCATTCCATCCAAGGAGTTTCAATAGTGTCTTCTGCTGTTCGTACCAATGACGGATATTCAAAATAACAATCTTTAGTAAACATGACATAAGATAATCGAGTGCTAATATTAGTTGCATCTTCCACTATATAAAACAAACCATTTACATTTACAGGGTTGCTAAAATAATATTCTAAATATGTACAATTTGGTGTATTTGCATAAGTAAAGTTTGTATCAATATCAATTGATATTATCTCTCTATCTAATGTAGCATTCATTAATTTTAATTTACCTTTTTGAATAGAATTATATAGATTTAGATTTTCTTGATATGTAATATCTAAACTACCTTGGTCAAGTGGATTAATAAATGTAAATTTTGTTAATGATCCAATACCAGAAGCAAAACGATTAACACCTATTGCAACACCTATTACAGTTAATAAAGTATCTGTGTAACAAGGTTGAGCTCTGTCAAGCACTCCTGGTATATAACCTTCCACACTACTATTTGGATATATAGCTCCAAGCCCCGTTGTTATAAAATAATGATGTCCCCGTGCTAAAAATAACCAAGTGTCTTCTACACTATTAAATTCAACTAATCCACAATTTTCTACATCTATAAAATCAGGTAAAAAATAATCATTTGGTGGATTAGAGTTTTGTGCTTTCACTGTAAAAGCACAAGCAACGATTAACGTAAATATTATTACTATTTTTTTCATATCGTTTTTTTATAAATTATTGACAATCGAACCCATATATTGTTGTATAACAACCTACATTTATAGTAGTTGTAAATTGTTGTCCTATCATGTATGTATAACTTGTACTCAAAGAAGCATAATTTAAATAGTAATAATTTCTTACTATTTCGTTATAATTCTTAGCACAATTATGAGATGGAATAACACTCCTTAAACAATCAAAAATTGATATTTGATTTAGATCAATTCCTTTTGCAATTGCCGCAAAATAATAATTATCATACCTAATAATACTATTATACTGCTTTCTTACATCATCAGTTGGAGTTGGAGGCTTGATAGTCGTTATATTGTAATCTCCATATTCTAAGGGCTTAATTGGATATATCTCATCATATCCATAACGTCCTCCAGCTAAATACAGCAAAGTACTATCCTCTATACAAAACTCTAAATCGATTGGCTCTAATTTCCCATCTGCAACTTCTAAACATTGTTTATTTGTTATGTGTATTCCATTTGTAATTTCAAAAGTAGCAAAGTCTGTTTTGTAATAAGTATTATTGTTATGTTTTCTATGCGTATACGCAAAGGTAAAAATATCCTTATTAGTCATTGAATTTTCTAATAGGTATTTATCAAACCTCAATATAGGGTGAGTAAATGCTCTATACATATAATTAGGAATATTAGTTTTATTAAATGCTGTAATAATTATTGATGTATCGTTTACTTGTTCCAATGTAACTATTTTTTTATTTCCAACTGACAAATTTCTAAATTTACCGACGTTATTTTGCATTATTTGATATGTATTCGGATTGGAAGTATTCATATCAATTAAATAAATACTATCCGCTAATGCAGTTAGATATACATCATTACTATACAAATAAACTTCTAATTCTGTAATAGCAGTAGGTTTTATTGGATTATTTATTATTTGTAATGTAATTGGAGATGGGTTTTGGCTAAATAAATTATTTATTGTTGTCCAGGCTATAAAACTCCCATAAGAATTACTCTCACCACAAAAATAAATTTGTCCATTTAATATTTTAAAATCATGAACTTTCAGATTAGACAATGTTGATACTGTTATAGAATTCGTTCCAATCGTTGAACGAATAAATGATGTTGTTTGAGTAATTTGAGGTATTGAAGTAATCAACTCATTAGAATTAACACTTCTTACTCTCATTAAATTAGAATCTATAACATTAGCCAAGAAAACATTTCCAAAGTTTCTTTGCGTAGTTGCTGTATTTCCTTGATTTATTATATTTTGCATTTGTGAAAATGCGACTATTGGCAGTAATACCAATAGTAATATTATACTTCTTTTCATTTTATTTCCTCCTAAAATTTAGAGTGTGAATACTTTATTTTCTCTTTGCTTTGATTGGATTTATTTTAACGATGTTTGCTCAAAGCAAGAGATGAAGCAAACATCTCTATTTGCTCAAATTATTCTTGCAAAGGTAGGTTATGCTTTTGAGGATTTGCATAATATTTAATATTGTTCTGCAAATGTAGAAATATTTCTTTGAATAAAAAAAATAAAGCGAAGAATTATCTTTTTTATTCTTTGCTTTATTTTTCGTTATTTATCACTTAGTAATTCTGGACGGCGTTCTTTTGTTCGTTTTAGGGCTTGTTCAAAACGCCATTCATCAATCTTTTTATCGTGTCCGCTTAATAATACATCAGGTACTTGCCAACCTTTGTAATTTGCAGGACGTGTGTAAACAGGAGCAGAAACTAAATCTTGTTGAAAAGAATCGGTAAGAGCAGATGTTTCATCGTTCAAAACTCCCGGAAGAAGTCTTACAACGCTATCGGCAATTACAGCAGCGGCTAATTCTCCTCCGCTAAGGACATAGTCTCCTATTGATATTTCTCTTGTAATCAAGTGTTCTCTTATGCGTTCATCTACTCCTTTGTAATGACCACAGAGTATGCAAAGATTGTTTTTTAGTGCTAATTCGTTGCTTAAACTTTGGCTTAAACGCTCTCCGTCTGGTGCAGTGTAGATTATTTCATCGTAAGTGTATTTTGACTTCAAAAAATTAAGACAATTATCCACCGGTTCTATCTGCATAACCATTCCTGCACCGCCTCCGTATGGGTAATCATCAACGTTATGATTTTTGTTTAAGGAATAATCTCTAAGATTGTGTATTCCAACCTCAAACAAGCCTTTATCTTGTGCTCTTTTCAAGATGCTTTGAGAGAATATCTCGCTAAACATATCGGGAAACAAAGTGATAATATCTATTCTCATTTTTTATATTTTTATTTACAAAATTAGAAAAAAAAACTATTTTGTGTACGTTTTTCGTTGTTTTATTCGTATATTTGCCGTTTAAAACTAAATAATATTATTACGTTTATGAGAAAAAACTGTCGCTTTATTCTTTTTGTTTTGATAGCAATTCTATCTTGTAATCAAGGTTTTGCACAGCTTAGACAGTATAAACATCTTCCGGATTTTGATTATGCTGATTATGATAAGCATTTGAAGTTTATGAATACACCTTTTGCAATGGTGGGGCAAACTCTTTATTTGCAAGATGCCTCAGATTCGGCTTTAAATAAGTTTTTCTTTGTCGGAAATATTGCAATTCCAGAGAAAGATGACGACACTGGGGTTTTGTATTATAAACTTTCGAGAATGAGTCCTGAAAGAATACAATCGCTTAAAGGAGAATGGTTTGTAGTTGCGGATTATGTTGCTGACCAATTTGCATTTGCGAAAATCTTTAATGCAGATTACTATATGCAAGACTTCACAAAGATGCAATATCCTTTTATGAAATTGATTATCGGCTCAACTGGTGATACTATTTTCTATAATTATCAAAATCATTACAATCGTTATAATTTCCCTTTCACGCCTATGAGTTATTATAACGAGAATAAGAATCAGTATCCTGTGAGTAAATGGTCGCATGAGGATATAAATCTTGTGGATTACGACACAAATAGTAATTATGCTCATCTTCCTATGCGTTTAGTAGGCTATAAAATTACTCTACCTGTGGTTACTGACGCTACTTTAAAGAGATTGTTTAACGGAACAAAACTTTACAATTACGATGATGATAGTCGTAAGTATTCTTTCACTGATTATCCTATTGGAAAGGCTAAGTTGTTGGCAGGAAAGACGTTTACCGTTGCTGATTGGTGTCATAGTGCAGAGAATTTGACAGATGTGTATTTGAAATTGGTACAAAAAGGAGGTAGAGATACGGTTTATTACAAATATCCTACGATTAAAGAACGTGGAGAGTTTGATTTTGTAATTGAGGCATATTATAAGAAAATCAGAGCATACTATAAGGACAAGGATTTTGTGGTTCGTGGCGACAAATTCCCTTTAACTGTGATTGATTTGCGTTGGAAAAAACCTATAACCGTTAAACAAGGCGATGTTTTTCATTGTTTAGACTTTGTAGTAAAAGACGGCAAGTTCCAAATGTTGATGAGAAACGAAAAAGGAAGAAAATTCTATATGCCTGCTGACTTTAACTTAGGCGACAGATTGAGTTTTGATCTTTATTTGGCAGATGGCAACAAGGTATTGAAGTATAAAGACACTTATCCTACATATCACAAAGCAATTTTGCAAAAAGAGTTAATCAAAGATATGACAATGGATATGGCTTTCTTATCTTGGGGAAAGGCAGATAGAGAAGTATTGAACAATTTTGACGGAAGCAATAGACATTGGTTCTATATGGGAAATATTTACATTATTTTTAGAAACAATAAACTCTTCCGCGTTGCTATGATTCCCGTAGAATTAAGATAAAAATTAGAGATATGGATTTTTCAGACGAAAGCGAATACATTTTTTCTCTTATAAGAGGGTTTTCAAACAAAGTAAAAAACAAAGAACTCTTAATTTTTTATGATTTAGATGAGTGGATAGATATTATAGACTACTATTTCATAGAAGAAGATAACGAAGAATTGTTAGAAAAAGCCATAAACCTTTCATTAAAGCAGTATCCTACAAACGAAGAACTTATTGTAAGAAAAGCAGAGTTTATTGCACTTGAAAATTATGAGAATGCTCTACTTTATTTGTTGGAATCAAAAAAGAAATTAAGCAACAAAAAACAAATACTCCTCTTAACATATCAAGGAGGACAGATTTTATCAAGAGAAGGTAAGCACTTAAACGCACTAAAAATAGCAGAAGATTGCTTAAAGCACATTGAAAACGAATATATCCTTAATTTAGCAGGTTATCAGTACATAAAATTAAATGAATTTGAGAAAGCAAAAGATTCTTTACTTAAAGCATTTGAGATTTGCTATGAAAAATATACTTCAAAAAAGACAGAAGAAATAAAAAGTTATGGAGCAAATGATTTTATGTTCTCTGCGACAGTCATTCCTGACGATTTGATTTTCTCAACTGCCGAATTATGTAAAAAAGTTAAAAAATACAAAAAGATATTCTATCCTTTCGTTGAAAAGTTCGTTGAATACGATCCTCAAAACTCTTGTTATTGGGAAATGCTTGCCGAATTTTACGAAAGATGTGATGAACCCGAAAAAGCTTTAAATGCTTGTGAATATTTTCTTTGCTTAGAACCCGATGATATAGATGTGATACGAAAAAAGTATATCAACTATATCGATAGCGGCAAGAAGAAAGACAGGGTTAAAATCCTAAGAAAAATATTAGAAACAATTGAAAACATACTAAAAAAAGAAGAAATAAATCCTAAAAAGCGACAAGATTTATTGGTGTGTTATGCAATGACCTATAAAGAAATCATAAATATTTACATAGAAGAAGAAAAAATCAATAAATGTATTGAAGTTTGCAAAGAAACTCTTAAAAAAAGTTTAAAAATACCTTTCTTTTCCGACAAAATTTTCTTCTCCGAACAATATATCTACCACACTCTTTCAAGGCTTTACTTACAATTAGGAGATACTAAACTTGCAGAAATATACGCTTTAACGCTTATAGAAAAAGAACCAGATAACTATGTTGCAAAAATCTCATACGCCGAAATGCTTTATATGATTGGCAAATCGGAAAAAGCAATAGACATCTTTCAAAACCTATATGAAACAATAGAAGAAGAGATTGCGGAACTCAAATCAAACAAAAGACCAAACGAAGACAAACTACAAATACTTTACACAATACTTACAATGCTTATTTCAATGTGGGCAAAACTACTTTTCAAGTCAGATATTATCAACACAGCATTAGATTTTCTCAAATTATTAATTAAAGAATTGCTTACAGTGGATTTCGTTGAAAATAACATATTTTCTGCAATTTCCACCTATGCAGAACTTGTGCTAACAAACAACCACCCTACCGAAGAATTAAAAAATATGATTATCTCCGCAGCAGAAATTTACGGAAGTTCAATAATCATATCCCTAAGTTCAGTATCAGAAATAGAAAATAGCGAAGACGTATATTCATTCCTTGGAGATTTACTAAAACAATTTGATTACGATGAAGAAAATTATTAAAACATTAATTCTTTGCTTGTTTTTCACAAGCATTAGCATAACAACATTTGCTCAAACCGAAGAAAAAAACTTGGTAGAACAAGTTACCTCATGGTATATGGATAATATGAACTACGGAACAGTAACTTTACTGATGACAATTGAGAGTAGTTTCATTCCTTTCCCTTCTGAGGTTGTTGTTCCACCTGCTGCATACAAAGCATTAGAAGAAAACAGCAATATGAACATAGTTTTAGTAGTTGTTTTCGCAACTTTGGGAGCAATAATCGGAGCATTGATTAACTATTACTTAGCAAAATGGCTCGGAAGACCAATAATCTATAAGTTTGTCGAAACACGCTTTGGCAAAATGTGTCTTTTAAGCAAAGAAAAAGTAGAAAAAGCAGAGCAATACTTTGACAAACACGGCAAAAGCTCAACATTTATCGGCAGATTAGTCCCTGGCATTCGTCAATTAATATCTATCCCAGCCGGATTAGCAAAAATGAATATTGTAAGCTTTATTTCTTTCACCGCATTAGGAGCCGGAATTTGGAATATCCTATTAGCCGTTTTAGGATACATAGGACACGGAAATAAAGAATTGATTGACAAATACAGCCACGAACTTTCATACATTCTTCTCGGATTAGGCGTTTTATTTGTAATCTATCTAATCTACAAAGGCATATCAAAAAAGAAACAAAACAAAGCATAAGTTTCGGACTTATAGGATTTCCACTCTCACACTCCTATTCCAAAAAGCATTTTGACGAAAAATTTGCACATTTGGAAGAAAACTTCGTATTCAATCTATATGAAATAAAACAAATTGAAGAAGTTTTAGATTTAATAAAAAAAGAAGAAAACCTAAACGGCTTTTGCGTAACAATGCCTTATAAAGAAAAAATCCTATCACACTTAGACACCCTATCCCCTACGGCAAAAGAATGCAGAAATGTCAATTGCGTGAAAATCATTCGACAAAACAACACGATAAAACTCAAAGGCTACAACACCGATGCCTTTGGATTTGAACACAGCCTTTTAAATCAACTCAATATTTCAAAAATAAAACAAGCCTACATCTTAGGAAGTGGAGGCGTTTCAAAGACAATATCTTTCGTATTATCAAAACACAAAATCCCAACAAAGACAGTAAGCCGCAATCCACAAGATGAGCAAATCTCATACAAAACAATGAATGAAGAATACCAAGACAACACCCTATTTATCAACGCCTCACCCGTAGGAATGCACTCCTTAAAAGACAAAATGCCCGACATAGACCTAACAAAACTCAATTCCACACACCAAATCTTTGATTTAATCTATAACCCCTCCCCAACCCTACTAATGAAAAAAGCAAAAGAAAAAGGAGCAACAGCAATTGACGGAGCAAAAATGTTGTATTATCAAGCAGAAAAAGCATGGGAAATATGGCAATCAAAATAATAATCATCTCAATCTGCCTAATACTCAGTTACACCAAAAAACCAGGAATATGGTTAAACACATTAAACACCTTTTTCCACGAATCATTTCACGCCCTCACCGCCCTAATCTTAGGAAACAAAGTAAAAGAAATAGAATTTGACACCACAACAGAAGGAAGTTGCAAAAGCATGAGCAAAAGCAAACTAAGAACATTTTTTTGCTCACTCTCAGGCTACATAGGTTGCGGATTCTTCTCACTACTTTTGATTCACAGCATAAAACACAACCTCTCACACCTTATAATCATCACAATCACAATCTTTTCTATCCTTATTCTAATCCTATACATAAAAAAAACATACCCACTTGTATGGACAATCTGTTTTATAAGCATAAACCTCGCAATTATCCTTCTACCAACACCCGAAACAATAAAAAAACTAATCCTATTCATATATTCCACAATCATACTAATAGAAAACACAAAAGCCTGCTTTACTATACTTTATCTTTCCATTTTCAAGCCAAAGAAAAGTGGCGACTGTAAACTACTTTCCAAAATAACACACATACCAGCCTTTGTATGGGGACTAATTTTTAACACAATAAACTTTTACGTTATTTATAAATTTTTACTAAATTTGCAGAACGATTTAGTTTATTAATAAAAAATAAAATTATTATGAAGAGAAAAATTATTTTAGCCTTAGTTACAATTGCGATAACATTAGGATTTACAAGTTGTGCCACATTTAGCGGGTTGGATACCATAAGTAACAACACCATATTAAACGCTGCAAACTTTGAATACGTAAAAACAGTTAGAGAACAAGCCTCTACAACCTATTTCTTAGGACTTTTCGGAGGCAAACCCGAACAAAAAGCAATAGATCGTTTAAGAATATCAGCGAAATTGCAACCAAATCAAGCCCTAACCAACTATTCTATAACAAAATCCTTTACAACATTTTTTGGAATCATAAGTGTAAAAACCGTAACAGCCACAGCAGACATTGTTCAATTTAAATAACAAAAACAGAAAAAAACTACACACTAAAATATTTCTATGATTTAGAAAAATATTTCATAGATTTAGAAAATTATTTCATAGAAATATTTTTTTAAATCATAGAAATCCGCAATGCTTTTGTTATAGCACTGCGGATTTTTTATATTCTCTTCTTATAATCTTAATATAATTGCAAAGAATAGACTTTCTTTTTGGCTTTTAATAACAATTTTTATTTACTTTCATTTCATTAAAAAAATCTTTGGGAGATTTTATTTGAAATTTAACATCATTAGCACCTTTTATTTCTTTGACTAATTCATCAACCCACGTACAAGGATTGTGGTCTGCATATTTTTGATTATCAAAAATTTCTCTCAATTTTTTAGCATATTTTATAGCATCTCCTTCATTACCATATTTTTGTAATAATCCATAGATATGTTCATCATTTTTCTCATACTTAAATCCTTGTTCCCCTTTCCCTTTAATAAATTCAGTAAGTTTTTTGCCATATTGATCACGGGACATAGCTGTATTTACATAATTAAAATGCAACAAATACCACAATTCAAAGGCTTCATTAGTCCATGCACTCTTAAAGTCTTTGTTTTTAGATTCGTTTATGGCTGCATTAAATAAATCCGATTTAAAATTATCCTTATCAAAAACTATCCAAGCACTATCAAATTCAAAATTATTCTTCCTTTCTAATTCTTTTTTCTTTTCATCTGCTTTGTCTAACAATGCTTTTTCGCTCATTCCAAAACCTTGAATATAACCTTTGTCCAATTCTATGACATGAGACATAGTATTTATAAGTGATTTAAAATAGTTTACTTCTGTCTTTTCTCCTTCACAAGCAATAAAAAAACGATAAAAATTAGATTTATTATTATTTTTACGACCAGATTGAGCAGAAGGTTTTTTCCTTTTCCCTCTTACGTCTTTTATACTCATAGTTAATTTCTATTTAATAAATGGTATAGCTCCGTAACGACCTTTTATATAATTACATTTAATATCACAATCATTGCGAACTTTCTTCCCTTCTTCGTCTTTAAACTCTACAAGAGAATAAATATCTGTTGATTCAACATTATCCTTTTCTGCAAACCAAATTTGATCTCGTCTTATAATGGCTAAATCCAATAAATTAGTGTCATGTGTAGCAAAAATAAGCTGTGCCCCATTCGTGTTTTTTTCAGGATCCATAAAAAGCAACACTATATTTCGAGTTAATAAAGGATGTAACTTTGCATCTAATTCATCTACAATTAATATTCCTCCGCTTTTCAATGTAGCAAAAATAGGACCAGATAAAGATATTACCTTTTTAGTACCTTCTGATTCCATTTTATCTTTAGAGAATTTTTCAGTTCCTATTTTTTCATTTTCTTGATTGTAAATATTATGAGTAGTTAATTCATCTCGCATAACTACTTTATCCTCATCACCTTTAATTAAATCCTTTAATTCTTTTGGCATAGTTTTAATTAAATTCTGAGGAATGTTTTTTTCTAAAACTGAAAATTCAGAAAAACCTAATTGTAAATCATTAAAAAACTCTTGAACTTTATTTGCGATATCGGAGTATTGTTCGTTCAAAAAGACTTCAGAAGTAAAATTACCATATCCTTTATCATTAAGACCTGATAATCCATTAAAATATTGGAACCATTCTAAAATCAATTTAGATTTTTCACCGTTGAATTGTGCTACTACAGAAAGGAACAAACGATTTGGGGAAGTTAAATTATTTTCTTTTATAAGTTTACCCTCTAAAAATCTCTTTTCATTAACCTCTATTTCTATACCTGACCTAATAAATAATTCATATTCTTTTTCTCCAAACTTCTTCTCATATAACCATTCTGAAACAATTTCCACTTTATTATATTCAAATCCGTATCTGTAAAGTGTTTCCTTGTATATAAATTGTATTTCAAAAAATGTTGGTTGAGTTTTTGATGTTTCATCAAGAGCAAATGGATCGTACGGCAAACTTTGTCCAGGATTAAGCTGACTATCTAAAATAACCATACTTCTCATCCTAAGAAGAGAGGTTAGAAAATTACTTTTTCCGCTTGAATTTGCTCCATAAAAGACAGCCACAGGCAACAATTTGTACTTATTTCTATTAATTACAGATTCTTTATGCTCTTTGATTGAAGCAGCCTCCATACTAAACGAACATTCTTCCTTAAAGGAACGACAATTTTTTACGGTAAAATTAACTAACATTTCTCTTTTTTTTTGCAAAAATAGTAATTTTTCAATAAGAAAGCGTAATAAATGAGATTTTTTCTCATTTATTACGCTTTAATCACGTCTTATTTCTTTACTTTATTTTTCTTAAAGTCTTATTTTATTAAACCTCTGTTGCGAAGTAGTGCGTTTAAGTCTGGTTCTGCTCCGCGGAAGTCTTTGTATAGTTGCATTGCGTCTTTGGTGCTACCGCTGCTTAAAAGGGTTTTGAATTTTGCAGCAGTTGCTGGATCAAATATATTACCTGTTTCTTTGAATGCTTCAAAGGCATCTGCATCTAATGTTTCGCTCCAAGTGTATGAATAGTAACCTGCGCTGTATCCTCCATCACCAAAGCAGTGTGAGAAGTAAGTTGAACGGTATCTTGGAGGGATTTGAGATAGCATTCCTATTTTTGCCATTGCTGATTTTTCAACTTCTTGTGTGTTTACTTTTTCTCCTGCTTTTACAGAGTGGAAACACATATCTAAGTAAGAGGCTGCTAATATTTCGCTAAACATAAATCCTTGGTTAAAGTTGCCTGCTGCTTCCATCTTAGCAACTATTTCTTGTGGAATCACTTCTCCTTTTTCGTTCTTAGCGTACATTTTCAATACTTCTGGTTGTAAGCACCAGTGTTCTAAGATTTGTGATGGTAATTCTACGAAATCTCTTGCCACGTTTGTTCCTGAAACTGATGGATATGTGCAATTTGAAAGTAATTGATGAATTGCGTGTCCCATTTCGTGGAATACTGTCAATGCTTCATCGGCTGTAAGTGTTGTTACGCCGTTTGGAGATTTTGCATAGTTGAAACATACTGTTATTATCGGAGTTATGTTCTTTCCGTCTTTGCGTGATTGTCCTCTGTATTCGTTACACCATGCTCCACTTTGTTTGCTTTCTCTTGTATAAGGGTCCCAATAAAGTATTCCTACGTGTTCGCCTTTTTCGTTCTTTGCTTCAAATGCTAAAACGTCTTCTGCGTAAACTGAAACGTCTTTTCTTTCTTCAAAACTAATGCCATAAAGTTTTGTAAGTACGTCAAAGCAACCTTGTCTTACGTTGTTGATTTCAAAATAAGGGCGTGTAGATTCTGCATCAAAGTTATATTTTTGTTGGCGTACTTTTTCTGCATAGTAATACATATCCCATGCTTCTAATGTTGCTCCTGGTACGTCTTTTGACAACATTGCTTGGAATTGTGCTGCTTCTTCTTTTGCTACTTTTACTGAATATGATAATAGGTTTTCTAATAGGTCAAATACTGCTTTTGGTTCTTTTGCCATTCTTTCTTCTAATTGATAGTGAGCGAATGTTTCATATCCTAAAAGTTGTGCTTTCTTTGCACGAAGTTCTGCCATTTGTGCTACTAATGCATTGTTGTCTGTTTCGCCTCCGTTGTTGCAACGATTAACTCTTGCGTTGAAGATTTCTTTTCTTAAATCTCTGTTGTCAGCGTATGTAACGAAAGGAATGAATGAAGGATTGTCAAGAGTGAATATCCATTTTCCTTCTTTTCCTTTTTCTTTTGCTAATGCTGAGGCTTTTTCTATTTCGCCTTGTGGTAGGCCTTTAAGGTCTTCTTCTTTGTCTATAACTAATTGATATGCTTTTGATTCTTTTAAAAGGTTAGCATCGAATTTTGATTCTACTTTTGTAAGTTCTGCATTTACTTTTCTTAGTTCTTCTTGTTTTGCTGCATCAAGCAATGCACCTGAACGTACAAATTGTTTGTAAGTTTTTTCCAATAATGCTAATTGTTCGCCTGTGTATTTTTGAGAATCTTTTGCGTCATAGACTGCTTTGATTTTCTCAAATAGTTTTGCGTTCATAGAAACGTTATCAGAATGTGTTGCCATCATTGGTCCAATTTTTTCATTTACCTTTTGCAATTCTTCTGATGCGTTTGCTGCCATCATATTACCGAATACGCCTGCAACTTTTGAAAGAGTTTGTCCGCTGTAATCCAATGCTGCTATTGTATTGTCAAAGTTTGGTGCTTCGGCATTGTCAATTATTGCTTGGATTTCTTTGTCATGTTCTGCCATTGCTGCTTCAAATGCTGGCAAATAGTGTTCTACCTTTATTTTTTCAAAAGGTGCTGTTTCAAACGGGGTATCCCATGTTTGTAACAAAGGATTGTCTGAGCCTTGTTTTTGAGAACAAGATGCCAAAACAAGTCCTGATACTAAAATTGTCATAAGTGTTTTTCTCATACTTTTTTTTGTGTTAATTATTATTTTATTATTCTACTGTTTTTTTAAACTTAAATTTTGGTTCTTCGTGATTTAGTAATCGTTTTATGTTTTTGCGATGAGTCCATAGTATGAATATCGCAACTAATATTGCAAATCCCAATTCTATTAAGTTGATTTTTTCATCTATAACCACACATCTTATGCAGTAAAATATAGGAAATGATACTGCTGCACTCATTGAAGAAAGCGAAACATAGTGTGAGAGAATGAAAACAACGATAAAAACTGCTAAAACAAGAGGTATGATTTTTACAAATAAGCCTATTACTATTCCGAGCATAGTTGCAACGCCTTTTCCTCCTTTAAAATTTGCAAATATCGGCAATGCGTGACCTATTACACAGAATATTCCTATCAATAGTTGATATAAAATCATATAATCGCTATTTGCTATTTCCATTCCAAAGTATCGTGATAGGTAAATTGCTAACCAACCTTTGAAAGCATCTATACAAAGAACAAAAATACCCGGAAGCAAACCCAATACTCTTATTGTATTGGTTGCTCCTGCATTTTTACTTCCTTTTTCTCTTACATCTATGCCGTAAAAGGACTTACCTATCCAAACTGCTGATGGAATTGAGCCTAATAAATAGGCTACTACAACACCTATTATTAAGGCTAATATTACGGGTATGGTGATTGTGATTGTCATTGTATTATTCCTCCTCTTCTGTTTCTGGTTCTACATATTCTTCTTCTTGTCCCAATTCAATGGTTCTTATAAAGTTCCGTTTTTGAGCAGGAGTCGCCACTCTATATACGTAAATCTTTCCTCCTTCTGTTTTAAATTCTCTGTCTTCTCTTGGAATTTCATTGATTTTTTCATTAACCAATTCGTTAGAAGAAAGAACGTCCATTGCCGATCCGTTGTATTCAAAGTAATACCAATGATCAGGACTTGCTTCTATGTAAATTTTTAGTGTCGGTGCTAAGGCTCCTTTTTGTAATTGAATGCGTGTTCTTATTGTTCTATTAACTTGGTATTTTCCTACTGTACCTAATTGGAAGTTTCCTTTACCTATGTATGAGCGAAGTACAGGATCCCATTCTAATTGCACTTCTGGGAAGAAGATTTTATTCTTCATTTGTTTTGGTAGTGCTTTCCATTCTCCTGTTGCAAGCAAATCTACATACCATTCGTCTCCTTCTTCTTCTCCTAATAGGTAATATAGATATTTTTTATAGCCTGAGGTTTCAAATTCAAATTGCGATAGATTTAAGTCTTCATATAATTCTAATCCTATCAGGTCTATGATTTTTTGTTCAAATGGAAAATCAAGTGCTAAGGCCATTTTTAGTTTTGCCTCGCCTTCTGAATCTACTGTTACTTTACCATAGTTATTTGTTTTCACTAAATCTTTTGGTGAAAAACCTATTTGAATTTTTCCTTCTCCTTCTGATTTGCAGTTTGTCTTGTTAAATGATAGATATGGTGCATCTATATTTGCTCTATCTTCAAGTTTTTCTTTTGAGGCTACGTAATATTTATTTTCTTCTTTAATATAGGTTAAGAATCCTTTTGATTTCAACATTACATTGTCTCTTTCTTCATCATAAGTCAAAAATGCTGTTTTTGCTTCTAAGTTTGCTTCATTAAACATTATAGATGTTGTAATTCTTCTACCTTCTACATCTTCTGGTGCTTCGGAAATTGGAATGTAAATGTGTTTTGGATCTAATTTTGCAGAGAATTTAATCCAAGCAGAGCCGTCTGCATAACAATTTGTAGAAAGTTGCACTCCTCCTTCAAACAAATAATTTGAATCAACTGCATTTAAGGTTACATCTCCAAAGAAATCAAAAGCTGAACTCAAATGTAAAATTTCGTCTTTGTTGATTTTACCTTTTCCAACTGTGTTTCCACTAAGTGGATTTATCTCTTTTAAGAATATTTGTTGTTTTTTATTGTCTTCATCTACGTAATCAATGTATCCGTTTGCAGAATATAATTTAGCAGATTCAACAAAAATTCTCGCATCATAAATTTCGTGTAATTTATTTTGTGTATTTGCTAAGATTTTAACATCATCTAATGTATCCATTTGTGCACCAGGATATATTGTTATGCTACCATCTGATGGTCTAATAGCAATATCGGCACATTTTATAACGTAAACATCTTCTGTAAACAATTTATTTTTATTTAAATCTACGTATGCTTTTGGTGAATTAAAAGTAAATCCTCCTTGATTAGGGTGTTGAGAAATAAACTTAGCACCAGGGTGTGGTAAATCTACTGCTTCTTTTAGTGGTTTGCTTGCAAAATCTCCTAATTTTGGTGATTGCGAATCGGTTAATGCTAATAATTTAGATTGCATTCCCCATTCAAATTTGTCAATGTAACAAGCATATTGCAAAAATGGTAATTCATTCTTTCTTACTCCGTCATTAGATGTGAAATATCCTTTTTGTTCTGTGAAATCTACAAGAGATTTTATATTACCAGATTCAAATGCAACAGAATTTCCATCAAGTGCATTTATAGTTATATAAGAGGTGTCAGCAGCGTATGATTTTTGTCCGAAACGAGTGTAATCCGATGTAACTATTAGTTCTTCACTTTGTGTTTTTCCTTTACCTGTTAATCCTTTTGGCGAAACTATTAACGAACCACTATGAACAGCAGCCGAATCATACATAGCAAATGGTTCGGTTTTTTGTTCTATTAACATATAATCAGATTTTGGATACCAACTTTCTTGTGCTATGGTTGTGGTTGCATCAGCAAATGCTACGCTTGCCCCAACAGCTCCTTTTGAGAAGGTATTAAATTTTTGTGTTTCGCAGAACATTGAGTCTGGGTGGAAGACAAATTTCTTAGAATGTGTTCTTGAAGCAAGGTAATCTAAGTATCCTGTTGCTAAAAGACCGTTACAACTCAAATCTACTGACTTATAAATTTGTCCTTTGCCTCCATAGGTTGGCATTCCTGCTGATGGGGTTTCTATTTTAAAGCCAAGAGAATAGTCTCTCATAACTTGAAGTGGTTGATCTATGTCTTCAAAAATTCCTGCCGACTTAAATACTCCTGTAAAGAAGATACTATCTGTTCGGAATCGGTATAGATTTTTTACTTCAAAAGGATCTACTTTATAATAGAAGCTATCTCGTTTATAAACGCCATCTTGTATATTTTCATAGTCATAATAGACATAACTTTCGTTCAATGAAGATAGGATTGGATAGTTTTTTAATTTTTTAATACTACTCTTGTTGTTTGGAGCATCTATTACGAGTTTACATTGCAAGTCTTGAATTGGTGTTTGCAACATCACAAACTTTGTTGTGTCTTCAAATAAATGTACATAGAAGTTTAAACTATCTACATCTGGTAAATCAAGAGAGAAATTATCGTATGAGAATTTGTAATTCTTACCATTCAACCTAACTAATCCTGCTTTGATTTCTCCGTCAAACTCAAAATCTCTATTTTTCTTCATTTTAATCGCTCCATTGTTTGGACGGATTATAACATTGTGTGTATCGCTTAGAGTAAATGTCTTTATACCTCTCATTTGCAAGTCCATATCTGTGGTATTCAATACAATATTTGGTTCTCCCTTTATTGCAGAAACAAATCTCAAAGCATCGTAATCTATTTTTTTAGATTTTGAAAGAATATAGTCATATAATTTTTGTTTAACTATTGCTGTTTCTCTATAACTTTCATAGACAATAAATCCATTTAAAGCCAAATTCATCAGCATTAACTTTGCTTGCGTTTGATCTAAATTGATAAATTTTGCAAATTGCTTTACTGTAAATTCATTTTTTTGGTATTTGTCTGTAAATTGCTTAACTCTATGCAACGGATTCACCGATTCTATTCCTTGAAGTTCTTTCCATTTATTTTCAGAATAGTAATTATTACTTTCAATTACTGCAAAAGCTTCACGTTTTGGACCTCTTATCGCACTAAATTCTATTTTCGTGTCATCTAAATGTACATATACTGCTTCGGTGTAAATATCCACGCAATGATAACTATCAACCCAAGGACTAGCAGATATACCTTCTCTGTAATCTGTAAAAGATAATTGACGAGTTGATTTATTAAAATTCAGTTTTGTGCTCGGGTGATATATTGAATCTTGATTTGTGTAAATTGTAACTTTACAATCTTTTGTGATTATACCATCTCTACTAAAAGGATGCTCAATTGCTGAGGCTCTAACGTAAATTTTACCATTTTTATAAAAGCGAAGCTCAGCAGGAGTTACCACATCGCCTGTTCCAAGTATTGTTCCTCCTTGTTGAGTAAAGCCTCCAACATAATCAACATCGGGATAAAGATTTTTTATCATCTCTGCCTTTTCGTATGAAACGAATTTAGGATAAGTTTCCTTTGATTTCTTACTACTACATCTGTCTTCAAAACTACCTTTCAACTTATAAGAAAAATAATTCTTGTTTGTAAACGAAACACTATCAGCAAATAAATATGCACGATTTAGATTTGCAGAATAAGTACTTAGTTCCACATAAACATCATCTTGTGGTAATCCTAATTTACTCCAATTTACTATTCCGCCTTTACCTTCCCAATAACTATCTTTAAGATATAAGCGACCTAATGTAGAATATATAACATTAGAATCTTGATTTGAACTATAAGTTAGGTCTATTTCGCTTGTAAACTCTGCATACGCTCCTCGTTCTTTGTCTTCTCTAAATACAAATCCTCCACTTTCGCCAATATACCAAGCATCAGTTTTAGATTTATATAAATAACCTTCTTCAAGTAGCAATAAAGTATTTTCAACTATTTGATTAAAGATTTTAATATTATGATTTTCTATACAATTCTGCATAGATTTCAACCATTGAGTATAACTCTCAGGCGATTGTTGTGAAGATTGAAAAGCGATTTGCGTTTTAAGAAATTCCGATAAGCCATTCCTTATTTTAATGTTTTTCTTATACATACTTTGTGATAGTTTTGCAATATCTTTTCTACTTTGCACATTGATATTTGCCCAAGATTGTTCAAAGTTATTCAACAATTCTTGAAAATTTTTCTTGGCATCGGATTTTAAATTCACATCAGAGTTCATCAACTCTTTAAGTTCGCCGATATAACTATCTGCTTGCCCAGAAAATCCTTTAAATTTCTGAGCGTTTACATTAATTGCTCCTATTAAAAGAAAAACAAGTAATATGGAACTGCTTAATAATTTTCTCATTCTTTTGATTTATTTATTTTTTTTAACAAGTCGCATTGCTGCCCAATTATCTTTTGTTTCTACATCGGTCAATTCCAAACCAAATTCTTTGCATTCTGCTTCCAAAATTGCAACATCTTGTGAGTAAAAGCCACTTAAAAACAATACTCCACCCTCTTGAATGGAGTTAGAGTAGGTTTGCATATCTGCCAAAAGGATATTGCGATTTATATTTGCAAAGAAAATATCAAACTTCTCATTTTCCGAAAGCAAACTTGCATCTCCTAAAAGCACATCTACTGAAACAGAGTTTTTATTTGCGTTTTCTTTTGCGTTTTCTGCCGCCCAAACATCAATATCTATTGCTTTGGCATATTCGGCACCCATTTTCATAGAAAGAATTGCGAAAACACCTGTTCCGCAACCCATATCCATAATTCTTTTGCCTGCAATATTTTCTTTTGATATGAAATCAATAATCAAAGACGTTGTTTGATGATGTGCTGTGCCGAAAGACATTTTCGGTTCTATGATAATATCATATTTTACCCCCTCTTGCTCGGGATTAAACGGCGGACGAACAACACAAAACTCTCCAAACCTAACAGAAGGATAGTCTTTTTCCCATTCAGCGTTCCAATCCTTTTGTTCAATCTTTTCTTCCAAGTAGGAAATCTCCAAATTATCAACAAAACCTAAACTTTCCTCTGCACATTGCTTTACTTGCTCAAAAAAATACTTCTCCTCAGGGCAATATGCCTCAAATCCGCTTTCGGTATCTACAAAACTATCAAAACCGATTGCAATAAGCGAGTCTTTAAACACATCTGCAATCCAATAACTTTCCTCTTTCCACTCCTGATTGTGCGAAAGAGAAACATTTAACTTTATATAATACATATTAAAAACTGCGTGCAATTTCAATAAAGTCTGCACTCTTCAACGCAGCGCCTCCTATAAGTCCGCCATCTACATCTTGCTGAGCGAATAACTCTCTTGCATTCTTAGGATTGCAACTTCCGCCATAAAGAATTGAGATTTCTTGTGCTACATCGTCAGAATACTTTTCAGCAATCAAACCTCTGATAAACGCATGTACTTCTTGTGCTTGTTCTTTCGTTGCAGTTTTTCCTGTTCCTATTGCCCAAACAGGTTCGTATGCGATAACAACTTTTTGAATATCTTCTTCTGTTAAATGAAACAATCCTTCAACAACTTGTGAACGTATTATATCAAAATGTTTTCCCGCTTCTCTGTCTTCTAACAATTCTCCAACACACACGATTGGTGTAATAGAGACTTCAAGCAATTTATTTACTTTTTCAGCAACATCTTGATTAGTTTCAAAGAAGTATTTTCTTCTTTCGCTGTGCCCTACAATACAATAATCCATATTCATAGACGCTAACATCTTTGCAGAAACTTCGCCTGTGTATGCTCCGTCATCAAATTTTGATACATTTTGTGCACCAACGAAAAATTCCACATCCTCTGCTGCATCTCCCACAAGTTCAAGATAAGGAAAAGGAGGACAAACCACTACATCTACATCTGTTGTATCAAATTCTCTTAACGCTTCTGCTATGTCGGTTATCAATTCATCTGCATCGGAAAACGTTTTATTTGATTTCCAATTGCCTGCTACTATATTTCTTCTCATAATTATATAAGTTTTATTATTAACGTTTGCAAAGGTAAAAATATTCCTATGAAAAAAATAAATTTTTCATAGAAATATTAAAATAAATCAAAGAAATATTTTTCTAAAACTAAGACTTAGGAGATTGTTACTATGAAATCAATTTATCTATTTCTGATTTTACCGTATCAACACTTATGTTTTCAATACATGGATAATGTTCCATCTCGTCAGTTGATTGAGAGCAAATACCCGCACAATCAAAACAATCCATTTCATACCTAATTACAACAGGGAAATATTGCTTTAAATCATCAGAAACAGAGTCTAAATCATACGGATGAAATCTTTTTGTAAAATTTCCCGGACAGATTACAATACTCTTTGTTCTTACCATAGCAGATATATGAGCAGCAACAGTATCATTGCTTACTACAAAATTGGCAGAGTTAATAACAGAGCACAATTCAAGCAAAGTTGTTTTACCTACTAAATTCAAAATTTTATTAGGCTTTTTTACTGAACGCAAAATATTGTCTGCAATTTCAATATCACCATTTCCTCCACACAAAACCACAAAAGAAGAAAGTTTATCAATTAAATTCACAAACTTTTCTGCCCCCCAATTTCTTTTCACCTGACTTGCTCCTATAAAAAGCACAACATAATCTTTCACCTGATTAAATTCAGGTATTTCAAAACACAATTTCGGTAAAGATGCTTTAAAATCGCAATCAAAAAAATTGGAAACAAATTCAGCATTACGCTTTAATTCCATTTTGTTTTCTTTATCTGCTTCAATCAAAAAAGAATAAAATTTCTGTGATTTTGAAAGCAATTTGCTCAATATCTTACTGCGTTTTTTCTTATCGGAAATCAATTTGATAAATCTTGATTCTGTGTTATTGTAATCTTGTCCGAAACCGATTTTCCTTTTAGCACAAACATTTCTTACTATTGTATCTCCTATGAAATAATCTCTTGAAAAAAGAGGATTCAAAATCAAATCATAACGTTTTGTTCTTAATTTTTTAAGTAATTTGAAACGATAAATCGGATTAAAAAACATCTTTTTTGTATCCAAAGTTATAATTTCATCAAAATAGGATACGTTCTTTGCAATCGAAGCAACAGCAGAAGTACACAACAGAGTTATGTTTCCATTCAATCTTTTTCTTATCTGAGAAGCAGAATCCAACCACAGAATAAAGTCTCCTATATTATCTGTTCTCAATATCAAATTATCAGCATTCTGTTTCGGCTTTATAAACCTTAACAAAAAACTCTCTACATCATAGTAAAAGATGATCAAACGTAAAAGAAATATTTTCATTACTTATTTTTTTCTGCCCAAATTATTGTTTGGAAACCATAATAGCACCATGTATAATAATTAGTTTTGTTTTTAATCTTAGAAAGTGGCAAAGAAACTCTCCTTTCAAGTGCGGATAAATAACACGTCTAAATATACGTACAATTAAATTTGATTTCATTTTAAATATTTTTAATAATATTATCTCTATTTGCAAAACTATGATTTTATTTTATAGCAACAAAATATTTATACCCTTTTTAACATAATAGGACGTCAATATATAATAAATCACAAACAATGTAAAATTAGACAATAACAAAGAATAGGCAACACCAATGTAACCAAACCTTGACGCTGTCAAACTAAACAACAAATAACTCAAACTATTGATAACAATAGAGGTTAAAATAGTGAGATAATTTTTTTCAAAATATGTAAAATAGTTAAAGAAAAACAAATTAAGCGAAGCAAAAATTTGAGAAAGCAATAAAGGAGGCAGAATCTGCATTATAAGAGAATAATTTTCCGGGAAAACACCCCATTGAAGTAAAAAAAACGCTCCGATATATATCAAGACTGAAAGCAAAAGCAAAAAGATAAAAATCCTAAGTCCGTTTCTATCGGTTTTTTTCTTTAAAAGAATTAAGTTTTTCTCTTGTAAAAAACTTGGCAACCAAATAAAATTAAATGATTGATAAACAATAACAGGAATTGTTGCTAAAAGCGATGCCAAATTATAGACTCCCACAATTGCCGCTCCACAATAAATCATCACAAAATGCTTGTCTCCAAAATTAGTTATAGCATTCAAAAGAGCAACAAAAGAAAGAGGAAGTCCAATTTTTAATCCCTTATATAAATAGTATTTAGAAAATTTGAAAGTGAAATTTTTACATAAGAAAAACGAAAAAACACAACACAAAAGCAATTCTACAATATAAGTAACGCTTAATCGCAAAAGAGCAGCGTCTGCATCAGGTGCGGTATAGAGCAAGAGAATTGCTAAACCATTTGCAAAAAAGAAACGAATTAAATTAAACGCTTGTATATTCTTGATTTTCTCTGATGCAACGAAATAATAAGTCAAAAGATTTGAAAGAACCATCGATGCCATCGCCGCCAAAAGATAAGGACGATAAGTATCGTATGAGAAATTCTTCATTTCCTCGTTACGATTGATTAAACCAAAGAAATATTCGTCTATTCCTGTTAAAGAAATCAAAGAAAAAATCAAGACAAGTCCTACAACAAGCGTTAAAGACAAGGTAAACAACATACTTCCCTGTGCTTTCTTATCATCTTTCGTATCGGCATAAAGTTTAGGCACAGAGGCGTGAAAACCAAAAGTAAAAACCAAACTCATTGCCATTGCAAAACTATACAAATACCCATAAACGCCAAACTCATCTCGCGTCATTAGGTGCAAGAACAAAGGAATCAAAAGGAAATTTGCCCCTCTGACAAGTACATCGGTTGAAAAAAGTGAAATAAAACGTCTAAACGCTACTTTATTTCTATACTTTTCAATACTGTTTTTCCAAAATGACTGTTTATTTTCTCGCATAAAGAAGTCCTTATCATCATCAATTCACTTCTAAGTGCAGGAGCATTTACATAAACAAACAAAACCTTATCATAAACATAGATTCTTTTTGTTAGTTTATTGATTAAATCTCCTGTAAGTTCTTGCCAAACTTTTATTATCTCCTTTTCATTAAAATCTGTCGGCACTCCAAGTGAAGAAAGAAAGCGTTCCATTACGTTTATTATAGGTTGCTCGCTTGCTTCACTCAAACCCCTTGGTTTTATATAGTCTTCTTCAAAGTATTTTCTGTTTTGGTTCATAATTTGAATATTTTAGTTTTCTCTTTCAATGCCTCACCTATAATTTTTTCTACTCTTTCAAGATGAGTATCAGTAATAAAAACTTGTCCAAACCTGCTTTCTTCCAATAATGCTAAAATCCTACTAACTCTTTCAAAGTCAAATTTATCAAAAATATCATCTAATAATAGAATTGGTTTGACTGCCATATTTTTTAGAAGGAAATCAAATTGTGCGAGTTTCAGTGCTAAGAGAAAAGTCTTTTGTTGTCCTTGCGAAGCGTGAGTTTTAATCGGCATTTCTTTGAGACTAAACAACAAATCATCTTTATGCACCCCTACGGTTGTGTATCCCACAATTTTATCTTTCTCTCTGTTTTCTTTCAATAAAGAAAGTAAATCTCCCTCAAAGGTTTGATACTCCAAACTTACTTCTTCTTTGTTTTGAGAAATGAATTGATAAAAATTATTCATAGGTTCAAGAAATTTCTCAAAGAAATTTTTTCTTTTTTCTTGAATAAATTTCCCGTAAACAGCGATTTGTTCTTCCCAAATCAAGAGATTAACTTCATCAACGCTGTGATAGATTTGAAAAGATTTTAACAATTTATTTCTTTGCTCAATTGCTTTGTTGTAACGAATAAGATTTTGAAGATAAAGACTATCTTGTTGCGATATTATTTGATCTACAAACTTTCTTCTCACATCGCTACCCCCTGTAATCAAGATATGATCATTCGGAGCAATCATTACCACAGGTATTCTACCGATATGTTCGGAGTGTCGAGTGTATAATTTTCCTGAATGCTTGATTTGTTTTTTCCCACCTTCCTTTAAGACACACGAAATCTTCTCTTCCACACCTTTAATAAGATAATCGCCATGCAAAGCAAAAAAATCGCTACCATACCTTATGGAATGAAAATCATTATGATTAAAAAAACTTTTACAAAAACTTAAATAATAAATAGCATCAAGCACATTTGTTTTTCCTACTCCATTGTTTCCAACAAAACAATTTATTTGTAGAAAATCAAACTCGCTATTTTCTATATTTTTAAAGTTAGATATTTTAAGATTTCGCAAGAACATAATCTCTAATCTCCTCCATAAGCCACATAGGTGTTGAAGTAGCACCACTAATGCCTATTTTATTAAATCCTTTCAGCAATTCAAAATCAATATCTGATTTTTCAGAAATAAAAAACGTTTCTTTCTTGTGTTGTTTGCAAAACTCATAAAGATAAGTCCCGTTACTTGAATGCTTACCGCTTACAAATAAAACTGCATCTACACTATCGGCAAATTCTAATAAGGTTTTGGTTCTTGAAGCCATTCTTTTACAAATAGAATCCGTTACAAAAAAGTTTTCGTTTCCTACTTCCAACATTTTTTCTCTGATAAGAGTAATGATATTTTCAAACTCTTCTTTGTTTTTTGTTGTTTGTGAAAAAAGATATACGGCTTTTGTGAAATCTATTTGAGCAATATCTTTTTCGGAACTAATAACTATTGCGGAATTTTCGGTCTGTCCAACTAAGCCAATCACCTCTGCGTGTCCTTGTTTTCCGAAAATGACAATTTGAGACTTTGACTTATCCATCGTATCGTATGCACGCTTCACATCTTTTTGCAGTTTTAACACAATAGGACAAGTAGCATCAAAAATTTCTATTTGATTTTTTTTTGCAAGAGCGTATGTCGAAGGCGGTTCTCCGTGAGCCCTAATCATAACTCTACAATTTTGCATTTTTTCTAAGTCTTTTACATCTATTATTCTAAGACCTAATTTTTTGAGTCTGCTAATTTCCATAGAATTATGTACCAATTCTCCAAGACAATAAAGTTCGCCAAATTTTTCTAAGCAATTTTCACATTTGTCTATCGCAGAAACAACTCCAAAACAAAATCCTGCTTCTTTTTCTATTAAAACCTCCATTTCAAAACGCTGATTTTATTTGCAAAGGTAAATAATTTTGTAATTTTGACGCCTAAAAACTATAATAATGATTGAATTTAAACCTATAAAACCTAAGGACAGAGAAATTTTTGAGAAGTTTTATCGCTACAAAACCATACAAAATGCTGAAAGTTCCTTTGCAAACCTTTGTGCATACTCATTTATCTTCAACGGAGAATGGGCAATAATAGATGATTGCTTAGTAACAAGAATACATTTTGAGAAAAACACTCACATCTGCTATCACTACCCTTTGGGAGAGGGCGATAAAGACAAGATTATTGAACAACTAATCAATCTTTCCAAAGAAAACAATCAGCAAATGAGTGTTATTTGTGAAAGAAAAGACAGAAAACCTTGTTTTGAACATCATTTTGATATAAAAGAAGAAAGAAATTTTTTTGATTATCTTTATCTCCGAGAGGATTTACAATACTTAAAAGGAAAAAAATTCCAACCTAAGAGAAATCATATAAACAAATTCAATTCTCAATACAAATGGGAATACGTGGAAATCAACCCTACGAATTTTCTTTCTTGTCTTTGGCTTCTTGACAAATGGCAAGAGCAAGCGATAACAAAAAGCCCTGAACTCAAAAGCGACTATGAGAAAGAAAAAACAGTGATTGAATTTTTATTTTCACACTTTGAGGACTTGGATTTGAAAGCAGGTGCAATAAAAGTAGAAGAAAAAATTGTTGCATTCACCATTGGCAGCAAGATAAACAACGAAACTTTTGATATTCACATCGAAAAAGCAGATAGAAACTTTGAAGGGGCTTTCGCAGTCATAAATAAAGAGTTTGTAAGTCGCTTAGATAATAATTTTAAGTATATAAATCGTGAGGAGGATTTAGGAATTGAGGGGCTAAGAAAGGCTAAATTAAGTTATAATCCAATAAAGTTAATTGAAAAATACATAGCAACACTGAAATGAAACACATAGAAGAGCAAGCAAAAGAGCTTTGGAACAAAACATTTGGCGATTCAAGAGAATATATTGATAAGTTTTTCAATTTATATTTTAAAGAAGGTAACTTTTTTCACTTAGAAGAAAACGGAAAACTACTTTCTATGCTTTTTGCAACGCATCATAGACTAAAAATTGATGATAAAATCGTGCCGATTGCCTACATTGGAAGCGTATGCACACAAGAAAGCCACAGAAATCAAGGTTTGGCTAATCTTCTTATGCAAAAAGCGGAAAGTGAATTAAGCAATCTTGGAAAAAAAGCCGTGATTTTGATTGCCGCTCACGAGGGTTTAGTTCCTTTTTACGAAAAAATGGGATACAAACTCTGCGGAATAGAAGGTATAAACAAGACTTATTTCAAAGAAATCAATCATCAAGAAGATTTTTCACAGTATAGAATTAAGAAAACAAAAGATTTTGATTTTGAACTTATAAATAAAGTTCAACAAAATAGGAATAACTGCATCATTCACAACGAATCAACACTTAAACTCTACACTATTACTGATTATGATATTGTAAATCTTTACAAAAACGAAGAAATCATAGCACAATGCGTTGCAATAACCGATTGGGAGACGATAGAGGTTTTGGATTGCTTTTGTTTGGAGCAAAAAAGTGCAGAAATATTTGCTCAAATCCTATCAAAAGAATACAAAAAAGACGTTACCTTAAAATTCTTTCCCGATTCTCGCTCTGCAACTCATTCAACAATAGAAATGATTAAGCCTTTGGAAGAGAAAATTCAAAGCATTCCTAATGAGGTATTTATGAGTTTAAATTTAGATACATAGAGTTAGAAAAATATTTCATAGAGTTAGAAAATTATTTCTTTGTTTTAGAAAATTATTTCATAGAGTTAGAAAATTATTTCATAGAAATATTAAAACCAATAGCCGACACTGATAAGAAACACCGAATTTCCTTTAAATATCTTCTTTAAATTGGAATTTAAAAACTGATAATCGTAACCTAAACGAAACTGAATTTTATTGAAAATATCAAATCCTGCAATTGCCGAAAAGCTCCAAATTTCAAAAGTCTTGCGAGAAATTCCGTATTCATACAAATCTTTCCACGAAAGGCTGTAAGTTGCACCTGCTCCAATGAATCCTTTAAACATAGGCACACCTAATTTCCATTTTGCATAGATTGGAAGTTTGAAATTGGAGAATCGCTCAGAGAAACTGCCACTATGGGTTTGAAAAGCCTTGTTTTCGTAAATCAAATCTATCTCTGCCCCTACTCCGACAACGGGTAAAATAAATTCTGTCATAATTCCAGCATTCAAAGGAGCGGATTCTAAAATAGATTGATTGGGAGAAAAGCCTAAAACAACGCCTGAGCGAAACATATCAAGTTGTGCTTTTGAAAGAAACGAGAATAATATGAATAGACTTAAAAAAACTACCTTTTTCATAATACTTTATTTTTTTTTACTACCTTTGTAGTATGAAAAACGCTTATATCTATTTTTTATTGTTTATTTTTCCTTTCATAACTCAAAGTCAGACTCTACGCTTTGAAGAAAACAAAGGACAATGGCAAGATAATATCATATATAAGGCTCGCTTACAAAAGGGGGCAATGTTTATTGAAAACAGCGGAATAGTATTTTATTTAAACGATTTGGAAAAACACCAAATTAAAAAGCATAATTCGGCTCACGCTTTCAAGATAGAATTACAAAATTCCTTACAAGCCAATATTAAAACAAAGAATCCCCTCCCCTCATACTCAAATTATTTTTTAGGAAAAGACAAAAATCTATGGGCAAGTAATGTAAAATCTTACGAAGAAGTTGTTTATGAAAATATTTTTGAGAATATAGATTGGAGAATTTACTCAAAAAACTCGCAAGTCAAGCACGAATTTATCGTAAAGCCCGGTGGAGCAATTGAAAACATTGTTTTGGAATACAAAGGGCTTGATAATATTAAGTTAAAAGGCGATGAATTGGTAATGAAAACGTGTTTGGGAGAAATTATTGAAGAAAAGCCTTATGCCTTTCAGTTAATTGATGGTAAAGAAATTGAGGTTGAAGTTGAATTTGTGCTAAAAGACAATTTTCTTTCTTACAAAATAGATAATTATAACAAAACATTACCTTTGGTAATTGACCCTGCGTTGATTTTTTCTACATATTCGGGAAGTACAGCCGACAATTGGGGTTTTACTTCTACTTATGATTCATACGGAAATCTTTATGCAGGAAGTATTGTTGATGGAATAGGTTATCCAACTACGCTTGGGGCTTTTGTAGATACGTATGCTGCTGGTTGGGATTGTGCAATTAGTAAATTTAATAATGATGGTAGTCAATTATTGTATTCAACTTATTATGGCGGAGCACAAAGTGAAATGCCTCATAGTATGATTGTAAATCAATATGACGAATTGGTTGTAATGGGTACAACAGGTAGTTATAATTTTCCTACTACTGAATTTGCTTTTTCCGAGTCTTTTTCTTCCGGGTCTGCAATTACATACGATGGAACAGTGCTTTTTCCTTTTGGAGTAGATATTTATGTTAGCCGTTTTTCGAGTGATGGTTCTAATCTTTTGGCTTCTACTTATGTTGGCGGAACAAATAATGACGGATTAAACTATCGTGAAATTTATAACGCTAATCAGTATCTTGCTTACTTTGGAAACGATTCTCTTTACGCAAATTATGGAGATGGAGCACGAGGAGAATTGATTACGGACGACCAAAATAATATTTATGTAGGCACTACTACTTTTTCTGCGGACTTTCCTGTTACGCAAAACGCTTTTCAAACCTCGTTTGGAGGCAATCAAGAGGGCGTTGTCTTTAAATTGGATTACACTTTACGCAATATGATTTTTTCTTCCTTTATTGGAGGAAGCGGAGATGATGCAGTGTTTTCAATAGATGTGGATACGGCTTACAATCTCTATGTAACAGGTGGAACAATATCGGAGAATTTTCCTGTAACAGCCAATGCGTACGACACTGTCTTTGACGGAGGTGCAACAGATGGCTTTTTGGCATTGGTTTCTTATGATGGAAATGATTTAATTGCTTCTACATTTTTTGGTTCTAATAAATTTGATTTATCTTACTTTGTAAGGTGTGACAGAAATGGTTATCCGCACATTTTTGGTCAAACAAAAGCAGAAGGAAGCGACCTTGTGTATAATGCAAACTACAATATTCCAAACAGCGGTCAATTTATTGCAAAATTTGAGCCTAATTTAAATTCTCTTGTGTGGAGTACTGTTTTCGGAACGGGCGATAATCAAATCAATATCTCGCCTACGAGTTTTGCGGTTGATGTTTGTGGAAGAGTATATGCGGCAGGTTGGGGACGATTGTTTAAATATGTTGTACCAAATAATGTAAGTGTTTTTGGAACTATGAATATGCAGGTTACAAATGATGCTTATCAGGCTACAACTGACGGACAGGATTTTTATATTCTTTCACTTTCTCACGATGCTTCGGTGCTTGAATACGCTACTTTCTTTGGGGAATTATCAAATTCCGACACATACGGAAATGATCACGTAGATGGCGGAACTTCTCGCTACGATAAATATAGTAATTTGTATCAGGTAGTTTGTGCAAGTTGCAGAGCAAGTCAAGATTTCCCTACTACGCCAAACGCTTGGAGCAATTCAAATCTGTCAAGCAATTGTAATATGGCTGCATACAAGTTTCAAATTCACGATGACTTTGCTGTTGCAGATTTTATCGCACCTGCATACGTTTGTTTTCCCGATACTGTTAATTTTATCAATATTGGACGTGGAGATAGTTTCCTTTGGGATTTTGGAGACGGCTCTTTATCTTCTCTTCCTTCACCTTCTCACGTTTATCAACAAGCAGGAACTTATCAAGTTAGGTTAATAGCATATAAAAACTATGGTTGCGTTGCGGCAGACACAATTACAAAACAAATTATCTTGCTTGACTCAAACACAGATACGCTTCCGACTATTCAAGCCTGCAACGGAGATTTGGTTCAAATAGGAATTCAACCTCAATTGCAAGATAGCGTAAGTTTTTTGTGGATTCCAAGTGATGGTTTGACTAATCCGAATGCTCCAAATCCTTATGCAGTTGTTTCGGAGAATAGAACGTATAAACTTATTATTACAAATTCTCAGTGTTCTGATACTTTGATTCAACAAATTGAGGTTAGTCCGATAAATAGTATTGATTTAAGGATTCAAAACGTTAGTTGCCCGCAAGAAAGTGATGGTTATGCTTTGGTTGAGAGTGATTTTGAAAATTTAATTACCTCTTACTCGTGGAGTAATGGTCAAAGCAATGTGGATTCTATCGGAAATTTGAGCGTTGGAGACTATTCTATTTTGGTAGAAGATATTTTTGGTTGTCAATTTGAGCAAAATTTTACAATAAGTAGCATTTCACAATTGAATATTAATGTTTCGATTGATTCAAATGTTTGTTCAAATTCTTGTAATGGGCAAATTCACATCTCTGCTCAGAATGGAGTTGAGCCTTATAGTATCATTTGGTCAGATAATACGTTACAAGGTTTTGATTTAGAGAATTTGTGTGACGGGGAGTATGTTTTTGCAATGCAAGACGCACAGGGGTGCTCAATAAGTGATACTATTGTTATTGAAAGTATGTATAAAATTTCTACTTCTATTACAAAAACTAATAATAATTGCGAACAAGGTTGTGGAGCAACGGCAAGTGTAATTGCAAACGGTGGTTTAGAACCTTATTCTTACCTTTGGTCAAATTCAGAGACTGATTCTTCTATTGAAGACTTGTGTTGTGGGGTTTATTATGTGGATATTACTGATGCAAATCAATGTACGGCAAAAGATACGGTTGAAATAACATACATAGATAATATTTCTGAGGTGGAAATCACGGCAAGTCATACAAGAGTCTTTGACGGAAAGGAAATAATCCTTAGTACAAACTATATTCCCGGTATGTATTATTACTGGACGCCGAGCGAAAATTTATCTTCTCCGCTTTCGCATACAACAAGTGCGACTGTGTATGAGTCTGGCTACTTTTTCTTAACCGTAACCGATAATCACGGTTGCCAAGTCAAAGACAGCGTTTGGATAGAGGTTGATATTGTGGTTTGTGAGCGTCCTAATATTTATGTTCCTAATGTTTTCACACCTAATAATGACGGAAAAAATGATATTGTTTTTGTAAAAGGTGAATGGATTGAGAGTTTTGAGTTTGAAATCTTTGATCGCTGGGGAGAAAGTGTGTTTTTTACAGACAAATTAGAGGAAGGCTGGGACGGAACTTATGATGGAAAACTTTGTGATGCGGCTGTGTATTTTTATAGGCTTGTTGTTTATTGTGCAGCAGGCAAAAAATATGTAGAAGGCGGTGATATAACGTTAATAAGGTAGGAAATGGCAAAAAAGAATAAGTATTACGTTGTTTGGCATGGTAGAGAAACAGGAGTTTTTGACTCTTGGAAGCGTTGTGAAGAAAGTATTAAAGGTTTTGAAAAAGCAAAATACAAGTCTTTTGATAGTTTAGAACAAGCAAAAGAGGCTTTTAATCTTAATCCTAACGATTTTATTTCTCAAAAGAAAAAGAAAGTAACCGTTTTACAGTCATCGCTTACTGCAAATCTGCCTATTTATGAAAGTATTTCAACAGATGCTGCTTGCAGTGGCAATCCCGGTGTAATGGAATATAGAGGTGTTTACACAAAAACAGGAGATACTCTGTTTTATTATAAACACAAAAGAGGAACTAATAATATTGGAGAGTTTCTTGGCATAGTTCACGGACTTTCTTATTTAAAAAAACATAATTTATCTTTACCTCTTTATACCGATAGCAAAACTGCTATCTCTTGGGTAAGACAAAAAAAATGTAAAACAAATTTAACGCCCGATGAAAGCAATAAAGACCTTTTTGATTACATTCATCGAGCGGAACAATGGTTAGAAAACAATTCTTATTCTACTGAAATTCTAAAATGGGATACAGAATCGTGGGGAGAAATCCCTGCTGATTTCGGACGAAAATAAGCTATTCTTCAATCGGAAGTTCTTCAAAATAATCTGTCTTATACAAAGAGTATTTTATTTTCTTGTCTTCACCAATCGAATAATAGTATTCGTGTTTTCCTTTGGTCTTTTCTTGTACGTAAATATTCATTAAGAAATTATACATATATCTTGCGGTTAGTGCAGCGGTTTGATTTGCTAATATATAGGCATCATTTGGAGTTATTAGCGTAAGTTCGTAATCTGCATACTTCTTTCCTTCTACATCTTCGGTAAATCCTGAAAAATCATCTGTGATTTCGTGGCTTATAAATAATAATTTACGACTTGTTGTGTCTGCAAAATTATATTCTAACCACACATTCATTCTTATTCCCGTTAAAGTTTTGTAATAAACAGTGCTATCTGTATAGTATTTTCCTGTTATGCTATCTACAACTGTGAATTCCTCAACCTCAATTTGCGAAACATTTAGCGTATTAAAGCGTCCTACTATTTTATTTACCAAATATTCTTGACGATATATCGTAAATCCGTAACGTCTTAGTTCTTTTACTAAACTTTTATTATAGATATTCAAGATTTCTTCTTCATTTACTTTATCTATAATTCTTGTATATTTTTTTTGTAGTTCGGCTTTTGTTTCTTTATCTAAGGCCTCAAATCCAAACATTCGGTTAATATTATCATTAACCAAACTAATTCTATCGTCAAAAGTAATATAAATAAGTTCATTATTATGAGTTGTTTCTTGGTTTTTCAAGAATTTTTTCACTATTTCTTGTGATTGCACCTCAATTGTAAAGAATGTGCTAACAATTACTAATATTGCTAAAATTTTTCTCATAATTCGCTCCTTGTTTTTAAAATAAAGAACCTTGTATAGTGTCTTTATCGTTTAATTCTATATCTATTTCTTCTATGTTTTCTTCTATTTGCTCTTCTTCTTGTTCGGAAATATATTCCAAAGGTTCTAAAAATTTTATTGAAACATTTGCATCTTTTTCTATTCTCTTACCTTTGGCTTTGTATTTCTTGATATCGTCTAATTTTTCTACCTCTAATTCTTTTTCTCCTATCATTACAACCGGCAACCAATCATAGCTGAGTGTTAAAAGCTTTGCTCCCTCTTGTTCTTCAAATACATCTATTTTTTTATTGCTGATTTCAGGAACAAAACGCTTTAAGTAAAGAGCATTTGTTTGCTTTTCAGCATAGAAAATCGAAAGTGGTTTGTTTTTAACGAGTTTTTCAATCAATATTAACTCATCATCAAAGTGCAAAGACAAATCATAACCTGTTATTCTATAAGTTCCGTTTGAATAAAAGGTTAGTATCTTGTCGTCTTTACTAAACTCACCTAAATACATTCCGTTTCCGTCCGCATTTAATCGCTTTATCGCACTATCAAACCAAATCTTTCTTGCACTAAGCGTTGATATTCCTTCTGTTTTCTTTGTAACCGAAGTAATAATTCTTGAAGAAAGTGTATTACCCTTTGAAGTTCTTGATTTGATTGCAAGGGTTGCAAAATCATATTCCATTTTATTTGTTCGCATTCTAAGAGCAGGTTTAAGATTTATATTAACCTTTTCTGCCTCTCCATTAGGATTTACACTCAAATACACAATTTTTGAACCCTTTGTGCCTTGTGTTAAATCATATTCCTTTCCGCGAATGATAGATGCAATATTAAATCTTTTAACATAAAACTTACCAAAAGCACCGTCTTGATAAATCAAATTATATATTGTTCTTTCATCATTTTTTCTAAATACGGCAACGTGCTTTAAGTTCTTTCCAAGATATTCTTTTTCTTGTACTTTTTTCACAACAAAAGTTCCGTCTTTTCTTATTGCAATTACATCATCTAAATTAGAACAATCCTCAACGTAAGTGTCGTTTTTGAGTTTGTATCCTACAAATCCTTCCGCATAATTGCAGTAAAGTTTTTCGTTTGCTACTGCAACATTTGCTTCTTGTATGTAATCAAAAGAGCGAATCTCAGTTTTTCTTGCTCTTTCTTTGCCATATTTGTTTTTAATTCTTTCAAAATAAGCAATAGCATAGTCAATTAAATTTTCTAAATCGTGTGTTACTGCCTTAATATCGTCTTCTATTGCAAGAAGTGTATCATCTGCTTTATCGCTATTGTATTTTGAAATTCTATCTATTGGAATTTTTCTAAGTTTATGTATATCCTCTATTGTAACAGGGCGAAGCAGATTCTTAACAAATGGTTTTAATCCTTTATCTATTTCAGAATCTATTTCCTCATCACTTTTGCATTTCTCCATTCTCTTATACACACCCTCTTTTATGAAGATTTTTTCCAACGAAATCCAATTCCATTTTTCATTTAGTTCGCCTAATTCTATTTCAAGTTCTCTTTTTAGGAGGTTTAGAGTGTTTTCGGTAGATACTTTAAGGATTTCGGAAACCGAAGCAAAGCGTGGTTTTTCGTTTTCTATCACACAAGAGTTTGGAGATAGACTTATTTCGCAATCAGTGAAAGCATAAAGTGCGTCAATTGTTTGATCTGGCGATGTATCGTTAGGAAGAGAAATTCTAATCTCTACTTCGCTTGCAGTATTATTATCAATTTTTTTGATTTTTAATTGATTCTTATCACAAGCCTTTACAATAGAATCGATAAGTGAGTCTGCCGTTACAGTAAAAGGCACTTCCGTAATAACAAGTGTTTTATTATCTACTTGTTTTATACGAGCCCTTACTCTCAAACGTCCTCCTTGCAATCCATCGTTATATTTTTCTACGTCCATTAACCCACCTGTTGGAAAATCTGGGTAAATGGTAAAATCCTCTCCTTTTAAGATTGCAATAGAAGCATCAATTAGTTCATTAAAGTTATGAGGGAGTATTTTGCAAGCAAGACCTACCGCAATACCTTCTGCTCCTTGTGCAAGCAACAAAGGAAACTTCACCGGCAATGTATCAGGTTCTTTATTTCTTCCGTCATAACTTGGATGCCAAGAAGTAGTCTTTGGATTAAACACAACTTCCAAAGCAAATTTTGAAAGTCTTGCTTCAATATAACGTGGTGCTGCTGCCCCATCTCCTGTGAGAATATTTCCCCAGTTACCTTGACAATCTATCAAAAGGTCTTTTTGTCCCATTGTAACTAAGGCTCCCGCTATTGAAGAGTCGCCATGAGGGTGGTATTTCATAGTATTACCAACTATATTAGCGACTTTGTTGTATCTTCCATCATCTAATTCTTTCATAGAGTGAAGAATCCTTCGCTGAACGGGTTTTAGACCATCGTTAATGTGCGGAACAGCACGCTCTAATATTACATAAGAGGCATAATCCAAGAACCAATCTTGAAACATTCCTCTTATAGAAGTTATTTTATGAGTATTTTCTTCCATTGTTTAAAGAAAGGATATTTAAAATTCTACTTTTGGTGCATTTTCTGCTCCTGTTTGAGCCTCAAAGTAAGGTTTTTTATCAAATCCAAATATAGAAGCGAAAATGCTATTAGGGAATCGTCTTACGCTTGTATTGTATTCATTAACTACATCAGAATATCGTTGTCTTTCAACCGCAATTCTATTTTCTGTTCCTTCAAGTTGCGATTGCAATTCCAAGAAATTTTGATTTGCTTTCAAGTCTGGATATTGCTCAACAACTATATTTAATCCACGAATTGCAGAAGAAAGATTTTCTTGACTCTTTTGAAATTCGTTTAACTGCTCTTGTGTCATATTTTCTGCATCAATCTTTACTTGCGATGCTTGATTTCTTGCTTCAATTACTTTAAGTAAAGTAGCCTCTTCGTGAGAAGCATATCCTTTTACTGTATTTACCAAATTAGGAATAAGATCCATTCTTCTTTGATATTGACTCTCTACCTTAGACCATTGTTTTGAGCAATTTTCGTCTTTAATAACTAATCCATTATAAGCACCCACTGCCCAAGCAACAAGAATTACAATAACTGCTGCTACAATAATAATAGGAATAAACTTTTTCTTCATATTTTTTTATACAATTAAATTAACAATTCATTTTCTTAGAATCTTCCACCGCCTCCTCCGCCACCAGAGAAGCCTCCTCCCCAACTTCCTCCGCCAGAAAATCCTCCTCCAAAGCCTGAACCACGTCCTACTCCTCCTACAACAACTGCTCCACTTCTTGGAATCTTTTCTTCAATCGTTGCTGTATGATTGCAATTCTTACAACAAAATGTTTTTCTCATTATTCCGTCAGTAAAAGATGTTGGATATTTTACCATTTTCTCTGATTTCTTATAATATGTCTTTGCACTGCAAACAGGACAAGACTGATAAGAAGACAATATCTTATCATAAGGATAAATAACGGTTTGTCCGCATTTCTCACACAACCAAACATCATAGTCCTTACTTCCAATTTCTTCTTCAATTTGTGCTTTACGACTTAGGTATTTATCTTCTTCCTTTTCAGATAAACGTCTCATATCACAAGAACAAGAACATTTAACTTTTGAAAGGCGAATCCTTCTTTTCGCAATGCAATAAATCCAAATCAAAAGAAGTAATAACCCAGGCAAGAAAACAATTCCAATAATTAAATAAGGAATTGACTTTTGTTTTAAGGCTTTTATTTTCTCTAATTTATAGTTATTATCAATATGAAAATACTGTCTGTAAATCAGTATCATAGAAACGACAAAATAAATCATAGAAATAATAAAATAAATCATAGAAATAATAAAATATTTCATAGAGTTATTTTCGTAACTCTTAGAATTATTTTCATAACTCTTTTCTAAGATTTTTACAATCTGCAAAACACCCGACAAAAACCCCTCGTCCCATTTTCCTTCCTTGAAATAAGGAGCCATATAATTGTTTACAATTCTTGAAGATAAGGCATCGGTTAAATATCCCTCAACTCCATAACCCGTTCTTATGAAAACCTCTCTTGATTTCTTTGTAAGAATTACTATAATCCCGTTATCCTCACCTTTTTTGCCTACTTTCCAAGCATCAAACAACTCCATAGACAAATCTCTTGCAGAAGTAGTTTGCTCTCCCTCGATTGCAACAACCGCAATCTCTATTCCCGTCTTTTGATTCAAACTATGAAGAAGTTGATTTAGGCTATCGGTTGCAGAAGAAGAAAGAATACCATCTTGATTTGCAACATAGCAATTTGCACAACTTGTTTTAGGATTAACAATTTGCTCAACTGAGATTGCAAAAACGCAATTTAGTCCAACAAAACAAGAAAAAAACAAGAATAAGATATACCTTCTCATAACTACTGCTTAGAAATTGACAGACAAAAGTAGCATTTTTTTTTGAATTAACGCAAATTTTACTACTTTTGCAACCTTAAAATCAAAATAAATCATAGAAATTATGTCTGAATTTGAAAGAATCAAATGTTTAATAATAGGTTCCGGTCCCGGAGGCTATACAGCAGCAATCTATGCTGCAAGAGCAGATTTAAAACCTGTTGTTTTAGAAGGAATGCAAGCAGGAGGACAACTCACAATCACCACAGAAATTGAGAATTTCCCAGGATACCCAGAAGGAGTTGAAGGAAGCGAAATGATGGAGCAAATAAAACAACAAGCTCAACGCTTCGGAACAGAAGTTCGTCCAGAAGTTGTTGTCAAAGTTGACTTTTCACAACGTCCATTCAAAGTAGAAACAGATAATGGCAGTAAAATAGAAGCAGAATCCGTTATTATCGCAACCGGAGCAAGTGCAAGATGGCTAGGACTTGAAAGCGAACAAAAATTTATGGGTATGGGAGTTTCTGCATGTGCGACTTGCGATGGATTTTTCTATCGAAACCAAGAAGTAGCCGTAGTTGGCGGAGGAGATACTGCGTGTGAAGAAGCCTCTTACCTTGCAAACATTTGTAAAAAGGTTTACTTGATTGTTAGAAGAGATGAATTAAGAGCCTCAAAAGCAATGCAAGAAAGAGTAAAGGCTAATCCAAAAATTGAAATCGTTTGGAATCACAAACCAAATGAAGTTTTAGGCGATGATAGTGGCGTTACAGCATTCCGTTTAGAACATTCACAAACAGGAGAATTGAAAGAAATCGCTGTAACAGGCATTTTCTTGGCAATAGGTCATAAACCAAACACAGATTTCCTTGCAGGACAAATAGAATTGAACAAAGAAGGATACATAATCACACAAGACAAGAGTTCAAAGACAAATATAGAAGGAGTTTTCGCAGCAGGAGACGTTTGCGACCCTACTTACCGTCAAGCAATAGTTGCAGCAGGTAGCGGATGCAAAGCAGCAATGGACTGCGAACGCTTTTTATTAGCAAATCCATTAGCATAGATAAATGCAGTTAAAGAAATTTTTTCTTTTTGCATTAACATATATTGCAATTAGTCTTCCTTTTCAAAGTTTTGCACAAAAAGAAAAGGAAGACTCTCTGCATATATCAAATATTTACTTCAAAGCCGACAACAATTCGTGGTTAATTGACAGCGTTTACTTGATTGAAAACGATTTATATTCAGTTCACAGAGTAGATAACACAAAAAAAATCCTCAATTCCTTTTATCAAACTCTTTCAACCCTTGGAGGAGCAAGCCAAAGTTTAGAATACACACCACAAAAGCCTACTTATGATTTTCTTCCCAACCTTTTTGAACCCTATTTCCACACATTAGAAAACATAAACTTCTATCAATTAAGCAATCCATATAGTTTATTGAAATATTCAAATGATATAAACTCCTCACAATACTTTTCCATAATTCATGCTCAAAACCTTGCAAAAGGATTGAATGTTGCAATAAAATATGACGTGAATTACGCAGACGGAATCTTTGCAACATCTCAGGTAATGAACCAATTTTTTGACTTCACATCAAACTATATATCAAAAAACGGCAGATATAGAGCCTTGCTTTCATTCATTAGAAATCGCGCATACGTAAATGAAAACGGAGGAATCTTGCACGACAGCCTTTGGACAAACTCTTCTTATTCCAAACCAGAGACCTATCCTACCCTTTTCACATCTGCATACAGCCAATACAAGAATTACAACGCATCTTTAACACAACACTATATCCTAAACAAAGAAAAAAAACTTGGAGCCATTAGTCACCAAATCATTTATGAAGATTTAACACGACTATTCAACAATTTAGAAACACAAAAAGCAGATTCCACAAACCAAATCAAAATAGAAAACACACTATCGTGGACAAATAAAACCGAAAGCAAACAAAACTTTTTCATACCCTTAAACATAGGAATCACACACAGACTTTTGTCTTATAGTAACACAGACACCTACTTCAAAAATCAAATTTCGCCATTTGCAAGCATAGGATTAAATTTAAAAAACTTTGATTTAGAAGGACGATACACACAAATATTCTCCGAAAGCAAAGAAAACGAACACCAAGCCATTGTAAAAGCAAGTTATAAGAAAAGAATCACTCTACAAGCCGAACAAAACAAAGCCTATGGCAACTATTACATTCAATATTACGGCAAAACAAATCCAACACTCACCAATAGCCTAAAATTAAACTACAACACAAAAAACTTAAACATAGACCTATCTTACAATCAAGTAGAAAACGCAACCTATATTGATGAAAAACTACAAATAATTCAGATAAAAGAGAAAGCAAACCTCTTTTCCGCAAAATTAATGTATGACTACAACATTGGAATCCTAAACACCAAAGGACAAGTACTTTATCAAAAGACAGATAACACAGAAGCAATACGCTTACCCGAGTTTCAAGCAAAAGCAAGCCTTGCAATAAAAGTCAATCTCTTTGGAGGAAAAATGACAAGCCTTTTCGGAGTAGATTTAAACTACTTCTCAGCCTACTATGCCGATGTTTACAATGCAGAAATAGGCTTCTTCACACGCCAAAACCAAGAATTGATAGGCAATTACCTTTATGCCGACATTTTTGCCAACATAAAAATTTCGCAATGCAATCTTTTCATTGCCTTAGAACACCCTTACGCAGGCTTGATTTCTAACAATTATTTCTCCACACCACACTATCCTCACAGCGGATTATCATTTCGTTGGGGACTAAGTTGGGAATTGTGGAATTAACGTTTTATTTATAAGAAATAATAAAGACAAAAATGAGTAATATTCAAGAACGTGAAGATATTCTATTTGAACGTATTTCCAATTTAATAGAACAAACACGTAAAAGCATAATAACAACCATAAACACAGCAGAGGTTTACACTAAATTTGACAAACACTGTCTGTCAAATTGAAACAAACACAAATAACATACACTTTACTCTTTCTTGGTCTCATTATCTTATTTTAATGCGTTTAGAAAATTTAGAGGCTCGAAGTTTTTATGAAATTGTATGCAGAAAACAACAATGGAGTGTACGACAATTGAGCAGACAAGTAGGAAGTAGTCTTGTTAGAACTTGGAAAAGGCTTTCTTTTTGAGGCAAGACAAAAACGTTTTACATTTGATGAGCAAAATTTCTATGTTGATTTAGTTTTTTATAATAGGTTACTCCAATGCTATGTGCTAATTGATTTAAAAACAGACAAACTTGCACATCAAGATTTAGGACAAATGCAAATGTATGTCAATTATTATGACCGTTATATAAAAGAAGATTTTGAAAATCCTACAATAGGAATATTACTTTGCGAAGAAAAAAATGATGCTCTTGTAGAATTAACATTGCCAAGTAATGCAAATATTTACGCTTCTGCTTATCAATTATATCTTCCTGACAAGAATCTTTTACAAAAAAAGCTAAAAGAATGGATTGAAGAGTTTGAAGAAAACGAAAATCTTTAAAAGCATTTATGTAGATCAACATTCCGTTGGGGATTAAGTTGGGAATTGTGGAATTAAACAAAGAAAATAAAAAACAAAACGCTCGTAAGTCAAAATAAAACTAAGACTCACGAGCGTTTTTCTTTATATTATAAAATTAAAAACCTATTCCTCTCCCCAAATCTTAATAATTCCATCCCATGAACCGCTGATTATTCTTGTGCCATCGGGACTAAATGCTACGGAACGGACACGATCTAAATGTCCCTCCAAGGTTTTAAGGCATTGTCCTGTGTTTGCATCCCATATCTTAAAGGTTTCATCAGATGAACCGCTGACTATTTTTGTGCCATCGGGACTATATGCTACGGATTTGACGTCATTTGAATGTCCCTCCAAGGTTTTAAGGCAGGCTCCTGTGTTTGCATCCCATATCTTAATGGTTTTATCCCATGAACCGCTGATTATTTTTGTGCCATCGGGACTATATGCTACGGATTTGACGTCATTTGAATGTCCCTCCAAGGTTTTAAGGCAGGCTCCTGTGTTTGCATCCCATATCTTAATAGTTTCATCCCATGAACCGCTGACAATTTTTGTGCCATCGGGACTATATGCTACGGATTCGACACTGTTTGAATGTCCCTCCAAGGTTTTAAGGCATACTCCATAGTTTGCGTCCCATATCTTAATGGTTCTATCCCATGAACCGCTGATAATTTTTGTGCCATCTGGACTATATGCTACAGATTCGACCCAATCTGAATGTCCCTCTAAGGTTTTAAGGCAGGCTCCTGTGTTTGCATCCCATATCTTAACGGTTTTATCATCTGAACCGCTGATAATTTTTGTGCCATCGGGACTATATGCTACGGAATTGACATAATTTGAATTTTCCCCTAAGGTTTCAAGACATTCTCCTGTGGTTACATCCCATATCTTAATAGTATTATCATTATTCTCTTCGAAAGAATTCCCTGAACCGCTAATAATTTTTGTGCCATCGGGACTATATGCTACGGAATTGACATAATTTGAATTTCCCTCTAAGGTTTTAAGGCATTTAAACTTTGTGTAATCAACTTCTGTTCCGCTATTTCCTCCTCCGGTTGGAGTATCGGTTCCTTCTTGTGGTTCTTCGCAACTTGCGAACAAAGCAGTAAATACTGCAATCAAACTAAAAATCTTAATTTTATTCATTTTCATCTTCCTTTTGAAAGGTTAATAAATTGCTTACAAAGTTAAAACAAATTTCTTAAAGCACAAAAAAATCTTATACAAACTCTTAATTTCATAACTCAAAACTTACAGGCAAAAACCTTTATTTTGAGAAAATTTCATTTTGGGATTTTTGCGAAATTTTTGACGAAAAATTGACAAAAATTGGGGGTAAATTTTACTAAATCTTAACTATTTTTTAGTCAAATCTGATTTTAGCAAAATAAAGCAAAGAAATAATTTTCTAAAATAAAGAAAAAATTTTCTAAATTCAAGAATTATTTTGCTAAAATCAAGAAAAAATCATACTAAATCAAAGAAAAAATTAGCGTTTTCAAGGCTTTAAAAAGTTAAGTTACTGATTTAGTGTTTTTTAGTTAAGGGTAAATAAATCGAAAATTTCGGATTACTTTTCACTTGCTTGAAAATATCGCAAGCATTTGGACTTAACTCTTGGGGAAAGTTTTTTATTTTTCTTTCTCTCCTTGAAGGTGCAAACTAATTCTTTGAAATAATTTCTTAGAACAAAGAAATATTCATACCTTTGCAAAGTTTTAGTAATGTGTAACAAATAAAAAAATTTTTTAAGATATGAAACAACTAATTGAATGCGTGCCTAACATTTCGGAAGGTAGAGATATGAATATCATAAACCAAGTTGTAGCCGAAGTTGAAAAGGTTGAAGGCGTTAAATTGTTAGACGTAGATCCGGGAGCAACTACAAATAGAACTGTAATCACTTTTGTAGGTGAGCCTGAGCAAGTTTGCGAGGCTGCTTTTATGCTTGTAAAGAAAGCACAAGAGCTTATCGATATGAGAAATCATCATGGAGATCACCCACGTTTTGGTGCAACTGACGTTTGCCCTCTTATTCCTGTTGCAAACATCACTATGGACGAGGTTGTTGGCTATGCAAGAAAATTAGGCGAAAGAATAGGAAACGAATTAAGCATTCCTGTTTATTGCTACGAATCTGCTGCGTTTGAAGATAAGAGAAAAAATCTTGCTTCTTGCAGAAAGGGAGAATATGAAGCACTTGCAACAAGAATTATCACTGATGAATGGAAGCCTTGCTTTGGTCCAAATGCTTGGAGTGAACAAGTAGCTCGCAGTGGTGCGACAGCAGTTGGTGCAAGAGACTTTTTATTGGCTGTAAACTATAACTTAAATACAACTTCTACACGTAGAGCAAACGCAATTGCTTTTGACGTTAGAGAAAAAGGTCGTCCGATGAGAGAAGGTGGCAAACCAAATGGCAAACCTATGAAGGACGAAAACGGAAATCCTATTATGATTCCTGGAACTTTGAAAGGAACAAAGGCTATTGGTTGGTTTATTGAAGAATATGGCATTGCGCAAGTTTCAATGAATATTACTGATGCTAATGTTGCTCCTTTACACGTTTGTTTTGATGAAGTGAGTGCAAAAGCAGCAGCAAGAGGTGTTAGAGTTACAGGAGTTGAAATCGTAGGTTTAGTTCCTAAGAAAACTTTGATTGATGCTGGTAAATATTACTTAGCAAAACAACAACGTTCTCTTGGAGTTGATGAAGCAGAATTGATAAAGATTGCTGTGAAATCAATGGGTCTTGACGACTTAAAGCCATTTAACCCACAAGAAAAGGTAATTGAATATATGATTGAGGACAAAGGTAGCAAGAAATTAGTGGATATGACTTGCACTGCTTTCGCTAATGAAACTGCTTCTGAGAGTCCTGCTCCTGGTGGTGGAAGTATCTCGGCTTATATGGGAGCTTTGGGTGCTGCTTTGGGAACAATGGTTGCTAATCTTTCATCTCACAAAGCTGGTTGGGACGAAAGATGGGAAGAATTCTCTGTTGTGGCTGAAAAAGGTCAAGCAATAAAAGATGAATTATTGTTCTTGGTTGATGAAGACACTCGTTCTTTCAACTTAATCATGGAAGCATTTGGCTTACCTAAGAAAACCGATGAAGAAAAAGCAGCAAGAACACAAGCAATTCAAGATGCTACAAAATATGCTATTGAAGTTCCTTACAGAACTCTTTGCAAATCTTTTGAAGTGTTTGAGGTTTGTCAAAAAATGGTTGAGATTGGAAATCCAAATTCAGTAACTGACGCTGCGGTAGGTATTCTTTGTGCAAGAGCAGCCTGCATTGGAGCATTTATGAATATGCAAATAAACTGTGCAAGCCTTAACGACAAAGAATTTGTTAAAGACATTCTTGATAAAGGTAGAGATATAATTGATAAAGCAGACAAGATAGAAAAAGAATTCACTGCAAGAGTTTTGGCTCAAATAAACGAATAAACTTTTGAAGTTTTTTTTCATTGTTGGAGGGAGGGTTTTCCTCTCTCCTTTTTTAATATCTTTTTCCTATGAGGCAAGATGTAAGAATTTTTTCTTTAACCGAAGTTACCAAAAGCATAGAACGCACCCTTACTTCAAGATATAGTTCAGAGTTTTGGGTGAAAGCTGAAATGTTAAAGCTTAATTACTACACTTATAGCGGTCATGCCTTTCCCGATTTGGTGGAAAAAGACAATGGAGTTATTGTTACTCAGATGCGTGCTACGATTTGGGCAAGTGATTTCAAGAGAATAAGCGAAAAATTCTCTCTTGCAGGAGTTGAACTCACAGAGGGAACAACAATTCTTTGTAAGGCAAGCATAAAATACAACGGACTTTATGGTCTAAGTCTTAGGATTAGCGATATTGATACTGCTTTTTCGCTTGGAGAATTGGAGAAAGAGAGAAATGCTTCAATAGAAAAACTTAAAGAAGAAAAGATTTTTGATTTAAACAAAAAGACCGTTCTTGCCGATTTACCAAAAAGGCTTGCCGTAATCTCGGTTGAAACGGGCAAAGGCTATAATGATTTTGTAAATATCATTTCTTCGCACAAGGAATTTGGCATTTTCCATAAGCTTTTTCCTTCTTTGCTTCAAGGCGATGGTGCAATAAATACTCTTATTCTTAGTTTGGAGAAAATAAAAGAAGTAAAAGAGTTTTTTGATGCCGTTCTTATCATCAGAGGTGGCGGAGGTGATATTGGAATGGCGTGTTATAATAATTTTGAACTTTGTAAAACGATTGCGACTTTCCCTATTCCTGTGATTACGGGCATAGGACACTCAACTAATCTAACGGTTAGCGAAATGGTTTCTTATCATAATGGAATCACTCCTACCGATGTTGCGGATTTTATCATAAAACGTTTTCTTATTGCACAAGAAAATTTGGAGCGTTTAGAGAGTTTGATAAAAATCAAAAGCAATTATAGAATAGAAAGAGAGAAAGAACAATTGAACTTAATGGAAAAATATATCAATGTTCTAAATCCTCAAAACGTCTTAAACAAAGGTTATTCTATTACCTATCTTAATGGCAAGGTTTTAAAGAATAAGAACGATATAAAAAAGGGTGATTGTTTAACAACAAGGCTTTCCGAAGGGGAAGTAAGGTCTATTGTGGAATAAAATCTAAAAAAAATTATGAATTACAATCAATCATACTCAGAATTAAAGGAGATAGTAAATAGTTTAGAGTCTTCGGATGTTGATATTGAAGACTTATGCAAAAAAATTGAGAAAGCAAAAGAGTTAATTGCCCTTTGCAAAAATAAACTTGCAGAGGTGGAAATTGATATTGAGGCTTTGAATAATAAACTCCAAGAGTTATAAGGCAGATATTATCTTTTCTGCTAAGAAATATGAGAGTTTGTAGTTTGATTCCACGCTCCAACCTGCTACATGTGGAGTTAAAACCACGTTTGTGCGAGAAAACAAGTCTTGAAGTTCTCTTGGTGTGTCTTGAAGTTCGTTTGAGAAGGCTTCAAACTCCAAAACATCTAATCCTGCTCCAAGAATTTTTCCTTGATTCAAGGCTTCTATTAAATCTTTCGTATTTACGACCTTTCCTCGTGAGGTATTTAAAAGATAAAACGGCTTTTTGAAGTTTGAAATAAAGTCTTTGTTGAACATATACTTTGTTTCCGAAGTCAAAGGTGTGTGAAAAGAAAGAATATCGCTTTGAGAAAAAATATCTTCTAAGCTACATTCTTGTGCAAAAGCATCGGAATAATTTGTTTTATATTTGTCGTAGGCTATTACTTTGCAGTCAAAGCCAGATAATCTCTTTGCAAAACTTTGTCCCATATTGCCATAGCCTATTATTCCAACGGTTTTGCCTTTGATTTCCAAACCTCTGTTGTCTTCTCTTAGCCAAAGTCCTTTTCTAACTTGTGAATCGGCAATGCAAATCTTGTCGAAAACTGCCAAAAGCAAACCAAGACAATGCTCCCCTACTGCATCGCGATTTCCTTCGGGCGAATTAAGGCACACAATTCCTTTTTTCTCTGCGTAATCTGTGTCAATTGCGTCCATTCCTGCTCCAATTCTTCCAATAACTTTAAGATTTTCTGCTCTATCTATTACTTCTTTATCTATTAAAAGTTTGCTTCTTACTATCAAGGCTTGATAATTAGGAATTACTTCCAATAATTCTTCTCTTGAAATTGTGGGATTGAAATCTATTTCAAAGCCTGCTTCTAATAATTTTTCGTTTAAAATTGAGTGTCCTTTATCTAATATCAGTATTTTCTTCATTGCTTAGTTTTTATATATGTAATTTATAAATTCATCATAACTTCCATTAAATATATTCATATCTACGTCAGTTTTTATTCCAGGTACAACGGCTTGATGTGTGTATTGCCAAAATTTCCACTCAATTGTCTTCGGCTCGTTGCAGAGTTTGCAAAGCCAAAGGTCATAATCGTCAAAATTTCCTTTGATAAAATTTTCGTAAGTCTCTACATTAGAATATATAATAGGCTTTCTATTATAGTGTTTCTCCAATGCACGTAAACAATTAAAGATTTCGCTAATCACTTTGTTCTTTGTCTCAAAAGAAAACTTGTTTCCGCCAAATAATTCCACATCTAAAACAGGAGGAAGCGACAAAGAATCTAATTGAACGTTGTTTATAAAATTGTAAGCCTGCTCTTTTCCATTTTTATTGAAACGAAAAAAATGATAAGCTCCCACTATGATATTGTTTTTCTTTGCCTGAGAGAAATTATACTCAAATTTTTTATCTACAAACGTCTCTCCCTCGGTTGCTTTTATGAATGCAAAATTCACTTTCGAGGCATAGACTTCTTCCCAATTGATTTCGCCTTGATGAGAGGCCACATCAATTCCTATAACAGGGAAACGATAAGAGTCAATCTTTATTCCAGGACAAGCATAGTACTTCCTATAATAGTCAATGCCATAATTATAACCTATTACAGAAAGAATAATTAAGACAATAATAGAAAGAAAAATCGCAATTCTCTTCTTCTTATTTTTATTCCTTATTATCATTTATAAAATAGTGTTCAAGAGATTGTAAAGGTGCAGAAATAGAAATTTGTTTACCTTCTCTGATAGGATAAACCATTAAAGAATCTTTGCTAAATGCGAATTGAGAAGTAGAAAACTCTTCAAAACTTAGCATTTGCTCAGTTTTAGAAAAATTATTTGCTACTTTATCAAAATTTTCTGCTGTTATGTTAAAAATTTCTGTGATTTTTAAAGGTGTATTCTTTTGCATATCATAAGTAATAGCAAAAAACTCATTTTCTTTCTTTCCTTCTTCGGCGTAGGTTAGTCTTTTTTCAAACAATCCGCTTATTAAATTATTGTAAGACACAACAGAAACTGTTCTAAGCACAAGATTGTGTTGTTCTGTCTTCTTTCCTATTTTTTTAAGTTCAGCAACGGTTTGTTTAAACTGCTTTTCAACTTCAAGAGTCATAGGCTTGATTGAAAAAGTTGAATCCTTAATTCTTTTAACCGGCGAAAACACCTTTGCTTTTATGCCATTTGTTGTGTCATTTACAGAAAAACCGCTTATAGTTAAACCTTTAAGCATATAAGTCGGTGCATTATCGTTAAGTTTCTCCTCTACTGTTTTATATTTAGAGTCTTTATTTTCTTCTTTCTTTGCTTCCTTTTTGCCACAAGCAGAAAACAAAAGCAATCCTATCGTAAAAAAACAAAATATCTTTCTCATAAGTTCATTATTTACTATTTTCTTCTGCAAAAATACACCTTTTTGTCAATATTTAGCGTTTTAAAGAAAAAAGAATATTATCTTTGCCAAAGAATATAAAGAGAAAATCTATGAAAATACAATTTTTAGGTGCTGCAAAGGAAGTAACAGGCAGTAAACATTTGATTACAACTAATAAAGGAAAGAAAATACTTTTGGATTGTGGAATGTATCAAGGTAAGGGTTTGGAGACAGATGCTTTAAACCGCGATTTAGGTTTCAATCCCGAAGAAATAGATTACTTAATCCTTTCTCACCCTCACATAGATCACTCGGGGCTGATTCCTTACATTGTAAAATTAGGATTTAAAGGCACAATATATTCTACTCCTGCTGCAAGAGATTTGTGTGCTATTATGTTGGTGGATTCAGCAGGCATTCAAGAGTTAGATACTCGCACTTTCAACAAGAAACGTGCAAGACAAAATTTAGAAGCCGTTGAACCAATTTACACAACTGCCGATGCACAAGAAGCAATGAATTATTTTGTGTCGGCTCCTTATGGAAAAAGAATTTTTATAGATGAAGATATTACTTTAAAGTTCACCGACAATGGTCATATTCTTGGAAGTGCAACTTGTAACATTACAATAAAGGAAGATGGTAAGGAAATAAAGATTGCATTCACAGGAGATGTTGGACGTTATCAAAAAAGAATCTTAAAATCGCCTCAACCTTTTGATCAAGCCGATTATATAATTATGGAATCGACTTACGGCGATAGACTTCATAGCAATATAGACAAGAGCGAAGAAGAATTACTAAAAGCTGTCTTAGATACTTGTTGTAAAAAGAAAGGAAAACTCCTTATTCCTTCTTTTGCAATTGGTAGAGCACAAGAAATAATTTTTGCTCTCAATAAATTATGGGAAAAAGGCGTACTTCCAATGATTGATGTCTATGTAGATAGTCCTTTAAGTCTTAATGCAACAAATATAATGCGTATTCACTCGGAATGTTTCAACGATGAGATGAAAGAATTTATGAAAACAGATCCCGATCCGTTTGGATTTGAAAAACTACACTACATTCGTAGCACAGAAGAGAGTAAAAGACTCAACACTTCTAAGACTCCTTGCATAATTATCTCTGCTTCTGGTATGATGGAGGCTGGAAGAATTAAGCATCACATTGCAAACAACATAGAAAACCCTCGTACAACAATCCTTGGCGTAGGATATTGTGCTCCAACTACGCTTGGGCATAAAATTCTTAGAGGAGACAAAAACGTTTCCATTTTCGGACACGGCTATTATGTTAAAGCAGAGGTAAGAAGTATTGATTCTTATTCTGCACACGCCGATTACGAAGAATTGATTCGTTTCTTGGAGTGTCAAGACAAAGAAAAAATCAAAAAACTAATACTTGTACACGGAGAAAGCAAAACACAAGAAAATTTTGCTAATACTTTAAGAGAAAGAGGTTATAATAACGTTCATATACCTGCAAAATGCGAAACATTAGTCTTAGAATAATGCTTTGGATTCTTTGTTTGGGATTTGTGAGTGTTGCAAAGGCTCAATCCTTTGACAAAGAAAACGATAATCAAATAGGCGATACAGCTGTTAATTTCTCGTTTCTAAACGAAAATGGAGTAAGTGATTTATACAAACTCTTAGAAGAAAAATCTACAAATGTGTTAGTGGTTTTTTATAGCCCGGAATGTGAGGATTGTCAAGCGTTAAAAAAGAAAATGTCAAAGTCTAAAAAATTAAATTCTTTGATAGAAAACGGAGAATTAACGATTTTGGCAGTTGCACCCGAAGTTGAGCCTTCGCTTTGGGAAAAACACAAAGACGAAGTACCACAAAATTGGATAAATTCTTACTGTGAGGACTGCGAGCCTATAACAAAGAGTTATATTTGGACTGTCCCAACACTTTTTCTTATAAGTAAAGACAAAATTGTATTAAACAGAGACTTTAAACATCGTGAAAGAAATAAGTATAATTAACGGTCCTAATCTTAATATTTTAGGACAAAGAGAAGTTTCAATATACGGCACAGAGACTTTTGAGGATTACCTTGCGAAATTGAAGAAAAAATTTCCAGAAATAAACATTTCTTATTTTCAATCAAACGTTGAGGGAGAAATTGTAACGCAAATTCAAAAAGACTCTAATAAAGACGGAATTATTATCAATGCAGGAGCCTACACTCACACCTCAATTGCAATTGCAGACGCTATTTCCGCAATCAAAGCTCCTGTAATAGAAGTTCATATCAGCAATATCCTTGCACGAGAAGAATACAGACACAAATCTTTTCTCTCTCCTGTTTGCAAAGGAAGCCTTTTTGGTTTCGGACTCAAAGGATATGAATTAGCCTTATATGTCTTCCAAAGTGAGAATTAACTTAATAATTTCATTACCCTTCTTATAACTTACTAATTCTGGGCAATACTCAAAAACATTCTCACCCATAACAACATTTTTAGAAGGAATAACAACCTTATTCAAAGCACTGCATTGTCCAAAAGCACTATCGCCAATTTTTGTAATAGAAGGAGAAAAATTAACCTCTAACAAAGAAGTACAATTCCAAAAAGCCTGATCGCCAACAACTACCAAAGAATTAGGCAAATCAAGATTCATAAGAGTAAAACAACTACCAAAGGCCAAACGATCAATAACTTCCAAACCCTTATTAAACTCTACCGAACTCAAAGCCGAACAACCAAAAAAGGCCTCACGATTTATCGTTTTCACACTCTCTGGAATTTTTATAAAACTCAAAGAAGTACACGACCAAAACGCCCTTTCTTCAATAGAAGTCAAGGAAGAAGGTAATGAAATAGTATTTAAAGTCTTACACATAAAGAAAGCCTCTTTTTCAATATAGGCAACGGATTGCGGAATATTCAAATCCAAAATTCCATCGCACATATAAAAAGCACGTTTGCCTATTCTAATCAAGCAATTAGGAAAAGTAACTTTTTTAACCTCGCTACACATTGAAAAACCTTCCTCTTCAATAAGGGTAACCAAATAAGGTTTTCCTTCAATATCAATAGAAGTTGGAATAACAAGGTTTTGAGGCAACGAACCCCTAATCCCCTTTACACTAACTTGACTTGTTCCTTCTATAACACTAAAAATCAAACCATTTTGAGTCAAAGACTGTGCACTTACTGCAAAAGAAACTACCAAAAAGCATAAATAAAATATAAATCTTTTCATAACATTAACTTTTTCTTTGCAAATGTAGAATTTTTTCTTTGAATTAAAAAAATAAAACAAAGAAAAAAATTTTTTTTTCTTTGTTTTATTTTTTTAAAGTCTGCCTCGTTTTATGTATGTGAATATCAAGCGAAAGATCATAAGGAAATTATACCATAGAGCTGTTATTGTGCCATAGTGTTTGCACATTATACGAAATCTTTCTTTGTTTGCTTTTACTATGTGTTTACTACTTAGTCCGCCTGATAGGAATTTGGAAATATAAATATTGGTGTTTACGATTTTTTTTGCGTTTTCAATCGAGGTAAGCACCCAATCATAGTCGGCTGTTATGCGATATTCTGTTTTATACTTTGGTGCTATTGTGCGTTTTATTAAAATGGATTGATGACAGACTGTCATTCCCCATTTGAATGAGTCTTTTGTTAGTTGTTTTGGAGGAGTGAGTCTTCTGCGTCCTAATTCTTTTTGATTTTCTGCAAGAATCATTGTATCGCCATAGTAAATATCTACGTCCTCTTGATGGTTAGCAAATATTTTTTCTAAGGTGTCAGGCATATAAAACATATCTCCCGCATTTATAAAAATGACATAATCTCCGCTTGCAAGGTCTAAGCCTTTGTTCATCGCAAAATAAAGTCCTTTATCAGGCTCGCTTATCCACAGATTGATAATATCTTGATTTTTTTCAATGACTTTTCTTGTATTATCTGTTGATGCTCCGTCTATTACTATGTATTCTATTTCAGAATAGGTTTGTAGTCGCAACGATTTAATGGTGCGTTTTAACATATCTGAACTATTGTAGCATACTGTAATAACTGATATTAGAGGTTTCTTGTGCATTATTTTTTATTTTTTGTTAAAACGGATTTTATCTCCGTTTAATATGAATATTCCTTCGTCAAGCATTTGTCTTATAAACTCTATTGCTTTTTCTCCTTGCGAAAACTCGGTATTGTTTTCAAAATAACTTATTGGTTTTTCGCTTTCTAATAGTGAGTTGATTATTTTCTCTTGCAAAGATAGGGATTTTGTTTGGTTTGCTTGGCATAAATCGCACTTATTACACTTTTGACTCTCAATATTGAAGTATTTGTGAATGAATTGTTCTCTACAAACAGAGTTTTCTAAGTATTCAATCATTGCTTCGGCTCTTTGAATAGAAAGGTCTTTGAGTGTTTGATAGTTTTTTTCGGAAATATATAATTCTTCTTTCTTTACTCTGTCTTGATGAAAGATTATGTATTCTCCTGCTTTGAAACGACGATAGGTTATAACGCCCATTTTTTCTAAACTTTTGAGTTTGAGAATTACTTTATCTTTTTCCCAATTTAGATAGGAGGCTAATTTTCCTTCTTCAACAAAGGTGTATTCTAAACTATTGCATTCGCATATTCTTAGCAAGCCTGCAAGCAAGGCGGAATAGTCATCTGAAATTTTTAGTATTGTTCTTATTTCAAAATCGCTTGATTGTATTTTTATTTTTGAAACAGGATAGTCTCTTTGATTATAAAGTAATATGCCTTCTCTTGATAGTATTTTTAGGGTATTGAATACTGAAATAAAATCGAAATGATATTGTGCACAAAAGGCTTCTAAACAAAAATCTTTTTCATAATTCTTTCCATCATAGTAAGTTATAGAATATTGAGAGTAGAGAGCATTGTAGATTTCTTTTATTTTTTCCATTTCGGGATAAGACATTGCAACTCTTTTTCTTAGATTTTTAATATCTTTTTCCTGCCAATAAAGTACCGCAAAGGCGTCTTTTCCATCTCTTCCTGCTCTTCCTACTTCTTGATAATACTCTTCTATGCTTGAAGGCAGGTCTAAGTGAATTACAAACCTTACATCTTGTTTGTCAATGCCCATTCCAAAGGCTTTTGTTGCAACCATAACCTTTAATTCTCCTTTTTGCCAAGCCTCTTGTCTTTGTTTTCTTTCGTAATTTGTAAGTCCTGCGTGATATTCTGCTACACTTAGGTTGTGTTTTTTTAGTTCTTCGGCATAGAGTATCGCATTTTTTCGAGTAGAAACATAGATTAGTCCACTACCTTGATATTTTTGTATTATTTCTATGGTCTTTTCTATCTTATTATTGTCTTTAAAGACTAAATATCTAAGATTTTCTCTTTGAAAACTTCCTCTAATGCAATTTGTTTTTTTGAAATCAAGATTTGTTTGTATGTCTTCTATTGTGCGAGAGGTTGCTGTTGCAGTCAAGGCTAAGATTGGCACTTGCCAGTGAACGTCTCTAAGTAGTGAAATCTCTCTATATTCGGGACGAAACTCGTGTCCCCATTCCGAAATGCAGTGTGCTTCATCTACAACAAACAAACAAGGTTTCATTTTATAAAGATAGTGTTGAAAGACTTGATTTTTGATTCTTTCGGGAGTGATAAACAAAAATTTATACTTCATTGTTATCACCTTATTCAAGACTTCATCAACATTTTTGTACAATGCCTCATCGCTAAGACAACAAGCCTTTAAGCCTTTCTTTGTTAGAGAATCGGTTTGGTCTTTCATTAGAGATATAAGAGGAGAAATTATTATGCAAATTCCTTCTTGCATAAGTGCAGGTATTTGATAACAAAGACTCTTTCCTCCACCTGTCGGCATCAGGGCTAAGGTATCGTTACCTAAAACAACTGAGCTTATGACTTGTTCTTGAATTGAACGAAAGGAGTCATAAGCCCAATATTTTTTTAGTATGTTTCTTGCTTTTTCAAGCATTGATTTACTTCTCAAAAGTAAAAGGTGAATCAAAATCTTTAAACTTTGGCAATATTTTGTCTTTATCCGAAAGGATTGGATTTTCAATTTGCCAATCTATTGCTAAATCTTCATCTGAGAAAAGTATGCCTGATTCTGATTCTTTGTTGTAGAAATTAGAACATTTGTAAGAAAAGATTGTGTTATCTTCTAAACTAATGAAGGCATGTCCAAATCCTTCTGGAAGATATAGCATATTCTTTTTCTCTGCATCTAATTTCACTGCTTTATATTTACCATAAGTTGGCGAGCCTTTACGCAAATCTACTGCAAAATCCATAACACTACCCCTTACAACTCTGACTAATTTTGCTTGTGCAAAGGGTGGTTTTTGAAAATGAATGCCTCGCAAAACTCCTTTCGCAGACATTGATTCGTTATCTTGCACAAATTTTTGTGTAAAACCGAGTTGAGAGAGTTTTGCTTCGTTATAGGTTTCGCAAAAATAACCTCTCTCATCTCGAAACACATCTGGCTCTATCAAAAGTAAACCTGGTAATTCGGTTTGTGTGATTTTCATCTTTCTTATCCGTGTATCGCTTTGTTGTAGGCTGCTTCGATTGCTTCCATTACCGCTTCACTCATTGTAGGGTGTGGGTGAATTGTAGAAGCGACTTGATGTGCTGTGAGTTTTTGCTGACGTGCAACAACGATTTCGGCAATCATTTCTGTTACATTGTCTCCTATCATACTGCAACCAAGTATTTCATCTGTTTTTGCATCGATTACAACTTTTACAAAGCCATCTCTGTTTCCGCTTGCTGCTGCTTTACCTGATGCCATATACATAAATTTACCTACTCTCACTTCTCTACCTTCGGCTTCTGCTTTTGCTTTTGTTAAACCTACGCTTGCTACCTCAGGAGTTGTGTATGTACAACCTGGAATATTAGAATAGTTTACTATTTCCGGATTTTGACCTGCAATTTTTTCAACACAAACTATTGCTTCTCTACTTGCTACGTGTGCTAAGGCTGGTCCGTGAACTATATCGCCTATTGCGTAAACTCCTTCTACGTTTGTGCGATAGTATTCATCTACTTCTATTTTTCCTCTCTCGAATTTTACACCTGCTTCTTCTAATCCTAAGTTTTCTACATTGGTTGAAACTCCTACTGCTGAAAGAACTACATCGCATTCAATAGTTTGTTGTCCTTTTTTACCGCTTATGTTTACTAAACACTTCTCTCCGCTTGTATCTACGCTATCTACTGAGGTTGAAGTAAGGACTTTCATTCCGTTTTTCTTGAAACAACGTTGTAGAGTAGAACTTACTTCTTCGTCTTCATTAGGAACGATGTTTGGCATATACTCTACGAGTGTTACTTGTGTGCCTAATGATTGATAAAAATGAGCAAATTCACTTCCTATCGCACCTGAACCAACTACAACCATACTTTCTGGTTGTTTTTCTAAGGTCATTGCTTGACGATAGCCAATTATCTTCTTTCCATCTTGTGGCATATTTGGTAAATTGCGAGAACGTGCTCCTGTTGCAAGGATTATGTGAGTTGCTTCAAAGATTTCTTCTTGTCCGTCTGCTTTTTTTACAACCACTTGTTTAGAAGCATTCAATCTTCCTTCTCCTTCTATTACTGTTATGTTGTTTTTTTGCATTAAGTGTTCAACTCCTTTACGCATATTAGTTGCTACGGTGCGTGAACGCTCAACTATTGCTGTCATATTTGGCTTTGCTGCTGCGGCATCTAAGTCTATGCCATAGTTTGCAGCGTGTTTCATATATGTATAGGCTTGTGCTGATTTCAAAAGGGCTTTTGTAGGAATACAACCCCAATTTAAGCAAATTCCTCCTAAGTTTTCTCTTTCTACAACTGCTGTATTGAATCCTAATTGTGAGGCTCTAACGGCTGCAACGTATCCTCCTGGACCGCTACCTATTACTATTACATCAAATTTCATTGTTATTATTTTTTAATTTTATCTATTGCTTCTGTTACATTGATTGCAAAGTCTGCTAATTTCTCACATTGTGCATACAAAGTGCTGTAAGAAATTCCTGTTTGATAAGGATATTGATTTTGTTTTACGGCTTCGGTATGCTCTGTACGTAATTGATCTCTGTATTCATTGATTCTATTTTCCAATTCTTTGGCTCTATCTATACTTACATTGTGATAATTAGCCGAAAGATTGTTATTCATTTCCAAAACAGCATCTTTTACCAAAGAAAACATCTTTTGCAATTTTTCATTCATTTCTTGGCTGTAAGCAATGTTTTGTTTTCTCTTACTATCTATTGTTAAAGATAATTGATAGCAACTATCTCCTATGCTTTCAAGGTTATCTACTATTCTTAACATTGCACTTATTTCTTGCGATGCTCCTAAACTCATTCCGTTTTCAGAAACCTTTGTTAGATAGTTTGCAATTTCGACTTCCATTCTATCTGTTATTTCTTCGTATTTGTGAGTTCGACTCATCAATTGCTCAAATTTCTTGTCGTCATTCAACTCAAACAATTCTGGAATAAAGTCATACATTCTCACAACTCTCTTAGAAAAAGCTTCTATTTCTTTCTTTGCAGGTTCAATACTCAATTCTCCTGCTGACATAAAGCCCGATGGAATGAATTTTAAACGGAATTCTTCTTCTTCGTTTGATGGAATAAGTTTGTTTACTATCTTTTCTATTGTAGGAATAAACCAAACAAGCAATAGAGTGTTTGTTACGTTAAAGAAACTATGGAAACAAGATAATGCAACAGGCACTGCCGCAGCATCTAACATAGGATTGATTCCCTCAATTGAAAGAACTAATTGACTAATCAAATAAAGGAATGGTTTAAACAATATTAAAATCCAAGTAACTCCGATTACATTGAATACTAAGTGTGCTAAGGCTGCACGTTTTGCAGTCGAATTTGCCATAAGTGCAGAAATATTTGCTGTAATTGTTGTTCCGATATTTTCCCCTAAAACTAAGGCGGCTGCAACCTCAAATCCAATCAAACCTTGTGCACACATAACTAAGGTAACTGCCATCATAGCCGAAGAAGACTGAATAACAACTGTTAAAATCGTACCTATCAAAACAAATAACAAATAAGAAAGATAGCCATAGTCAGACATAGAGGCTATAAATTCCAAAACAGGAGCATATTCGGGTTGTTTAAAGTCAGGAACGCCTGCTTGCAAGGCTTCAAGTCCCATAAACAACAAGGCAAATCCTATTAAAAATTCTCCTAAGGCTTCTTTGCCTTTGATAAACATAAAAGGCGTTGCTATTGCAATGACAGGGAAGATTATCATTGAGATTGAGAATTTAAAACCAAGCAAAGAAATTATCCAAGCAGTAACTGTTGTTCCTATATTAGCACCCATAATAACTGCAATCGCTCCTGTAAGAGTCAAAAGCCCCGCATTTACAAAACTTACAACCATTACAGTTGTTGCAGAGGAGGATTGAATGAGTGTTGTAACGCCTAGACCTGTCAAAACGCCACTAAAACGATTAGATGTCATCTTTGAGAGAATTGTTCGCATCTTATCTCCTGCCAACTTTTGAAGTCCATCACTCATTGACTTCATTCCAAAAAGAAATAGTCCTAATGCTCCTACTATTTCTAAGACTTTTAGTAAAATGTCCATAGTTACTCTTATACTTTGTTTTGTTTCTTTTTTTTAGGTGGCAAAAATACAAATATTTGACTTAATTGCCCAAAATAATACCAAAAAAAAGGATTCATCTTTTACGACTGAATCCTTTTTTTTACTGTATTAAATCTTATTCTGCTATTTTTTTCTCAATTGCTTCTAAATTTGCACGGAATTTTTTGTCAGTTTCACAACTATTTTGCACTGAACGACAAGCGTGTAATACTGTTGCGTGATCTTTGTTACCACATTTGCTTCCTATTGTTGCTAATGAGGATTGTGTATGCTTGCGTGAAAGATACATTGATATGTGTCGTGCTGCTACAACATCTCCTTTTCTTGTTTTTGAAAGCATTGTTTCTATCGGAATCTTGAAATAGTCGCACACAACTTTTTGAATATATTCTATTGAGACTTCTTTTGTGTTGCTTTTCACAAATTTGTCTATCATATCCTTAACCAAATCCAAGGTTATCTCTTGTTTTGAAATAGAAGAGCGTGCTATCAACGAGATTAAAGCACCTTCTAATTCTCTAACACTTGAATTGATATTGTATGCTAAATATTCTATCACATCTTGCGGCATTGTGATACCGTCCTTAAAGAGTTTCTTTTCTATTATCTTAATTCTCGTTTGTGCATCAGGCATTTGCAAATCTGCACTCAATCCCCACTTTAAGCGAGAAATGACTCTTTGTTCTAATCCCGAAAGTTCGGCAGGTGATTTATCAGAGGTGATTATCAATTGTTTGTTTGCTGCGTGCAGACCGTTGAAAATTTGGAAAAATACTTCTTGTGTACCGGTTTTATTCGCAAAAAATTGAATGTCATCTATGATTAACACATCTATCATCATTTGATAGAATTGCAAAAAGTCGTTTCTTGTATTGTTTTTTGTGCTTTCTACAAATTGTTGAAAGAATTGCTCTGCACTTATATACAAAACTGTCTTTTCAGGGAATCTTCTCTTGGTTTCAAGACCTATTGCGTGAAGTAAATGTGTCTTTCCTAAACCTACTGAACCATGAATAAACAAAGGATTAAAGGCTGTCTTTCCTGGATTTTGAGCAACCGCATATCCTGCTGAGCGTGCTAATTGATTACAACTACCTTCTACAAAGTTATCAAAAGAATAGTTTTCGTTTAGTTGAGAATTAACTTTTACTTTTCTAAGTCCCGGTATTACAAAAGGATTTGGCAAATCCTTTACTTGCGTATCTAAATTAACAGGTATGTTTTGAGCAAAATTTTGCGTTGCCATAACGTTGTTTGATGGCAAGACAGAATTTCCACCTGTGCTTTTTATGCCAGTATCTAACACAACCGAATACATCAATTGTGCATTATGTCCTAACTCTTTTCGTATTGAGGCTTTAAGTACATCAATATAATTTTCTTCTATGAACTCATAAAAGAACATACTCGGTACTTTCAAAGTTAATATATCATCTTCAAGTTTCAATGGCTCCAATGGTTTAAACCAAGTGTCAAATAGTTTCACGTCTGATATATTATCTTTGATGAAATTCAAACAATTTTCCCAAACTTGTTTACAATCCTTTTTCATAACCTAATTTCTAAAACTTAGTCCTATTAGTTACTTTTTTCGTTGAGCAAAATTACACTCTTATTTCTTAAAAATAAAATCGATTTTTTTTTGCTTTATTTACTTATTTATATTATATGATTTTTCAAACTCATAGTCCGTTTTTCGGACAAATACGCTTTTTTTTACTTAATTCACTCATTTTTATGCTCATTTGAGAATACAACTTCTCAAAACAACAATATTTTGATTCGTTACTTATTTTTTTTCATAAAAAAAAATATTTTAATGTTTTTTTTCAACACAATTGATGTTAAAATCTCTAAAAATCGTATTTATTTTGTTGGATTTTTTTTCCTATTCTTCGCAAATAAATTCTAAACAAATAGAAGAATATTGCGGAATGGAATTTTCAAATTTTGAAACATTTCTTTTCTCTATCAAAACCTCTATTTGACAATTAAGATCAAAGATTTGATTTTTTTGCTCCGCATTATTTTGCTTTAAGATATTCATTACCAAGTTCATATCTTCGTATGCAAAATATATATTGTATTTATGTTTTACTTGTTTTTCAACTATTTCTGCCAAGGCTATACATTCGGCTGAGGATTCTTTATAGGCTTTTATCAATCCGCTAACTCCTAATTTTGTTCCTCCAAAATATCTGACTACAACCAATAATACATTTGTTAAATCATTTGATTGCAATTGCCCATATATTGGTTTCCCTGCTGTTGAGGAAGGCTCCCCATCGTCATTCATTCTAAATGTTTGTTTATCGTAACCAATAACATAGGCATAGCAATGATGTGTTGCGTCATAATACTTTTTCTTCAACTGAGTTAAGTATTCTTTCACCTCTTCAACCGAAGTAACAGGATAAAGAAAGGAAAGAAATTTACTCCCCTTTTCTTTATATATGCTTTCTACGGATTTGCTTATGGTTAAATACTTCTCCGCCATAGATTTGTTTGATTTATTATTGCAACATCAAGGCTACTCTTTTCAAAGCGTCTGCAAATTTATCTATGTCTTCAAAGTCGGTGTACAAGGCAAAAGATGCTCTTGCTGTTCCCGGAATATTGTAATGTTGCATAACGGGTTGTGCACAGTGATGACCTGTTCGGATTGCGATTCCTAATTGATCTAAAAGTGTTCCTACGTCAAAAGGATGTGAATTACCAATTAAAAATGATATTGCACCTGCTTTCTCTTTGTAATCGCCAATAATTCTTAATCCTTCTATGTTTTTAAGTCTTTCGGTAGCGTATTGCATTATCTTGTCTTCGTGTGCAATTATATTTTCTATGCCTAAGGAATTTACATATTCTATTGCTTTTCCAAATCCTATCACATCTGCTACCGAAGGAGTCCCTGCTTCAAAGCGATATGGTGCTACATTATAAGTAGTCTTTTCAAAACTTACTTCTTTTATCATTTCGCCTCCACCTTGATAAGGAATCATTTCTTCTAAGAGTTCTTTTCTGCCATAAAGCACACCTATTCCCATAGGAGCATAGATTTTGTGAGCCGAAAAACAATAGAAATCACAGCCAAGGTCTTGAACATCTACTTTTAAGTGTGGTATTCCTTGTGCACCATCAACAATTGTTAAAATATTTCTATGAGATATTTTTCTAACTCTATGAAATATTTCTTTAACTCTATGAACTACTCCAAGCGAATTAGAAACTTGTGCAAGTGATACTATTCTTGTGTTTTCGGTTACTATATTCTCCAATTCATCTAAGTCATAACTACCGTCATCTCTTATTGGGAGTATTTTTATTTTTATATTTTTTCCTTCACAATTAAGTTGCCAAGGTACAATGTTTGAATGATGTTCGGATTCTGATATAATTATTTCATCTCCTTCTTGTAAGGTTTTCGTAAGACTTGATGCTAATAGATTTATACTTTCTGTTGTGCCACGAGTGTAAATAATTTCGGAGGATTCTTTTGCGTTTATGAAATTTTTTATTTGTTCTCTTACTGCTTCAAACTTATCTGTTGCAATTTGACTTAGAGTGTGTACTCCTCTATGTACATTTGCGTTGTAATTGCGATAATAATCCGAAATTGCTTCAATAACCTGAATTGGTTTTTGTGTAGTTGCCGCATTATCTAAGTAAATAAGTGGTTTTTTATTTACGTTTATCCCAAGTATTGGAAAGTCTTTTTTTATTTCTTTTATATCCATTTTCTATTTTTCTAAAACTAAATCAGGGATTTGGCACATTGTTTTGACATAATGGAAGTTTAATCCTTCTAAGTATTGAGAATTTATGTCTTCTACGTCTTTGCGATTGCTTTCTGAAAGAATAATGTCGGTAATCTTTGCTCTTTTTGCTGCAAGTATTTTTTCTTTTATTCCGCCAACAGGTAATACTAATCCTCTTAGGGTAATTTCTCCTGTCATTGCGAATTTGGAATTGACTTTTCTTTTGCTAAATAAACTATATATTGCAGTAAACATTGTAACTCCTGCACTTGGTCCATCTTTTGGTGTTGCTCCTTCCGGCACGTGAAGATAAATATCAGTGTTTTCAAATTCTTCTTCATTCAAACCAAGTTCTTCTGCATTTGATTTGATGTATTCGTATGCTAAGGTTGCGGATTCTTTCATCACATTGCCAAGATTTCCTGTCAAGTTGATATTTCCTTTTCCTTTTCCTTTGCTTGCTTCGATGAAAAGTATTTCTCCGCCAACAGAAGTCCATGCTAAGCCTGTTACAACTCCAATCATATCTTCTTCTAAATGAACATCGTGTTGTGAGGTAGGCAATCCTAATATTTCTTGTAAGTCTGAGGGTTTTATTGCTTTGGTATATTCTTCTTCTTTAACGATTTGCACTGCTCTATGACGAACAATCTTTGCTATTACTTTATCTAATTTTCTTACTCCCGACTCTCTTGTGTATTGATTGATGATTGCGGAAATTGTTTCGGTAGAAATAGTAATATCTTTCTTTTTTAAACCGTGTTCTGATAGTTGTTTTGGAAGTAAATGTTTTGTTGCTATCATTTGTTTTTCTTCTTCGATATAGCCCGAAACGTCAATTATTTCCATTCTATCTATTAAAGCAGGGTGAACATTTGACAAACTATTTGCAGTTGCTATAAACATCACATTTGAAAGGTCGTAATCTATGTCTAAATAGTTGTCGTGAAATGCTGTATTTTGTTCTGGGTCTAATACTTCTAACATTGCTGATGCGGGATCGCCGTGTGCACTCATTCCTTGCACTTTATCTATTTCATCTAAGACAAAAACGGGATTTGAACTCTTTGCTTTCGTAATAGATTTAAGGATTCTGCCCGGCATTGCTCCGATGTAAGTTCTTCTATGTCCACGAATTTCACTTTCATCGCTCAATCCTCCTAATGCAACTCTTACATATTTTCTTCCGGTTGCTCTTGCTATGCTTTTTCCCAAAGAAGTTTTTCCTACTCCCGGAGGTCCTACTAAACAAAGTACAGGAGATTTCATATTTCCTTTGAGTTTCAAGACTGCAAGATACTCTAAAATTCTATTTTTTACTTTTTCCAATCCGTAATGATCGGCATCTAAGATTTTTTGTGCTTTATTTAAATCAAAATTATCGTTAGTAAATTCTCCCCAAGGTAAATCGAGCATAAAATTCAAGTAGTTCAACTGAATAGAATAGTCAGGTGAACTAACGTGTATATTAGATAATTTTCGGATTTCTTTTTCAAAGACTTCTGCAACTTCTTTTGACCATTTTTTATTATGAGCTTTTTTTCTCAACTCCTCTATTTCCAATTCACTTGGCGAGCCTCCTAATTCTTCTTGAATGGTTTTCAATTGTTGGGTAAGCAAATAATCTCTTTGTTGTTTATCCATATCTGAGGAAACTTTCTTCTGAATTTCTAATTTCAGTTTTTGAAGTTCCATTTCTTTGGTCAAAATAGATAAAACTTTGTTTGCTCTTTTTGCAAAGTCGTTCATTTCTAACAATTTCTGCTTTTCAGAAACAGAAATATCTAAATGAGCTGCAACATAGTTTAATAAAAAATATGGATTTTCTATATTTTGGATAGCGAAACTTGGATCGGTTGGAATATTTGGTATCATTTTCAACACTCTCAGATACATATCTTTGACTGCTTCTGCAAGTGCCATATAATTTTCGGGTAAATCCTTCGCTCTATCGGGATATTCTTTGATTTTTCCCATCCAATAAGGTTCGGTTTGAGTCAATTCTTCAAGACAAAACCTATCTAATCCTTGTAAAATCACCATTGTAGATCCATCAGGCATATTAAGAGTTTTTACAACCTTTGCCAAAGTACCTACTTTATATAAATCTGAATTTTCAGGATCGTCAATCTTCACAGACTTTTGTGCAACAATACCTATTATTTGTTTGGTTTTATATGCTGTTTTTATTAGTCTGACAGATTTTTCTCGTCCGGCAGTTATTGGCAGTATGACACCTGGAAAGAAAACATTACCTCTCAAAGGTAAGATTGGTAATACTTCCGGCATATCAGACACTGATAAATCTTTTACATTTTCTTCTGTAAGCAAAGGAATAATTTCAGGTTCTCCCCCACACATCAACTCAGAAAATTCAACCAAATCTTTATTCAACATTATCTTAATCTCTTATTTTTTAAAGTTTGTTTATAAACATTTTTTAGAATAGATTTATCTAAGTCAGACATTACTATATTCCTTCTTAGATACATTTTTTCAGCAACTTCAATTGCCTTTTCAATTTCAAAGCTTTTTAATCCTGATGTACCACCCCAAGCAAATGATGGTATATAATTTCTTTGATAACCTGCTCCAAAAATATTAGAACTAACACCTACGATTGTTCCTGTATTGAACATAGTATTTATTCCGCACTTTGAATGATCGCCCATAATGGTTCCAAAGAAAGTTTGACCTGTTGGCACAAATGTATTCTTTTCTATACTCCACACTCTTACATCTTCGTATGTGTTTTTAAGGTTTGAAGCATTTGTATCAGCTCCAAGATTACACCATTCTCCTATTACCGAATTTCCGATAAAGCCATCGTGAGCCTTATTGCTATATCCCAAAAATACCACATTAGAAACTTCTCCTCCAACCTTTACGTATGGTCCCAAAGTTGTAGCACCGTAAATTTTTGAAGCCATTTTCAAAACAGAATGTTCACACATAGCCAAAGGTCCTCGCACAACACTTCCTTCCATTATCTCTGCATCTTTACCAATATAGATAGGACCTTCCTTAGCGTTTAATGTAGCAAATTCTACTACTGCTCCTTCTTCAACAAATATATTTTCTTTTCCTACAACTCTATTTGTATCACTCAAAGGCATTGATTCTCTACCTTCTGTCAAAAGTTTAAAATCATCTCTCAATGCTCTGTCGTTAAAAACAAAAATATCCCAAGGGTTAGTTATCTTAATAAAATCTTCTTTTATTTCAATTTCTTCGGTAACGTTTTCCTCAGACAAGAATTGATGTTTTGTTTTATACATAGCCACAACATTACCATCACAAATCAACGCTTGTCCAATTTTAAGTCTTTTAACACATTCCACCAAACTTGGAGTAGGACAAATACTTCCGTTTATCAACATCATTTCCTCAGATTGAGAAACAGGATACTTAGCCGCAAGATAATCTTCTGTGATAGTAGATGTTTTTTCTCCTAAATACTTTTCCCACTTTTCTCTAATTGTCAAAATTCCTATTCTTATATCACAAACAGGACGGATATAAGTAAGCGGAAGCAAAGAATTTCTTGATGCATCAAACAAAATATAATTCATAGTCTTTTTTATTTTAAAATTTAACAACCTGCTTTATGCTACAAAGATACAAAAAAAATAATAACAAATAAAAAAACGTTCTAACTTTTCAGTGTAGAACGTTTTTTTATTAAAAACCACCAAAGAGATTATTTCAAAATGGTTTTTCTATTTTTGTATTTATTCATAAACTTATCTACACGTCCTGCTGTGTCAACCAATTTAACTTTACCAGTGAAGAAAGGGTGAGATGTATTAGAGATTTCCATCTTGATAAGAGGATAAGTAACACCGTCAATCTCGATTTCTTCTTTTGAGTTAGCACAACTTCTTGTGATAAACACTTGTTCATTTGACATATCCTTAAAAGCACAAAGCCTGTAAGTTTTTGGATGAATATCTTTTTTCATTTTAATTTTTTTTTGCCGTTTAGCCCTTTTTACTAAACGGATAGTTAAACATTATTTTAAATTTCGGTTTGCAAAAATACAACATTTATCTAACATAGCAATACAAAAGATGAAATTTTTATTCATTTTTTGTTTTTTCTACCTCTTCCAACAATTTTACTTTTGCTTTCAAGAGTTGTATTTCGGCTTTTGCCTTTTCTATTTTCTTATCAAATTCTGCTTTAAGCAAGTCTGCTTGTTTACTATTTGCTAAGAATCCAAGATTGTTTTCCCAAACATTCAAATCATTTTGCAGATTTTGAATCTTATCCATAAATTCTCTTTTCTCTCTTGAAAGATTTCTCTTTCCATCTACAACTTCCAATCTTGTTTTATAATTATTCAAATTTGATTCCATTGAATCCATTTGAAGTTTATCAAAATGAGCATCAATTGCCTTGCGAAATTCTGCATACAAACGATCTCTTTCCGCAGTTGAAACATAGCCTACCTCTGACCATTGACGTTGATAATCCTTTATTACCTCCAAATTATGTTGTTTATCTTCGGTAAATGTAAAATCTTTAACAGCCTGAATCAATGCCTCTTTCTTTGCTATATTTTCTGTTTCTGATTGTTTACGATTTTGATAATCTTGTGATTTTCTTTCAAAGAATTTATCACACGCCTCACGGAAACGCAACCACAACTTATCAGATTGTTTCTTTGCAACATAACCAACTTCTTTCCATTCTGCTTGAAGTTTCAATAAATCTTCTGTTGCACGTTTCCAATCGTTTCTTTCCGCAATCACTTCGGCTTGAAGACAAAGTTCTACCTTCTTTTGATAATTTTCATCTTGCGACTCTTTCATCTTAGCGAAAGCCTCTTTCTTATCTTCGTAGAACTTATCTATTCTTTTCTTAAATCTCTCCCAAATTATTTCGTTTGATTCTTTTGGAACAGGACCTATTGTCTTCCATAAATCAAACAATTCATTAACCTTTAAAGTTGTTTCAGTCCAATCTTTAACAGTTACAATCTCTGCTTTCAACAATTCTTCAAGTTTTTCACACAAAGCAGTTTTTGCCAAAAGATTATTATTTTGTTCTTCTCTTATTTTGTCGTAGTGTTCTTGACAACGCTTATTGACAGCCTCTGTTGCCTTTTTAAATCTCTCCCAAACCTCATCGCTCTTATCAGCAGACACTCTTCCTATTTCCTTCCACAATTGATGACATTCTTGCAATTGTTTGATAGATTCGTTGATTGAAGGCTCCAATAAAAGACTTTCCACTCTTTCGCAAAGAGCTATTTTTTTCTTCACTCCAATCTCCAAAAGTTCTTTATTGATATTTACTTTTTCATAGAACTTTTCTATTAGGAAATGATAAGATTCCCATAAAGAATTAGCCTCTGAACGTGGTACTGCTCCAATTTCTTTCCATTTTGCTTGAATTTGATTAAACCTATCATAAATCTCTTTCAAACTACCCTCTTCTTGCAACAATACTCTTAATTCTTCAAGAATAGCCTTCTTCTTTTCTAAGTTATCTATCTTGTATTGTTCTTGTTTTTCCAAGAATTTTTGACGCTTTTCTCTGTATTCGCCATATAATTTACGAAAATCAACGTCTAATTGATCTAATTCGTTTTTGTAGTCTTCTTTATTTCCACCCTCAGACAAGAATTGCTCTAATGCCTTTGCATAAATATCTTTACTTTTCTCATCAAAGATATTTTTAATCAATCTTGCTCTTTGTTTTAAAGTTTCAAAATCATTTGCATCAAGCAAAGTTTGAAATTCTTTTAACAATTCTTCTCTATCAAGTGTTTGATAGTTTTGTGTTAATTGTTCAATGTTTTCTTCTGAAGTATTCATTAAATCGTCCATACGATAAAATCTAAAAGTTGTTTGTTTTTTATAATTCTCAATTTTTTTGCAAACATATAACATTTTTTTAAACCAAAGAAATAAAACTTTAAAAATTCAAACAAAATTTTGCTGATTTAAAAATTTATTCTACTTTTGCACTCGCAATGGTTCTTTTTTGCAAGGTTTTTGCAAAGAGATTAAAAGGGAATCAGGTGCAAATCCTGAACAGTCCCGCTGCTGTGAGTTCTAAAAGATTTGAGTAACAATCTTAGCCACTGTTTAAATAATGGGAAGGCGTTATTCAAAAGAACAAGTCAGAAGACCTGCCAAAGCAAATATTAAAAAATAAATTTCAGTCTTCGAGGAAAGGACTAAATTATGAAAAGAAAGATTATAGCAATATTAGTGGCGGTTTTCTATTCTTGTGGAGTATTTTCACAAGACAGCATTAGAGTTGTTACTCTCGAAAGTTTTGAAGTTGTAGATTCATCTTTGGACAACCACAACACTCAAACCTCTTCGCATAAATTAGAAGTAGAAAAACTAAAAAAGCTCTCAGTCTATGACATTGGTCAAGCAGCAAAATTTCTTCCCGGAGTTACAATCAAAGACTATGGCGGAACAAATGGATTAAAGACCATATCAGTTCGAGGCTTAGGTTCAATGCACACAAACCTGCTTTATGACGGAGTGAGTGTGAGCAATACTCAAAACGGACAAATAGACCTATCTAAATTCTCTGTAAATAATGTTGAAGAACTAAGCCTTGATAATGGCAATCGCATAATGAATATGCAAACAGCAAGAAGCCTTGCAAGCGGAAGCGTACTTTCTCTTACAAGTTCACGTCCTGCTTTTGCCAACGGAGAAAACACCAATGGGGATATTTCACTCTCTTACGGAAGTTTTAATCTTTTCAATCTAAATGGAACACTCAATCAAAAAATCAATGAGAAAATAGTATTTAACATTAACACCGAGTTTATTAACTACGAAGGCAATTATCCCTATACACTACACTACGGAAACGGAATAAACGATAGTACATCAAAAGAAAGAAGAGAAAATAATAACTTGCAGTCTGCGAAAATTGAATCTAACATTTACGCAAATATTTCAAAGAAATATTTTTTTAAAACAAAGATTTATTTTTACTATGATGAGAAAGGACTTCCCGGACCTACTACACTATATTATTTAAAGTCTGCTCAAAAACTATGGAATAGAGATTTGTTTACTCAAACCGTATTTACCTATAATTTTAACACTAACCTATCTTATAAATCACACATAAAACTCTCCTCAAACCACACTCGCTACTACGATCCTTATTACAACAATAGTCAAGGCTTTCAAGAAGATATATATAATCAACAAGAAGCCTATTGGAATAATATCTTAGCGTGGCAAAACCACAAAAGAAACCTATCAATCTCACTTACAAACGACCTTTCACTTAACTCACTTGATGCAAAGAACAATTACGAATTTGATCCAAAACGTTTCACCTCAATAAGTGCAATAACCACAGCTTACAAACTAAGAAAACTAAGAATAGATTTTCATTTACTTCATACCCTTACAAAAGATTGGGCAACACTTCACAAAGCCTACGAAGGACAAAACCATTTCAGTCCATTCATCAGCCTATTGCTAAAAGAAAAGCATTTTGAAGTAAGCCTATTCTACAAAGACATATTCCGCACTCCTACCTTCAACGACCTATATTATAACCTTGTTGGAGAACCTACCTTAAAACCCGAAAAGGCTCAACAATATAATCTTCACACTGCTTTCTTCACTCAAATAGGTCAAGAGAATTATCACAATATCTACTTAGGCATTGATGTATATCACAATAATGTAAAAGACAAAATAGTAGCCGTTCCAAGAAACAACCTATTTATTTGGAGTATGGTAAACTATGGACAAGTAAGTATTGACGGCGTAGAAATAAAACTAAACTACACTCACGAAAGGCTGTTAAATCAAGAAAACTTAAAAGCAAACCTTAATCTGATTTATAACTATCAGAAAGCAATCGATAGCGACAAAAACAGCAATACTTATTTACACCAAATACAATACACACCACGACACAGCGGAAATGCTATTGCAAGCATAAGTCTAAAAAACTACTCTTTGGCTTACACCCTCTCAGCCGTAGGGAAACGCTACACAATGAACCAAAACTCAGATAGAAATTCCCTACCCTCATATTGCGAACACTCTCTAAGCCTTAGCAAAACAATCAAGCAATGGGAAGTAAAACTCTCTTGCAACAACCTAACCAACGAGCAATATGAAATAATTAAAAGTTATCCTATGTGTGGACGAAACTTTAATTTAAACATCAAATATAAATTTTAAAAACAAACAAGAATGAGAAAGTATTTTAAATTAAGCGTATTGTTTGCACTACTTGCAACATTCTGCGCCTGCGAACCACAACCAACACAACAAAACGATGAACCAAAAGAAATAGGCAAAGGCTACTATGTAGTATGCGAAGGACTATGGGGACGAAACAATGCAAGCCTTGACTTTTACGACATAGTAGAAGGAAAAACCACAATAGACATTTTTCAAGAACTCAATGGAGTTTCATTAGGAGACGTAGCCAATGACGTAATTGAAAAAAACGGAAAACTATACATAGTAGTCAATGGTTCAAACTGCGTAATGGTAGTAAACAAAAAAGACGCTAAAAAAATAGCCTTAATTCCTATCACAACAAGTGAAAACTCACAACCAAGAAACATAATAGACGGAGGAGACAATCTTTATGTAAGTTGTTTTGATGGCAACATCTGCAAAATCAATCCAAACACAAACACAATAGTTAAAACCTTTGCTACACAAGGACGCAATCCTGAACAATTAGCCGTTAGCAATGGAAAACTATACGTAAGTTGTAACGGAGGATTAGACTTTCCAAACTACGACAACGTGGTAGAAGTATATGACTTAGCAACAGACAATATGCTAAAACAAATAGAAGTAGGTATAAACCCTGGCACAGCAATAGCAAAAGACGGATATATATATGTTCAAGTAAGAGGAAACTATGGCGATATACCACAAGAAATAATCAAAATCAACTCTCAAAGCGATGAAATCACAGAACGAGCAACCGTATCAATGAGTTGTTTTGATATAGTAGGCAATAAAATAATCTTTGCAAACACCGACTACACTACATACACAACCAACTATCAAACCATACCATTAAACAACCTTAGTGCAACACCTGAGGACTTTATTACAAGCATTCCAGCAGACAAAACAATAACCTCACCTTATAAAATCTCACACGATGAAAACAATATCTTTATAACAGATGCAATAGACTACGTTTCAAACGGACGATGCTTTGTATTTGACTACGCAGGCAATTACACCTTAGACTTTGAAACCGTTACCTGTCCACAAAAAGTAATCAGCAAAAAATAAATCCATTCTATACTTATTTTTTTAATTACTAAATCAAAAAGGCGATTGATTCTTTCAACCGCCTTTTTCAATGTTTAAATTTTATTATTGATATTGGGATACAAAATCTATTTGAATTCTTCTCTGAAAAGCTGGAGCATATTGAGCTTTCAACAGCCAATACGATGCAAAAATAGGTAAAACATTAAATTCCTTTGCTAATTCATTAGCAGACATCATACCTCCATTACGTTTCCTGTCGAATACCGCTTTGCGTAAATGGTCACCATTAAACAATAAACCATTTGCAAATTTATTAGCTTCCTTTTCTCTTTTCCCTTGATTCGCTTTAGAATCATTTATGCCACCTTCATAAATTTCTATATTCTTATGCATAATTGCATGTCCTAATTCATGAAAAAGAGTAAACCAGCATGAAACAATATCGTGCCCTCTGTCTGATATTTGAATAAGTGGTTTGTTGTCAAACCATCTAATAGCACCATATACGGTTTTAGGTAATGACGGAATAAGCACAAGCCCAATACCATATTTAGCCAATATTTCAGGCAATGCTTTAAAATAATCAACATTTTCAATATGGTTTAACCAGTCTTTTGATTCAATCCATTCTACCAGTCCTTTTTCATCGTAATCAGGAAGATTTAATGCTTTAAAATCAAGTTCTCCTCTACGTAACCATGCATGCAAATTTATAGGGTCAACATCAACCTTATTCTGAATCCTAAACAAGGCTGCCTGTTTTTCCGAAGATTCAAATATTTCACTTTCTGAGTTTACCCCAAAGAAATCTAAAATATCTTCAAGAATATCATAGCCTTCTGTAAATTCTCCACGTAAAAGAGGAAGAACCTTTTTAAGTTTTGTATATGTCTTCTTTGCTTGAGCGAAATTAGACAAATACATAGGTTTTTCTTCCCAATATTTTACTTGAAACTCTGTTAAATCTTTTATCAAAGTTTCATCTTCTAATATATCAGAAGCCTTCTTAAGAATTTTATTTGACAAGCGTTCCTTTGCTCTTAAATCTTTAACCCCTATAAGATTTTCAAAATCCTTAATGCCGCGAGCCTCGAATATATCAGCAAGTTCCCCTCCTGCCGTATTTCTCAACGATAAGGGATTTAATACAGGTATTTTTTCAAGTGCAGCCATAATCATCATATATTATAATTGTGGTTAGTTATATCAATAACATATATTGTTGTAACAGAGTTGAAATCACCTTTCCAATCTTTTTTCAAAAACAAAGTACCCAAATCATCAATTTGATGATTGAAAAATTTTCTTGGGCCACGTCCTATACGAACTTTAAATATTAATGGGTCTTTATTTGCACATCCTTGTCTGATTTCTATTCTATTATCCGTACTACCAAATTTGGCATTGTATGCCCCAGCGGACTTATATTGCACCAGCCTATCATGTAACTTCTTTGCAGGTTCCATAAGTTGCGCACCAAAAGTTTTTGAAAAAGCTCTTGATGCACCTCTGTCCGAAGGATTTAAAACAAAATCCCTATAACATTTGACCTCTTTGGAATTGCTATATTCAATAACCATTTTAGTTCTAAGAAAATTTAATCTGCAAAGTTAACACTTATTTTCTAAAATTCTTTAATCGAATTGATATTTTATTATAATTTTATCGCTTTATTTACCAAATATTGAATTGACATTCCTATATAAAGTATTTTTGAGGTTGTACCTGTTAAAAAGTCTGCATGATATTCAAATAGAGATATATCATAATAGAAGGTATTTCGTGATAATGATAGTCGCAAGAAACTAAAAAACAATATTTCAAAGAACAAAACCTAAAAGGAGGATTAAATAATCCTCCTTTTCTTTACTCAACTAAGCCTTTGACTTCTATGTCGGCTTCTTGGTATTTTACTTTTGCAAGACTATGCTTGAATGATGATGAAGGCAAAAATCTGCAAGAGAATTTTTTAATAGTAGTAGCGTCCACTTTCTCGGCTTCGGGCTGACTCTTTGCTGATATGGTTGGAAAGAAACTTCCCAAATAGCCTAATTTTACCGCACTACCACTCAATACTGCTCGACTTATCTCCATTTCCAAGGCTTTCAACACTGCCAATATATCAGAAAAGGAAACAGTTGTTGAGTTACTAATCGTTTCAGCAATAGTGTCTAAATTGACATCTTGTCCTCTGAACAATCTTGCAACATATCTCTCACCAGGATTCTCTCCTAATAAAATGTTGCGTTTTACTTTAACATACTTAATCATAATTTTTTGGTTTTGATTGGTTAAACATTTACTTTATTTTCTCATAATTAATTTGATTAACTAATTTATAGCCGTTCTTTGCCGACACATTCCCGCCAATAAACGAGGCGATCGTTGTTAGAATCACTATCACAAATTCAATGATTCTTTTCCAATTTGGTGCTTTCACATTTGTTGTCATCTCTTTACTTGTTTTATTGTTTACGATTGCAAAGATAAGACGCTTTTTTCTTCCACACAATAGAGCGAAAGACTTTGAAATACTTTTATTTAGCTTTATTTAATTAAAGAATATTTAAACTAATTTCTTTTTCCCAATTATAATGAATCGTCTCCGCCATTTGACTCTTCAACCTCTTAGAATACGTCTCATAAAACAAACCTATCACCCTTTCATCTCCATAATCCCTATTCTTAGCAACCTCAATCAAACTATCAAAAATATCAAAATGAACCAAAAGATCCTTTCTCCAAAAATCCTTCGCACCCTTACGAAAATCATCATTAACCTTATGAAGAATAAACACATTATCCGCCATATTACTCAAATCATAACTACCCGCTATATCATTCTTCCTCACAACACCATAAGACTTCCTTGGGTGAGCAACAAGTATAACATGAATCCCCGTCTTTCGCGTAAACTCCGCCAAATCTTTTATAAAACTACTTTGCTGATCAAACTTCTCCTCTGCCAAACTCGCCAAATTCATACAAGCCATATTATCCAAAACCACTACTTGCACACCCTTATCCTCAACCAATTTCTTGATATTTCTATAAAGCATATCCCAATTATTACCATTAGCATTATTATAAACAAACAACCTATCTTTCAAACTACCATCTATCAAATCATTATTCTCCTTAGTATCCTGAAAAAGCCCTCTACTGACCAAACGAAACCAAGACTTTATCCTCCAAGACTGCATCTCACCAGAGAAAAGTCCTACTTTAAAACCCTTATCACAAACATTTAATATAGTATTAGTTAAAAACACAGTCTTTCCACAACCATTCACACCCGTAAGCACCGAAAGACCTCCTGCTGCCAAACCTCCCCCAAGACTTCTATCCAATTCATTATAACCTGTCGGAATACGAAGAATATCATCTGCCAATGCAGAATTTATCTGCTCAAAATCCAACCATACATCTTCATCTTTCTCCTCACTTTGTTGAAAATCATCAAAATCCTTCACACCATATGTTTTTTTTCTCAAAACAAAAGGCTCAATCCTCTCACGAAACTCCTTCCAATGATAAGAAGAACACGAATTATGAAAACATTTAAAACCAAGCCGTCCGTCCTCAAACTCAAAAACAGCAGAATCAGAGCTCTTATGCTCGCTATTGAACGGACATTCCTTCAAAATATATTTCTTACCCCCAGCAATAGAACGTTGCTTAAAAACGATATTATGGCTTTCTAAAAAGATTTTCAAATCAAACTTCCCCCTCCCATAATTATTCTCAGAAGAAGGACGCGTATTCGGCGTCATAAAAGCATCAACAATCTTCTCAAAATATGCCTTATCTATCGGCTTAATCTCTTGCGGAACGTGCTTAAAACAACTTGTACGATGAGGAGTCAAAGCACTATGCTCACCCTTATGAGCCACCGTACCATAAAGTTTTGTCAGCCTTCCACGATTAGAAACCTGAGTATCAATCTCCACATTCTCATCAGAAAACAACATAGAAATCACTTTAATAAAATCACTCACCAAACTATCCGTCTGTTCATTAACCTCCAAATCACAAGGTAACATAATATGATAACCATTCCCCGAAACACAACCCACATAATCATAAAAACCATTATAAAACAAGAAATCCCACACCTTTTTTGCAGTCGCACTTGCATGATTCAATTGCTCAACAGTAGAAGACACCCCACTCGGTCTGACAGGATCAAAATCCAACATCACCCATTTACGCCTCACAATATCAGCATCACAAATACAATGATTACTTGAAGCAAACCTCTCCACACAAAAACTCCTTTTCATCTTACCGTCCAACTGATAAGAATCAATCTCATTGAAGACAAAATACCAATTCAAATTCAAAAACTCCATTCCCTCCAAAGCACTTATCAAACCACCAACCGAAGAAAACCAACCCGAATAAGAACGATGCTTTCCATCAACATTTCCAATTCCGCGAATTTCGGCCGCCCCTAATTGGAAAACTTCAAAACACATATTTAAATCATCTAACTTCATACTGTTTCTTTTTTATTTTTAATTTTTTCTTAAATATTATTTTATTATTACTTTATTATTGTATCCACAATGTGGAGTTTTTTCTCCATACTGTGGAGTCTCACCTCCATATTGTGGAATTTTTAAATCAAAGAAATATTTATTTTTTTCTTTGTTTAAAATTTTTCTTTCTTTGAAATATTTCAATAAATCATAGACCTGCGAAACACTTATTCCAAGAACAAATGCCAAATTCTCCTTACTACCATAATAACCATTGGGAAAATTCTTAATATAACTAATAAGCAGAATTTCATCAGGTTTCAACCTTTTTCTTAAACTTGTTTCCAAGGCACTTATAACCTCTAAATCCACTATGAAATGCGACATGCATTCTCCTTTCTTAATTCGTTTTTAATCAACTCTATATCCTCCTTTGTGTAAATAACCTTACACCTTCTATTCTCTGGAAACATATTCAACTTTCGTCTAATTCTCCAAAGCGTTGAGTAAGAAATACCCAATTCCTTTAAAACTTCCTTTGTTCTTTTGTCTTGATTTTCCATAAAAATTAATTTAATTATTAGCACTTAATTCACTGACAAAGATAAATGTAAAAACAGATTACAACCAACTCAAAATCATCACAAAACAAAGCCATTCACACAGAAAAAAAACACAATTATTAAAAAAGATTTATTAAAAAAATTTCCACAATCAAAAAGATGATATTACCTTTGCAAAAGAGTAAGCAAACAAATAAGGAAAAAACTCACACAAAACCTAAAATCACTTTATATATTTATGAAAACGAAAGACTTAAACCAAGTAAAAGACTCAGAACCCGACTCCGATTCCACCACAAATCAAACGAAGAAAAGCCTTAAACACACACATTTGGAATGGAATGAGCAGTTAGCGGAGAATATCATAAAGCAATGGCTTATGAAACATTCTTCCTATCCTGTTGCAACTTTTATGTTTTTAGAATTTTTCAAAGGCAGAAAAGACAACTTTTCCATTGATTTTGACAACGAAATATCCGATGCCAACCTTGTAAGAATAGGCTTTATGTTAGGCTTAGACTACAAGCAAATGAACATTATTTTCAAACGATACAGAACAAGATACAACAGAAAAGCCCCACTCTCCTCAAACTATTGTCCAAAGACCAAACAACAATTCTTCAACGGTGGAACGATAGTCAAAGACTTACAAAACACTTTAAAGGACCTTGGTTATCCATATATATATGAAGCACAAAGCAACGAAGAAAAAGAAAGAGACCTTTCGATACTAATACAAGACGAGCGAATAGAATTAAACGAAATAAATCGGCAAAAACTCCAAATAGAAAATCGCATAAACAAACTCAAAATCCTAATAGAAAAAATCAAAGAAAGCCAAGGTTAATTCAAGTTTTTTTTCATATCTTTGTAGTGAAAAAGAAAGAAAGATATGAAACCAGAAGAGAAATCAAGAATAAAAATAGACCAATGGCTAACAGAGGCTGGCTGGAAAGTAATCAATCGTGATGAATTTGAGGCCAATAGCACTGCTGTTGCCGTAAGAGAAGGTTTATTAAAAGAGAATAAAGAGGTTGATTATTTTCTTTTCATCAATGGAAAGGCTATTGCAGTTTTAGAAGCAAAGCGAGAAGAGGTAGATGTTAGCACAAATATAGTTTGTGAGCAAGTAGAATCGTACGCAAGAGGAGTGCCTAATTACTACACTGCTTATCAAAGACCTATTCCTTTCTTATATACCTCTAATGGCAAACAACTCTTTTTTCGTGATTTTAGAAAAGAAGACTCTTCTTTTGAAGAAATTTTCTCTATGCACAAACCAAAGAAACTTGTGGAAATGTTTGGTATTGATGATCCTTTTGCAGGGTTACCAATATTGAATCAAAAAGGTTTACGTAAATGTCAGTACGATGCTATTGTAGGATTGGAACAAAGTTTTAAGAATGGGGAAGATAGAGCCTTAATGATATTGGCAACCGGTGCTGGAAAAACCTATACTGCTTGTATGTTCTCATATAGATTCTTAGCTTACACTCCAATGAAACGTATTTTATTTTTGGTTGATCGCAACAATCTTGGCAAACAAGCAGAGGGTGAGTTTGGAACATTTCGTTTAACGGAAAATGGAGAGTCGTTTAATAATATATATTCGGTTAATCGTTTAAAATCAGCCAAGATTCCAAGTGATAGCAATGTTGTAATTTCCACTATTCAACGTCTTTTTTCACTACTAAAAGGAGATGAAATTTCAGACACAGATGATGATGATTCATACAACACACACGAGGTTATTTTACCAGAGAATCCAAATCTACCTCATGATTTCTTTGACCTTATAATCATAGATGAGTGTCATCGTTCTATTTATGGAAATTGGAGAAAGGTACTTGAATATTTTGACACTGCAAAAATAGTTGGATTGACCGCTACTCCAATCCCAGATACAAAGGCTTTTTTCAATGAAAATATTGTAGTAAATTACGACTTGAAACAAAGTATTATTGATGGGGTAAATGTTGATTGTCGCATCTATCGCATTAAAACACAAGCAACAGAAGAAGGTGGTGCAATCTTGGAGGGAGATAAGTTTGAAAGGGTTACTTGTTACACAGGTCAAGTAGAGGAAATTCAAAATAAAGAAACTATAAATTACACCAAAGAAGAACTAAATAGAAGTATTATCAATCCTTCTCAAATAAAACTAATATTACAAACCTACAAAGAGGCTGTATATAGAGATATGTTTAACGATCCTCAGCGTGAGGCTAATTTTGATTACTTACCAAAGACTCTAATCTTTGCTCTTAATGAGACTCATGCAAACAATATTGTGAGGATTGCAAAAGAGGTCTTTGAACGTAAAGATGAACGTTTTGTTCAAAAGATTACTTATTCAACAGATAGCAATGAACTAATTAGACAGTTTCGCAATGATAAGGATTTTCGTATTGCTGTAACTTGTACTTTGGTTGCTACCGGTACGGACATAAAGCCTCTTGAAGTTGTGATGTTTATGCGTGATGTGGAGTCTTTACCGCTTTATGTTCAAATGAAAGGTCGTGGTGTGAGAACGATTGGTGATGAGCAGTTAAGGAATGTTACTCCTAACGCATTTAGTAAGGATTGTTACTTTTTGGTAGATGCCGTAGGTGTAACCGAACACGAACACTCTATACCAAAACCAGGAGAAGGAGGAGGGGAAGTATCATTAGAAACTATCTTAGAACGCATTTCTTATGGTTTTATACCAGATTATTATCTTGATAGATTAGCTTCATCTTTATTTAGGATTTACAATAAGGCAACAGTAGAACAACATCAAGAGTTTGTTCGTTTGGCAAACGATAATATGCAAGAAATAGCTTTGAGAATCTACAATGCTCTTAAAGAAAGTGTTTTACCTCCATTTATTGACACCAATCACCCAAATATAGAAAGAAAGGCTTTGGTTGCTTCATTGGCTTGCAACGCAAAAGCTCGCCAATACATTCTTATATTACATAGAGGATTTATAGACACTTTGATTCCGGGAGAAGATACACTTATTTCACAAGGTTTTTCTCTTGAAGAGGCAAGGAATACAACAGATGAGTTTGAGGATTTTTGCAGAAAGAACAAAGATAAGATTGAGGCTTTACGTATTATCTACAACAATAAAGGAGAAGCTATCACCTACCCTATTTTAAAAGACTTGGAAAACAAACTTAAAATAGAGAATAGTCGTTTTTCAAGCAAACAATTATGGAACTCATACGCTATTGTTTTCCCAAATAATGTTCGCCTCTCTTCAAAGAAAGAAGAAGCTGAGGCTTTGACAAATATCATTCAATTGGTACGCTTTGCTTATCATCAAATTAATAGATTGGAAAGTGTAGTTAGTTCGGCGGGTAGTTATTTTAATCTTTGGGTTGGACACTATCAACGCAATTTTAATCTTACGGAAAAACAACGTGAAATTATGTCGCAAATAGCAAATTATATTGCTTATAATGGTGCATGCACGGTGAGCGATATAAGAAAAGATGATCAAGATAGAGGCACACAACTAATATTGGCTTTTGGTAATATGGAAAAGGCTAATCAGGCTTTACAATCGGTGTTTAATTTTATAGTTTATAAAAAAGCAGCATAGTCTATGACAAAAAATACATCAACAGAACAATCTCTTACTAAAAAAGTATGGAATCTTGCAACAACTCTTTCAGGGGCAGGAATAGGTTTTACTGATTACATCACACAATTAACCTATCTTCTTTTTTTGAAGATGGATGCCGAAAACACAGAACTCTTTGGAGAGGTTTCTGCTATTCCTGAGGGTTATCAATGGTGCGATATTAAAAATCTTGATGGAATAGAATTGATTGAACAATATGAATCCACTCTTAAACATCTTAGTGCACAAGATAATCTTATTGGAACAATATACACCAAGGCTCAAAACAAGATTGACAAGCCTGTTTATCTGAAAAAGGTTATCTCTATGATTGATCAAGAGCAATGGCTAATAATGGACGGAGATGTAAAGGGTGCTATTTATGAAAGTATTCTTGAAAAGAACGGTCAAGATAAAAAGAGTGGAGCAGGACAATATTTCACACCTCGTCCTTTGATTAAAGCAATGGTTGATTGCATCAATCCTAAGATAGGAGAAACGGTTTGCGATCCTGCTTGTGGTACGGGTGGTTTTCTTTTGACTGCATACGATTATATGAAAAGTCAATCGGAAAATAAAGATAAGCGTGATTTTCTTCGCAATAAGGCTTTGCACGGAATTGACAACACTCCTCTTGTTGTTACACTTGCTTCTATGAATCTTTATCTACATGGAGTAGGCACAGAGAGAAGTCCTATTATTTGTGAGGATTCTTTGGAAAAAGAACCTTCTATGCTTGTTGATGTAATTCTTGCAAATCCTCCTTTTGGCACTCGTCCTGCTGGTTCGGTGGAGATAAATCGTAGCGACTTTTACACCGAAACAAAGAACAATCAATTGAATTTCCTTCAACACATGATGCTTATGTTAAAAACAGGTGGTCGTGCAGCGGTTGTGCTTCCCGATAATGTGTTGTTTGAGGCTGGTGCAGGAGAAACTATTCGTAAACGTTTGTTACAAGATTTTAATCTACACACTATTCTTCGTTTACCGACAGGTATTTTCTATGCTCAGGGTGTAAAGGCTAATGTTTTATTCTTTTCAAAAGGCGAACCAACAAAGGAAATTTGGTTCTATGATTATCGCACAGATGTTAAACATACTCTTGCTACAAATAAGTTGGAGCGTCATCATTTAGATGATTTTGTCTCTTGTTATAAAGAACGTAAGCAAACATATAATGCAGAGACTAATCCTCAAGGGCGTTGGAGGAGATACTCAATAGATGAAATAATATCTCGTGATAAAACAAGTCTTGATATTACTTGGATTAAGCAAGGTGGAGAGGTGGATAATCGTTCATTGACAGAGTTGATCAGTGAGATTAAAGACAAGAGCGTAAAGATAAGTGATGCTATATCGGAATTAGAGAAGTTACTTACAAACATAGTAGAGGATTAAGTGTATGGAAAACAACGCAGTCATATCGATAGAACAGCAGTTTGGAGAAGTCATCGACATTATTCTTCAACATAAAAGTCGTGCAACAAAAGTTGTAAACGAGGAATTACTTCTTACCGCATGGCATGTAGAAGGTTATGTTTCGGCTAAGCTGAAAAGCGAAGAATGGGGAAGCAAAGTGGTAACTCAACTTTCCGAATATATCCGTTCCCAACATCCTAACTTAAAAGGATATAGTAAAAGAAGCATTTATAATATGGTGATGTTTTATGAGGAATACTCCTCCGAAACATTCTACACAACAGTGCAAAAATATCTAAGTTCGGAATTTGTGCAGTCAGTGCCTGCACAAATTGAAACCTCCACATTGTTACCTTCGCATGAGACTCCTATAATTGTGCAGTCAGTGTCTGCACAATTTGTTCAGCCAATAATTGGGCAAATGCCTAAAATATTGGAATTAACCACATTGACTAATCATATAGAGATACTTTGCCGATGTAAGAACTATGAAGAACGAATGTTCTATATACTTTATGCCAACAAGGAGCATTTAGCAAGTCGTGAGCTTCAACGATGCATCTCTAATCAAACATATGCAGCGCTGTTGGGCAGTAAGAACAATATGTCTAAGGGGTTACTTGAAGCATATCCTAACGCTCCTATAATGTTTAAGGACACGCTTTTTGTTGATTTTCTTGACCTTCCGAAAAAACATAGTGAATCCAAACTAAAAAAGGGTTTGGTAGAACATATGAAGCAGTTTATATTGGAATTGGGTAAAGATTTCCTTTTTGTAGAACAAGAATACAAATTGCAAGTCGGTTCATCTACCTATAAAGCTGACTTACTTTTCTATCATCGTGGCTTACAGGCTTTGGTTGCAGTGGAATTGAAGAAGACTAAGTTTCACCCAAGAGACCTTGGACAATTGGAGTTTTATTTGGAAGCTCTTGACAGAGACGTAAAGCGTTCTAATGAAAATCCATCTATAGGTATTGTTCTTTGTCCCGAAGCAGATCGTGTGGTAGTGGAATATGCAATGAGTCGCAGTATGAGCCCTACGATGATTGCAGAGTACAAACGCATTCTTATTCCACAAGAACGTATGCAAAAGCAACTGAATGAGTTTTGTAATTTGTTTCTAAATAAAGACTAATAATCATGGACACAAAGAAACTACGCCAAAAGATACTCGACCTTGCAATTCATGGCAAACTCGTAGCACAAAACCCAAACGATGAACCAGCATCGGAATTGCTTAAACGCATTAACCCAAAAGCAGAAATTATTTCCAATAGCGAACAATATGAAAACTTGCCTAATGGGTGGTGTTTGACACCTATGCAAACATTGTGTTCTTTAAATGATGGTAAAAAACAAATTGGTATTGAAAGAATAAATCTTGATGTTAAGTATTTAAGAGGTGAATATAACGGAAAGATTTTAACGGAAGGAAAATATACTCCTTGTAATTCACTTTTAATATTGGTTGATGGTGAAAATTCAGGAGAAGTATTCCGAACAACAATTGATGGTTATCAGGGTAGCACTTTTAAACAATTATCTATTAACAATGAAGTAAACACAGATTACATTCTTCATATTATAAACTTACATCGTAAGATGCTAAGAGAAAATAAAGTTGGTTCCGCTATTCCTCATTTAAACAAAAAAATATTTAAAGAAATAGAAATTCCTCTCCCTCCTCTTGCAGAACAAAAACGTATTGTTGAGGCAATTGATAAATGGTTTGCTTTGATTGATAGTATTGAAAATAATAAAGCAGATTTAGAAACTACAATAAAACAAACAAAAAGCAAAATCCTTGACCTTGCAATTCATGGTAAACTCGTAGCACAAAATCCAAACGATGAACCAGCATCGGAATTGCTTAAACGCATTAACCCAAAAGCAGAAATTATTTCCAATAGCGAACAATATGAAAACTTGCCTTTTGATATTCCAAAAAATTGGTGTTGGTGTAAAGTTTTAAATATTGGAGAAGTAATAACAGGTAATACTCCATCTAAAGATAAAATCGAATATTATAGTGGTAGCATACCTTTTTTCAAACCTGCGGATTTAGAGCAAGGAATTGATACGAAATATGCAAGTGACCATTTATCCGAACTAGGTTTTGAACAATCTCGTAAATTACCTGCCAATACTATATTGGTAACTTGTATTGGAGCGACTATCGGCAAAACAGGGATAATTACTGTTGCTGGTAGCTGCAACCAACAAATTAATGCCATTATTCCTCATCCTGATGTAATACATAATTTTATATACTATGTTTGTGTATCCGATTATATGCAAAATGAGATTAAAAGTAATGCTTCTGCTACAACGTTGCCGATACTAAACAAAGGTAATTTTTCCAATTTATTATTCCCTCTCCCACCTCTTGCTGAACAAAAACGTATTGTTGAGGCAATTGATAAGGCTTTTAAGTATCTTGATGCAATAGCAGAGAGTTTATAGATTTACGATAAGTTTTTGTATATTTGCAAGAGAAAATAAGAGTAAATAATGTACATACCACCTTTTGAAATATCATCTCGAACCATAAATTTGATTGCTGAAATATCGGCACAGATTGAACGGTATGCTATAAGTTTAGAAAATGAAGGTCTTAAACTTCGTAAGGCTAATCGTATTCGCACTATTCACTCTTCACTTGCTATTGAAGGGAATAATTTGAGCGAAAATCAGGTGAGAGATATTATAAATGGTAAGAATGTTATTGCTCCTTTGCGTGAGATTCAAGAGGTTAAAAACGCTATAAAAACATACGAGTTATATAGTTCATTAAATCCGTTTAGTATTACCGATCTTTTGAAAGCCCATGGTACTATGATGTTTGCTTTAACTGATGATGCAGGACGCTTCCGTCAAGGTGGTGTGGGCGTATTCTCCGAAAAAGGTTTGGTACACATGGCTCCTCCTGCTAATCGTGTACAAGGATTGATTGAAGATTTAATGGAATGGCTTGCTTCTTCTGATGATCATTTACTTATTCGTTCTTGTGTTTTCCATTATGAATTTGAATTTATTCATCCTTTTAGTGATGGAAATGGTAGAATGGGACGTTTATGGCAATCGCTTATTCTTGGTAAATTACATCCTCTGTTTGAGCATCTGCCTGTGGAGAATATGGTATATAGTAATCAACAGGCTTATTATAATGCAATTACAGAAAGTACTCATAAAGGACAATGTGGTCCTTTCATAGAATTTATGCTTGGAGAAATTTTAACAACTCTTAAAATTCATCAAGGTAATGAAATTGATGTTAATGTCGGTAGAAATGTCGGTAGAAATGTCGGTAGAAATTATGATTTAACTGAAAGCGAACAACAAGTTTTAGAACTTATCGCAGAAAATAATAGATTAACTATCAAGGAAGTGGCGTTATTATTATCAATTTCTCAACGTCAAGCAGAGCGTTTGTTTGCTTCTCTTAAATCAAAGGGTGTGTTATCTCGTCAAGGTAGTACAAAAAATGGTTTTTGGATTGTAAATAAATAACCTTTCTTACTCCTCGCCTATCCAATCTTGGTCTACTCCTAAGAAGTTTAATTATCAACAGAGGATTTACGATAAGTTTTTGTATATTTGCAAGGGAGAAAAAGTTATTTTTAAAAAATGGCATAATATTTCATACAATGGAAAATAGCAAATCACTAACCACTCAGTATAATCAAGCAGCGGAAATAATAAAAACAGCAATATTGCAAAGCCAATATGATGCGGCTAAAGGGGTTAATCGTGTACAACTGGCATTATATTATGGTATAGGTAAATTTATTTCTATCAAAACCCGTAAAGGTGTATGGGGAACAAATGCCTTGCAGACCATTAGCGATAAGTTACGTAAAGATCTTCCTGGACTTCGTGGCTTTTCTGCAAATAGTTTGAAGAATATGCGTAAGTTTTACGAAAATTGGATAATGCTTGATACTGCTAATTCTGATACAAATCTTAATTCGACAATTGCAATTGTCGAATTGGAGGAAGGTGAAAATGTGGTAGAAGTTGGTGCTATGCACATTCAAGAAGTTAATAATTTTCCTGTAGAAGACTTTTTTAGAGTACCGTTTACTCATCATATACGAATTATTGAAGGAACAAAGGATATTAAGGCTCGTTATTATTATATCCACAAAACAGCGGAAGAGCATTTGCAAGTTGATAAGTTAACATCTCTTATCAAAGCAGAGGATTATATGCATTGTGATAAGATGCCGAGTAATTTCTCAAAAACAATATCAGATGCGTCTTTGGCTCGCAAGGCAGTGTTGATGTTTAAAGATGAATATTTACTTGATTTTATTAACGTAGAGCAGATTGGTGAACGCGAATGCATTGACGTTGATGAACGGTTGGTAGAGAAACAAATAATAGACAACATTAAAAGGTTTATTATGTCTTTTGGTAGTGATTTTGCTTTTATAGGTAATCAATATCATTTAGAAATACATGGGGTTGAGCATTTTCCTGATTTGCTTTTCTTCAATAGAGAATTAAATGCAATGGTGGTTGTTGAACTGAAAACGGGTGAATTTAAAACTTCTTATCTTGGTCAACTAATGGGTTACTTATCTATTCTTGATGCAAAAGTAAAGAAACCTCACGAAAATCCTTCTATTGGCATTGTTCTGTGTAAATCTGCTAATAAGGATTATGTTGAGTTTGTTATTCAAGATTACAATAAACCTATGGGAGTTGCAACCTATACCACATCAGAAGAAATGCCAGAGAAGCTAAGAAATGCTCTGCCAGATATAGAGGAGTTAAAAAAGCTTTTATAAGAGATTATTATTTCTTTTTCTCTAACTCTCGCCTATCCAATCTTTATCTACGCCTAAGAGTCGGCATAGGTTTAGGGCTTCGGTTGGGACTTGTTTGCTGTTGTCTTCTATTAGGGAGTAGTCTATGTAATGGTTTATTTGGTTGATGTCTAATGGGGCTTGGACGTCTTGGTGTTTGAAGCCTTTTACTCGCATTCTTTTGGCTGGGGCTTCTATGTCGGAATAGTGGGTGGTTACAACTACGAAACTGTTTCTTTGATTGCAGACTTTGAGAAAGCCTTCTACTAATTTCTTGCCTTCTATTGGATTGGTGGTGCGGGCTAATTCATCTACGAGTATTAGGTAGGTTTTGTCGGTTTTTATGTTCTTGATTATGTTGTTTAGGTTTAGTATTTCGTATGCAAATGAGGAGATTCCTTCATTTTCGTTTTGTCCATCGCCTATGCTTGTGTAGATGTCTTCTACAAGGGTTACTTTTCCGCTTTGGCATGGGAGTTTGAATCCGTATTGTAATAGGAGTTGGTTTAGGCAAAGGGTTTTAAGGATTAGGGTTTTGCCTGCCATATTTGCTCCTGTTATCAGATAGTTTTCTTCTTTTATTTCTATGTTTATGGGTTGGAAGGTTTGTTTTTTTTCTTCTAAGATTTCTTTTACAAAGGGGTGAAACATTGAGTTGTAGGTTAGTGTTCTCTCTTGTGTGATTTCTACTTGTTGTAGGTTGTAGTGGTTTGATAGTTTGGCTTTTGCAAAGGAGAGGTCTATGTTTGCTATGGTTTTTATGGCGTTTAGTAAGGCTGGTATGTAAGGAAAGAGTTTTATTCCGAGTTGTTCTCTTATGGTGTTTTCTATTTGTTGGCTTTTGACGTAGAGTGAGTGGGCTTTTTGTTCGTTTTCTTCGTTTTTGGCTTGTTGAAATTCTTTTCTTATTTGGCTTAGTTCTTGGCTGTATGCGGAGTAGATGTAGAATTGCATTGATTCGGTTTTCTCGGGGTCGAGTATGTTGATGACTTCTTGTAAATCGGGCATTGGAAAGAGTGGTGAGGTGAAATCTTTGTTTAGTTTTTTTATGTTTAGTGCAAAGGCTTTGATTTCAAAGAGGGCTATGTCGTCAAGGATTTGGTTTTGTTGTAGGAGTTTGAGGCTTCCGCTTATGTCGTGTATGGTGGATAGGTGCATAAAGAAGCGTTGTGTGGTTTGGAGGTTGAGTTTTGAGAGATGGTTTTGACATTCTGTTGTTTGTTGCCATTGTTGTTCTATCCATTGCCTACTTTTGGTTAGTGGGGTTTGTAGTAATAGTGTGCGTGCCATAGGGGTTTGTAACTCCATTTTTGAGTATAGAGTTCTTAGGCTTGGGTATTGGTTGATTGCTTGTTGGAATGTCATTTTTTATAGTTGTTTTATGTTATATATCTTGATTGGTATTTCTCTGCGAAGGGCTTCTAACATTTCTTCGTTGTTGAAATGATAGCCTGTTGGTGAGATTGGGTTGGCTGTTATGGCTATTAGGTTTGCTTTGTCAAGGACTTTGATTTTTCCTCCTTTTGATAGGTATTGCAGGGTGTTGTCTTCGTTGGAGAATACTTTTGTAAAGTCTTTTATTATGATTTCTATCTCTTGTATATTCTTTTGTATTTTAAGGAATTGCACGAATTTGTCATTCAATGCTCCTGCTATGAAAAGTTTTGTGCCTGAGTCAAAGATTTTGTCTTTATATTTGTCAATCATCATTAGGGAAGGGATTTTTAAATCTATTATTCCTTCGTCTGTGATTGCATAGATTCCGTTTTCTATTTGTTGTAATTGTTCTGAGTGTTTGCCTTCATATTGTGGGAGTTGTGTCATTTGATAGATGAATTTAGTCTTTTTTACTACTACATTCAAGGAGGCTGAAAGCGAGGCTCCTGTTGAGAGTATCATTGCTTGGGTTATGCTTGGCGATCCAAAGGTTTTTCTCGATAAAGCACCGTCTATGAGAATTAAATCAGTGTTTTTTTCTAATTTTTCAATGAGTTTTTTTAGGTTTACTGTGTCGCTCGGCCCTGCAAGTAGGATTTTGCCTTGGGTTATGGCTTTGGCTTTGATGAGTCTGCCGAGTGCTGTGGTTTGATTGCTCACTTCTTCTATTGCACTGACGATTTCTCGTTGTGGATAAAGGGCTTGTGAGGTGATAAAGGTGGTATCGGGATAGATTTCTATTTCTGGTTTGGAGGTAAGGGTTACTATGTCGGTTGTTTCGCCGTCTACTCCTATTGAAGTTAAGGCTATGGTTTTAGAAAAAGTGCGGAGACGACTCAACACATAGTTTAGTGTTTGAGTTTTCCCCGCATTCTTTTCCATTCCCACAAAGGAAATGCTTTTGTATTTTAGAATATCTTCTATAAAAGGCATTCCTTTGGGTGTTTATATTAGTTTTTCTTCACTCTCTCGTGTCTTGCAAGATGTGATGGTTCTAATGATAGTTTTTCTCCTTGTAATAATGAAGCAACTCCATCATTCTTTATTTCTGTTCCTTTTAAGAAGTCTACATCACATTCACCTGGTATGTAGTTTGCAGGTTCTGTGTATGTTGTTATTACTCCTTCAAAGTTACGAAGTACTACTCTGTTTGGAGATTGTGAGATAACGTATTGTGGCATCACTGGTGTTTTTCCTCCACCGCCTGGTGCATCTACTACAAATGTAGGTACTGCATAACCAGATGTATGTCCACGTAAGTTTTCTATTATTTCTATTCCCTTAGAAACAGGTGTACGGAAGTGTTCCAATCCCATAGACAAGTCACATTGGTAAATGTAGTATGGTCTTACTCTCATTTTAACCAATTCGTGTACAAGTTTTTTGAATACTCTTACATCGTCATTCACTCCTCTTAAAAGAACTGATTGGTTACCTAATGGAATACCTGCATTTGCTAAACGTTCGCATGCTGCTTTTGCTTCTGGTGTACATTCATTAGGGTGATTGAAGTGAGTGTTCAACCAAATTGGGTGATACTTCTTCAACATATTTACTAAGTCATCAGTTATTCTCATAGGACATACAACAGGTGTACGAGATCCTATACGTATGATTTCTACGTGAGGGATTGCTCTTAGACGTTGAATGATTGATTCTAACATCTTATCGTTTACCATCAAGGCATCTCCTCCTGAAAGAAGTACGTCTCTTACTTGTGGAGTCTTTGCTATGTATTCAATACATTTGTCTATTCTGTCTTGTGTTGATTCGCAGTCATTTTGACCAGCAAATCTTCTACGAGTACAATGACGACAATACATAGAACACATATCTGTGATTAGGAACAACACTCTGTCTGGATAACGATGAGTAAGTCCTGGTGCAGGGCTATCTTCGTCTTCATGCAACGGGTCAAGCAAGTCTGCATCGGCTTGATGCAATTCTGCTCCTGTTGGGATTGCTTGACGGCGTACAGGATCGTTAGGATTGTTCACATCAATCAAAGAAAGATAATAAGGAGTAATTGCCATACGAAGAGTCTTCAAAGCATTTGCAACTCCTTCTTCTTCTTCCTTAGTCAAAGAGATGTATTTCTTTAAATCTTCTAAGGTTTCTATACGATTTTTTACTTGCCATTTCCAATCGAACCATTGTTCGTCCGATACATTTGGAAATAACTCTTTACGTCTATTAACTTGCATTTCGTATAATTTTAAAATTATGCGTAAAGTTCTGTGAATATTTTTCTTAATGCTTCACATTCTCTCAATTCTTGAAGAGTGATTTCAGCATGTCCTTTTGTATAGCCGTTTCCAACTATCATTGTTACGTCTGAACCAACTCCTTCTGCTCCTAAGGCTGCTTTTGTGAATGAAGTAGCCATAGAGAAGAAATAAACAACACCTGTATTCTTAGTTACAAGAATAGAAGTCATTTCTGTATCAGGGATATTTACGTTGTTGATACAAACATCAGCCATTTGACCATTAGTTAATTCTTCTATTTTCTTCATTACAGGAACTGGTTGAGTAGCATCAGCAGAGAATACTTCATCACAGAATCCTAAATCCATCATACGTTTTGTACTTCTTTCGCTGTGGCAGATTCCGATTACCTTACCAGTTACACCTGCACGTTTTTTTGCTTCGTAGCAGCAAAGCATACCAGATTTTCCACCAGCACCGATAATAACAACTGTATCACCTGGTTTGACCAATTTAGCAGTTTGAGCAGGAGCACCAGCAACGTCAAGTGCAGAAAGTGCAAGATTTTCTGGAAGGTCAGCAGGTATTTTAGCGTAGATACCGCTTTCAAACAATATTGCTTTACCATCAATATCAACTTGGTCGATATCAGGACGAATATCTTTGATTTTGTCTATTCTCAAAGGAGTAAGAGACAATGAAACCAAAGTAGCGATTTTATCACCAACCTTTAAATCAGTTTTTCCAATCAAAGCATCACCTATTTTCTCAACAGTACCAAGCAACATACCGCCAGAACCTGTTACAGGATTACGATGTTTACCTTGTTTTTCAACGATAGACATCATAATCTTAGCAATCTCTTCTTTATCTCCTTTTGCTTGTTCTTCAATTTGAGTAAAAGAAGCAGAATCAATGTTTAGAGTTTGAACATCAATAAGGATTTCATTATCATAGATTTCATCCATATTGTTATCCACTTTGTTTGCTGGTTGAGGCAAAACACCCTTAGGCTCAATCACACGGTGAGTTCCGTATCTACATCCTTTTTTCATATTAAATCGAATATTTATACTTGTTAATAATTAAATAAATTCATTAAGTTTGCAAATATACGTGTTTTTTTGGTATTCCTTGAAATAAATCATAGAAAAAAATAAAAAAAGCAAAGAAATAATTTTATAAATCATAGAAAAAAATAAAAAATCATAGAAAAAAATCACAGAACTACACGTATCAAAAAAAACTCTTATATTTGCACTGCGTAAAAATGAAACAATATATATCATCCAAGTTACTGCAAAAGGCAGAAGAATTTAGAGACAAAATCATTGCCTTGCGACCATTTCCCGAAGAGACTTTAAAATCTCTTAGAGAATATTATCGCATTGGTCTTACTTATTCAAGTAATGCCCTTGAAGGAAATAGTTTGACAGAGTCAGAAACTAAGGTGGTTATAGAAGATGGTTTGACGATTGAAGGCAAGCCTCTACGTGATATATATGAAGCAGTAGGACATGCTCATGCGTATGATTACATTCATACCCTTTCTGCAAGCAAACCATTGGAAGAAGCAGACATTCTTGAACTTCATCGTTTATTTTATGAGAAGATAGATGGCGAAAAAGCAGGGCATTATCGAACAGTCCCTGTATTTATTAGTGGTAGTAAATATGCCGTTTCGCCACCTGCAAAGATAGAAGATGATATAAGAAAATTTATAAAATGGTTCAATGACAATGAACACAAAATTCCAACTCCTGAGTTTGCTGCACTTGCTCATCAAAAATTTGTGTTTATTCACCCATTTATTGATGGCAATGGACGAGTTGCTCGTCTTATACTTAATTTAGCACTTATTAGAGGTGAATATACAATAGCACTTATTCCAGCCATATTAAGACACGAATATGTTCACTCTCTTGAAATATCACATAAAAATCCTAATGTTTTTGTAGATTTTATAGCAGAAAGAATAATTGCTACTCAGTTGGATTTACTGCGTCTTTTGAACGATGGCGGTGTAAATGGCAATACAAATGGCGGTATAAATAATAAAAGTGGCGGTGTAAATTTAGAAGAATTGATATATAATACCATAAAAAATAATCCTGGCATCAACACTCCTGCCATTGCCGAAATATCACAAAAAAGTTTAAGAACAATTCAACGATACTTAAAGACTCTTTCCGATACAAAGCGAATAGAATTTCGTGGTGCATCGAAAAATGGCGGTTATTATATTTTGAAATAAATAATATATATACCTTTGCACATCAAAAGTATTCATCATGAATGACAAAATAGAGTACGATGCGATGAGGATAAGTCGTTTGGCTTTTGAATTATCGGTGTTGTTTTAAAGAAATAAAAAGGGAACTAAACGTGATTTAGTTCCCTTTTTGGTTTTTATATGCTTAATGCTTTTATTGTTGCATTGGTTTTAGGTCTTCTGATATGATAAGTTCTGCTTCTGTTGCGGCTTGTACTTGTTCTACTGTAAATTCTGGGTGAATTTCTGTCAAGACTATTCCTTTTGGAGTGATTTCCATAACGCCCATTTCAGTGATTATCATATTTACTTGTCCTTTTGCTGTTAATGGCAATGTACATTTTTTAAGGATTTTTGGATTTCCTTTTGCTGTGTGTTCCATTGCAAGGATTACTCTTTTTGCTCCTACTAATAGGTCCATTGCTCCTCCCATTCCTGGTATTTTTTTACCTGGTATCATCCAGTTTGCAAGGTCTCCGTTTTCATCTACTTGCATTGCTCCAAGGATTGAAGCGTCTACGTGTCCTCCTCTGATGATTCCGAAACTTGTTGCTGAGTCAAAGGTCGCTGCTCCGTCTATCATTGTTACGAATCCGCCACCTGCGTTTATCAATTCTGGATCTTCTTCTCCTGGTTTTGCGTCTGCATCCATTCCTATCATTCCATTTTCGCTTTGAAGTAATACTTTTACTCCTGGTTTCAAATAGTTAGGAATTAGGGTTGGGATTCCGATTCCAAGGTTTACTACGAATCCGTCTTGAAGTTCTAAGGCTGCTCTTCTTGCTATGACTTCTCTTACTTGATTCTTTTCCATATCTGTTGTTTTTTTGCTTTTTTTGTTCTTTATTTTCCCATTCTTCTTGCAAGTTCTGCAACTACGTATGATGCTACGTCATCGGCGTATGTATTCATTCCAAATCCTGCATCGTAGCCTAATTCTTTTGCAAGTTCGTGAGAGATTCTTGCTCCTCCACAGCAGAGTATCATTTTGTCTCTCAATCCTTCTGCTTCTAACATTTCTACTAATTCGGTAAGGTTTTGAATGTGTACGTCTTTTTGGGTAACGGTTTGGCTCACAAGTAGGACATCGGCTTTCATTTCTAAGGCTTTTGCTATGAAGTCTTCATTTGTTACTTGTGCTCCCATATTTAAGGCTTCTATCATTTCGTAACGTTCTAATCCGTAATGTCCTGCGTAGCCTTTCATATTCATTATGGCGTCTATTCCTACGGTGTGTGCGTCTGTTCCTGTGCTTGCTCCTACTACTACGACTTTTCTTCCGATTCTTTCTCTGATAAATTCGTCTGTTTCGTGCATATCCATTACGTTAGATTCTACTTTTGGAACGTAGATTGTTGAGTAATCTACTGTATGCACTGTGCTTCCGTAGCAGTTGAAGAATGTGAAGCCTTTTGTTAGTTCTTTGTAATATACAACTTGTGGGTTTTCAAAGCCCATCTTTTTCATAAGTTGTTTTGCGGCTTCTATTGCTTCGTCTCCGCATGGTACTGGTAAGGTAAAACTTAATTGTGTTTTACCATCGTTCATTGTATCTCCGTATGGTTTTACTTTGGTTAGGTCAAGTTCTGTATCGAAGTTCTTGGCCTCCATTGAATATAATCCTCCGCTCATTATTCTTGTCCTCCTTTTCCTTTCATTAAGTCAATAAATGGATTGTAGTAATTTTCTCCTTTTGCAAATACTCCTGATAATCCTTTTCCTCCATCGAATGGACGTTTGATGTCGGCAAAGATTCCTTTTTCAAGTGCTGAGAACAATCCTTCTTTTGTCATCTTTTCTAATAATTCTATTGCATCGTCCAATACTTTCTTTGCTCTTGTTTGTATGATTCCGTTTTCTTTAAATTCTACGTCATCTCCAAGATTTTTCATATTTTTAAAGATGTATTGTGCGTTTTCTATTGATAAGTATCTATCAGACATAAATGGTGTGTGGATTGCTTCGGTCATCATTCCTAATAATTGAAGTCCTTGTCCTGTCCAAATAGCAATTTCATTGAATAATGCGTCTTGTATGTGTCCACGGAATATGTTTCCTGTCATAAATTTTGTAGGTGGCATATATTTTAGTGGAGCCTTAGGGAAGATTTCACGAATCATTTGTGCTTGTGCAAGTTCGTAAAGGAATCCATTTTCTAAATCTGGTGTCATTTCAAAGGCGTGACCAAGTCCCATTTGTTCTTCTGGAAGTCCTGCCGCAAAAGCTAATTGTTCGTTAATCAAATCTGATGCCAAAACAGTGTGTGCTTGTTCAAAAGCATCAGCAGTTGTTAGGTAGTTATCTTCTCCTGTGTTGATTATAACGCCTGCGAATCCATTGATTACTCTTGAAAAATATTGGTCAATCAATGTTCTTTGCATATTGATGTCTCGGAAAAGGATTCCGTAAAGTGCATCATTCAACATTACGTCTAAGCCTTCTAATGCTCCCATTACTGCAATTTCTGGCATACATAATCCTGAGCAGTAATTACATAAACGAATGTAACGACCTACTTCTTCTCCTACTTCATCTAATGCTTTACGCATTATACGGAAGTTTTCTTGTGTAGCAAAGGTTCCACCAAATCCTTCTGTTGTTGCTCCGTATGGAACATAGTCTAACAATGATTGTCCTGTTGTACGGATAACTGCTATGATGTCTGCTCCTTGTCTTGCACCTGCTTGTGCTTGGATTACGTCTTCATAGATATTTCCTGTTGCGACAATAATATATAGATATGGTTTTTTACCTTCTCCTATTGTTTCTATATAGTTTTCTCTACGTTTTCTGTTGGCTTTTATTCTCTCCATACTTTGATTGATGAATGGTTGCAAAGCCTCTTTTGCTTTTTCCATATCACCTTGTGGCAAAGTAGAAAGTTCTAACTCTCCTTTACCAACCAATTCTGCTATTTCGTTTGGAGTTTTGCCTGTTTGCATAACAGCATTTCCCAATACTGGTAAAACACCGTTTGCTAACATTCCTTTTTCTTTAAGATAATCAACTAATACATTTGGCAATGGAACACCACTTTCGTCAATTCCATCAACGCCCATCAAACGACATAAAGTTCTTTCACAAGCAACTGTTGAGTATCCACTCACAAAATCTTGCACTTGGTCAGAAATAACCTTTGCAAGATCTTTTGCGTATGCTACTTTCTTAAAATCTAAGCCTAATTTGCTTTTTTCCATATTATAAATTAGTATTTAAATCAATTAAAACATTTTAGCGTAATTCTTTGCTTCTCTTTTTTGCCAATCACCTTTGTGATATACGTATGAAGCAATCAAAGGAACAACGGTTGTAGCTTCTGCATAAACCATTTGTTCAAAAGTAGTATCTACCTTACCCCATGAGCAAGCCTCTTTCAAAGTAGAAGAAGAGCAAGCACCATCTCTTACGTCTGCAACAGTAATTTGAACAGCGTATTTGTGCATATCAACATCTTTTCCTAACACCTCTGCACACACAACAGTATCTTGTGCAAAGTTTTTAGGAACACCACCACCTACCATAAACAAACCTGTTGTACCAGCCTTGATTTTGATTTGAGTTAATTCCAAAAAGTCTTTTACGCTATCAATAGACAAATGCTTTTCAGGATTTGCCACTTGGTGCATTACCAATCCGAAACCAGCAGAGCAGTCAGAAAAAGCAGGCACAAAGATAGGAACGTTGTGTTCATAACAAGTTTGAATCAAACTATCCTTTTTCTTAGCATTACCTTCTGATAACCATTTACCAAGTTCCCAAATAAACTCTCTTGAAGAATAAGGACGAGGCTCCAATGAATCAGCAATCATTTTAATAGTAGCATCGCAATTTTGAAGTTCTTCCTCATCAATGTAAGTATCATAAATTCTATCAACATAATTACTTCTCAAATACTTATCATCAATAAAAGGAGTTCCTTTATAATGTTTGAAACCTAAGGCTTCAAAGAAATCCATATCAATGATAGAAGCACCTGTTGAAACAATACAATCTACCATTTTATTTTTCACCATATCAACATAAACTTGCATACAACCAGCAGCAGAAGTACTACCTGCAAGAGTAAGAATAACAGAACATTCCTTATCGTTCATCATTCTTTGAAAAATATCAGCAGCGTTAGCAGTATCTCTTGAAGAGAAACTCATATCACGCATTGCATCAATAATTTGTGTAGAATCAATTTGTTTAATATCTACGTGCTTTACCACTTCTTTCAATAAATCCTTTTTTTCCATATCTTTATATATTTTATTTATTACTCAAAATTAAACTGCAAAAGTAGGAAAAAATAGTCAATTTCAAAAAAAAATTTTGCTAAATATTTGTCAGTATAAAAAAATGCCGTACCTTTGCACACGGAGAGTTGGCAGAGTGGTCGAATGCGGCGGTCTTGAAAACCGTTGACCTTCACGGGTCCGGGGGTTCGAATCCCTCACTCTCCGCAGACAAAGAAACAGACAAATAAGTCTAAGAAAAAAATAAATAAAGCAAAGAAATAGAAAATTATTTCTTTGCTTTATTTATTTAAATCAAAGAGTTTTTACATCAACTCATAACTTACTCAGCGTAAAGCCCTACGCGATTACCAGCAGGGTCAGTAAAAACAGCAAAATAACCCTTTCCTTCCGCTTGAATTTTTGTTTTAGGAATAACTATTTTGCCACCTTGTTTTTCTACTTGCATAATTGACTTATCAATATCTTTGCAATTAAAATGAATTAACACACCTTGATTTGAAGGTTTGAAATCAGGAGCATAAGATAAAGCCCCAATCGTTTTGCCATCTTCTACAAAACAAGCCATTTTCTCATTTTCACATTCAGAAACTGCAAGTTCCATTCCAAACACTGATTGGTAAAATTTTACCGACTAATTGAAATCCGCAACAGGAATTTCAAAAAACGCAATTAAATTTTTCATCTTTCTATTATTTTGTTTAGGTTTGACAATGCAAAATTACAACCATAACAAAGATTGGAATAGAAGAAAAAAGACATTCTTACAAATCAGAAAAATAATCAGACACAGGAGAACAAATCAAAAGATATTCCAAAGGCGTATAACCCGTAAAAAGTTTAAACTCCCTTATCATGTGCGATTGATCAGAAAAACCACAACTATAAGCAAGTTGAGCAAAATTATATTGAGGATTCTCTTGCAATAAATACAACACTCGTTGCACCCTTACAATTCTTTGAAACTCTTTTGGAGAAGCCCCGACATATTCAGTAAAGATTCGAGAGAATTGCTTTGTACTCAAACAAGCCGTATTCGCCATTTTGCTAACATCAATATAAGGATTAAGATTAACATCTCTAATCACAGCCGAAAGCCTATCTATATTATAATCAGAATTGCTTGCAATACGATGCAAGAAAGTTCCTCAATCTCCTTATCCTCCAAGTCCTCTATTGCAATATTCTCGTTCTTAAAAAGAGATAAAGGTTGGCAAAAAAACAACCTTGCAGCATAAGGCAAAAAAACAACTGAACACAACCTGTCGGCAAAGTACGTTCACTCGCAGAATCCAGCATATCGCTTTGCAAAACCCAATAATAGCGAACATAACGCTGTAATAACAACGAAGGCTGTATTATCTTAAATGACTGCATCTTAATAAAGAGATTTACAAACTTGCAAAAATAAAAGAAATCTTTTAGTTCCAATATAAGAAAAAGGACATTTAAAAATTATCATTCTTCAAGCTTTGCTTTCAATGCTAATTTAAACCATAAAAAAAGCACCTTTATAGACAAAAACTGTGTAAATACACACTTTTTGTCTATAAATAAAGACATATTCTTTGTGTTATAAACTAAAAACCGTATCTTTGCAGACAAAAAGTGTGTATTTACACAAAAATTGTCTACAAATGAAATTTAGAAGAGAAGAATACATCAAAAAATTAGTTATTAGCAAACACAATCGTTTAGTAAAAATTATTACAGGTTTACGAAGAGTTGGCAAATCATACCTTTTATTTAATCTTTACAAACAACATCTTTTAGAAAATGGCATAGAGGTTAATCATATCATTGAATTACAACTTGATTCGTTTGCTCACAGAGAATATCGTAAGGCTGAAATTCTGTATAACTATGTAGAAAATCTAACAAAACAAGACTCTCAAATGTATTATGTAATGATTGATGAGGTTCAAATGTTAGAAGATTTCGTAGATGTTCTTAATGGTTTTCTCCATATAGAAAATCTTGATGTATATGTAACAGGAAGCAATGCAAAATTCCTATCTTCTGATATTGTTACAGAGTTTAGAGGTCGGGGAATAGAAATTCACCTTCAACCCTTATCGTTTAAGGAGATAAAAGAAACAACAAACGAAGACATATCTTCATTGTGGCGAGACTATATTTACTATGGAGGCTTACCAATGGTTGTTCTTGAAAAAGATAGAACAAGAAAAGTTGAAATACTTCAAGATTTACTAAAAGAAACTTATTTAAGCGATATAAAAAATCGCAATAATATAAAAAATGATGCTGAATTAGAAGAATTATTCTGCCTATTAGCTTCCAATATCGGAGCCTTGACTAACCCAAGCAAACTTGCGAACACTTTTGCAAGTAAAAAAAAAGTAAAAATCAGCCACAACACAATAAAAACATATATAGATTACTTTATAGATTCCTTTCTTATTAACAAAGTTGTACGTTACGACATTAAAGGTAAAAAATATATTGACACTCCTTACAAATACTACTTTACAGATATAGGACTGCGTAATGCACTTTTAAATTTCCGTCAAGTAGAGCCAACACATATTATGGAAAACATCATATATAATCATCTAATAGGCAATAGTTACAAAGTAGATATAGGAAATATTATCCATTATCAAAAAAACTTTGAAGGCAAAACCATTAGAAGTACATTGGAAGTTGATTTTGTTTGTAATAAAGGTAGTGAAAGAATATACATACAATCTGCTTATTCATTACCAGACGAAGACAAACAAAAACAAGAACAACGTTCACTTACACTTACAGATGATTCTTTTACAAAAATCATTCTCACAGCAGATAATATTCCTACATATTCTTTGGCAAATGGCATTACTATGATGAATATTTTTGATTACCTTTTAAGTTAAATCAACACATTCTATTTTTCTTTTATAGAGTATTGTTTCAAGAAATCTCCATATCTTTCTGTTCCCTTTATATCATCAATAATATCATTATAATATTGTGATTCAAAGGTAAAATTATTCCAACATATTTTTTTAGCAAACTCATTTATAATAGTTTCAGCCCTTTCTTTTTCCTCAAACAATTTCGCTAATCTTTCTCGAGTTTTTTCTTTATTTTTGTTGTTTTCAATTTTATTGTATCGTTCTAAAAATTCATCAGACATTTTCCAAATCACACTCTTTAATACTATTTTCTTATTAGAATAAATATCAGGAAATTTTAAAGAATGCCTATATATAGCAAGCATATGTCTAAATAATTGAGGCACATCATAAACTTCAAACTCATCTTCTTCCTTTAATAACTCAAACCATTCAGCGTGATTATTTTCAAACGGATAACGATTTGTATCAAAATAAGCTTTTCTATTCTTTGTATAATTTTGATAATAAGGTTCTAAATATTTGCATTCCACAAAATAGATTGTGCCATCGTTTGTTTCATATTTCACATCTATATTAGCAGGTGCAGTACTCTTTATCAAAGGTATAGACTCTTTCCATTCAAATTCTACTATTACACCTTTTGCTTTTTCAAATAACTTATAATAATTAAATGCCATTCCCGCCGAAGAGTTAATTTTACTTATTTCAGCAGCAGGATTTCCTTTTCCACCTTCTAATTGTTCCTTTTGTTCCTCAGTAGGATTTTCCAAAAGATTTATTACATACGGATAGGATAAAACCGTCTTATTATTTTCCTCATACAATTCACGAAGAAGTTTCACTAAATGGTTTAATTTCATACAGTTTAATGATTTATTTTTACAAAAATACGTATTATTTTAAACATACTTTAAATATCTATGATTTTTTGTGATTATTTAAAGTATGATTTAAGTTTTTAAAGAAATAAAAAAAAGCAGAAGTTGTTTCTTACTTCTGCTTTTCTCTTTTATTTCACGCATTTTACGTGGATTACTTTTTTGGTTTCAAAAAATTCTCCTTCAAAGTAGTTGTCTATGTCGTAGATTTTGATTTTGTTTTTGATAGTTGAGAGTTCTTCTGTGAGGTCTCCGCCTTTTAGATACAAGACTCCGTTTGGCAGGTCGTGGTATTGTATTTTTGAAATCTTGCCTTTTGTCCATTGCATAAAGTCTGGCAAGTAGGTTACGGCTCTTGATACTATGAAGTCAAATTGTTGGTTTACGTTTTCGGCTCTTATTTGCTCTGCTTTTACGTTTTTTAATCCTAAGGCTTCTACAAGGGCTTGTACTACTTTGATTTTCTTGCCTATGCTATCTACTAAATAGAATTTTGTTTCGGGAAACATTATTGCAAGTGGTATTCCGGGAAATCCTCCTCCTGTTCCTATGTCCATTACTTCACATTGTGGTTTAAACTTGCAGACTTTGGCAATGGCAAGCGAGTGAAGAATATGGTGTTCAAAAAGATTATCGGTATCTTTTCTTGATATAAGGTTGATTTTCTCATTCCACGACAGAAATTCCTTAGCCAAGGTTTCGTATTGGCTAAGTTGAATTTCTGTTAGGAAAGGAAAGTATTTTTTTAATTGTTCTTTCATAGTTTTAGTCGTTCAAATTATTTGTTGGATAAAGGCTTTCCCACATTGAATCATCTCCTTTTAGGTATTTGTCAAACCATGCGTAGATTGAGTTGTTCCATTGTAGGCGTTTTTCGTAATCTACTATTCCATGGTCTTCTCCTTTTACGCTTATGAAGGCTACGTCTTTTCCAAGAAGTTTCAATGCGTTATACATTTGTATGCTTTCTCCGATTGGAACGTTGGTATCGGAAGAGCCGTGAAGTAATAATAGTGCTGCGTTAATCTTGTCGGCTGCAAAGAGTGGTGATTGTTTTGTGTAAAGCTCTGGATTGTTCCATGGATATGAGTGTGCTGAGGCTGCTGTTGAGTAAGAGTATCCCCAATAGCCTTCTCCCCAATATGATGTTATGTTTGAGATTCCTGCGTGAGAGATTCCGCAAGTGAATATGTCTGTTCTTGTTAGTAGGTATTGTGTCATAAATCCTCCATAACTTGCTCCCATACAACCTATCTTTGAATCATCAACAAAGGTGTGTGTTTTGCAGAATTGTTTTACTCCTTCTATAATTTCATCTGCTGTTCTTTCTCCCCAAGCGTTTACGTGACGTGCTGCAAACTCTTGTCCATAGCCTATTGTGCCTGATGGATTCAATACATATACTACATAGCCTCTTGCTGTGTAAAGATATGGTGTGTAACGCCAAGAGAATGCTCTTTCGGTTGGTGTTGTGCCTCCGTAATAGTAAACAATCATTGGGTATTTCTTTGTTGAGTCAAAGTCTGCTGGTAAATAGTATCTTCCTTCTATTGTAGTTTTTTTATAATCGAAATCCCAATCATACATTTCTCCTATTTCCATTCTTGCATATTCTTCTTCTCTTGGGAAAAGTATTTGTTTTGATGTTGTGAAATCATAAGAGAATAAGCGTTGTGGTTTGTTGTAGTTTTCTCCTATGTACATTGCTTTTGTTCCTTCATTGTTTATTGTGAAAGAAGAAACCATATCGCAAGATAGGTCTAATTTTACGATTTCATTTGTTTTTAGATTAAAGGTGTAAACATTGACAGAGTCTTTGTCTGTTGTTGTCATATAGAGTTTGTCGCCTATTATTTCGTATGAATTTAAAGATGGGTTGAAGTCTTTAAGAATTGGATTTAGGCTTTTATCGTTTTTATTCATCAACACCAAAGTGTAATGATACATATTTGCGATTTGTTTCTTTCCAATCTTTGCAGCAACGGAGTTAAATCCTTCGGCAGAGGTTGTAAACAAAAGATTATCATCATCAACATACTCAACAGAGAAAGCAAACTTGTCTTCGCAAATAAGTTCTGTTTGCATTGTGTTAAGATTCATTTCATAGAATTTTTTGTATCCAAAAGGACGTTGAGTATATTTTTCGTATGAAACAGCAAAAAGAATTTTGTCCGATGTAGAATTAACATCGCATAAATAAACATTGTGATTAGAGAAAGTAAGTCTTTGAAGAGATGAAGTACCAAGGCGATAAATCCAAAGATTTGAACGATCTCTCCAAGTTGCATCTGAACGATCTTCTGGTGATTGCAATAATTCTACGTCTTTTTTCTTTCCTTCAAACTTATCTGCTACTGTTATAATGAAGGCTTGTTCGTTGTCTAAGAAATAAATGTTACCACTTGGAATATTTCTTGCTATAACATTTGTAGAAAGGTCTTGTGGATTCATCACAACCAAAGAATTGTCGCTATTTATCTTTTCTGTGTAGTATAACAACTCACTCTTTGGTAACCATTCTATTGAGTGATTGTTTTTAGAGGTAAATATTAAGTTGTGATTCTTATTGTAAAGTTCCCAATACCAATGATTCTTTCCTTTATTGTCGGTGTTACGGCTTTTCAATACATAGTAATTTCCGTTTGGAGAAAGGCTTACTTCATACATTGTTTGACCTTGAAGCATTGTTTCTAAGTCTAAGCCTTGTTTCATAGTGAAATCTCCAAACTCTACTTCGTTTGCAGTTTCTATTTTAAGTTTTGATTCTTGGCTAATCAAAAGATTTAGAGTTATATCATAAACACCTTGATTGTAAGTTGCCAAAACATTCATTGTATCTAATTCTTGTGATTCTTTTTCTTTGCTTGTTTGAGCAAAATCTGCTTTAAAGACACAGTTGCTAATCACTTTAAACTCTATTTCTTGTCTTTTGTTGCTTTTCATTTTAAAGCCAAGCGATACAACATAGTCTTTTTCTGCTTTATCAAAGACAAGGTATCCGTTTTCATCAACAGAGATTTTTGTTGCTTTGTTTTTGTCTGCCGAAAGAGTCTTAAAATCTTTTAAGAGATTGAAAGTTTTTCCGTTATTATCAACACTATCAATCATAAACGGCTTTTGAATTTCGGCTTTTGAGAATAACGAATAGTTTTCTACTACTCTTTGTGCAGAAAGGTTTAATCCCACAATTGCACACACCAATAAAGTAAATATTTTCTTCATATTCTAAATGTTTTTTAATGTGCAAAGATAAGAAAAATAACAAAACAACGTTTTTCTCTTAGAAAAAGGATAGAAATATGGAACATAATTACTTTTTACAAAAGGCTATCGAAAAGGCAATGGAGAATATTGACAAAGGAGGTGGACCTTTTGGAGCAGTGATAGTAAAAGACGGAAAGATTATTGCAAGTTGCGGAAATAGTGTAACGATTGACAACGACCCGACGGCTCATGCAGAGGTTAATTGCATACGTGAGGCGTGCAAGGTTTTGAATACTTTTGAATTAAGCCAGTGTGTGATTTATTCCTCTTGCGAACCTTGTCCTATGTGTTTGTCTGCAATCTATTGGGCAAGGATTAAACATATTTATTACGCCGCTACAAGAAAAGACGCAGCACTTGCAGGTTTTGATGACCAACATATTTATGATGAAATACCGATTAAAGAAAATGAAAGAAGCTTACCGATAGAAAAGGTTAAGCATTCGTTGGCTGAAATGCCTTTTGAAAAATGGAAAACAAAAGAGGACAAAACAAGATATTAAGTTAAAAGCCAATCTAAGATATTTATTTTTTGTATTCCATTATAATTGACATTATCAAAATCAGTAGTAAGGAGATATTTTGGATAAGAATCTTTAATTTTTTCTAATGACGACAACTCTCTTTTTAGTGTTTTTTCGTCATTAACAGTATATGCCACTTGATAATACTCTCTATTTCCATCATGTTTTTGTACTACAAAATCAACTTCTCCATTCCCAGATTTTCCTGCATATACATCTCCACCACGTCTAAGCAATTCAAAATAAACTATGTTTTCTAATTTATGTCCTAAATCAGATAAAGCCGAATTTGTATTTAAAATATTTTTTAATCCTAAATCTACTATATAATATTTATAATTACTCTCTAATAAACGTTTGCCTTTTATGTTATATAGCCTTACAGGATAAACCAAATATGATTCAGTAAAATAACGCAAGTATTTAAGTACTGTATTGTGTGAAATACTTTCTCCGGTTGTTTTACGTAAAACTTCGGTTATATTATTAGGAGATACTACATTTCCTATGTTATCAAAAAGAAAATTAAGAACATTTTGCAAAGTATCAAATTTTCTAAGATTATTCCTTTTTACAATGTCTTTTACAACTACTGTATCGTATAAAGATTTCAAATAGAGATTTACCATATTTGGAGATAAAATAGAAAGATTTACAGCCTCTGGAAAGCAAGATGTATTCATATATTGCCTAAACAATCTATCGATATTTGCATTATTATCAAAAGCAGACACATATTCAGAAAAAGAAAAAGGATGTAAGTTTATTGCGATATAACGTCCCGAAAGAAGAGTTCCTAACTCACTTGACAGAAGAAAAGCATTAGAACCTGTAATATATAAATCAATATCATTTTTAACAAAGAGTGCATCTACAAGTTTTTCAAAATTTGCAATTCTTTGCACCTCATCTAAAAACACATATTTCATTCCCTCAACAGAAAGTTTATCTAATATATAGTCATAAACATCTTCCCATCGTGCGAAATCACTATATTCTCTCTCTTCAAAATTTAATAACAAAATATTATTTTCCTCAACGCCTTTTGCTTTCAAATAATCCTTGAATTCTGATAAAAGTGTTGATTTTCCACATCGGCGAATACCTGTTATAACTTTTATAATATTTTGATTACATAAACTAATCAATTGATTAAGATATATTTTTCTTGCTATCATAGAAATAGTATTTTTGCAAAGATACAAAGTTATTGACGAAAATTAATATTTTTTTCATTTTTCGTCAATAGAATATTTCTTAAAACAATAAAAAAGCTCTCAATTACAAATAATTGAGAGCTTTTTTTAAAAAAATTATTTTTCTTAGAATGTGAATCCTACTCCTAACATTAAGTTTTGATTCATTGTTTCGTCATCTTCGTATTCAAACACAGGAGTTAATCCGAAAACGTATCTTGCGTAAACATTGATATTTGAATTTACATTATATTTCAATCCTGCTGCTAATCCGAAATCAAACATTTTGTAATCTTCTTCCCCCAAATCTACTGATTCTTCAAAAGAATCATCAACAAGTCCAGACATTGTTACTTCACTATACAAAGACATTCCCAAGTTAAAGCCGAATTGAGGACCTGCTTCTATTGTTAAAGATTTTATTGGTGTGAATTGCAACATTACAGGTACTATTACATTATGAGAAGTCGCACTACCCTTTGCTGTAATTGTTTGTCCAAGAGTTGTATTCGTTTCTTCTTCTGTTGCTCCTTGCATAGAATACAACACTTCTGGTTGAATAGAGAACATTGGGTGTAATTTTACTTGTGCATAAACACCAGCATGGAATCCTGGTTTCATAGTTTCAAAATTTTCTGTAAATCTTGAAAGATTCATACCTGCTTTTGCACCAAATTTTACTTGTGCTTGAGATGTTAAAGATAACATCAAAACTGCCGCTAAGGCAAAAAATACTTTTTTCATAGTGTTTTAATTTTTTAAAGTTAGTATTTATTTAACGTTATTGTTCAACATTTATTATTTTATTTTGTTCAAAAAGTGGCACAACTTTACATGTATCTAACATAAATGTGTATTCAAAAACATCATCCATATTATGTTTTCTCAAACGATGAATATGCGATGCTTTTTCCATATATTGACGAAGATTTCCTTTGCTTGCATTCCATAACTCTATGACACACTGAGTAGAATCATTCTTATTTTCAAAATTATCTGATTGTAGTATTTTTTCTGCTAAGGCTCCTGCAAATATTGCGTCTTCTAATGCAAAGGTATTATTCCAACCGCTACATAAAATTTGAACATCTTTGTTTTGTTCTATCAAATAATCTGCCAAAGTAGTAAGATTACAAAACGAGCCTATAAGAATTTGATGAGGATTAGCACTTTGACTTAGACAAATAGCACCTGTGCCATTTGTTGTAGAGTGTACAATTTCGTTTCCTTCAACTCTTTGTCTTGTAAACTCCAATGCAGAATTTCCCCAATCGGCGAATGGAAATGTATCTTCGATTCTCTCTCCTGCAACAAGGTATCCCCTATCTTTATATGCCTTTGCCTCCTCTATTGTGCGAACAGGAATTATTGCTTTCGCACCATTTGCAATTGCAGTGCAGATTGAGGTTGTTGCACGAAGAATATCTACAACTACAACATTGTGTCCGCCATTCATTTTACGAAATGGAAAGAGTGCGGGAGTAAGAATAGTTTCTATTTGATTCATAAATTTTCGTTTTTCATTATTCTACAAGAGCAAAAACACCTTTTTTAATTTCTTTTTCTCCGTCTGAATTTATAAACTCTATTATATATACGTATGTATTAGGATGACAAAACTCTCCTTTGAAAGTTCCGTCCCAACCAATCTCTGGATCAAAAGTTTCAAATAACAATCCACCTTGACGATTAAAGATTCGCATAACATAACTTCCTTGTCTTACAAAATAACACGTAGGTTTAAAAATATTGTTATCACCTTCTGCTGCGCGAGGTGTGAAAGCGTTTGGAATAAAGATTATAGTTTCTCTTTTAATGCTTGCTCTTGTTGAAAGGGCAGTTTGAACCTTCCCGTCATTTCCTGCACTTGCTTCAATTGCTCTTACATAATAGTTTGTTTTGTCCGAAGCCGTTATTACATCTCCCATAAAATCGGTAAAAGATGAAGAACCTGATGTACCACAAAGCACAGGTGCTGGTTCAGATTCTGGTTGTCGGTAAATTTCATACACACCTACTCCATTATCCCAAGAATTGTAAGCATTCCATGAAAGAGCATTTGTATTTCTATCTATTTCGGTTAATTCCAATCGCATAATTGAAGCAGGGCGTGAGGCTTTGTAAATAAGATTACAAGCATCGGGTGCTTCAAATATATAGGAGTAATCGTTATTATTTTTATCTAAGGAAATATTATCTGTATATTGCACTGTGTTATTGCCCGTATAAGGAATATTTGCAATAACTCTGTATTCTCCTCCATTCTCTGCTCTTTTTAAACGATACTTATTGACAACTATACTTGCATCTACAAAAAATTCTAAATCAACTCCTTGATTTCTATCCTTAACAGAGACTTTTCTTATCTCAACAAATTCGGGTTGTTGAGCAGAAGAAATTGTCAAAGCCTTAGTATTAGAAATAGAAGTAATATTATTTCCACCTTTTGCAAGAACATAAAACTCATAATTAGTAATTGTAGGATCTATTGTCGCTTGATAGTTTAAAGATTGAGTGTTTCCAAGCATTGTAAAGGCAGAATTACTCTCTTTCATATAGATTTCGTAGCGTTGAACATCAAATCCTACATATTCATTCCACGAAAGATTTACAACATCGCTACAATTTTCTCTTTGAGCAGAAAGAACCATATTTGAATGCCTATCCGTACGAAGCGAGGTATTAAAACAAGTATCAAAAGCCATAACTGCCAACGAATTTAATTGTTCTGCCGAACAGGTTTCACAAGTATATGAACTTGCATCTGAGCCCCAAATCGTATCAAGCGTAACACAAGGATCTCCACTGCACACTACATAACCCATTACATCGTCTGAGGTTGAGGGAATCCACTCTAAAAATATTTGTTGTGTATTTTGATTTACGCTTATCCTTTGTAAACCCGGCATATTAGGAATTTGCATATCTCCTATCACGTGTAAGACTTGATTTGAACGAGAAACGCAATTGTTATCGTTTTCTAACTCGATTTTATACAAGACAGAATCCGAACAAATCGCAGGTAAATTATCTGTGTAAGTCCTTTGAGTTTGCTCTGCCAAGAATTGCCAATCTGTATCTTGACGTTTTAGTTTTCTATATATCTTATATGGTTTGTTTTCACTGCCTGCCGGTGTGTCGCTACCCATTGAAGTCCACGAAAGACTAACTGTATTATCGTTATTTAAGGTTGAAGACAAATAAATCGTTCTTATGTAACCAAAAGGACGTCTTTCTTCACCGAAATCAGCGGTTACCAAATAGCGAATCTGCTCTAAATTTGCATTTCTAACGTTATCGGTATAGGAATCTTGATTTATGTCGGTTGTTTCGCCAACTCTCGAATATGCTCCTTCAACATCGGAATATGCAGAAATGACATATTCAACAAAACCGCTACCTTCTGCTGTTTCATAATACAAAGTAGTGCTTCCGTCTTCGTTTACCTGAGCACAATAAACACTTATAGAGTTTTGACTCCAAAGAAAAGATGATAACATCAAACATATTGTAAAACAAAACGCTCTCATAATATTATAGTTTTTATATTAAAATTTCTGTATCTCCAACTTTGATTTTTGAAATAAGGTTTAAATCCAAATATTTTTGAGACAAATCTCTTATTTCATTAGGCGAAATAGATTTAACGGTATCTATAAAATTTTTATAATAGTCGTATTTATGGTTTAGTTTCATTAAGAAAGAATATTTATCGGATTTATCAAACGCTCCGTCAAGATTTCTTATGCACTCTCCTATTAAATAATTTTTTACTTGCGAAAGTTCAGAAAGAGAAACCAAATCGTTTTGTAAAATAGTGATTTCTTTTTCTATTTCATCAATTGTAGCTTGTGCTTTATCGGCTTTGACATCTGAGGCAATAGAAAAAACAGACGCATAGCGATAAGACGAAAGGTTTGCAGAGATTCCGTAAGTGTAGCCTTTGTCTTCACGAATATTCATCATCAATCGTGAGCCGAAATAGCCTCCTAACAAACACACAACAACACTAAACGGCAAGAAGTCTTTGTGATTATGCTCCAAACTCACGCAACCAACTCTCACGCTCGCTTGTGCTGCTCCTTTTTTATTGATTGTTTTTTCCAAACCCTTATTCAAGCAATTTGTATCTATGGAATAATCCTTTAATTCAAAGTTTTCTTTCTCTCCTCCCCAAGTTTCTGTACCAAAAAAGCGTTCTAATTCTCTCACAAAGGCTTTATCGTAATTGCCCGAAAGGATAATCTCGCTTTGAGAAGAAGTATAAAAATCCTCATAGAAAGATTTAACATCAGAAGGCGAGAGTTTATCAAAATCTTCTTTTTCTCCAAATTTAGAAAGCGGGTGATTTTCGGAAAATATCGTACGATAAAATTCCTTATAGGCTATCATAGAAGTTTTTTGAGCGTTAATCTCAAAGTTTTGCTTTTGTTTAGAAATATAAATCTCAAACTCTTTTTCGTTATAGTTTGCTTGCTTAATTATTTTCTCTATTAAAGGAAGAAGATTTTGCTGATATTTTTTCAAAAAATAAAACACCAAACTCGTAGAATCTCTTTCCGATACTCTTTCTACGTATGCTGCATAAAAATCTAACTTATCCGCCACCTCAATTGCTGACAATTCTCCACAGCCTTCTGTGATTAGATTTGCAGAAGCAGCGGAAGTGAAGAATTTATCTTGATTTACACTTCCTGCATTAAGAAAAATAAATTCCAAACGTATGATTTCCGAATCCTTGTCTTCAAAACAATGAAGTTTCACATTGTTTGCAAAAGAAAAAACATCGTCTGGTTTGCAACTAAGTTGAATATCTACATCTAAGAGTTGAGGTAAATTATTTATCATAAACAATCATTCTTTAAAATTCCACAGTTAATTTAGCATTTAATTGAAAAGGCGTTAAGTAATTAGGCACTCCGTAATATTTATTGCTGTAATCTGCTACCCAAAAGTAAGAAACCACATTTTTACTTGAAAATACATTAAAGCACTCAACGTTTACCCAAATCTTTTTAAAGTATCTAAAAAAATTATTCTTAGCCCAAGAAGCGTTTTCGTCCTTTATGCGAAATGTAAAGGCAATATCTGCTCTCAAATAGTCAGGCATACGATTTGTGTGCATATATCGCGGTGTGTTTGGTGCACCAAAAGGATAGCCATTGCCGTAATTGAAACTCAAATAAGCCCTTATGAAAGGCATATTAGGGATATAATCTTGGAAACTAATGCTTATGTTATACAATTGATCGGTTGGGCGTGGTATATAGCCTTTTCCGTCACCTTCTATGTCTTCTTCGGTATTCATAAGCGAGAAACTAATCCAAGAATCAATGCCTTTTATCATCTCTCCAAACAAACGCACATCCAATCCCCTCGCATATCCTACGGCATTATTCTTTGCCATATATCTTACTTGAACATTGTCTAAGTAATAAGGATTTAAATCCCATAAGTGCTTATAATAAATCGAACTCATTAGTTTAAAAGGACGTTCAAGCATTGTAAAATTCCAATCAGACGAAAGAACAAAATGCAAACTCTTTTGACTCAATACATCGGAATGTACATTTCCTTTTTCATCTCTTAGTTCTTTATAGAAAGGACTTTGAGCGTACATTCCACAAGCAAAACGGAAAAGAATATCTTGCTTAATATTTGGTTTAAAACTTAGACTTGCACGAGGTGAAGGCACAAATTCTTTGTTATAATCCCACCATTGTACTCTCATTCCAAGATTTGCATACCATTGTCCGTAATCGTAAGAGAAAATCCATTGTTTTTGAACGTAAGCTGATAGACGCGAAGAAGCGATTGCATTGTTTGATTTAAATACATTATTGAGTTGTGGAGAGAAAACGCTGTCAAAAATTCCAATATTATCAGGTATAGACGGAATACTATAACCCGAACTATCTACCATCTTCCATTCGTTTACTTTGTCTTCAATAAATTCGTATTGATACTTAACTCCCCACGACAGATTGCCATTATCATATATTTTTACGCCTTTGTGTTCTATGTTATAAATGTTTGCTGAAAGATAATTGCGAGCGTGTTCAATATATGTGCCGATTCCTCTTTCTAAACCTTCATCATCGCCAAAGCCTAAGCCTGTTTCCGAAAGATAATACTGCCCTTGAATATCATAATTCACCCTTTCGCCTGTTGAAAAAGCAGAAGTTATCAGTTTTAAAACCAAGTCTTTTTTCGGTTTATAAGTGTACATAAAAGCTCCAAACAAAGAAGAAAATCTATCTAACTCTTGTCCGTCAAAATAAACCTTTAATTTCAACATCTCATAGAAGTTTCCAAAAGAGGTTTCCCTTGTTTCTGGAATGAAATTGTATTTATTATCTGCCACATTTCCCAAAAACGCAATTTCACTCTTTTCATTAAGGTCGTAAGTCAAATAAATTTGAAAATCATTAAAAGTAGGGTTGTATTCTCCCTGTGTTTCCAAAGAGTTAAGCAAGTATTTATTGGTTTTTCTACGGTATCCAAATTGATAAGTGAAACGACTGCCAATCAAACCCTCTAAATGAAGGCTCGCACCTAATAATCCCAAAGACACATTGCCTCCAAACTCTTGTGGTTTCTTGTAGCGAATATCCAAAACCGAAGACATCTTATCGCCATACTTTGCATCAAATCCACCAGAAGAGAAAACAATATCGCCAACCATATCACTATTGATAAAACTCAATCCTTCTTGTTGTGCATTCCTTACAAGCAAAGGACGAAATATCTCTATATCGTTCACATACACCAAATTCTCGTCAAAATTTCCACCTCTAACAGAATATTGTGAAGAAAGTTCATTGTTAGACGACACTCCGTCCAAGGTTTTCAAAAGATTTTCCACTCCACCCGTAGGACCAGCGGCATTTTTTGCCCAATCGGTTGTGATTCTCGTTACTCCCTCAACACGAGAGTTGTCGCCCGTAATCTCAACCGTTCCAAGATTTTCCGCAATCGCCTTTAAAGTAAAATCAATCTTCTTTTTCTCTCCTTTTTTCAAAGTAAGGCTCATTTCTTGCGAAGCATAACCAATGCAAGAGATGATAATTTTTAATTCTTTCTCAGAAGGAAGCGAAATTTTATAGTTTCCCTTTGCGTCAGAGGTTGTTCCCAAAGGCTTTTTTAGGTTAGTTACTCCAATATTTACCAATTCTATCCCTTTCCCACTTTCATCTACAACTCTACCACTTAGAAATGAATCGTTTTGAGCAAAAGAAAAAAGAGTAAGACTAATAAAAAATATATATAATATAAACTTTCTTGACATAATTCTTTATCTTAAAAGGCAAAAATACAAATTAAGTCAAATATAACAAAGAAAAAAGAAAATAAATCAAAGAAATAATTTTCTAAAACAATGTTTTAGAAATATAATACTAAAATGTTTAGATAAAAAAGATATACAGAATAATACAGAAAACGAAGAAAAAAAATAACGACCATAACATAAAAGCTAAACTCTTTGCTTTAATTTATTATTACATTCATTCCATTCTGCGAGAATATTGAATCCGTAGGAATATAACGAAATTCCTTATTTTTCACTTCAATTAAAAACGGAGTATTAAAATTTCTGATAGTATTTCCTATTATTTTTATACTATTATCCTTTTCTATACAAAATCTAAATTCATTCATATTCGGATAATATCGCTTCATAGAGGCAATATTCAATTGTTGCATTAACTCATTTCTAATTTCATCTTCCTCTAATGCAATAATACCATATATTTTTATTGTATCATTATTATAATATCCTTTTGTTTCAAAATATTCATTTAATTTCACATGACAATCATGACAACCCAAAGATGAAAAACCAACATACATAATATTAGTTGTATAATTCAAATCGCATTTTCTGCCATTCATATCTATACATTCATAATCGGACAGTTGTATTTTACAAGAAGAGAAAAAGAATATAGTAAGACAAACAAATATAATTCTGTTCATAGTATAAAACTATTCAAATGACAATATGTCAACAACAAAAGGAATATTGTTTTTAGCAACATACTTCTCCAACATCGGCATATAAAGAAACATAGGTAAAAAAAGATTTTTCGGAAGATCCGCTCTAAGTCTTACAATCTTAGAATTAGTAAAATACATTTTAGTCTTAAAATCACTATCTAATGACAACGTTCTCTTTACTAACTTTCTCACAGACTTTGAATAATCTTTTATATTTTTACCTTTTAAAATCCATTCACTATTTTCCCTCTCCCATACATCAAAATAGGTATTATTGCGTTCTCCTTCATTTTCGTAAAAAACAAATACTTTACTACCATCAACAGAAATACTATAAACAGTCGAATATTTTTCTTTTAAATCTAAAAACCTCGCACTTCTATCTACCGCATATGGACTTAAATTCATAATACTATCAGAAAGATTTTGTGGTGTTTGAATCCAATACGACTCATTTCCTATTATTTCTGATTGTTTATTTAAATCAAAATCATATTCTTCTATTTTATATTCACCCCTATGGCTAAAAAAAATGGAATTCTCAGAAACATCAAGTAATTTGTAAGGATAAATATAATTGTATCCTGTAATATTTTGAGCAATATCAATAGTTTTTCTTATTTTCTTTGTTTCTAAATCCAACAAACTGAGTTTAGCAAAATTTTCCTCCCCAAACTTAGGTGCAGCCCTTAAACCTAACAATTCACCATTATCCAAAAACTCCATTTGATCTTGAAACAAAGATTTATCATCGGCAATTTTAAAATCATACACAAAGCTATCTCCTTCTCTTTTAAAGAAGAAGATAGCTTTTTTATCTGGATAGCCCCAAAAAACTAAATATTCACCATTTGATGCAAAAGATTCTATATAAAGTTCTTTATCTTTACTATCTTTCAATGCACTCTGTAAATTCAAGTCAAAATAAACACATTCACTTGCATTGACATCATAGCAGAATACCCTCAAAGAATCAAAGTTTGTATAATCTTGTATGAAAAAATACAATTTACCATCGTAAAAACTCGAAAACAAATCCGAGTATTCTCCTGAAAAATCTTTAAAAAGACTATATTTGAAATCAGTAATCTCAGTTTTTTTCTCTATTTTAAATCTCTCATAGTTTTTTTGAGAGAAAGAAAATAAATTAGACAACAAAACAAGTAATAGTATTGATATTTGTTTAAGCATAACCTATCTATATTAATTTGTTAAGTCAATAATGTGCAAAGATAGAACAAAAAAACGTAAACAGACAAAAAACTTCAAGAATTATTTCTTTGTTTTAGAAAATTATTTCTTTGTTTTAAAAAATTATTTCATAGACTTAGAAAATTATTTCATAGACTTATTTTCTTTTAACCAAGTATCTGTAAATAATCTTGGTTGATATGAACTTTTATGCCAAAGTGTGTGGAAATATTTTCTTGGGTTAGGACTTGTTTTGAGAGTCCTTTGGCTACCAAGTCGCCTTTGTTGAGAAGAATCACTTCATCGCAATATTTCATTGCAAGGTTTAGGTCATGGATAATAATAAGAATTGTTGCCGAAGTTTGAGTATTTATTTCTTTTAGCAGGTTCATTATGTCGAATTGATGACGTATGTCGAGCGAAGACACGGGTTCGTCAAGCATTAGCAGAGGTGTTTGTTGCGAAAGGGCTCTTGCTATTATCAGTCTTTGAAATTCTCCTCCGCTGAGGTTCTTTGCGTTCATATCTCTCAAATGCCAAGTGTTTGTTCTTTGCATTGCTTGTTTGACTATTTGAAAATCTTCTTTGCTATCGGAATATAGTGGTTTTTGATAAGGGATTCTGCCCATTAAAGCGATTTGTAGGGCGGAGAAGTCAAACATTAGATTTGTTTGTTGTGGGACTACGGCTATTGTTTGTGCTAATTTTTTTGCGGAGTAAGAGTTTATGTCTTTTTTGTCTATGAATATTGTTCCGTTTTTTACGGGATTGATTCTTGAAAGGGCTTTTAAAAGAGTGCTTTTGCCCGAGCCGTTTGTGCCAAGTATGCCATAAATCTTGCCTTTCTCTATTTGAAAGTTGATATTACGCAGAATTTCTTTTTGTCCTATTGTGTAGGTTAGATTTTTTACTTGAATCATTGGTTTAATCTTTTCTTTGCGTTGAACAATAGGTAGATAAAAAACGGCGAGCCTATGAGTGCGGTTACGCTTCCAACGGGTATTTCACTCGGTGGCATAAGTGTGCGTGAGATTATGTCGGAAGAAATCATAAATATCATTCCTCCTAATATGGAAAAGGGAATCATTTTTCTGTTGTCTGAGCCTACGATTAGTCTTACTATGTGTGGGACTACTAATCCTATGAAGCCGATTACTCCGCTTTCGCTTACGATTAGGGCTACCATAAGTGTGCAGATTAGGAGTATGATTCTTTTTGTGCGTTCTACGTTTACTCCAAGTGATTTTGCGGTTTGAGAGTCTATTAGTAGGGCATTGAGCGAGCGTGCATTGTATGTGATACATAAAACACCGATTACAACTGCTATGCTTACGCCTACGAGTGAGTTGTAACTGATATTTGAAAGCGAACCCATTGTCCAAAATACTATTTTCTCGATTTGTTCTTGGTTTAGTATCATTAGAAGTGAGATAAAGGCGGAGGCAAGAAAGTTTATTGAAATTCCTGCAAGCAAAAGAGTTGTTGTGTGTATGCGATTGCCGTAAGAGGCTATTTTTATAATGATAAATATGCTCAAAAAGGCGAATATGAAACTCATTCCGCTGATTCCAAGAAAGAAACTCTCCATTCCTAAAACTATTGCAAGGGTTGCTCCGAGTGATGCTCCGGAACTGACTCCGAGAATATAGGGATCGGAAAGTGGATTGCGAAATATGGATTGAAAAGCTAAGCCACAAACTGATAATCCTGCTCCTGCTAAGGCTGCAAAGAGTGTTCTTGGGATTCTTATATTGAAAATAATATAACTAATGCCTTGATTGATTTGGTCGGTGTTGGTTTCAAATATAGGAGAAAGGAGTACTTTTAAAGAATCACTTACACTTATACTTCCGCTTCCTACTATGCAACTAAGAATCATTAGACTTAAACATAGTAGAGATAGAAGTATAAATGCAAGATGATATTTTGTTATTTTCACTTATTCGTTTGTGTTATTGGTTAGCTCGTTTGCTTTATCCAATGCTTTGGAGATGTGGTCAAAGATGTATTCTCTTCCAAGATAATCGGCAAATCCGCTTTTATCTAATACTTTGAATACTTCTTCTGTTACTCCTGAAAGAATAATTTGTATTTTTTCGTTTCTGCTCTTATCACATAAACTTCTAAGGTTCTTTAATCCTGTTGAATCTATAAATGGTACTTTACGCATTCTTATAATTCTCACCTTAGGTTTATTCTTTGTTGAGCGTGTTCCTACTTCGTCAAATTTATTTGCTACTCCAAAGAAGAAAGGTCCGTCAATTTCGTAGATTTGTACTTGTTTGTTTACTTTTTCATAAACACTTTCTGATTCGGAATCCTCAGTGCGTTGTAGTTCGTTTTCGATAACTTTTATAGAAGATGTTTCCATTACACGTTTAATGAATAATACGAATGCAATTAAAAGACCTACTTCAATAGCAATAGTTAAATCGAAAATAACTGTTAGGAAAAATGTTGTCAAAAGCACAACGACATCGCTCTTTGGGTTCTTGAAGATTGCTTTGAATGAACGCCATTCACTCATGTTATAAGAAACGACAACCAAAATACCTGCTAAGCAAGCGAAAGGTATGTTTGCTGCAAGTGGCATCAAGAATAAATAAATCAAAAGCAAGAAAATAGCATGAATTATACCTGCTACGGGTGTTCTTCCGCCGTTATTTATATTTGCCATTGTACGTGCGATTGCTCCTGTTGCAGGAATACCACCAAATAATGGAGAAACAAAGTTGGCAATTCCTTGTCCAATCAACTCCGTATTGGAATGGTGTTTTTTTCCTGTTGCTCCGTCTGCTACCATTGCTGAAAGCAAACTTTCAATAGCACAAAGAATAGCAATTGTGAATGCAGGAGAAATCAATCCCTTTATGCTGTCAAGCGTAATTGCTGGAACCTCTGGCTTAGGTAGTGCTGCTCCTCCGCTTAATTCAGGATATACACTTCCGATTGTAGGAATTATAATGCCATAGTTTTGAAGTATGATTGTTGCTATTGTACATAGAATAATAGCTATTAGAGATCCTGGAATAACTTTTGTAACCTTGCTCCAAAGGAACGATATTGCTACTGTGAATACTGCCATTATTGTTACGATAGGATTGATTGTGTCGAAGTTTTGGAAGTAACAAATCCATTTTTCAATAAAGTTTGCTGGTACTTCGCCTGCTATTTCCAATCCAAAGAAGTCTTTTATTTGTGTAGAGAAGATTGTTAATGCAATACCTGAGGTAAATCCTACGATAATAGGGTATGGCATAAATTTAATTATATCTCCAAATTTCAATACACCCATTAAAATTAGTAAAACGCCGGCTATACAAGTTGCAATTGCTAATCCACTTGTGCCATATTCGGCTATAATTCCTGCAATAATGACAATGAACGCTCCTGTTGGCCCTCCAATTTGCACATGTGAGCCTCCAAAGATAGAAATCAATACTCCGGCAATTATTGCTGTTATTAAACCTTGTTGAGGACTTACTCCTGATGCGATACCAAAGGCAATTGCCAAAGGAATTGCTACAACCCCAACGATTATTCCCGCTGTTAAGTCTTTAATGAATAGTTCTTTTGTGTAATTTTTTGTTTTTATTAACTCAAAGAACTTTGGGCGGAAAATTTCATCTAAATTTATTTTCTTCATTTATAATATTGTTTTTTGTTTCTTAAATATTGCAAAATCCTTTTCCTACAACGGCTAATCCTCCTTCGGCTGTTTCTTTGTAGAGTGAAGGAAGGTCTTTTCCGGTTTGTTTCATTGTTTCAACAACTTTGTCAAAAGAAATTACATGTTTGCCATCGGACATCATAGCATAAAGATTTGCATCTAAGGCTCTAAGAGCGGCAAAGGCATTTCGCTCAATGCAAGGAACTTGTACAAGACCGCAAACAGGATCACAGGTTAATCCTAAGTGATGTTCTAATCCTATTTCTGCTGCATATTCAATTTGTTGTGGTGTTCCGCCAAAAAGTTGATTTGCTGCTGCCGCTGCCATTGAGCAAGCAGAGCCTACCTCTCCTTGACAACCAACTTCTGCTCCTGAAATAGAGGCATTGTATTTTATTACGTTGCCTATCAATCCTGCTGTGGCAAGTGAACGCATTATTTGTTTTTCTGTAAATTCGTGTTCGGTGTTTAGGTGATATAAAACGGCGGGAACTACTCCGCAAGAACCACACGTTGGTGCTGTAACTATCTTTCCTCCGCTTGCATTTTGCTCTGAAACTGCCAAAGCGTAGGCTTGAACTAAGCAACGACCTTTTAGTGATGGTTTATAACTGCGTGCTTTTGTGTAATAAGACATTGCTTTTCTTCTTAAACGCAATCCTCCCGGCAGAACACCTTCTTCGTTTAGCCCGTCTTCAACTGATTTTTTCATTACTTGAAGAACTTCTCGTAAATAGTCCCAAATATTTTCGTCTTCAAACTCTTGGACATATTCCCAAAAGGTTAAACCATTTTCATCTAAGTATTGAAGAATTTCTGTGAGGTTATGATGAGGATAAACTTCATTTATTTCTAAGCCTAATTTTGAATTTTCTTGAATAATCTTTCCTCCTCCAATACTATAATATGTATTTGTAGAGATTAATTGATTGTTTTCGTCAAAGGCTTCAAACTTCATTGCGTTAGGGTGAAGATCTAAGAAAACATCACTTCTCCAATGTATTTTTGTTCTTTCTTTTCCTAAAACATCTATTATAGCTTTGTCTGTTAAGTGGCCTTTTCCTGTTGCTGCCAATGAACCATAAAGCGTTATTTCAAAATGTTTTGCGTTTATATTATCATTTAAAAATAATTCAGAGGCTTTTCGTGGAGCCATAGTGTGAGAACTTGAAGGTCCATAGCCAATTCTGAAAATTTCTTTAATACTTTCCATAAAAAATATTGATATTTTGAAGTGCAAAATTACATATTTTCTTGCTTTAATCAAGTTAAGAGTTAAATAATTCGTATATTTGCACGTTTTAATAATGGTAAAAAATAATAATATTTATGACATCGTTTGAAATAAGAAAGACTTTTCTTGATTTTTTTGCATCAAAAGGACATACAATAGTGCCTTCTTCTCCAATAACAGTAAAAAATGATCCTACCTTGTTGTTTACTAATGCTGGAATGAACCAATTTAAAGATATTTTCTTGGGTAATGTATCTAAACCTTATCTTTCTGCGGCGGATTCTCAAAAATGTTTGAGAGTAAGTGGAAAACATAACGATTTAGAAGAGGTTGGACACGACACTTATCATCATACGATGTTTGAAATGCTTGGAAACTGGTCTTTTGGCGACTATTTCAAGAAAGAGGCTATTGCTTACGCTTGGGAACTTTTGACAAAGGTTTACGGAATAGATAAAGATATAATATATGTTACGGTTTTTGGCGGAGATGAAAAAGATGGATTGCAGGCTGATAAAGAAGCGTATGATTATTGGAAAGAATGGATTGCGGAAGAGAGAATAATATTTGGAAATAAAAAAGATAATTTTTGGGAAATGGGCGAAACAGGACCTTGTGGTGGCTGTTCGGAAATACATGTTGATTTAAGAAGTAAAGAAGAAAGAGAAAAAATAAGTGGAAAAGACTTAGTTAATAAGGACAATCCATTAGTTATTGAAATATGGAACCTTGTCTTTATGGAATTTAATCGTATGGCAGACGGAAGTCTTGTTCCTCTAAAAGAAAAGAATATAGATACAGGAATGGGATTTGAACGTTTGTGTATGGTTTTACAAGGAAAAACTTCTAACTACGACACTGACGTTTTTCAACCAATGATTCAATTCCTTGCAAAAGAAGCAAAGGTTGTGTATTCTCAAAATAGAGAAAAAGATGTTGCAATGAGAGTTTGCTCAGATCATATAAGAGCAATTGCTTTTGCAATAGCAGACGGACAATTGCCTTCAAATGCAAAAGCAGGTTATGTAATTAGAAGAATATTAAGAAGAGCGGTTAGATACGGTTACACATTCCTTGATTTTTCTGAGCCATTCCTATATAAATTAGTAGGAGTTTTGGTTTCTCAAATGGGAGAACAATATCCTGAATTAGTACAACAACAATCTTTAATCGAAAAAATAGTAAAAGAAGAAGAACAATCGTTTTTGAGAACGCTTTCAAACGGAATTATGAAGTTTGAAAAATACATCTCTCAAAAGCAAGATAAGGTTATAGATGGTGATTTTGCTTTTGAATTGTTTGATACTTACGGTTTCCCTGTGGATTTAACGGAATTAATGGCAAGTGAAAAAGGTTATAGCGTTGATATGAAAGGTTTTGAAACTAATCTTGCCGCACAAAAAGAGCGTTCTCGTAATGCTGCAAAGACAGAAGCAGATGATTGGGTAGAGATAATTCCTTGTGAAGAAGCAGGAGAATTTCTTGGATATGACACTTTGGAAACCGAAAGCAGATTATTAAGATATAGAAAGGTAACAAGTAAAAACGGAACTTTATATCAATTGGTTTTTGAAGCAACTCCTTTCTATGCAGAAATGGGAGGACAAGTTGGAGATAAGGGATATATTGAAAATGAGGGTGGAAAAACTAATATAATAGACACTCGCAAAGAAAATCAATTGACTTTGCATATCGTAAAGCAATTACCAAACGATATAGAAAAGCCTTTCAAAATGGTTGTGGATAAAAAGAAACGTATTGCAATAGAAGCAAACCACACTGCAACGCATTTACTTCACTATGCTTTGAGAAAGGTTTTAGGAACACACGTTGAACAAAAAGGTTCTTATGTTAATGAAGAAAAATTAAGATTTGACTTTTCTCACCCAACAAAATTAACAGATGAAGAAATAAGACAAGTAGAAAGAATTGTTAATTCAGCAATCAGAGAAGATTATCCGTTAGAAGATTTTAGAGAAATTCCAATTGCAGAAGCACAATCTATGGGTGCAATGGCGTTGTTTGGAGAAAAATATGGCGATAAAGTAAGATGCGTTCGCTTTGGAGAAAGTATTGAACTTTGTGGAGGAACACACGCTTCTTCAACAGGTAGAATTGGAATGATAAATATTGTAACAGAAACAGCAGTTGCAGCAGGAATTAGACGTATTGAAGCAGTAACAGGTGAGGTTTGTGAAGAATATTTTAATATGATAGCCGACACAATGCGTGAAATACGTTCATTTTTCGCAGCAAGTCCAAACCTTGTTCAATCTGTAAAAAAACTAATTGAAGAAAACAGCGAATTAAACGCAGGATTAGAAAAATTGAAGAAAGAAAAAGCGTTGCAATTGGCTGAAATGTTCAAAAATAAGATTGAAAAAATCAATGATATAGACTATTTGGAAATTGATTGCACTGAAATTGATGCCGAAATGGTCAAAGATATGGCCTTTAAATACAAGAATGAATTAAGCAAAATATGTTTTGTTGCTCACGGAGTGCAAAATGGAAAAGTTTTATTAACGCTTTTAGTTGGAGATGATTTAGTTGCAGGAGGAAAAGACGCCTCAACAATTCTTCGTCAAGCAGCAAAAGAAGTAAAAGGAGGCGGAGGCGGACAAAAACACTACGCAACAGCAGGTGGAAAAGACGCTAACGGAATACCAAACGCTGTTAAAATAATAAAAGACCTTATTTTGCAATAATAATATATGAAAAAAGAGTAGTATAATTCTTGAATAAATGCTATTAGAATTTAATAAAATTTATAATGAAGATTGTTTGAATACTATGAATCGTATGGAAGATAATACGATAGATTGTGTGATAACATCTCCTCCTTACGATAATATTCGTAATTATAATGGTTATAAATTTGATTTTTGTAATATTGTTCATGAATTGTATCGTGTGATTAAAAATGGCGGAGTTGTTATTTGGATTGTGGCAGATGCCACAATAAATGGAAGTGAAACGGGAACAAGTTTTCGTCAAGCATTAAAATTTATGGAGATAGGTTTTAAACTTCACGACACGATGATTTACTATAAAAATAATCCTATGCCTCAAACAGGAAATCGTTATCATCAAATGTTTGAATATATGTTTTGTTTCTCAAAAGGTACACCTAAAACTTTTAATCCTATTAAAGAAGCTACAAAATTTAGAGGTTTAGCTAATATGAAAAATAGAGGGAAAGAAGGATCGCTAAATTATGAGAAAATAGAAAGAACATCAGAAAAGAAGGTAGGTAATGTATTTATGTATTCAATAGGAGGAGGTATTTCAACACCAGATAAAATAGCCTATAAACATCCTGCAATCTTTCCAGAAAAACTTGTAAAAGACCAAATCAATACTTGGACAAATGAAAATGATATAGTTTATGATCCATTTATGGGGAGTGGAACAACAGCGAAGGTTGCAGAGCTTTTAAATAGAAAATGGATTGGCTCGGAAATTTCGCAAGAATATGTAGAAATAGCTAATGAGCGTATATTGCCATATTTACAAAATGATTTATTTAAGCAAATTTGATAATGATAAATAATAAAACTGTTGAAGAAGGTTCAAAAATAGCAAAACGAGGATTTGAAAAAGAAGAATATGTTGTTATAAAATTTAATAATTGGCAACAAGATTTAGACGCACAACAATGGCTGCGATTAATGAGTTATAATCTAAAAGAAATAGAATACGTTAGGGCTGAAAAAATAAAAGGAAGTTATAAATCTGATGTACAAGTACAAGTATCAATTAAATTAAAAAGTTGTATTGATGTTGAAAATTTGCAAGTAAAGTTAGTTAGTAATGAAAAAGGTTTTAATCAAATAGACAAACGTTGGATTGACAAATATATTGAACTTTGGAATATTCCAGAAGAAGTTTCTTATTTGCTAAAACAATACACTGGCGAAGTGTTGCCAACAAGAGAAACGAAAGATAAACGTAGAACATTTGCAAATGAATTTAATGAATCAGAACAAAAAACACTTTTAAATTGGTTTGAAGAAAATAAGATAATGATTGTTTCTGATATACTAAAAGGACGAGGACGTTTTGCAGCAGAATGGATATTGGTAATTAGGGAAATACGTGATTCTGAAGAATGGGTATTAAAACCTATAAATGAAGCAATAAATTTCTTTGGTAACGGAAAAGTGTTAATTACATCTCGTGGAAATATTTTAATAGGGAAAATTACAATGCAACGAAAAGGTGGTGATGGAGGACGGGATACAGCACGAATGTTGCAGTTTAAGATAAATCCTGCTAAATTATTTAATTTAAGTAAATAAAAATAGATAACACATAATCACTATGCAAAATATAAGAAACGTAGCAATTATAGCCCATGTTGACCATGGAAAGACAACGCTTGTTGATAGAATGTTACATCAAGCGAAATTATTTAGAGAAAATCAAGAAACAAAGGATTTAATATTAGATAATAACGATTTGGAACGTGAAAGAGGAATTACAATTCTTTCAAAAAACGTTTCTATTCGTTATAAAGATTTTAAGATTAACATAATTGACACTCCGGGACACAGCGATTTTGGTGGAGAAGTTGAGAGAGTATTAAATATGGCAGACGGAGTGTTATTGGTTGTTGATGCTTTTGAAGGTCCAATGCCACAAACACGTTTCGTTCTTCAAAAAGCAATTGAGTTAAATCTTAAACCAATTGTTGTAATCAACAAAGTAGATAAACCAAATTGTAATCCAATTGAAACACAAGAGAAAGTCTTTGATTTAATGTTCAATTTAGGAGCGACAGAAGAACAATTGGATTTCCCAACCGTTTACGGATCTTCAAAACAAGGTTGGATGAGCGAAGATTGGCAAACTCCAACAGAAGATGTTTCTTATTTATTGGATCAAATCATAGAACACATTCCAGCATACAAAACAGAAGATGGAACAACTCAACTAATGATTTCTTCACTTGACTTTTCTTCATACGTAGGTCGTATTGCAGTCGGAAGATTGCATAGAGGAACTTTGGTAGCAGGTCAAGATGTAACCTTAGCCAAAGCAAATGGAGAAATGATTCGTTCAAAAATCAAAGAACTTTATGTTTTTGAAGGCTTAGCTAAAGAAAAAATAAAATCAGAAGTTCACGCAGGAGAAATATGTGCAATATTAGGATTAGAAAATTTTGATATTGGAGATACTGTTTGCGATTTTGAAAATCCAGAACCGCTAAAACCAATAAAGGTTGATGATCCTACAATGAGTATGCTTTTTACAATCAACAATTCTCCTTTCTATGGCAAAGACGGAAAGTTTGTTACCTCACGCCATTTAAGAGAAAGACTTTACGCAGAATTGGAAAAAAACCTTGCAATGCGAATTGAAGAAACAGACTCACCAGATTCTTTGATTGTTTACGGAAGAGGTATTCTTCATCTTTCAATTTTGATTGAAACAATGAGAAGAGAAGGATATGAACTTCAAGTTGGACAACCAAAAGTAATCATTAAAGAAATTGATGGTGTAAAATGTGAACCTGTTGAGCAACTTACAATTGTTGTACCAGAAGAATTTTCGGGTAAAGTAATAGAATTAGTAACAATGCGTAAGGGAGAAATTGATTCAATAGAACCTCAGGGCGATAGAACTCACATAGAATTTACAATTCCTTCAAGAGGAATCATCGGATTAAGAAATAATGTGCTTACTGTTTCGGAAGGAGAGGCAATAATGGCTCATAGACTAAAAGGATACGAACCTTGGAAGGGAGAAATCGGCGGAAGAAGAATGGGAGCCTTGATTGCAAAAGAAACAGGTCCTGCAATAGAATACTCAATCAATAAATTACAAGACAGAGGTCGCTTCTTTGTTTCACCAGGCGAAGAAGTCTATACAGGAATGGTTGTTGGAGAGGGAATACGTCCTGATGACATAGTTGTAAACCTTACAATCACAAAGAAACTCTCTAATATGCGTTCGGCAGGTGCAGATGAAAAAGTAAGCATAGCACCAGCAACAAAGTTCTCCTTAGAAGAATCAATGGAATACATAGGAGAAGATGAATATTTGGAAATTACACCAAATCATTTACGTATAAGAAAAATACTTCTTGATGAAGTAGCAAGAAAAAGAGCAGCAAACGCAGCTCAAAAAGAATAAAAAGAAAGATAAGTGCGGCATTGTTCTATCGCTGGAAGCAAAACTTCGAGAGGAAAGTCCGAGCAACATAGAGCATCATACTACCTAACGGGTAGGCAAGTTGAAGAAACTTGACAGCAAGTGCCACAGAAAATAACCGCCTTGCAAAAGGTAAGGGTGAAAATGTGAGGTAAGAGCTCACGATTTGATTTAGTGATAAGTCAAATGGGTAAACCTTATGAGTTGAAAGACCAAGTATATCGGAATAAAGGGGCTGCTCGTCCTTTCCGAGGGGTAGGTCGTTAGAGGCTTATTGTGAAATAAGCAGTAGATTAATGATAGAACTCGACAGAACTCGGCTTATAGATGTCGCACTTTCTTTTTTCAAAAAAAAATATCACCTAAACACAACAAAATTCCTTTAAATAGTGTCATAGAGTCAATGAAATTGACAGATAAAGAACTCGTAGAAAAGTGTATTAAGAAGAATCCGAAAGCACAAAAACTACTTTACGATACTTACTCGCCAAAACTTTTTGCAATTTGTTTGAGATATGCGAGAGATCGTGAAGATGCTCAGGATATTTTCCAAGAAGCATTTATCAAAGCTTTTGATCAAATTCATAAATACAATTTTCAAGGAGCCTTAGGGGCGTGGTTAAGAAAATTATTCATTAACGTGGCTCTAAATTACTATCGTTACGACAAAACAACTCTTAGTACGGATATTCAAACCATAGAAATCAGTCAAACTCCATTACAAATAGAAGAATTAACTAATAAAGAACTACTTGAAACCATTTCAAAACTACCCGATAGACAAAGAATGATTTTCAATATGATTGAAATCGAGGGGTATTCTTACCAAGAAGCCGCAGAACTTTTAGGAGAAAATCAAAGCACGCTAAGAGGTCTAAACTACAAAGCGAAGAAAAATTTACAAGAATTATTAACACAGCAAATATAATAAAGAATGGAAAATAAAGACTTTAATTTTGAAGAGATAAAAAAGAGATTAGAAAACTACGAAGAAGCGCCTAATCCTCAAATATGGAAAAAAATAGAAAAGCAAATGCGACCAAACAATTTGCTTTTAAAGACCTCTATTGCAATAAGCACACTTTTGCTTGTAGCCTTTGCAGGAGTGTTGATTTTCACACCAACTCAAACTCCTGAAACAAAGCAAATTGCAAAGCAAACAAAGACTACGAAAAATATCTCTATGAAAAAAGAAAATATTTCTATGAAAAAAGAAAATATTTCTATGAAAAAAAATCTTGAAACTAAGAATACGATTTCCCCTATTACAATTCAAACTCCAAAAGAAGAAACAATAGAAAAGCAAGAGGTTAAAATAATAGAAGAAAAGCAAGAAAAAGTAGAAGAAATTAAACAAAAGACAGAAATAAAACAAGAAAAACAAACTACGATTATAGAAGAAGAAATCGTAGAACAAAAACATAGCGAAAAAGTTCCTGAAAACAATGATAATATTACAAGAACGCAACTAATTATTCCGAATGCCTTCACCCCTACCTCAGGAGATAACAATAGCATTTTCAAGCCAGCGTTCACAGAATTAAAAGATTACAAAATGAACATCTATTCTTCAAACGGCACACTTGTCTTTACTTCCGATAATATAGAACAAGGTTGGGACGGAAATTACAAAGGCAATCCGCAACCTATGGCAGTCTATGTTTATTTCGTTAAATTCACAAACCTTAGAGGAGAAAACATACAACAAAAAGGCGAATTGATGCTTATAAGATAGATAAACCCTTGTTATTTCCATAAAAATGCCTATTTTTGCAAAGAATTAAAACTTATAGAAATGGCAACAATTACTGAATTACAAGACATCGCGACACAAGTTAGAAGAGACATAATACGAATGACCAATTCAGTTTCCTCAGGCCACCCAGGAGGAAGTTTAGGCTGTGCAGACGTGATGACAGCCTTGTATTTTGAAATCATGGACTTGAACGTAGAAAATTATAAACGTGAAGGAAATGGAGAAGATATGTTTTTCCTTTCAAACGGTCATATTTCACCGGTACTTTACAGTGTTTTAGCACGCCGAGGCTACTTTCCTGTTCAAGAACTTGCAACATTTAGAAGATTAGGCACACGTTTACAAGGTCACCCAAGCGTTCACGACAACCTACCTGGCGTTAGACAAGCCTCAGGTTCATTAGGACAAGGCCTAAGTGTAGGAATTGGAGCTGCATTAGCAAAAAAATATAACTCATGCGACAAATTAGTCTTCACACTTCACGGAGATGGAGAATTACAAGAAGGACAAATTTGGGAAGCAGTGATGTTTGCAGGAGCAAATCACGTAGATAATCTAATATCTATAATAGATGTAAACGGCTTGCAAATAGATGGTTCAACCGATCAAGTATGCTCACTTGGAAACCTAAGAGCAAAATTTGAAGCATTTGATTGGAGTATTGTAGAAATGCAAGGAAATGATATGCAAGACACAGTACGCGGATTGAATCAAGCAAAACAACAAGCAAAACAAGGAAAGCCTGTTGTCGTACTAATGCAAACACAAATGGGATATGGAGTAGATTTTATGCAAAACAAAAACAAATGGCACGGAACTCCTCCAAACGATGAGCAAGCAGCAACAGCATTAGCCCAACTTAAAGAAACATTAGGCGATTATTAAAAAACACACTGTCATTTGAGAACAAAACTTACCAAAAGCCTTGCCTTATTTTTTGCGATAAGTCTCGCAACTTCATTTCTCTTTGCACAGCCGAGAGGAGTTAAGGTTATGCGAGAGGATTCGTATCAAAAAACAAGAATACTCTTTATTTTAGATTGTTCAAACACCATGTATGGAATGTGGCAAAGCAATACTAAAATAAAGATCGCACAAAATCTTTTATCTAATATTGTAGATACTTTGGCGGAAAAGCCAGGCGTTGAAATGGCTCTAAGAGCCTATGGACACACAAAAGACTATCCACCTCAGAATTGCGATGACACAAGGTTGGAAGTAAGTTTTTATCCAAACAATACCGAACAAATCAAATCAAAATTAAAAGCCTTAGTTCCAAAAGGCACAACACCGATAGCCTACACCTTAGAAAAATGTGTTACAGACTTTCCTGAAAGTGATAATTCAAGGAATATAATAATTCTTATCACAGATGGAATTGACGAATGTTCGGGAGATGTTTGCAAAGCCTCAAAACAATTACAAAAAAAAGGAGCATTTCTAAAACCTTTCATAATAGGAATCGGAAAAGGATTGAAAGAAGAATTTGAATGTGCAGGAGTATATTTCGAGGTAACAAACGAAATAGAGTTTTCAAAGGCACTCAATAATATTGTAGCAAAAGTATTAAACAATACAACAACACAAGTCAATCTTTTAGACTCTAATATGGAGCCAAGCGAGACAAATATTCCTATGACCTTTTATGACAGTCAAAGCAAGCAGTTAAAATATACCTTTATGCACACTTTTAACTCCAAAGGTTTGTCTGACACTTTATTTTTAGACCCTTTGATTAACTACGACATAGTTATACACACTCTTCCACCCGTTAAACAAGAGAATGTACAGTTAAAAGTTGGTAGACACACCATTATTCCTATCAAAACCCCACAAGGAAATATGGTAATAAGGTTTTCAGATAAGTCTAAACTGAAAAACAACAATATTTACGCAATTATAAGAGAGAGTGGCAAGACTGAAACAGTAAATGTACAAGAATTAAACAAGATTGAGAAGTATTTAGTTGGTAAATACGACTTAGAAATTCTTACCTTACCAAAATTAAAAATTGAAAACGTGGAAATAGGTCAAAGTTCAACAACAACAATCGAGATTCCAGCCTCTGGAATACTCGTTTTGAACAAAGGCAAATTAGAAAGCGTTGGAAGTATTTTTGTAAAGGACAGTGAAGAAACAAAATGGGTATGTAACCTTGAAGAAGGCTTACAAACCGAAAATATTACCCTATTACCAGGACAGTATATGGTGGTTTTGAAAGACAAAAACGCAAACAAATCTTCTCAAACACAGATTAAAGAATTTAAAATAGAGTCAAATAAAACCACAACAATAAATTTAGCAAAATAAATCAAACGAAATATGAAAGAATATCCTCAATTAGGAAGTAAAGACACACGTTCAGGATTTGGAATAGGTCTTTTAGAAGCAGGAAAAAGAAATGAAAATGTAGTAGCCTTGTGTGCAGACCTCATAGGCTCAGTTAGAATGGATCTTTTTCAAGAAGCATTTCCAGAAAGAATGATAGAATGCGGAATTGCCGAAGCAAATATGATTGGAATCGCAGCAGGGTTAGCTTTAAGTGGTAAAGTAGCGTTCGCAAGTAGTTTTGCAGCATTCTCAACAGGCAGAGTATATGATCAAATACGTCAAGCAGTAGCATATTCTAATACAAACGTAAAAATTGCAGGCTCTCACGCAGGCATAACCTTAGGAGAAGACGGAGCAACTCACCAAATATTAGAAGATATCGGTATGATGAAGATGTTACCTAATATGGTAGTGTTAAATCCTTGCGATCATAATCAAACAATTGCAGCAACAATTGCAGCCGCTGAGTACAATGGACCTGTATATATTCGTTACGGAAGACCAAAAGTACCTGTTTTCATTCCAGAAGATATGCCTTTTGAAATTGGAAAAGCGATTGTGCTTTCAGAAGGAACAGATGTAACACTTGTAGCAACAGGACATTTAGTTTGGGAAGCACTTCAAGCAGCAAAAATATTAGAAGAACAAGGCATAAGTGCAGAAGTAATCGATATTCATACCATAAAACCACTTGATAACGAAGCAATATTGAAATCAGTTGCTAAGACAAATTGCATTGTTGGCTGTGAAGAACATCAATTTAACGGAGGATTAAACGAAAGCATCGCACAACTTCTTGTAAGAAACAATCCTAAACCAATGGAATTTATAGGAATAGACGATTCTTTCGGAGAAAGTGGTACACCTGATGCTTTAATGGAAAAATATGGCTTGAAAGCAAATAATATTGTTGAAGCAGCAAAGAGAGTTATAGCAAGAAAATAAATTTTGGAAACAAATCCACAATTAGATTTTGCAAGAAAATATATTGAACAAACAAATGTCAATATTTTTCTTACAGGAAAAGCAGGCACAGGTAAGACAACTTTTTTAAAAAGTCTTAAAGATACATTATTTAAACGTTACGTAGTACTTGCACCGACAGGTATTGCGGCATTGAATTGCGAAGGAGTGACTATACACTCCTTTTTTCAATTAGATTTTATGCCATATATCCCTGGGCGTTTCGTAAAACGCAAACAAATGCGTACAAGTAAACTCAATTTAATAAGAAGTCTCGAACTAATTGTAATAGATGAAATATCAATGGTGAGAGCAGACGTCTTAGATCAAATAGATGTCTTACTAAGAAAGCTACGTGTTTCTGAAAGGCACAAACCCTTTGGCGGCATTCAACTATTAATGATAGGCGATTTAAGTCAATTACCACCCGTTGCAAAGCAAGAAGAATGGGAATTTCTCAAACAATACTACCAAACGCCATATTTCTTCTCGGCAAAGGTATTAGAGCAAACGCATTACCAAACAATCACCCTCGAACACATATATCGTCAAAGCGATTCAAAGTTTATCAATATCCTAAACCACATTCGCGACAATATAATAACACAAGAAATCACAACACAACTCAACGAGAGATACAATCCATTTATATTCTCAGAAAAACCCGAAGGATACATTATTCTTTGCACACATAACAATCAAGCAAACAAAATTAACAAAGACAAACTCGAACTTCTCAACAAAGATTCTTTTTTCTACACTGCCGAAATAGAAGGAGACTTTGACTATCACTTATTTCCAAACGCCGAAACCTTAGAATTGAAAGAGGGAGCACAAGTTATGTTTCTAAAAAACGACTATGACGCACCCACAGGCGAGAAACGCCGCTACTATAACGGCACAATAGGAAAAATTATCGAATTAAGCGAAAACAAAATCATAGTAGAAAAAGACGAAGATGGACAACGCATTGAGGTTTCAAAATATACATGGGAAAGATACAAGTATGAACTAAACAAAACCACAAAACAAATCACCCAAAAAGTAATCGGCTCTTTTACACAATACCCTATAAAACTTGCATGGGCGATAACAATCCACAAAAGTCAAGGATTAACCTTTGAAAAGGCAATAATTGATGCCGAAAACTCATTTGCTCACGGACAATTCTACGTTGCACTCAGCAGATGCCGAAGTTTAGAAGGTCTTCAACTCTCTAAACGATTCAATCCAAACTCTGTAATAACCGATGTATTGATTGACAACTTTAATATTGAACAAAAAGACAATCAACCAACCGAACAAGGATTTCTAAAAGACAATTTTCTTTACTACGCTCAGAATATAAAGGACTTATTCAACCTCTCGCAAATCAAAAACCATAACTCAAAACTCTATGAACTCTTAGAAATCTATTTAAAAAACGAAATAGGCAACAACTTCCAACAAATCAAAATTTATTACGAACAAATCCTTTTAGAAATAGTACTTGTAGAAGAAAGATTCCAGACACAAATTGACAAAATCATAGAATACTGCCTACCAACCTTAGAAACCAAAATCCTATACGAAAGAGCAGTAAAAGCAGCTAAATATTTCTCCGAAAAATTTGAAACAATCTTCTCCTTAGTCTATTACCTCTCAAAATTAGACGCCGAAGACTATCTCGGAGAAGAAGACTTAGAAGAAGTTTTACACGAATTTATGATAGAAGTAGAACTAAAACAAAGACTATTCAACTACTTAATTGAGCAAGACTTCAATATTCGCAACTTCCTCTCCTACAAATACAAACTATTAGCTGTTGGAGAAAAATTAGAAATGACTTCCTATAAGAATTTTATTAAAACCATCAACAAAATCACCGAAAAACAAGAAACAACAAAAGACTTAGAACTTGATGACCTTTATCAAAAACTAAAAACGTGGAGGTTAAACCAAGCAAAAGAAGAAAAACTCCCAGCCTTCTGCATCTTATCAAACCAAGTCCTTGAAAGCATAGTAAAAACTCGTCCTATAACAAAAGACGACCTACTAAAAATCAAAGGCTTTGGTGATAAAAAATTTGAAAAATATGGAAAACAAATCTTAGAAATCATACTTGAAGACTAAAATAAAAAACTTTCCCTATCACTTAACGCCAAATGCGTACGATATTTTCGGCAAACAAAATCTTAATCCAAAATTTTGAAAATATTTAGCCTTAATAAAAATCACTAAATCAACAACTTAACTTTTTAAGAGCTTGATTTAGTGATTTTTTTCTTTGATTTAGCCTAATTTTTTTCTTGATTTCGCAAAAATATTTCTTTGTTTTAGAAAAATAACTCTTGATTTCGTGAAATTATTTCTTTGTTTTATTTTGCCAAAATCAAATTTCACTAAAAAATATTCAATATTTCGCAAATTTTAGCCTGAATTTCGCTCAATTTTCGCAAGTTTTTTTTCAAACTATCCCGAAAAAAAATTTCGTAAGAATATATTTTTTTATCATCTTCTTAAATTTAAGTATGTTTTTTTTTTGTTGTTATTAAAATTTGTTCTATCTTTGCGAAAACAATTTAAGGGATTAAAATGAAATATTCAATATTTATCTATATGTGTAACAAAAAGAGTATCAACTCTTTGAATGAATATTTTAAGAAATAAAGCAAACGACTTTCATTTTTTTTGAAAGTCGTTTTTTTTATGTGAGAATGAATTTTTTATTGTAATAAACAAATTATATATTATGGCAAACTTAAAGGGAAAAAACTTAATCTCAATTACAGATTACACAAAGGAAGATTATTTGCAAATATTGCAGTTGGCTTCTGAGTTTGAAAAACAGCCAAAGCAACCTATTCTTAGCGATAAAGTAGTTGCTTCTATCTTTTTTGAGCCATCAACAAGAACACGTCTTAGTTTTGAGAGTGCGGCTAATATGTTAGGTGCAAGGGTTATTGGTTTTAGTAATCCTGCTGCAACAAGTCTTCAAAAAGGTGAAAGCCTTCATGATACTATTCAAATGGTTAGTAGTTATTCTGATTTAATTGTTATGCGTCACCCAAGAGATGGTGCTGCTCGTTATGCTTCTGAGGTAGCGAGTGTTCCGGTTATCAATGCAGGTGATGGTGCTAATCAACACCCTACGCAATGTATGTTGGATTTATATTCGATTCAAAAAACGCAAGGGGGATTAGATAATTTGAATATTACGATGGTAGGCGATTTAAAATATGGAAGAACAGTGCATTCTTTGGTTCAAGCAATGTGTAACTTTAATGCAACATTCCATTTTGTATCTCCTGAGGAATTAAAAATGCCTTCTTCTGTAAAAATGCACATAAAAAATAGTGGTTTGGAGTATCATCAATATACAGACTTAAAAGATGTTATTCCTTTTTCTGATATTATTTATATGACCCGTATTCAAAGAGAACGTTTTTCTGATCCTTTGGAATATGAAAGGGTGAAAGATTGTTATATTTTAGATGCTGCTACGCTTAATGGTTGTAAACCAACAATGAAAGTGCTTCACCCATTGCCAAGAGTAAATGAAATTGCGACTGATGTGGACAAAACTCCATACGCTTATTATTTCCAACAAGCTCAAAATGGTGTTTATGTTCGTCAAGCTTTGATGGCGGCAATTTTAGGTGTTAAATAGTAATTTTAATAATAAGATTTGATATGTCAAACGAAAGAAAAAAAGAACTTGTTGTTTCAGCAATTGATAATGGAACGGTAATTGATCATATTCCTGCAAACGAAATATATAAGGTTGTAAAGATTTTGAATTTAGATAAGTATAATGATGAAGTGTTAATCGGAACTAATCTTTCAAGTAAGAAGTTTGGTAAGAAAGGAATCATAAAAGTTAAAAATAAATTCTTTGAAGAAACAGAGGTAAATAAGATTTCTTTGGTCGCTCCTAACGCTACTCTTATTGTGATAAGAGATTATGAAGTTGTAGAAAAGATTCAATTGAATATTCCTTCGGAAATCAAAAAGTTTGTAAAGTGTATCAATCCTAATTGTATTACAAATATTGAGGATATTGACACTTATTTCAAAGTTGTGGATAAAGAACCTTTGAAGTTACAATGTCATTACTGTGAAAAAACAATGACGAATATCCGTTTTGAAGAATAGTAAAATTAAAGCAAAGAAATGTTTAATTTTTTCTTAGGAATATTAAAATATTTCTTTGCTTTATTTTTAGTTTTCTTAGGATTTTTTTATTAAAATCTTGTTCAGTTTAAAGAAAAATCGTACCTTTGCAAACTCTTAAAAGCATATAGTAGGTTAGGACGATGAGTAAGAAATATGTTTTAAAGTTTAGTGGATTATCAAACGGCATTCACGAATTTGAATACGCAATCAATAAAGATTTATTCGAAGAATTTGATTGTGAGGAAGTTTTGGGTGCTGATTTATCTATGAAAGTAAACTTGGATAAGAGTGAAAGACAACTGATTCTTGATTTTCATATTCAGGGTGTATTGCAAGTGATTTGCGATAGATGTGGAGAGGAAATGGATTTGAATATGGAATTTGAGCGTCGTTTGTATGTGGAATTTGGTGAGGAGTTTGAGGAACAAGATGTAGATTTGTACGTTATTCCTTTTAACGAATATTCATTGGATTTGTCGCCATTTGTTTATGAATATGTAACTTTGGAAAGACCAATGAGATGTGTACACGGAGAAACCGAAGGAAACAACCAAGAATGTAATAAAGAAATAATAGAAATATTAGAAAGCCCAATGGAAGAGGTTGAAAAAGAAACGGATTCTCGTTGGGACGCTTTGAAGAATTTAAAATTTTGAAACAAATAAATTAATTTAATATGCCACATCCAAAACACAGATTCTCTCAAACGAGAACAGCAAAAAGAAGAACTCATGATAAAGTTGAAGGAGTTCAATTAACAACATGCAGCAACTGCGGTGCGTCTGTTATCATGCACAGAGTGTGCCCAGAATGCGGATATTACAGAGGAAAAGAAGCTATTAAGAAAGAAGCAGAAGCCTAATCCATTATTTGTAAATTATGAGAATAGGGCTTGATGCTATGGGTGGTGATTACGCACCCAAGGCTGTAGTTGAAGGTGCAATATTAGCTCAAAAAGAATTGTCGGAAAATGATAAGATAGTTCTTTTTGGGCGTAGTGCAGATATTCTTCAAATTCTTGCAGACAACAAAGTAGATTCTTCTTTGTTTGAAATTGTTGATGCAGAAGAAGTAATAGATATGCATGACAAACCTGCAAAAGCGTTTGCGAAGAAACCAAATTCAAGTATGGCCGTAGGCTTTAAATATTTGAAAGAAGGAAAAATTGATAGTTTTGCAAGTGCTGGAAATACAGGTGCTATGCTTGTTGGAACTATGTATTCTGTTGGAGTAATCAATGGAATAATGCGTCCATGTCTTGCTGCACTTGTGCCAAAGGTTGATGGAGGAGTTACTCTCTTGACTGACGTTGGTGTAAATCCAGATGCAAAACCTGAAATGTTGGTTCAATTCGCTATTTTGGGAAGTGTATATGCTAAAACAGCGTTAGGAATGAAAAATCCTAAAATTGGATTAGCAAATATTGGCGAAGAAGAAGAAAAAGGCAACGCTCAAACGCAAGCCGCTCACGCATTGATGAAAGAAAACAAGAGTTTTGAGTTTTTTGGTAATGCAGAACCTGTTGAAATCTTCAAAAACAATGTAGATGTTGTAGTTTGTGATGGTTTTGTTGGAAATATGTTAATGAAACATACCGAAGCATTAGCGAGGGTCTTTGCAAAAAGAGGTCTTGTTGATGATTACGTTGCACGATTCAATTACGAAATATATGGAGGCTTACCTTTACTTGGTGCAAACTCCATAGTATTAATAGGACATGGAATATCTAATGCGAAAGCAATTAAAAGTATGATATTTCAATCGAAGAATATATACGAAACTAACTTAATAGGACAGTTAAAAGAGATTTTGTCTGTTAATTAGTACGTATTACATAAAAAATATAATAAAATGTCAAAGTTAAAAGCTGCAATAACTGCGGTAGAGGGATATGTACCAGAATATATCCTTACTAATGAAGAACTTAGTCAAATGGTAGATACCAGTGACGAGTGGATAATGACTCGAATCGGTATCAAGGAACGTCATATCCTTAAAGGAGAAAAAGGTCCTTCTGATATGGCGGAAATTGTTGTGAAAAGAATTTTGGAGAAAAAGAATATTTCTCCCGATGATATAGAGTTAGTAATTTGTTGTACCGTTACACCTGATATGGTCTTTCCTGCAACAGCAAATGTCATAGCACACAAATGTGGAATCAAGCATGGATTTGGATTTGACATAAATGCAGGTTGTTCAGGTTTTCTTTACGGACTTACAACTGCCACAAAATACATAGAATCTGGCTTTGTAAAAAAAGCAATCGTGATTGGAGCCGAAAAAATGTCGTCAATAGTAAACTATGAAGACAGAGCAACTTGTCCAATCTTCGGAGACGGAGCAGCAGCCGTACTTTTAGAAGCAACAGAAGGTGAATACGGAATCATAGACGAAGTTTTGTATTCAGATGGTGAAGGAGTAAAACACTTACATCAAGTTGCGGGCGGTTCAGTCAAACCTGCATCGCACGAAACCGTTGATGCAAAAGAACATTTCATCTATCAAGAAGGACAAGCCGTGTTTAAATGGGCTGTTGTTAAAATGGCAGAAGCAACAGAAGAGATTTTAAGAAGAAATAACATTACTTCGCAAGACATAAGTTACCTTTTGCCACACCAAGCTAATATGAGAATAATTGCAGCGACAGGAAAACGCTTGGAACTTGATAACGAAAAAGTTTTAGTCAATATAGAAAAATACGGAAATACGACATCTGCAACCATTCCTATGCTAATGTTTGAAAATCAACATAAGTTCAAAAAAGGAGATAATCTTATTTTGACAGCATTTGGAGCAGGATTTACTTGGGGTGCAGTATTAGTTAAATGGGCTATTTAGATATAGTTTTTTTAGGCACAGGAACCTCGCAAGGCGTACCAGTTATAGGGTGCGATTGCGAGGTTTGTCTTTCTAATGATGAAAAAGACAAGAGATTGCGTTCATCTATTTTGATAACTTCCGACAAAGGAACACAAATAACAATAGATGCAGGACCAGATTTTAGAACGCAAATGTTAAATGAAAGAGTTAAATACTTAGATGCAATACTTATAACTCACTCACATAGAGATCACGTTTCAGGACTTGACGATGTACGTTCATATAACTATCTTCAACAAAGCCCTATGCCAATTTTTGCAAATAAATATGCAATAGAAAGTATAAAAAACGAATTTTCCTACGCTTTTTCCAATGTAAAATATCCAGGATTGCCCGAATTTGATTTGCAAGAGGTAGATATAGATAAAGATAGCACGATAAAAATCAAAGAATTAGACATAATCCCAATAGAAGTGATGCACTTCAAACTCCCAATCTTAGCATATAGGATAGGAAACTTTGCATACATAACCGATGCAAAGACAATAAGCGAAAAAGAAAAACAAAAACTAAAAGGAGTAAAGCATTTAGTAGTAAATGCCCTAAGGAAAGAAGAGCACTTCTCACACTTCTCACTAAGCGAAGCCTTAAATCTCATAGCAGAGCTACAACCCGAAAAAGCATATCTTACACATATTAGTCATTTCTTAGGGTTTCACCAAGAAATAAATAGAGAATTACCATCAAATGTGCAATTGGCATACGATGGACTTAAAATAAGAATACAACAATGATAGAAATAATAGCAGCAATCATAGGAACGATATACATAGTCTTAGAATACAAAGCCTCACCTTGGCTATGGCCTTTTAATATCCTTATGGCATTGATGTATGTCTATGTATTTTTTGACAATGGAGTATATGCACAAATGCTAATCCAAGTTTATTACGTATTTATTGGCATTTACGGTTGGTTAGAGTGGAAAGGAATGCTAAAAAACGGTAAAAAAGAAGAAAAACCAATCACCTCACTACCAAAAAAACTTTATTTACCGGTAATAATAATAACAATAGCACTCTCAATCGCAATTTCCCTAATCTTAAAACAAATACCAGACAATCAAGTTTGGCTTTTAGACGGTGTTTCCACAGCATTAAGCGTAGTAGCAATGTGGTTATTGGCCAAAAAGTACTATCAACAATGGATATTTTGGATAATAGTAGAGCCAATCATTATTTTAATGTCTTTACAAACAGAGATGTACGCAACAGCCGTGCTTTATCTAATCTATACCATAATAGCAATAATGGGTTACTTTAAATGGAAAAAACAATCAATACATTAAATATAGAAAACATAGAAGTTGTTGTATTAGCCAACGGAGAATTTCCAATAAATCAAATACCTCTTTCGCTATTACAAAGACCTATTCCCGTTGTGTGTTGCGATGGAGCGATAGAGGCTTTGGATAAATTTGGCAAAACACCCTTAGCTCTAATAGGAGATGGCGATTCGGTAAGCGAAGAATTGAAAAACAAATATTTAGATAGGTGGCATTTTATTGCAGATCAAGAAACAAACGACTTAACCAAAGCAATGAATTTCTGCATTGAAAAAGGATTTAAAGAAGTTGCAATACTTGGAGCGACAGGCAAAAGAGAAGACCACACATTAGCCAATATCTCACTACTTATCGAATATTCAAAACAAGTAAACGTAAGAATGTTTACCGATTATGGAGTTTTTGTTCCAATTTCCCAAACAACAACCCTTTCTTCCTTTGCAAAACAACAAATATCTATTTTTTCGCTCGATGCAAACAATCCCCTAACATCAAAAAACCTACGTTACCCGATAGAAAACCGCAAATTCAAATATTGGTGGGAAGCAAGCCTAAACGAAGCCATAGAAGAAAACTTCACTCTCTTTACTGAAAGTGAAGTAATTATATATCAAACTTACGAAGTCAAAAAATAAGTTTATTTTTTCTTTGTTTTAAGAAAATAACTCTAAGAAATATTTTTTTAATTCAAAGAAATAATTTATTTTTGCAAAGAGATAATTTTGCTAATCATTATGAGCATTATCTATATCCAAATTCTTGGAAAAAATAACTTCATAGTATAAGGAGGTTTGTTTAGTCTGATTGTACAAACCTCCGAAAAATAACTGCAAACAACATTCCGTAATTTTTTAATAAATAAAATTTTAAGATATGCTAAAAAAATTAAGTTTAGTATTTTTAATTGTGATTTTGCAAATGCCTATTACCTTAAAAGCACAATTAGATACACTTCGTTTAAGTAATGAATATATAGAACGATATATTTATCCACCAATAATAGATCCTATTGGCTATCCAAGTAGAGAAGTTAATATTTATGATTTACAAGGAAATGTATTAAATAATTTAATGGATAATCAATTCAATAGAATATGGTCTATTGCTCAAAGGTATGAAGTTGATGAAGGAGATAGTGTAACAATAAATGGAATGGCTTTTGCTATTGTTAATATCTCTGACTATGACACAATAAAAGTTTCTATTTGGGATAAATATTTAGCAACAGAATTATATACACAATATTTTATTGCTGGAAATGACATATCCGGTGTAACAGAAATGCAACCATATGTTGAATGTATTTTTGATGATACTATAACTTTATATGAAGATTATTATGTTTCGCTAAGTTCTCTTGATTCAATATTTGATCCAAATGATTTTTCTCTTAAATTTACTGTTCCTTTTTTATTTTTTGAAGAATATGCTTTAAGTTACCAAAGATTACAAGAAGGTTTTATTGTGCCATACGGCGTAAGTACAAAATATAGACCATACGTACAATTTTCAGGTGAACCTAGTGCAAGAGGTTGGATACATGTTGATGATGTAGAATGGCTGGAAAGTTATTATTCTTATGAAGATGCTGCAAGATATGATCATGTTCTAAGAGATATGTACACAGGCGATACAACGGTTTATGCTCCTTTGGGAATATGTCCTATTATGTTTGTTGAAGATACTACTAATTCTGATACAACAAGCGGTTTGATTTCTGTTTTTCTTTCAGAAGAGAGTGTAGAACTTTATCCTAATCCTGTAAGAGATGAATTAAATATTTCTTGTGATTACAATGTTTTAGAAATAGAGGTGTATGATGCTTTGAATCGTTTGATTGAAAGAAAGAATACAAACTCTAAGACAATGCAAATAGATGTTTCGCAATACAAATCAGGAACATATATCCTTAGAATTAAGACCGAAAGAGGAAAGATTGATAAGAAATTTATCGTAAACTAACAAAAAGAAAAAAGCAACCAAAAAGGTTGCTTTTTTTTCTTTGATTAAATTTTTCTTCTTTGTTTGCTTTTCTTGCTCATCCAAAGACCGTAAACTTCGCTTACATTACCTGCTGTAACGAAAGCATCAATTTTTTCTTCATCTATTAGTTTCATCAATCTTGTAAACTCATCTTTGTTAAGCAAAACTTCAATTTCTATTTTCTTTTCTTGACTATATCCACCTATTACTTCGTAAAGAGTAACTCCTCTTACTAAATCATTAACGATAAACTCTCTTAGGCGTTCGTGTTGTGAAGAAATAATACACACACGCTTTTTGTTGTTTAAGCCAGCTGTGAAATAATCTATCACAAGTCCGTTAATCCATGTGCCAATCAAACCTATAACAACCATGTGGAAAGGATTGATTGCAAAAGCTGTACAACAAATTATTGCACCTGCGACAGAAACCGAAGCACCTATGTCAAAATGTAAATATTTGTTTACAATCTTTGCTAAAATGTCAAGTCCACCTGTTGAAGCGTTGATACGGAAAAGCACAGTTTGTGCAGCACTCAAAAGAAGTACGAAACAACAAAGGTCAAACCAAATATCGCCCATGATAGATGGGATTGCACCGCCTTCTCTTATGAAGTTTTCGTATGGAAAGTAAGTTTCCAAAACGCTAATCATAGGTCCAAGAATTAAAGCTGTATAAACTGTTTTAATTCCGAACTCTTTGCCAATCAAAAAGTAAGCAAGCACCAAAAGAATTGCGTTGATTACAAAAATAACCGTAGAAACCGGCAAAGCAACTCCAAATAATTGTTCTGAAACTCCGCTTAATACAATTGATAAACCAGAAATTGTTCCAATAATCAATTTACTTGGAACCAAAAAGTAGTAAACTGCACAAGCAGTTACCATCATACCGAGTGTCATTATTAGCAATTCTATCCAAAACTTAGAAGTTTTTAGAATGTTTCCTACACTCTTCAATGTTGTTGTAAAACCTTGTTTTGTTGTTGTCATAAAATCTTTAAATTTTTCTTTGCAAAAGTACGAATATTTCTTTGTTTTAAGAAAATAACTCTAAGAAATAATTCAAAAAAACAAAGAAAAAAAATTTTTTTTCTTAGATTTGCAAAACCGAATGTTTAAATCATTTTTTGTAATGAATTATTTAGAAAAATTAACCTTTGAACAAAAACAAATATACTACAAAGAACTTTGTGAAATGATTTCTCCCGAAAGGGTTTCTCTTTTTGAGAAAGTCATAGAGGAAAGAACCGATATGCAATGTGTAGTAGTTGAAAATATATATCAATCACAAAATGCTTCTGCTGTACTGAGAACGTGCGACTGTGTCGGCATTCAGCAAGTGCATGTAATAGAAAATAATAATACTTATCAGATAAATCCCGATGTTGCTTTGGGTTCAAGTCAATGGATAGACCTTCATCGTTACAATCGCAAGGAAAACAACACTCTTGATTGCATAAATAAACTTAAATCACAGGGTTACAAAATTGTAGCAACACTTCCGCACGAGAAAGATGTGTATTTGCCCGATTTGGATGTGAATCAAAAAATGGCAATAGTCTTTGGCAACGAGGTTGAGGGACTTTCTTCGGAGTTAATAGAGAATGCGGATATTTATATGAAGATTCCGATGTATGGATTTACAGAAAGTTTTAATATATCGGTCTCTGCTGCAATTTGTATGTACACATTGACAGACAGATTAAGAAAAAGCGGTGTGGATTATCACCTTTCTGCCGACAGACGAATAGAAACGCTTATCAAATGGGCAAAACGCACTATTAGACGAAGCGATATGATAGAAAAAGAACTAATGAAACGATTATTTTCAATACAATAATGAATCAGTTTAGCGAATACATTGCCGAAAGATTGATATTGAACACAACAGATGTTGATAACACGATCTCCCTTATTGAAAACGGTTGTACAGTTGCTTTTATAGCAAGATATAGAAAAGAATTAACGGGCGGATTAGACGAGGTGCAAATAAATTCTATACTAAAAGCTCTTGAAAAAGCCAAAGCCTTGTTTGCACGTAAAGAAGTTGTTCTCAATAGCATTGAAAATCAAGGCTTATTGACCGAAGAACTCAAAGAAAAGATAGAAGAAATAAATGATATTACAGATTTAGAGGATTTTTATCTTAGATACAAACCTAAAAGACGTACTCGTGCAACAATTGCAAGGGAAAGAGGATTGGAACCGCTTGCAAAATTGTTTATGAACGAGAAAAACTTTTCTTTTGCTAACTTTACGGATAATGAAATTTCAGGAGCGAGAGATATTGTTGCGGAATGGATAAACGAAAACATTATTACGCGTAAAAGAATGCGTAAATACTTTATGCGAAACGCTGTTATCAAAACTTCAAAAGGTAAAGGCTACAAAAAAAACTCTAAGTATGAAGAATTACTTGATATAAAGCAACACGCATACCCTGCTCCGAGCCACAGAATATTAGCTTTGTTTAGGGCCGAAGCCGAAGGGGAATTAAAACTCTCGATTTTACCCGAAGATAACTATAAGGCAATAGAATATCTTGCGAAAGGCTTTGTAAAATTTGACTATCCTTCAAGTCTGCAAAAACTTTATGCTTGCGAAGATGCTTATAAAAGACTTTTAGCTCCTTCTTTGGAAAATGAATTTAGAGCATTCTTAAAAGAAAAAGCTGATGAAAAATCAATATATATATTTTCAAAAAATCTGCGTCAGCTTTTGTTAGAAGCACCTCTTGGAGAAAAATGCACCTTAGCAATAGATCCCGGAATAAGAACAGGTTGCAAAGTAGCATGCCTTAACTCTAACGGAAGATTGCTTGCTCACGATGTTATTTTTCCACAAACTAACATTACAGAATCAACACGCATTCTTAAATATTTTGTAAAAACCTATGATATTGAAGCAATCGCAATAGGCAATGGCACTTTTTCAGAAGAAACTGAGGCCTTTGTCAAAGGAATTGACTTTGAAAAAGAATTAATTATCAGTATCGTAAACGAAAGTGGTGCTTCGGTTTATTCTGCTTCGGAGGTTGCACGAGAAGAATTAGGTAATTATGACATCACGGTGCGAGGAGCGGTAAGTATAGGACGAAGATTGCAAGACCCCTTGGCAGAATTAGTGAAAATTGAGCCAAAATCTATTGGTGTAGGACAGTATCAACACGATGTGAATCAGACTCTTTTACAGGAAAGTTTGAATAGAACCGTAGAGAATTGCGTTAATCTTGTGGGAGTTGAGCTTAACACTGCAAGTGTGCAGTTGCTTTCATACGTTTCGGGCATTGGACCTACGCTTGCAAAGAATATAGTTGAATATAGAAACGAACACGGAGCGTTTTCTTCAAAAAGAGATTTATTGAAAGTCAAACGCTTTGGAGAAAAGGCGTTTGAACAATCAGCAGGCTTTCTTCGTGTTCGTCAAAGTGTAAATCCTTTGGATAATACGGCTATTCACCCCGAGAGATATACTGTTGTTGAACAAATGGCAAAGGATGTGGGTTGTAGTGTGCAAGATTTGATAAATAACTCTGATTATAGAGATAGTTTAAACCTATATAAATATGTTGAAGGCAACTGTGGATTGCATACTTTGATTGATATTTTGAATGAATTAGCAAAACCTTCAAGAGATATTCGTACTAAATTTGAAGTAGTTTCGTTTAATAATGGTATAAATTCTATTACAGAAATTAAAGAAGGGCAAATTTTAGAAGGAAAGATTGTTAATCTAACAGTTTTTGGTGCTTTTGTTGATTTGGGTATGCACATCACGGGACTTATTCATAAAAGCAAAATTACCGAAGACTTTAAGGGAGATGCAAGTGATGTTTTATCTCTTAATCAAAGGGTAACAGTAAAGGTTATTTCGGTAGATTATGAAAAGAAACGTGTGGAATTGAGTATGAAATTATTTAATGAATAAATATGAATTATCGTAAATTTGTTTTAATATTAGTTTTTTGTTTCTTAGGCTTTGTTTCTTCGGCTCAAATGTTGAAGGCCTATGCTGTATTAGGCTTAAACGCTGCTCAAATTGATGGTGATGAAGTTTTTGGCTATGAAAAATTTTCTCCACAAGCAGGTTTAGGAATCATAATGCCTTTTAATATGAGAAAACCTAATGAAGGCTGGCAATTAAGCACAGAGTTACTTTACTCTCAACGAGGTGCAAACGAAAAACTCGACCCTTTTCGTTACAATACTTCGCTTCATTATGTAGATATTCCTGTAATGATTCATTTTATTGACGTAAGAGGTGGTTTAACCTTTGGTTTAGGTGCTCAATATGGTCGTTTGTTCAAGATAAATGAGGATTGGGGCTTACCAAATGAAGTTATTCAATCTTTTGAGCGTCCTGTTGATGGAATTTTACCTGCTTTCAAACGCAATGATTTTAGTGTAGTTGCAGATATTCGCTTTACGATTTGGGAAAAGATAAAATTCTCTTTTCGCTATCAATATTCACTTGCACCAATTAGGGAAGACGTATGGTTTTACAACGGATACCCTGCGGGAACACAAGGTTTTAAATCGTGGTCACGTGATTTTAGGAATAATTATATGAGTTTTAGAATCCTTTATATGATAAACGAACGTAGTAGCAAGGAATTGGATAGAAATATTAACAAAACTTCTTATTAGACTTTTATATGAACGAAAAAATAGCTTTGTTTCCAGGGAGTTTTGACCCTATAACAAAAGGTCATGAGTCGGTTGTGCTTAGAGCTTTGCCGATGTTTGATAAAATTGTGATTGCAATCGGTAACAATAATGCAAAAAATACTATTTTTTCTCTTGAAAAGAGAATTGAATGGATTAAACAAACATTTGCAGGTTATGACAATATTGAGATTTCTGTCTTTAATAGTTTGACGGTTGATTATTGTAAACAAATTGGTGCTAAATATATTTTGAGAGGTTTAAGAAATTCTGTGGATTTTCAGTATGAAAGGAATATTGCTCGCATAAATCAGGAGTTAGATAGCGAGATTGAAACGATATTTCTTTTGACAAAACCTGATGATGCTGCAATTAGTTCTTCTTTGGTAAGAGAAATTTTGACTTTCAAGGGTGATGTATCAAAGTTTGTTCCTGAAAACATTGTAATTACTTCAAAAGATTTAGAAAAATGAGTAGAGTAAGTTTTAAACCAGGCACTATGATTTATCCTTTGCCTGCTTTGATGGTTAGTTGTGGCGAAAAGCCTGAGGAATATAATATTGCAACTGTTGCTTGGACAGGAACTATTTGTTCTGATCCGCCTATGTGTTATATAAGTCTTAGAAAACAAAGGCATTCTCATTCAATTATTTCTCGTACCAAAGAATTTGTGCTTAATCTTACGACTGAAAAACTTGCTAAACAAACGGATTGGTGTGGTGTTAAGTCAGGAAGAGACGTGAATAAATTCAAAGAAATGAATCTTACTGCGATAAAAGCTCCTAACATAGCGGCTCCGATGATTGATGAAAGCCCTTTATGTATTGAATGCAAGGTTGTCGAAATTAAAGAGCTTGGAAGTCACGATATGTTCATAGCAAATGTTGTGGGAGTACACGCTGATGAAAAGTATATCAATAAAGAAAGCGGACTGTTTGATTTACAATCCGCTAAACTTATGACTTATTCTCACGGTAAGTATTATTCTATTGGAGAACAATTAGGTTTCTTCGGTTTTTCTGTTCAAAAAAAGAAGAAATAAGTCTTTTTATTTTTCTTATTGTTCTATTCCGTTTAAGAATACTCTATCTACCTTATTTGTTCCATAGTAATAAGGTATGTATTCTATTGTTGGTATGTCTTTTGTTATAAAGAAGTTTGCTTTTTTACCTTTTGAAATTGAGCCGTGTGTGTTACTGATTCCCATTGCATAGGCTGAGTTGAGAGTTGTTGCGTTTATTGCTTCTTGCGGTGTGAGTTTGTAATTTACGCAAGCGAATGTAAGTACCATTTGCATATTTCCGCTTGGTGAAGAGCCAGGATTGAAGTCTGAGGCCATCGCTACCGGAAGTCCTGCTTGAATCATTTTTCTTGCAGGCGAGTATGGCATATTTAAAAAGAAGGCTGCTCCTGGTAAAATAGTAGGCATTGTTTGTGAGGCTTTTAAACATTCTATTTCTTCTTCGCCTACACATTCTAAATGATCAACAGAAAGTGCGTTATACTTCACTCCTACTTGTATTCCACCCGAATAATCTAATTCGTTTGCGTGTATTTTTGGTATTAAACCATTTTTAACTCCTGCAAACAACATTCTGTCGGTTTCTTCTACGGTAAAGAATCCTGTGTCGCAGAATACATCAATGAAATCAGCAAGTTCTTCTTTTACAACAAGTGGAATCATTTCGTTTATTACTAAATCTACAAAATCTCCTTGACGTCCTCTGTATTCTAACGGCACTCCGTGTGCTCCAAGGAAGTTCGCTTTGATTGTAAGAGGTGAATTTTCTTTTAGTTTTCTAATAACGCGTAACATTTTTAATTCAGCCTCTGTTGTAAGTCCATAGCCTGATTTTATTTCTACCGCTCCTGTACCGTATGATTTTATTTCCTCTAAACGTTGCATAGCGTCTTCGTACAATTCTTCTTCACTTGCTTGTTGTAAACGCTTTGCAGAGTTTAGGATTCCACCACCTCTTTTTGCGATTTCTTCATAACTCAATCCTTTTATCTTATCTATGTATTCTATTTCTCTTGAACCTGCATAGACTAAGTGTGTATGTGAATCGCAAAATGTTGGTAACACAAAACGATTTTTTGCATCTATGATTTTTTCTGCGTTAGTTTCTTTCAGATTCTTCATTTCTCCAAAATCAACTATGCTATCTCCTTCTATAATCATATATGCGTTGTCAATAGAATGGAGTTTTGACATTTCTTCTCCGCAGACTGCTATTCTTTTTTTGTCTTCTACTTGAACTAAGCTCTTAATATTTGTAATAAGTGTTCTCATTTTTATCTTATTTTATTTTTACACTCAAATTTATTCCGAAATTGTAGTTTGTAAATGGTGATGCTGGTAGATAATATGGTGATATTTTTGCTGTTAGATTGTCATCTATATCAAATTCATATAGATGCCCATACACCATTGCGTCAATTATATTCAATAAATAAACGGCTGCTCCGATTACAAGGCTGAGTTGGAAATTTTTGTTGTAGGCATCGTATAAGGAAAGTATGTTTTCGTCAGTGTATTTGGTATAATCAGTTAGTAAATCAGCAGTATTCCCATTGATTCTATTGTAATATTCGTTTTTAAACTTAATTGAATTTTGGTAATTATTGATTGCAAAATATGTAACCGCACCTGCTCCCGCGTAAATAATAGGAATTTTCCATGCTTGTTTGTTATAGACTTGTCCTGCACCGGGTAAAATTGCCGAAAGCGTACTTGCTTTTTTGGCAGAGTGTGGTTTGTTTGTATTTTGTGCTGATAAATACGAAAAAGAAAGTGAAATAAAAAATAAAAATAAGATAATCTTTTTCATTTCGCAAGAGGTATCATTCTAACAATGAGATAATTCTTTGAAAATCTTCGTCATTTTTAAATGAAATAGTGATTGCTCCTTTTCCTCTTTGAGAACGTGTTATTTCTACTTGGGTATCTAATTTTTTTATTAGGTTTTCTTTTTGTGAATTATGAAAATCAGGTAGTGATTTCTTTTCTTTTTTCTTTGTTTGTGGTTTTTCTTCGTTTTTTAATCGGTTTACGATTTGTTCAACTTGACGAACCGATAAATCTTTCTCAATTATGTCTTTTACAATGCTGATTTGTGCGTGTTCATCTTCCAAACTAATCAATGAACGTGCGTGTCCCATTGTTATTTTGTTGTTGCGAAGTGCCAATTGTACGTCAGCAGGAAGTTTTAACAGTCTTAAATGATTAGTAATTGTTGAACGGCTTTTGCCAATGCGTTCACTCATCTTTTCTTGCGTGATATTACATTCTTCAATTAAGGCTTTAAGCGATAAAGCAATTTCAATAGCGTTCAAATCTTCTCTTTGTATGTTTTCAACCAAAGCCATCTCCATCACTTCTTGCTTTGTTGCAATTTTTATGTAAGCAGGAATTTCTTTCAAGCCCGCAATCTTGCTCGCACGATAACGTCTCTCACCCGCAATTAGGAAATATTTATCGTTTTCCTTCTTTACTGTAATCGGAACAATTACTCCGTTTTCTTTGATTGATTGAGCAAGTTCTTCTAATGCCGTTTGATCAAATTCTTTTCTTGGTTGATCTGGATTAGGTTCTATTTTGTCAATTGGAATGTAACACAACTCAGCTGTAACCGAACTAATATTTTTTTCAGTAGAAGTTTTAGTGTCTATATTTCCAAGTAGAGCTTCTAATCCCTTTCCTAAGGCAGGAGTTTTCTTAATTGCCATATCAATCTTTCTTTATTTTATTTTTATAGAGTATTCTTTTCAATTATTTCGTTCGCAAGATTCATATAATTTATCGCACCTGTCGAACTTGCATCGTACATTATCACACTTTTCCCATGACTTGGAGCCTCTGCCAACTTAACATTATTATATATTAAGGTATCAAAGACAATGTGTTTAAAGTGATGACGTACATCTTCTGCTACTTGACGATTCAATCTCAGTCTTGCGTCAAGCATTGTAAGTAAAATTCCTTCGATTTGCAACTCTGTATTGAGTCTATTTTGTACAATCTTGATAGTATTCAATAATTTGCCTAAACCTTCCAAGGCAAAATATTGACATTGTACGGGAATAATAACACTATTTGAAGCAGTAAAGGCATTTATCGTTACTAAGCCAAGAGAAGGTGAGCAATCTATTATTATATAATCGTATTCGTCTTTTATAGGTGCGATTATATTTTTCAATTTCTCTTCTCTGTCTTCCATTTTTGGCAATTCAACTTCCGCACCAACCAAATCTATACTTGCAGGCAAAAGATCCAAATTAGGAGTTGATGTTTGAACGATAGCATTCTTTGCTTCAACACCATTTATCAAACAGTCATATATAGAAGCCTTTACTTCTTCTTGTTCAACCCCGACACCAGAAGAAGCATTCGCTTGTGGATCGGCATCAATCAGTAAAGTTTTTTTCTCCATAACCGCAAGAGCCGCACTAAGATTGATTGCAGTTGTTGTTTTTCCTACACCACCCTTCTGATTTGCAATAGCAATTACTTTACCCATTTATATTATTTTGTTTTTCTTGCAAAAAAAAGCTGCTAAGCAAAAAGCAGCTTTATAACACTTTAATTCTAAAATCTATTAGTCGAATTTAATATTTTCTATTTCAGCATTAAATTCTTCTTCAACAGCACTTACAGCCTCATCTTCAAAAACTGGCTCAACACCTGTTTCAATAAAATTGATAACACCATTCAATGCGTTTTGAAATTTCGCATAATCCTCTTTATAAAGGAAGATTTTGTGTTTTTCATACGAAAAAGAACCATCATCACCATTAAATTTACGTTTACTTTCTGTGATAGTAAGGTACTTTTCGCCTTGTTTAGTTTCTTTTACATCAAAAAAATAAGTTCTCTTCCCTGCTTTAACAGCTTTGGAAAAAACATCTTCTCTTTCTCTCTCTCTTGATTCTCCAAAATCCATAACAATCTATATTTTTTTATGATTTATTTTTTACAAAAGTACTAATAAATTTCCAAATTCTAATAATCTTTCAAATCAAAAAATCAACAAAACCATTTAATTCTTTGAAACATAATCTCTTGCACCAAAAATAGAACTTCCAATTCTAATATAAGTTGCTCCTTCTTCGATTGCTATTTCAAAGTCATCAGACATTCCCATTGAAATTTCAGAAAAATAATCGCAATCAGCAAAATATTTCTCTTTAAAACAATTAAATAACTCTTTTAAATGCTTAAATTCTTGTCTTGTTTTGCTTTTATCATCTGTTATTGAGCCTATGCCCATCAAACCGCAGATTCTAATATTTTTTAATTGAGAAAACTCTTCACTTTCCAACAATTCTTTGGCAGAATCATCGTCTAAACCAAATTTTGTTTCTTCGTGAGCAATGTCAATTTGCAATAAACAATCTATAACTCTGTTATTTTTTATTGCTTCTTTGTTAATTTGAGTCAAAAGGTTAAGACTATCCACAGAATGAATCAATTCCACAAAGGGTGCAATGTATTTTATCTTGTTTGTTTGAAGATGTCCTATGAAATGCCAACGAATGTCTTTTGGAAGTGCTAAATATTTATCTCTCATTTCAAGAGCCTTATTTTCTCCAAATAAACGTTGTCCCGCATCGTAGGCTTCTTGCACGTTTTCAATAGGTTTTGTCTTGGAAACAGCAATCAATTTTGTGTTTCCTTTCATCTTATTATTATAATTGATGATCTTATCCTTTATTGACATAAATTCTCGTTTTTTTTCTTACTTTTGCAAAAGTAAACAAAAATTTAAAATAAATAGCCTTATGCAAGAAAAACAAAAATTAACAACTGACAGAAGTTTTCCTATGTATGTCTTGCTTGATATTATAACAATGCATATTTATCAAGCATTTATGCTTGATAAAATGTCAAAAGAAATCAATATTGTAGCACAAGACGGAAAGAAAACCTTTAATTATATCTATCTGTGGCTTATGCTTATAGGAGCAGGTGTGCTTTTTGCATTAGGATTCTGGGTAAAATCAATGATTATAACAAAGATTTCTTTTGTTTTAGTCTTTGCTTTAACAATTTTTCTCTTTATTTGGTTGTTTGGAATCTCAGATAGAATAGGCAAAGAATTAAAAAGAAGAGAAGTAAATTATAAATTTGGAGCATCTACATTTGTAACATATTTTGTTGTTCCTTTGGTTGCAGTTTATTCAATAATAATCATTTTACAATTTTGTGGAGTTGAAGAAAATATGGCATCAATCTCTGGCGGAGTACCTGCAATTCTAACATACTTTTATTTCTATAAATTGATAGAAGCGATGAATCGCTTAAACAAAGCATACAACGAAACAATTTAATCAAAGAAAAAATAAAAAAAGGTCGTCTAACAAATTTGAAAGTTAGGCGACCTTTTTTATTTTGGAATATCTTAAATCCTATTTATTAACTTGGAATTTTGTTACTCCGTTTTTGATGAAATCAACTATTTGATTAGCTGCTGCTAAACCTGCATTTAAGTTTGCTTCTGCTGTTTGAGCACCCATTTTCTTAGGAGTTGCGAAATAACGAGGAGCAAATGCTGCTAATTCATCATTATTTCCAGCAGCTATGTCAGTAACGTATTTGAAATCTGTACGTTCTGCTAACAATTTAGCCATATCAGCTTCGTTTATAACTTCTTTTCTTGCAGTATTTACTAAGCAAGCACCTTTTGGCATTTTAGAAAGAAGTTCGTAGTTGATAGAATTTTTAGTTTGATCGTTTGCAGGAATGTGTAAAGAAACATAATCGCAGTTAGAATAAAGTTCTTCTATTGTTGCAGCAGGTCTAACGCCTTCTTCTTGCATTTTTTCTGCTGGAACAAATGGGTCAAATGCCCAAACTTCCATTCCCATTGCTTTTGCTTTTTCAGCAACTAAGCGACCAACGTTTCCATAAGCGTGAATACCTACTCTTTTTCCTTTCAATTCACTTCCTGTTGCAGGAGTAAAAGTTGTTCTTGCCATATAAATCATCATACCTAATGCTAATTCAGCAACAGCATTTGAATTTTGGCCAGGAGTATTCATCGCAACTATACCTTTTGCAGTACAAGCTTCAAGATCTAAATTGTCAAATCCAGCACCTGCACGAACAACTATTTTTAAATTTTTAGCGTGATCAATAACTTCTTTTGTAACTTTATCTGAACGAACAATCAAAGCATCTACGTCAGCAACCGCTGCATAGAAATCATTTACGTCAGTATATTTTTCCAAAAGCGCTAATTCAAAACCAGCATCTTCTGTAATTTTTCTAATTCCATCAACAGCAGCCTTTGCAAAAGGTTTATCTGTTGCTACTAAAACTTTTGTCATTGCTTTATTTTTTAGATTAAGCGTTTAACTTTTCAAATTCTTGCATACAAGCAACCAATGCTTTAACTGATTCAACAGGGCAAGCATTGTAGATAGAAGCACGGAATCCACCAACAGAACGGTGTCCTTTGATACCAATCATACCTCTTTCTTTTGCGAAAGCCATGAAAGCATCTTGTTTGTCTTCGTAACCAGGAGCCATAACAAAGCAAACGTTCATTATAGAACGATCTTCCTTAGCAGCAGTTCCAACAAACATTTTGTTTCTATCGATTTCGTTGTATAACAATTCAGCTTTTTCATTATTGATTTTGTTGATTCCTTCAACGCCACCCATTTCTTCTTTAACCCATTTCAAAGTTTCGTGCATTACAAAGATAGGGAATACAGGAGGAGTATTGAACATAGATTTGTTTCTCTTTTCTTCTCCGATGTGAGTGCGATAATCAACCATTGTTTGAAGTTTTCTTTCAACTTTTCCTAAGATGTCTTTTCTTACGATAACGAAAGTAACTCCCGCAGGACCAACATTCTTTTGTGCACCACCGTAAATTAAAGCATATTTAGTAACATCAACAGGTCTTGACATAATATCAGAAGACATATCAGCTACCAAAGGAACAGGACAATCCATATCGTATTTTATTTCAGTACCATAGATTGTGTTATTAGTAGTAATATGGAAATAATCTACGTCAGTAGGGATTGTATATCCTTTTGGAATATAAGAATAAGTCTTATCTTCTGATGAAGCAACAACTTCAACTTCTCCATAGAATTTTGCTTCTTTAATTGCTTTCTTTGCCCAAACACCTGTTTGAAGATAAGCAGCTTTTTTATTCAAAAGGTTAGCCGCAACATGGAAGAATTGAGTTGAAGCACCACCACCTAAGAATAAAACTTCATAATTGTCAGGGATATTCAATAAATCTCTCCACAATTGTTCAGTTTCTGCCATAATTCTTTCCCAACCTGGAGTACGGTGTGAGATTTCCAATATACCAATTCCTGTGTTGTCGAAGTTTCTTATTGCTTCGATAGCAGATTCAATAGCTTGCTTTGGTAAAACGCAAGGACCTGCATTAAAGTTATGTACTTGTGCCATGTCTTTTTTTGTTTTAAATATTTTACAATGTGATTAATTATTATTCTTTATTACTAAAATTCCTGCAAAGATAGTCTATTTTTTTAGATTCTCAACCAATTATTCAAAAATTCTTTGTTTTAAAATAAAAATACACATTCTCTCAACCGTCCAATAAGCCAAAAACAAGAAAGAAAACCCTATTTTCATTCACCATAAAACTTTTTCCCTGCCACTTAACGCCAAATGCTTGCGATATTTTCGGCAAACAAAATCTTTGTCCGAAATTTTCGATTTATTTAACCTTAATTAAAAAACACTAAATCAAAGACTTAATATTTTTAAGCCTTGATTTGCTCAATTTTTTCTATGATTTAGTGCGTTTTTTTCACGTTTTTTCTCCATTTTTTACCGCGTTTTAGAAAATTTTTATCGCAGAAAAAAAATTTTTTCTGCGATCTCCGTAAATTTTTCTCCGATCTCCGTAAATCTTCCTCCGATTTCAGTAAATTTTCTTCCGATTTTTGCTCAATTTTCGTCAAAAATTTCCAAACCCTCACAAAGAAAAATTTCGTAAGGATAAAAAACATTTCCCGAAAAACTTAGACTTAGAAAATTAAGACTTTATTTTTCTTTTACAAAGAGGCTTTTATTTCTTCTGCTTTTTGGAAATCAGCTTTTGCTTTATTGGTTTCGCCTTTTTTCTCGTAGGCTTCGGCTCTGCTTAGGTAGGCTTGCCAAAAGAGAGTATCGGCTTTGATTGCGGAAGTAAAGCATTCGATTGCTATATCGTATTCTTGCTTGTCTATCATATTGATGTAACCTACATTATGCAAAGCATCGGCGTGATCGGGCTTTATTTCCAATAATTTTTGATAGGTTTCTAAGGCTTGCCCTATCGCTTCATGCTCTTGATAGAACAATGCCAAAATATAAAGTGCCGAATAATTATTTGGATTTATGTTTACTGTGCTGTTAAGATACTCTATTGCGAGCGGATCTCCTTTTATTGCATACAAAGAACCTAATTCCTCGTATGCAAGTTCGTAATCGGATTTCAGTTCTATTGCTTTTTGATAATCCTTTACTGCATTTACCGTGTCGCCTTGCTCTTTTAGTGCCCAACCTCTAAGGAAATATGCGGTAGGATTTAGTTTATCCAAAAGAATTGCTTGTTTTAGATTGAACATTGTTTTTTCATAGTCTTTTAAGTAAAGACTTAATTCTGCCGATTTAAGATAGGCTTCTATATATTTACCATCTACTTCTTTTGCTGTTTGAAGTGCTGAAAAAGCTTCGGCAGTTTGTTTTTGTGCAAAAAGAATATCTGCTTTCAATACGTGGTATTCTACTTTTTTCTTATCAATCAATATTGCTCTTTCAATATCTACAAGTGCTTCTACAAGTTCTCCTTTTTTGAAAAGGGTTTCTGCTCGTTTGAAAAAGAGATCTGAATTGTTGGGGGCTTTTCTTATTTTGGCATTTAAGTAAGATATTTTTTCAGTTTCCGACATATCTTCAAATTTCACCTCATTTTCTTTTCCTCCACAGGCTAAAACCAAACCTAATGTAAGGAACAAAAATATTTTTCTAATACTTCTCATAATAAATTATTTATTTTTTTTCTTTTTTATTTCGCTACTGTAATATTTACACTCCATTGTTAGGCTGCAATTCTCGCATAAAGGTTTTCGAGCCTTGCAAATATAGCGTCCTAACAATATTAACTGATGATGTATTGCGGCAAGGTCGTTTTCTTTCTTTAAGTTTGAAAGTAATTGTCGTTCTGTGTCTAAGACATTCTTTGCATTAGTTGTAAGACCTATGCGAGCAGAAACTCTATGCACGTGTGTATCAACAGGCATCACGGCTTTTTTATACAAAACCGCTGCCATAACCATTGCAGTCTTGCGTCCTACTCCGGCAAGTGTTTGTAATTGATCGGTATCGCTCGGAATTTCGTCATTATATACGGTATGCAATCTATCAGCCATTGCTTTTAGATTTTTACTCTTTGCATTAGGGTAAGAAATGCTTTTTATATATGAATAAATCTCTTCTTGCGAACTTTCTGACATTGATTTTACATCGGGATACCTTTCAAAAAGGGCGGGTGTTACGCTATTCACTCTTTTATCGGTGCATTGTGCTGAAAGAATAACGGCAACTAAAAGTTGAAAAGGTGAATTGTAATTCAATTCTGTGTCTGCATCGGGAAATAAGCCTTTGAGTTTTTCTGCAACCAATGAATAACGTTCTTGTTTTCTCATAAAAACTAATCTAATTTAAAGCTTACAACAACAGGATTGTGATCTGAGTATTCAAAATAGTCTTGTTGATAGGCCTCAACTTCTATTTCATCGCTCACAAGTATGTAATCTATCCTAAATTTAGGGGCAAAATAATTGTAAGTTCCTGAAAAGCCTTGTCCTTTCTCTACAAAACCGTCTTTTAACTTAGAAGTAAGCATTTGATAGGTATAAGAATATGCGGTAGCGTTGAAGTCGCCAACCAAAATGCAAGCAATATCTGTATTTTCTATGACAGAAGACAATTCTCTTACCTCCTTAGATTGTTCTTTTGTTGTTTCCACAATTTTTTTCAATACATTTTTGCTTGTTTGTTTCGATGTAATTTGTCCTGTCTTTATATTATCAACTTCAAACTTCTCTTCGTCTGACAACATATAGGAATCAAGATGCACATTATAGACTCTGAATTTCTTATCTAAAAAATGAATATCGGCATACGTCTTTTGATAAAATTCTTTATCCAAAGGAAATAATGCTCCTGAGCGAGAAATTTCGTATTTTGAATAAATTACACTTCCTCTTACGTAATTCGTATAATTATATGGTGCATAAAAATATTTGTATTCTAATTTCTTTGTCATTATGTAATGAAAACTTTTCTCAGATTTCTTTACTGAGCCATATTCTTGCAGACATACAATATCGGGATCGTAGTTTTCTATAAGGGATAAAATAGAATCTTTGTTTCTTGTTGCAATTGTTCTGTCTTCTTCTGCACCCTGAGAAAAGCCCTTTACGTTATAGGTCATAACTTTTAAAGAATTTTCGCTGATATTTTCATTTGAGGAATTGATCCCTATAAATCGAGGGATAAAATCAACACCTATCAAAATAACTACTAAGGGAAGAATGAGATATTTCCATTTTACAAAAAGCCAAAACAGACAAAATAATAAATTTACAATAAGTAAAAAAGGGTAAATATAGGAAAACAAAGATAGTTCGGCAATAAATTCGGGGCTTACCCTCACTCCTACATAAACACCAAGCAATAGGAGTACAAAAACAAGGTTTATTATATATAATACTTTTTTTATCATAGTTAATTCAAGGATTCGGTAGAAGAAAAGTCAAAAACATCTATCTTCCATTCATCATCTACTTTTACCAAATTCCAATTACATATTATTTTATTATCAAATTCATCAACACATTCAAGTTCTACAACTGCCAAATTGCCATTCAATTCTATGTTTCGCACTTTAAAACTTTTATAAACGACTAATTCATCTCCTATATTTTTAAAGTAAGAAACTTTTTGTTGCATTCTTGGAGAAACATAAAGCTTCATTGTCTCGAAATCACGTTTATTTAAACTTTTATAAAAACTATTCATTGTTTTTTCTATCATTTCTTGCGGGTTATCATAATTTGAACACGAAGAAATCAAGATAAAAATCAACGAAATCAAGAAAAAATTTCTCATTACAATATTTTTTTTGCAAAATTAACAAAAAAAGCGAAAATTATTTCTTTAATTCAAATTGAGTTTTGCGCCTTTTGGATATTTGGCTTGGTATTTTACTTTTAGATTTAGGTCTTGTTTTGGCTTCAATTCCTTATTCCAAGTAAGGATTCCGTCTTTATCTATTTCGGCTCCTTGCAAATCTATTGGTGTAATAATAATATCTGGATTATAATGAATGATTGGAATTTGGTCTTCTATCTCTAAACGAACTGTATTATCGCTATTGTTTTTTATTACAATATCTATTTCAACTGTTGTTTCTAATGTTTTTGAAAAAGCAGTCTTTTCGGGTGTTGTTTTGTGGACTTTTCTTTTTACTGCTATCTTTTCATCAACTCCCGCAGGCAAAACAAGAGTGTCAGTCTGTGTGTTTGAAGGAGAAAGCATTGTTGTAGAAGTAAATTTGTTGTTATAATATATGTTACAACGAGCATCTATTAGATTTAATTCTTGCCAATCACAAATAAGTGCTTGAAGATAGGCTTTGTTTGTTAGTTTTGGACGAACAATGTATTTATAATCTATTTTTAAATCTTGTTTGCTTATGTTTATTGTTTTATTTTGATTGCTCGAAGGAAGAGTTATTTTTCTTTCTAAATGAAATTCTTTTCCTAAAAGATTATCCGTAACCACATCTTCCTCTTCTTCCATTGACGAAGTTTCTATTTTTCTTGCAGATTTCAAGAATCCATCTCTGTTTTCAAGAGTATTTGCAACGTATGGAGAGAGTTCGGGTAAAAAAACAGTATTTCCTGTATTTTCATTGGTAAAAGAAAGGTTTACATCTTTCCAATCCTCACAAGTTCCTTGAAAAAGATTTGCTTGAAGGCTTAATTCGTTTTTGTTTGTTGTGGAATTTATTTTCAAATCATAGATTGGCTCCCACGCACTTGCTATTGTAAGATAAGAATAGTTTAATTGTGCTTTTTCTATTGCGGTTTGAGAATAGATTTCTATTTTGATTGTGTAATTTTTCTCAACATTTGATAGCACTTGTTCTTCATATTGTTGGTGGAAAAGTGCTTTTTGTTTTTCTAAGGAGTTTTTTTGTTTTTGTAAGTCTGAAAGTTGTTTTTGTTGTTTACGCAAAGTCTTTTTCAATTCCTGCATTTTAGTTTGATAATACTCTAAGGCAGACTTCATTTTCGCAACTGTATCAATAGTTTGTGAGCAAGATATTGGTTGGAAATTATCAAGTGCTGTAATTTGTTTTTGAGTTATTTGTATGTTTTCTTTGACAATTGATATTTCTTCTTCGTTATTCTTTATTGAATCGGTAAGAGAGATATAATATGCTTGCTTTGATTGCGGCAAAGTTTTTACATATTCTTTGTAGTCTTCGTTATATTGAAACAAAGGATTGTAACTGATTATCTGATATTGGTCATTGGTTTGAAAACGTAGGCTTTCGGGCAATAGTCTTGGTGAATTGCTTACAATATAAAAGGTATTATCTCCTTTTTTTAAGCTCACCTCTGCGTTTTTTTCAATTAAACTTGCATTAGGATAAACAACTACGTTTTCTATTCTTGGTTTTACTTTTTGTGCTAAAAGAATTTGACCAACTAATAACAGACTTATTACAGTTACAATCCTTTTCATATTATTTATCTGCTAAGTTTCTTTTCCGATTTTTTGCTTGAAGAAGTGGTTTTCTTAGAAGAAGATGATGTTTTCTTACTTGAAGAATTTGCTTTCTTAGAAGAAGATGATGCTTTTGATGTTGCTTTTGATCTATTAGAAGTTTTATTTTTTGAAGCCTTTACATCTTTTGAACTTTTATTAGATTTCACTTCTTTTTCCTTGCTTGCAGGTTTTGTTTCTTTGCTTGCAGGTTTTGTTTCTTTGTTTGGCTTAACTTCCTTGTTAGTTGCAGGTTTTGTTTCCTTGCTTGCAGGTTTTGTTTCTTTGCTTGCAGGTTTTGTTTCTTTGCTTGCAGGTTTAGTTTCTTTGTTTGGCTTAACTTCCTTGTTAGTTATTGGTTTTGTTTCTTTGCTTGCAGGCTTAGTTTCTTTGCTTGCAGGTTTTGTTTCCTTACTTACAGGTTTAGTTTCTTGATTTGGTTTAATTTCTTTATTAGAAGTTATTACAGAAGCAGGCACTATTTGTTTTGTTATTGTAGTTTGACCTTTGTCTTTGTTATCCTTAGAGTATTCATTTGAAATTTCCTTGTTACGTCTTATTACTTCGTTGTTTGGTTTTGCGAGTTCCTTACTGTCAAACACTACATTTGGACGTTCTTTCTTGAAGTTATTATCTAATGTTGTTTCATTAGGAGCATCTTTCAAATCTTTCATTTCGTCAGCAGAGAAATACTCATCGTAATTTATGTTTTTAAAACTATTTCTTGTTATAACACCACCACCGGTTACTACATTAGGATTTAAACTACCTGTTTCACCTCTACCTATTACGTGTCCGTTTCCATGATTTGTGTTTCCGTGATTGTCATTGTGTGGATTGTGGTGTGGAGGTTTGTTTCCGTGAGGTGGATTGTGGTGATGGTGATGAGGATCGTAATGATGATTATGACGATTGCAATAAGCTGCAAAATATCCATCGTAAAATCCGTTAGCATATCCGCTTGCGTATGCAAAATTTGAATTATATCCAAAACTAAAACTCCAACCGAAATAAGTAAAGTAGAAAAATTCCCAATAATCATCGCAATTATCTATAACCATTAAGGCATATTGACGAGCTTTTAGTGAATAATGAACAGCAGCACTACGACAATTCATTCTATATAAATCGTATGCGTAATCATTATAATAAACGGCTTTTGAAAGATAGGCCTCACTCCAAAAATCATACGTAAAGGCTATGTCGTATGCTTGTTCTATAATGTAGGCTGTTTTGTTTATTACATTTTTTGTGTAAGAACGCGAATACCTTCTTGCAAATGTATCATTTGTTATTAGCAATGTTGAAATAAATACGAATGCTACAACTACTAATTTTAAAAATCTTTTCATAACATCAAATTTTATTGGTTACTATCTACTGTTTAGACAACTAAATCAAAGAATTATTACATTTTTTCTAAATATCCATTGCAATTCTCACACCTCCGTCTCCGCCTTTCGTCTTTGGAGAAGAATCAAAACGATAAGTAATCAAGCAAGCCTTTGCTGCACTTCCCCAACAGCCACCTCTGAGAATTTTATATTGTCCATCAATCCAATCATCACACCATTCAAAAACGTTTCCGCTCATATCATACAAGCCTAATTCGTTTGGAAATTTTGTTTTCACTGCATGAGTTGATCTTAATGAGTTATCCTTATACCAAGCCACGCAATCCAAATCATTACTTCCTGAATATTGATAACCTTTTGAGTAAATACCTCCACGAGCTGCAAATTCCCATTCTGCTTCTGTTGGAATACGGAAATTTTTACCTGTTATCTCACTAAGACGTCTTACAAACTCACTCGCATCGTTCCAACTAATATTCTCAACAGGGAAATTATCATTCTCATACCAAGAAGGATTATTTCCCATTACAGCAATCCATAAGGCTTGTGTTACCGCAGTATCACAAATGTAGTAATCGCCAATAGTTTTTTCAGTTCCGTCTCCCATTTTAAACGAAGCCCCTTTTACAAATACCATATTAAAATCAACACCTTTAATAGAAAACTTTCGATTTTCTTCTGTTATTTGTTCTTCTTGCGGAACTTCTTCAATAATTTCTTGTTCTTCCTCTATTTCTTCTACAATTTCTACTTTTTCTTCCACAATAGGTTCTTCTTCTTTTACTTCTACCTCCTCTTCTTGTGGAATTTCTATTTCTTCTTGTGGTTTTTGAGAATTTAATTGTTCTGAATCAAAATTTATGTCAATAATTGGAATTTTATTTTCTGAATTTACTAAATTTTCTTCCAAAGGAATCAAACCTATTCTATTCATTTCCCAAAAACATTTCACAGTTGCATTTACATCTGTAAAAGAATTGTGAACGCCATCAAAGGTTACACCGAATAATTTGCGATATAATTCTTGTAATTTAGGATATTTGTATCCGTAATAACCAGGAATGCGACAATAATTAGTACTTAACAACATCGTACAGAAGGATTGTTTTTCTTCCATTACATCTTCTTGTCCCATTCTAACGAGTTCGGCTCCTATTATCTTCTTATCAAAAGCTATATTGTGTCCTACAATATATTTTGCTTGATAAAAATCTTCTAAAAACAACGAAATCACTTCTTTTATAGGCTTTCCGTTTGCATAAGCCTTTTCAAGAGTGATTCCATGTAAGTCAATTGCGGATTTAGATATAGTAAAACCATCGGGATATATTACAAAATCTTGTTCTTTCAGTTTTTCGCCTTTTTCATTCGTTACAATCCAAGACAATTGCACTATTCGAGGCCAATTAGCCGTATTTGTAGTTGGTTCATCATAGTCATCTGGCAAGCCAGTTGCCTCTGTGTCAAAAAATAATATTTGAGTTTTATTTGTTTGATCTGATTTCTCAAATAGTTTTCCTGTTCTAAGTTGATAATTTGCTTTGACTAAATCCAATTTATCAGTAGGAAAATCCGAACAAAACGTCAAATGAAACATCATATCAGCCTCCGAGCCAGAAATTACGCCAATAGAAATCAAAGAAGCGATATTAAAATGAGACATATCATTATTTGAAAGATTAAAATAATTGATAGCCTTATTCATATCAAGTTCTACCATTTTTCCAGTAACATAAAACGTTCCCATTGTATTGAAAGCGTCTTTTGATTTACAATCTTTGATAAACGCAAGATTGTCTTCTACCTCATCATAGCAGTTTTCGTGCGAAGAAGTAGCAACTTGCTTTGCAATTCTAACAAGATTAAAATCCATTCCATTATAATTACACTCTTCAAAGTGATAATCACCACAGAAATAATTTAAAAGATTATATACATGATCATTATTAACATAGTAAGGCTTATAAGCAGGAATCGCATTGTTACGAAACTGATACTTTCCGCCCTCTTTGTGTTGAGAAGGTGGTAAAACCAAAAAGGCTTTCCAACGAAGTTCCATTCTTTTAAATAATTCTCTTTCTTCTCTACGCTTTGCACTATAAGAATATACCTCTTCGGAATATTCAAAATCATTCATTCTGAAAATAATATGAAGACCTCTTCCACTACCGCTATCTATCACCCAAGCATAATCCTGTGGTAAACCTAAAATTGCAAGGCATTTTGCAACAAAATCATCAATTCTTCCCTTCCTATCGTAATAAGAATAATACAACTCGTCAATATCTAATGCTCGATAGTCATTAAATCCTGAAATCAATCCAATCCCAACACTATCTTCCCAATTAAAATTGTATATTTCTTCTTGTTTTATAGTCAAATAACGTTTCCAATTATCTATAATAGGCTTTTTGTAGTTTGATTTCTCAATCGGTGACACATTCATGCCCATACTTTGATAATAAGTAGCATATAAATATAATTCGTTTCTCATATATTTTTCTTTTAAAGACAACTTGCAAAAATACTATTTAGTTGATAAAATACAAAATCATAACGCAAAAAAGGCTCACTTTCGTTTCTTTATTGTATCTTCGCAAAAAAATTTATAATCATTTAAAATATTTTATGAAAGTTAAAACATTCTTATTTTTAATGTTAAGTTCTATAATTGTAATAGGACAAAACAAAAGTAATTCCACACAAGATTACATCAATACCTATACAAAAATTGCCATTGAGCAGGAAAAACAATACGGAATACCCGCTTGTATAACTCTTGCACAAGGAATTTTAGAATCAGGCAGCGGTCGCTCGCGTCTTGCAACAGAAGCCAACAACCATTTCGGGATAAAATGCCATAATGATTGGAAAGGGAAAACAATGTACAAAGATGACGACAAAGAAAACGAGTGTTTTAGAGTTTATGACAATGCAGAACAATCTTTTATTGACCATTCGCTTTTTCTTGTTGGCAAAAAACGATACGCCGAACTCTTTCAATTAAAAATAACTGACTATAAAGGTTGGGCAAAAGGGTTAAAAAAAGCAGGATATGCCACAAATCCAAAATATCCTCAGTTATTGATTGACATAATAGAACTTTACGACTTAGCAAACATAAGCGATACGTATACAGAAAATGTAAAACCAGCGACAAAACCACAAGAAGAAAAAGAAATCAAAAAAGAAAATATAGAAAAACCAAAAAAGAAGAAACCTTTCTGGAAACGTTGGAAAGAAAATCGCAAAGAAAGAAAAAAGGAAAGAGAAAAACGTAAATTAGAAAAAGAACTTCAAAAAATAATTGACCAACAAGACGTAAACAGAACAGATTTTGAAGTAGAATTTTAAGCAAAACAAAAGAGGCACTTGCGAGTGCCTCTTTCTTTTTAATTAACTTCTTGAAAATCTTCCTTACCAACTCCACATAAAGGACAAGTATAATCTTGTGGCAAGTCTTCCCATTTTGTTCCGGGAGCGATTCCGTTATCAGGATCGCCTATTGCTTCATCATATACGAATCCGCAAACTGTGCATTCATACTTTTTCATATCTTTGTGTTTTATTTAATATATAAATTCTTTGTTTCCAAACATTCTTTGCAATATCCCTTGTGATAAACCTGTGTTTCTACGTCAGCAAAACCCTTTGTCTCTTCGGTTTGTGGAAGTTCGACATCATATTCCAAAGGAACATCAACAACTTTTCCGCAACTATGGCAAAACAAGTGAGCATGTCTTTGTCTATATCCGTCAAATCTTACCATTTTTTCATCAATCGTTAGAGCGAGAATTGCTTTTTTTTCAACAAATAGTTTCAAAGTATTGTATATAGTGGTCTTTGACAAAGTAGGTATCTTATCTTGCAATTCAGAATATATCTCATCTACCGTAGGGTGAGTGCGATGCTCTAATAAATAGGTCATTACCGCAAGCCTTTGCACAGATGGCTTTATATCCTTCTCAATAAGATATTGCTTTACCGCATTTAATTCCCACTTCTCACTCATATACTTTCCTATCTTAATAGTTTTCTGCTCTAACTTGGAAATATGATTGAGGATGGTCGCAAACCGGACAAATCTTTGGTGCTTTCTTTCCAATTATTATATGACCGCAGTTTGCACATTGCCATACTGTATCATTTTCTTTTGAGAATACTACACCATCTTCAATGTTTTTCAACAATTTACGATAACGTTCTTCGTGTTCTTTTTCGATTTTTGCAACCAATTCAAAAAGTGCAGCAATTTTTGTAAAGCCTTCTTCTCTTGCTTCCTTAGCAAAATTTGCGTACATATCTGTCCACTCATAATTTTCGCCTGATGCAGCATCTTTAAGATTTGTCATTGTGTCAGGAACTTCACCTTCATGCAAAAGTTTGAACCAAATCTTTGCGTGTTCCTTTTCATTCAAAGCTGTTTCTTCAAAAAGATTTGCCATTTGTACATAACCATCTTTCTTAGCCTTTGAAGCATAATATAAATACTTTGTATGAGCTTGAGATTCTCCTGCAAAAGCAGCCATTAAATTCTTTTCTGTTTTACTTCCTTTTAATTCCATAATTCATTCTTGTTTTTAAAATTAATATACTAATTAGATACTTCCATTACTTCAAAATCTGCTACACCATGTTGGCACCAAGGACAAATAAAGTCCTGAGGTAAACTCTCTTCTTCGTGAACATAACCACATACTTTGCACACCCAAGATTTTTTCTTTGTACTTTTTGGTTGAGGTTTAATGTTTTGATGATAATATTCGTATGTTAGAGATTTCTTTTCAGAAAGATCTTTTGTTTCTATTACATCTGCCAAAAACAATGTATGTGTTCCTAAGTCCATTTTAGAGAAAACCGTTCCCGAAATATAAGCATTTGCATACTTTTCTGTGATATAATACATTCCCTCTGCATTTCTTTGAGCAAAAGCGTAGTTTTCAAATTTTTCGACCTCTCTTCCGCTTTTGAAACCAAAGTGTTGTATCAATTCCATTGGCACATCTGTTGTCAAAATGCTTAAAGTAAACTTACCTGTGTTAAAAATCATATCGTGAGTTAGGTTATTTTTGTTCACAGTGAAAGCAATTCTTGTCGGATTGTCAGTTACCTGCATTGCAACATTTGTAATACAAGCATTATCTTTTTGATTTTCGCGAGCCGATAACACAAATAGTCCGTACTCTAACTTATCTAACACATTCATATCTTTGACTTTTTTTAATTATTACTTATTTAAATCTTCTACAACTTCTTTTACCATTTCTTCTAACATCGCAATTTGATTTTCTTTCATAGAAGAACGAACAGTAAGAGTTGATTCAAGAACTTTCATATCCTTCATTTCCTCAACCATTGAACGCATTTTGCAACCAGCAACAGGTCCCCAAGTTCCATTTTCAATGATTGCGAAACTTCTTTTTTGTAAACCGTGAGCCTTTAAGTCCACTAAGAAATTTTCCATTGGAGTAAACACTCCTCCATTATAAGTTGGAGCCGCCAAAACAATGTGTGAGCAACGGAAAGCCTCAGAAATCAAGTAAGAAACGTGAGTTGAAGACACATCATAACACCTTACATCTTTTACGCCAGCCTCTGAAAGAAGAGTTGCTGTTTTTTCTGCAACCGATTCAGTGTTTCCATACATAGAACCATAGACAATCATCACGCTTTTATCTTCTGGCTCGTATAAACTCCACTTATTATATTTGTCAATAAAGTATCCCAAATCGCTTCTCCACACCGGACCATGTAAAGGACAAATCATATTGATTTCAATCGTAGAAGCCTTTTTCAAAACCGTTTGAACAGATTGACCATACTTACCAACTATATTAGTATAGTAGCGTCTTGCATCATCAATCCAATCTCTATCAAAATTAACTTCATCATTGTAAAGATTTCCATTCAAGGCTCCGAAAGTTCCAAAAGCGTCTGCCGAGAATAAAATCTTGTTTGTAATATCATAAGTAAACATTGCCTCAGGCCAATGCACCATTGGAGCCATTACGAAAGTAAGTTTGTGATTTTTTGTTTCAAAAACATCTCCTTCTTTCACAGTAATAAATCTGCTATCCACTTCAAAATCGAAGAATTGCTTTATCATAGTCAAAGTTTTTGCATTTCCAATCAATTTTAACTCAGGATAACGCAAAACTAAGTCCTCAATCAAAGCACAATGGTCAGGTTCCATGTGATTAACCACAAGATAATCCAAATTTCTTCCATTTAAAACGTACTTAACGTTTTCAAAAAATTGGTAAGACACAGAAGCATCAGCCGTATCCAAAAGAACAGTCTTGTCTTCGTCCATTAAAAGATAAGCATTGTAAGAAACACCTCTTGGAATCGGCATAACATTTTCAAATAACGCCAATCTGCGATCATTTCCTCCTACCCAATAATAATCATTTGTAACTTTTCTTGTGTTGTGCATAGTTTTACTTTTTTATATTAAACATTTAATTAACTATCTTGTTCTTTTATTTTATTTTTTCAAAATTGTAATCATTACAAATTTGATTTCGATTGCAAAAATAAGCGTTTTCTTTAAACCAACAAATATTTTTGCAAGTTTTTTTTAAGAAAAAATTCTAAAACTCTTTGTTTCAAGAAATTAAAATAAAGAAAAAATTTTGTAAAACAAAGAAAAAAATTAGAAATTCAAAAAATTCTCGTTTAATAAAAAGTTATAAATGCTCATTGTTATGATTCCGTTCTCATCTCTTATTATAGGAATTTCCTCTCCTATTATAATAATTTTCTTAAACGAATCATCAACTTTGAGTAATGAAGCTCTTTCTTGTTTAATCTTTTCCTCTGTTTCCATACGATAAGCAGATTGTATATAATATCGCTGATTTCCTAAATTACATACAAAATCCACTTCTAAATTTGTGCGTTGTTGTCCACCATTTTCATTTTTTAAAACAATAGGAACAACACCTACATCAACATTAAAGCCTCTTAATCGCAATTCATTATAGATTACATTCTCCATCAAATGACTTTTCTCATACTGACGAAAATTTAGTCGAGCATTACGAAGACCTAAATCCATAAAATAATACTTAAAAGGGGAATTTATATACTTCTTTCCTTTTATATCATAGCGAGTAGATTTTTCTATAAGGAAAGAATCGCACAAATACTCAATATAATCCTTTATTGTATCGTATGATATATTTGATTTCTTTTCACTCTTAAACGTATTCGCCAATTTATTAGGATTAGATAAAGCACCAATTCCCGAAGCCAATATATTTATAAGTTCTTCCAAATCCCCATCTTTTTTAATCTTGTAACGCTCTTTAATATCCTTAATATAAGTTTCCTCAAACAAAGATTTCAAATACTTTATTTTCTGTTCTTCTTTCTCATATGTTAATACCTGAGGCAAACCTCCATAAAGCATATATTCATTCAAGGCAGAAGAAACAGAACTCGAAGAAACAGAAAAATATTCCTTAAAACTTAAAGGATACATCTTTATTTCAAAACCCCGACCCCTAAATTCCGTAATAACATCCTTTGATAAAAACCTTGCATTACTTCCTGTGACGTAAATATCTACATTCTTCATTTTCAAAAATCCATTCAACACATCTTCAAATTCATTAAGCATTTGAATTTCATCTAACAAAATATAATACAAACCCTCATCTACAATTTTGTTTTCAACATAAGAATATAGATTATCTGGATTTCTCAAAGCCTTACTTTTATAATCCTCTAAATTCACAGTAATTATATGTTCAGAATCAACACCGTTTTCTTTTAGATAAGAAGTAAAAATATCAAAAAGAAGAAAAGATTTTCCACATCTTCGCATCCCTGTTATTACTTTTATCATTCCATTATTCTTTAATGAGATTAACTCATTCAAATACTTGTTTCTATCAATTCTTTTCATAGTTCTATTCGGAATTTCTGTCATTTTTGACAGTTTTTTCGACTACAAAATTAAAAACTCTTTCAATGCAAAACAAATTTCAATCGAAATTTCTGTCATTTTTGACAGTTTTTCCGACTGAAAGAAGATTTTTTCATTACTTTTGTAACCAATTAGGTAGGTAAGGGATTATATTAGCAAAGACTAAGAAAGAAATAATGACTGAAAAAGAGTATAAGAAACTAATAAAACTACATTCTGACGATGTATTTCGCTATTTGGTGAAGAATATTCACGATAGCGAGGTTGCAAAGGACCTACTTCAAGATAGTTTTCTTGCTCTTTGGAACAATAAAGAGAGTGTTGAGTTTGAGAAAACAAAGCAATGGCTTTTTACAACGGCTCATAATAATATGTTAAAACACATTCGCTACAATAAAGTAAGGGAAAACACTCTTGAAACGCCTACAACAACCGAGTTAAACACCGAAAACGAACAATTTTTAGACTATTTACTAAAACAACTCAACGAAAAAATGCGTCAATGCTTAATGTTAAAGGAGTGGCAAGGCTTTTCGGTAAAGGAAATCGCAGAGATTTTAAACCTAAGTGAAAGCGATGTAAAAGTAAATATATTTCGTGCAAAATTAAAACTAAAAGAAGTTTATGAAAATAAGTAAAGAAAATATTGAAATTATTCTTTTTGATTACGCAGAAGGTAATTTGAGCAATCAAGAGCGTAAAGAGGTTGAGGCTTTTCTTGAAAAAAATCCTCAATACAAGCAAATGCTTTCTTCATATCAAGAATGCGAGAAGTTAAGCAAACCTTTGAACATAGTTTTTGAGGACAAGGACGAACTTTTCGCTCTTGCAACAGGCAAAAAGGCAAGAAAGATTGTTTTTGCTCCAAGATACGTGAAGTGGGCTTGTGGAATTGCCGCTGTGTTATTGCTATTTTTTGCAATCAAACCACTATTAAAAAAAGAGGTTGTGATAGAAGGAAAAACGCCTGTTTTGATTACTCAAAATAAAACTAAGAAAAAAGAAAATAATTCAAAGAAATATTTTTCTAAAACAAAGAAAAAAATTTCTAAAACAAAGAAAAATTTTTACTTCTCAATAGAGGACGAAAATGACACTATAATTCATCAATTTGCATTCATAGAAACAGAACTTGCAACTCCTAAAATAGAGAGCGAAACAAAGTTTATAAAACAGACTTATAGGAGTGATAGAGAGATAATAATAGAAGAGACTCCTAAATTCATAATAAAAGCAAAAGAGATAATAAATTTTGCAAAGGAGTTAGGAGAAGAAAAATTGATAGTAGTAGAAAAAGAATTTAAAGTAAAGACAAGTAAAAATGTTTAACAGATAAAAAAACGAAATATTATGACACGAAAAATTGTAACATTAATATCACTTATTGCTTTATTATTTTCGGCAAATAAAGTAAAGGCTCAAAATGAAGATAATTCTTATAGTGAATCTAAAACCATATATCAAGGCGAGGGATATTTGTTAAACAGCTACATTTACTTGGTTTCGGAAGAAAAAGCCAAAGAAATCTACAACGTAATTGATGCAATAGAAAATCAAGATGTTATTATCAAAAAGATTCATGATGAATTAGATAATTTATATAGTAAAACAAATCGCTCAAAAAAAGACACTATTTTCATTCAAGCTGATTCTATAAACTTTATCAAAAACATAACGCAAAAAAAGAAGAGGATATATGACGAAAGAATAATTACTATTTACAAAAAGAATCTCTCGCAAGAATTTTCCAATACAACAACATTGAATTTAAAAAAATCAACCTTTTCAGACATAATTACAGGAATAGGAAACGCTGTTGATTGGAGAGAAGAAACAGAAGTAAAAAAGAAATACACTAATCGCACAATCGCAAAGTGTAATTTGGTAACAGGAAGTAGCAGCTTGAATTGGGGTAACAAAGGTTTCTTCACACCTCTTTCAGCAAATGATCCATATTCTGTTAAATGGGCTTGGCAAAGCGACGTATTGATAAAATGCACCTTATTCCCAGAAAGCATAATCTCGCTTACAACAGGCATAGGATTGCAAACAAATTATTTTTTATTTAAAAACGGATTTGACAATTATGAGTTTGCAACCTCTCCTCTTACAGATAATTATTCAATCAAGCAAAACAATTTGATACATCATTGTGTTACTATTCCGATTTTAATAGATATAAGATTATTTGATGATATTAAACTACACTTTGGCGTAATGGGCGGTATTGTAACTTCAAATCAATATAGTGGATTTGTTCGTTCATTTGAGGAAAACGGCGTTACAACAAATCAATACTCAGGATCTGCTTTCAATAACTTTAATCAATTCAAAGCAGACCTTATGTTTGGAATAGAAATGTATAATATAACTTTCTATGTCAATCATGCAATGGTGGATTTGTTTGACAACACCTATCCTTTCTCTGCAAAAACTTTCGCATTTGGTGTAATGTATGGATTATAAAACAAATAAAAAAATATTATTATGAAAAAGAGTATTTTAATAGTTGCAGTTTTGATTTTCGGCTTTTATGCAAACGAAATCAAAGCACAAGAAGATGATTCTAATCTTAAATTTAATGCAACTTTGCATCAAGGCAGCGGAGGTTGGTATAAAAACTATATTTGTATAGTTTCAAAAGAGCAAGCCAAAGAACTGAAAGATGTAATGTTTGCAGAAAAAGACCACGACAAAATTTTGGATGTACTTTACAACGAATTGGATAATGTATATAAGAAAAACAAAATATATACCAATGATACAATTTACATTCAAGCCGATTCAGTAGTATTGGAAAAAGAATTGGAAGAAATGGACGTAAGAACGATTATAGTTTACGATGGTGAACATAATTACAGCTATTCCTCTGCACAAGTAAGAGATTATACGAAATTGGTTGCCACTGACGTTTTTTATGAAATTCTATCTCACATTTACCCTAACTTAAACAATAAGAAACCGATTTTGAAGACAAATTTTGCTTTCGGATATAGTTATTTGAATTGGAGTAACAAAGATTTCTTCTCTACTCCAAGCGGAAATGATCCGTATTCTTTAAAATGGTCAAGTCGATGGGACATTTTATGGAATTGGACCTTGTTTCCAGCACATACAGTCTCTATTACAACAGGCGTAGGTTACCAAAGCAATATTTTTAACTTTGAAAACGGTTTCTACAATTACGATTTTCCTACAACCCCTCAAACAAATAATTACTCAATTGAAGAATCAAAACTTGTAGCGCGCTATGTTACAGTTCCTTTATTGGTCAATTTTAAACTGCATAAAAAGATTAAACTTCATATTGGTGCAATTGGCGGAATAAATTACCGCTGTGCTCACACAGGATTCAAACGTTCTTTCATACAAAACGGCGAATTAACCGAACAATACACAGGTTCAGCTTTCAATGAGTTTAATACATTCAAGGCAGACGCTATGTTCGGCATAGAACTCGACAAAACAACTTTTTATGTTACCCACGCACTTGTAGATATGTTTAAAGATTCTTACAAATACTCAGCTAAACCATTCTCTTTCGGTATTATGATTGGATTGTAAAAAGAGTTTTAATATTTAAAAGCTGATTTCGGGTTTAGTATTATTAAAAAAGGTGGGTTATTCTATTGAAATAACCCACCTTTTTGTTTATTATATATTGTGTTTCTTTGTCTTACAATAATTGTTTGTTGTAATTTGTAAGGCTTTCTAAGGCATTTGTTTTTACGTTAATGTAATCTGTAACGCCTTGTGCATTGAAACTTTCCATTTGTTCAACAGGGTTTCCTGCTACAATGATGTGTTTGAATGATTGTTTCAATGTTGGAAGTGCTCCTGCAACTAGTTCTGCGTATTCGTCATCAGAAGAACATAATACTACAACATCTGCTTTTGATTCTACGGCTGCTTTTGCTCCTTCTTCTGCTGTAGCAAATCCTACGTTGTCTATGATTTCGTATGCTGCTAATCCGAAGAAGTTTGTTGTGAATTGTGCTCTTGCTTTACGCATTGCAAGATTTCCGTAAGTCAATAAGAATACTTTTGGTTGTTTTCCTGATTCTTCTGTTTGCATTCTTAATTGTTCAAACGGCTCTGCTAAACGTGAACATGGTAATGTTTTGATTTCATTTGCCTTTTCACCACAACAACAGCAAGGTTTGTTGATTTCAGGTTTCTTTTCTGTTAAGTTAGGGTATTGATTTGTTCCTAAGATAGTTGTTTTACGCATTGCAACGTCTTTTGCTCTTTTTGCTGCTATTGTTGCGATTGCGTCTTGTACTAATCCTGCTTTGATAGCTTCTACAAATCCGCCTTTTTCTTCTAATTCCTTGAATAATTCCCAAGCTTTTTCTGCTATTGCGTTTGTTAGACTTTCAATATAGTAAGAACCTGCTGATGGATCTACTACTTTGTCTAAGTAAGATTCTTCTTTTAATAAGATTTGTTGGTTAGTTGCTATACGAGTTGAGAATTCGTCTGCTTTTTTGTAAGCAACATCGAAAGGATAAACTGAGATTGAGTCTGCTCCTGCTATTGCTGCTGACATTGTTTCAGTTGTTGTTCTCAACATATTTACGTATGGATCGTAAATTGTTTTGTTGTAGAATGAACTTTCTGTGTGAATGTGTAATTGATATGCTGTTTCGCATTTTGGAGCGTATTGTTCCATAATTTTTGTCCATAAAAGACGTGCAGCTCTCAATTTTGCTATTTCCATAAAGTAGTTGCTACCTGTTGCAAATGAGAAAACAGTTCTGTATCCTACTGAATGAGCAGGTATTCCTTTTTGAGTTAGATTGTAAAGGTAATCGTTTGCAGCAGAAAGTGTGTATGCTAATTCTTGAACTATTGAAGAACCTGCATTGTTAAATACGCTTCCGTTTATTGTTAATACATCAAATGCAGGTATGTTTTCTTTTACGAGATTAATTATTTCAACTAATGTATTATAACTCTTATCTAAATCTTCGTAGAATTTACCATTTCTTAATGCATATGCGTATGCATCAAAGTTAATCGAACCTTTGATTTTTTCTTTATCTAAGTTTTGTGATTTAACTTCTTCTATGAAAAGTTTTAATGTTTCAAGGTAGTTATCACTCTTTATGAAGTTGATTTTAACTTCTTCTAAGTTGATTCCTTTCAACATTTCTTTCATATCAGCAGCAGTTTTCAAATTCTTTGCAACTAATCCCAAAGAATTTACTCCTCTTTCTATTCCTGCTAATGCGATTGCGTTTGCTGTTTTTATATCACATTCAATCACATCTTGACGAATATCCCAAGCATTTGTTGTTTTTTTGTAACCTCTTACAAATGGTGCTTGTGCAGGGTTTCCATTAAGATATTCAAGTGTTTGAAGATCTTCTGCTCTGTAATAAGGCTTAACATCAAATCCTTCTAAGGTTTTCCAAATCAATTTTTTGTTATAATCAGCTCCTTTAAGGTCAGCTGTTATCACTTCTTCCCATTGTTGTGTTGACACTTCGGGAAATTCAGCAAATAACTTGTTATTTTCCATTATATATTTATTTTTATTTTCTACTAAATCAGCCCGCAAAATTATGAAGATTTTAATACATATCCAAATAAAACAAAGAAAAAGACGGAGTTTTGTGTTTTTCACTCCGTCTTTTGCAATTTTTTATATTCGTTTTGTTTTTATTTTGCTGGTCCTTGCAACTCTTTTACTTTCGCTGCGTCTGCTGCTTGTGATTTTTTATCGCCCAATTTACCGTATGTGTTTGCTCTATATTTGTATGCGTTTACGTAATCAGGTTTTAATTCTATTGCTTTTGAGAAATCTGCTAATGCTTCTTGGAATTTTTCTGCTCTAAACAATGCTACTCCTCTGTTGTAATAGTATTTTTCATTGTTTGCATTCAATTCTATTAATTTTGTATAGTCTTCTGCTTCGTTTGCATAGTTTTTCAATGCTTTATTGCAGACTGCTCTTGAATTAAACAATTGTTCTGATTTCATTCCTTTTTCTTCTGCTTTTGTAAAGTCAGCTACTGCTGCTTGAAGGCTTTCAGGTGTTTTCATAGAGTAGTTTGCAAATCCTCTATCATAGTAAAAATCTGCTTTTTCTTCAATTGCAAGAGCAGAAGTAAGGTCTGTAATTACTGCTTGCCAATTTTTTTGCATTGCGTATGCAGATGCTCTATTTGCTAAGGCTCCTACGTTTGTTGGTTCAATAGCTAAGACTGCGTTAAGGTCGTTTATGTAATTTGCATAATCCTTTTTAATCATTCTTGCTTGTGCTTTGTTTAGCATAACTGCAACATCATTTGGATTTGCTTGTAAATATGTATCGTAATCTCTTATTGCAAAATCTGCTTCTTTCATTTCTAAATATGAATTTGCTCTATAAAGATAGGCAGCAGGAGTTGCAGTGTTTTTTTCTATGAATTTATCAAAAGCCGATACTGCTTGTTGATAGTTTTTAAGGTTGAAATTTGCTAATCCTTCATAGTAGTAAACAAATTCCCAATTTGGTATTTCTGCTTTGCAGGCTTCTGCTTGTGAAAGCATAGAATTCCAATCTTTTGCTGTGTTGTAATTCTCGTATGCCTCAATCCACTTATTTGTTGCTGCTGCATCGTCTGCTTGTTGTGCAAAGGCAAAAACAGAACAGATAATCATAAAAAATGTTGTGATTGTTCTTTTCATCTTTTTTTCGTGTTTATTAATTTATTATTTAATTTCTATTTTACAGTTTTATAAACGATTATATTTATTCTTTATTATTTTAAAGTCTAAATTTCAAATAGGTTATTGGTTTGCCTATTTTCAAATACATTGCCTCGTAAAAGGTTTGTATTTCTATAACATCTTCTTTGAAATCAGAGTTATAAAGATCTGAGGTAAAGTAAAGGATTTCCCTTTTGGTTGGAATTAAAACTTCATCTTTGGTAAATTCATATAATTCTTGTGAATCGGTTTTCAAATGAACAATTCCTTCTGGTTTTAATATATTTTTATATAAGGAAAGGAATCTTTCGCAAGTCAAGCGTTTGTTTGGCTTTTTTAATTGAGGGTCTGGAAATGTTATCCAGATCTCTGACACTTCGTTTTGTGCAAAATAACTTTCTATCATTTGAATATGCGTTCTCACAAAAGCGACATTTGTCATTTTATCTTCGTTTGAGGTCTTGCAACCTCTCCAAAGTCTTGCTCCTTTTATGTCTATGCCAATGAAGTTTTTGTTTGGATATTTTTTTGCTAAGCCTACTGTGTATTCTCCTTTACCACAGCCAAGTTCTAAAACGATTGGATTGTCGTTTTTAAAAAATTCTTTATTCCATTTGCCTTTTAGAGCAAATCCTTCTTTTGTTATTTGCTCGTATGTTAATTGAAAAAGATTTGCAAACGTTTCATTTTCGGCAAATCTCGCTAATTTATTTTTTCCCACTAACGTAATCCTTTTACTTTTGATGGTGCTGCTTCAAAATTTTTTAAATAAAAAGGTTCAAAGTAAGCAACATCTACAAATTCTTTTTTATTATATTTTTCAAATGCTAAGCCTTGCATATTTTTTGCGTTCAATTCCACAGAAAAGTCTAAGAAATATTTTCCTAACTCTATGGAATATTTTTCTAAGTCTATGAAATATTTTTCTAAGTCATAGACTTTTTTTAATTTTTCTAAGCAATTTCCGACAAAAACCACATTTTCTTTATCTGAAAGATATTCTTCATAAATTCCTTCTTCTAAAATATCTGCTGAACAAGGCTTTATCTCTTTTTTATTATGGAAAATACTTGCGTAAGCCTCCATTCTTCTTGCATCAATCATTGCAACGCAACAAGCATCGGGATTTTTTTCAAGTACAGGTGCTGCAAAAATTTCACAAGTCTTTAAAGCAATCACAGGAATATCCAAAGCGTATGCTAAACCCTTTGCTGTGCTGACACCAATTCTTAATCCCGTATAAGAACCTGGTCCAATAGAAACTGCTATTGCCGATAAATCAGAGTAAGAATGCTTAGTTTGAGTAAATAAACCATCAATCAATAGTGATAATTTAGCAGAATGAGAATTTGGTTCATTGCTTTCTGCATACGAAACAATACCTTGCTCGTTTGCTAAGGCACAAGAGCATCTTTCTGTTGCAGTTTCAATCAATAATATCAGCGTTTCCATTCTTATATTCTCTAAAAAATCGGTGGCAAAATTAAAAAAAATTTAATGATTATTCAACTTGTAGCAAAAATCCTTTCAAATACTCTCCTTCTGGGTGGAATATTGACTGCGGATGATCCATTGCGTGAGGCAAACGTTGTACTATTCTTATTTTTCTATTTACAATAGCGGCACAAGAAAATAACATAGTTCCAAAATCCTCTCTACTAACTGCTTGTGAGCAAGAAAAAGTAAAGAGAAATCCTCCTTTGGCAATTTTTTCCATTGCTTTTTGATTGATTTGTCTATAACCTTTTAGGGCTTGATTAAGATTTCTATTGTGTTTTGCAAAGGCTGGCGGATCTAAAACGATCAAATCAAATTCTCCCTTAGGCACTTGATCTAAATATTCTAAGACATCTACCGCTAAGGCTTGATGATTGTGTTCTGAAAAATTAGCTTCTACATTTTGTTCACACAATTCTACTGCTCTTTTAGAAATATCAAGACTCAAAACTCTTTTTGCTCCACCTTGAATAGCAGCTAATGAAAATCCTCCTGTGTATGAGAAAGCATTTAGCACGTTTCTATCTTTGGAAAGCGTCTGTACTAATTCTCTATTAACTCTTTGGTCTATGAAAAAGCCTGTTTTTTGTCCTTGATTAAAGTCTATACGAAACGAAAGATTGTTTTCTTTTGCAAACCAATCGCCTTCTATGTTTCCAAACAAGAATCTATCTGTTTCTCCTTCGCATTGTTTTGGTAAAGTAGAAGAAGATTTTGAGAAAACAGCCTTACAATCTTCTCCTAAAACCTCTTGCAAAGCCTTAACAATATATTCTTGAAGCGAAAGCATACCTACGCTATGGAATTGCAAGACTACAAGTCCATTATAATAGTCTGCTATAAGCGAAGGCATAAAATCACCTTCGGCATTGATTAAACGAAAAATATTTGTTGCATGATTAGAGAAGAATCCTAAACTTTTACGATAATCAACTGCTTGTTTAACTCTGTTTAAAACGAAATTATAATTGATTTGCTCTTTTTCAAAAGATAGAATCTTTACTGCAATTGACGCATTTTGCCAAAAACCAACACATAAGAAGTCTTTATTACTATTATATACCTCTACAAACTCGCCTTCTTTTATTTCGCTTTTGGCTTTTTGTAAAGCACCTGAGAAAATCCAAGGGTGCTTACGCAAAACAGACTTATCCTTTTGAGGACAAAGGATAAGTCTTTTATATTCTTGTTGCATTTATGCTTATTTAATTGGGTGGTCTTCGTGGAACTTCTTAACTCTTTGAGCAAATACAGGAATCATTTCATTAGGTACCAAAGAAACGCACGCTCTTACTCCTTCTATTCTTGTACTTCTACAAATGCTTAAAGAAATTGCACTTACTCCATAGTAAGCCATTTCACTTAATAATTCTTCGCCTGTAAATCCTGGATAAGAGAATGTGAAATAGAATCCATCTGCTACATCAACATCTAAATCCTTATCATAAACAATCTTAAATCCGTTTTCCACCAAAGCTTTCTTCATTTGCTCTGCTTTTCTTCCATATTCCTTCAATGGTTCTGTGAAGTTATATGAGCCATCGTTACAAGCCTTGAAAATTGCTGTTAAAGCATATTGTGGAGAGAAAGCAGTTCCTGATGTTAATGCGTAAAGAGAACCGAAAATGATTGCACGACCGAAACAATCTTGTGTAAAGTATTTCTTCATATAGTCGGTTTTCATTTCAAATAAGTCTTTGCTGATAATCATTACCGCAATACGTTGTCCTGCATAAGAAAATGCTTTACTACCTGAAATCATTAAAACGAATTTCTTTGCCCATTTTGCAACAGTTGGCTGATATGGAGCAACACCTGGCTTAGAATAATCTTTACGGAAGTCCATTCCGAAATATGCTAAGTCTTCTAAAACAATAACATCGTATTTATTTGCTACTTTTGCTATGATTTGAAGTTCTTGTTCGTTGAATGAGAACCAAGCAGGATTGTTTGGAGAAGAGTAAATCATCGCTGCAACTTCTCCTGTTGCAAGATATTCTTCTAATTTAGCTTCTAATTTTTCTCCTCTGTAATCATAAACATCAAAGTGTAAAGTTTCTATTCCTAAAATATTACATTGTTGTTTTTGAACAGGGAATCCTGGATCGATAAACAAGATTTTATTCTTCTTTTCGTCCATTCTTGCGATTGTCATAAAAGCTGCAAAACTTGCTTGCATACTTCCTACTGTTGGAACACAAGCATCGTCTTCCACTTCTACATCAAGGAAATTTTTAACGAAAAGAGCTGTTTCGTGTTTCAATTCTTTTGTTCCATATATGTCTGGATAAATTGCAGCACAACCTTTTTTCAATGCTTCTATCTCTGCATCAACTCCTATTTGTACTGCTGGGATTCCAGGAATACCCATTTCCATTCTCACAAACTTTTCTCCGGTTGCAGCTTCTACTTCATCTATGATTTTTTTCACTTCTCTAATAGAAGCAGCACCTACACTTTTGATTTTGTTCTTAGCAATAATCTCATCGACTAATGCTCTGTTAAATGGTATATTTTGCATATTATTTTATTTTTTAATTATTTTATTGTCCTTGTTGTAATATTTGTTCGTATTTATTTGTATTGGCAGGGTCAATTACTTTCATCAAATCCACTACCCTTGATTTCTCATTTTGAGGAGCACCTTTAAAAATATTAACTATTTCATCTGACTTTGCATCTAAGAATTGTTTCACTACAACTAAGTCAGATTTTTCTCTATGTGCACGTTTAACATTTTCCAAACCCTCTATTATATTATTTCTTGCTTCGGCTTGACTTTCACCTTGCATCATATCTAATCCTAAACGATGATATTGATAACTTGCCTCACGAATATATCTATACGTAGTGTTGGTATAGTTTTCTATCATCCAATATTTATTTTTATTATCCTCTGCTCTCTTCCAACCTTTTGAGGCCGAACGTTGAGAAGCCGTAACAATATTTTGACAAATAGTAAAATACTTATTACCACTATTTAATTCAAAACTATCAGCATCAAGAGCTAAAAAATAATATAAATAAAATGCTATGGTAGACACCAAATTATTAGTGTAATTGTTTTGATCAAACTCCAAAGACTGACCTTGAATAAATTTAAATGTAAAATTCTGTTCTTGCGTATTTAAAAGCGTTGTTGTATAGGTAGAACCATAGACAGGACGTCTTAATTGAATATTTATATCGCCTTTAAAATCTTCCTGAGTGCTGTGTTCGGTTATTGTAATTGAAATAGAGCCTTCTATTTTCTCGAATTCCTCGTAAATAATATCACTCCACTTTCTTTCATTGACAAACTCGTTTAATAATTCTTGTATTTGTTGAAAAACTTCTCTATCCGAAGATTGTAATTGCGTTGAATTAACACTCACACTCACCCTAAACTCTTGCGAAAAAGCAGAGAAAAGAAAAAGAGAAGCAAAACAAAAAACAAGAAACCTTTTCATTAAGACAATATTTTTTCGGAAATATCTAATGCAATTTCATATTTGGACTTTAATTCAGAATTATAAATTTCACCCTTAGCATCTATGATTGTTACTTTATTGGTTGAAACATTGAAACCAGCGCCTGCATCTTTTAATGAGTTCAAAACTATAAAATCAAGATTCTTTCTATTAAGTTTTTCTTTTGCATTTTCCAACTCGTTATCGGTTTCCAAAGCGAAACCAACTAAAACTTGATTTTCTTTTTTTCTCCTACCCAATTCTGCAAGAATATCTTTTGTCGGAACAAGTTCTACAACTAAGCTATCAGTCTTTTTCTTTAATTTTGTATCAAAAGTGGATTTTGGAGTATAGTCTGCAACCGCAGCAGAAAGAATTGCAATATCACAATTTTCAAAACATTCCACTGTCTTATCGTACATTTGAGCTGCATTCTTAACATCAAACCTTTTCACATTGCAATGCTCAATTGTTTGTTGAGTTGGTCCTGTAATAAGACTTACCTCTGCTCCTTTTTCTGCAAAGACTTTTGCTAACTCAAACCCCATTCTTCCAGAAGAATAGTTTCCTATAAAGCGAACAGCATCTATTTGTTCGTAGGTAGGACCCGCGGTAATACAAACCTTCTTTCCTTTATATGCTTGTGATTGTTCAACAAAACTTTCTAACGTTGCAAAAATAGTTTCAGGCTCTACCATTCTTCCATCACCGACAACGCCACAAGCCAATTCGCCTTTCTCAGGTAAAATTATATTTACACCCAAAGATTTCAACTTTTCAATATTGTCCTGCACCACTTTATTATGATACATCTTAGTATTCATAGCAGGAGCAAAGAAAACTATCTTATCAAACGCCAACAAAGTAGTTGTCAAACAATCATCTGCTATTCCGTTTGCATATTTTCCGATAACATTTGCCGTAGCAGGAGCCACAATATACACGTCAGCCCAATCTGCCAAAGCAATATGTTGAGTAAAATCAGATTTTTTTTCAGCAAACATTTCACTATACACTGGATTCTGTGAAAGCGTTTGAAGAGTTGTAATTGTAACAAATTCAAGAGCATTTTCCGTTACAACAACCTTTACTTCACAACCAGCTTTTTTCAGCATTCGTATAAGTAACGGCACCTTATAAGCAGCTATTCCACCGCTTATTGCAACAACAACTCTTAAATTCATATCGAAAAGCTTTTATTTTAAATCTTTATTCTCTTCCATTCCCACCTTTGTAGTAGGATTTTTATAGACTAATTTATCGTCCATATACTCCTTTATTGCAATAAGATAAGGTTTTGGAAGTTGTTCATAGAACTTTGCTAATTCAATTTGCTCCTTATTTTCGTGTATTTCGTCCAAAGAATCTGTTGCAACAGCAAAATCTTCAATTTTCTTGTACAATTCTTGCTTTAAATCAGCCGATATTTGATCAGAACGTTTACTCAACATAGCAATTGTTTCGTAAAGATTGCCTGTCATTGTATCGAAGTCATTTAAATTTCTTGTTTTAATACTCGTATCAGCCTTTGTTCTCTTATAATCCATTGTATATTATTTTTGATTCATTATAAATTTTCTTCAATTGTTCTTGTTTTTTCTTATCTTTCATATTAGAAAAAACAACAGAATATCGTTCATAATCCAAGATAACAGTTTCGTATCTTTCTTTCAACTTATTCTCAACACTATTACGTGCAAATTCATAACCTGCAAGCACTATATAATACATAGCATCTTCTCTTTTTTCAGTCAAATCAGGATAATCATTCAAAAAATTTTTGAAACTCACACAAGCCGCCTGATACTGCATAGTTTTATAGTAATTATAAGCATTTTGATAATCTTTTTCAATTAACTTTTCACGCAATTTATCCATCAATTTATTTGCCTCTGCGACCCTTTCGCTCTTAGGATATTTTTCAATATACTCTTGAAAAGCATTTATTGACTGTTTTGTCAAAGTTTGATCCAAAGACGTTTCAGGCGACTCCAAATATTTACAATAAGCAGCTTGAAACAATGCTTCCTCTGCATATTGCGAATAAGGAAACCATTTAACAAAACTCTCAAACTGATAACCTGCCGAATAGTAATCTTTACTTCCTAACAAACTTTTTGCATAATACAAATTCACTTTCTCAGACATATCTCTTCCTCTCGAATAAAGCAAGAGATTTTCAAACAATTGATTAGCGTGCATATAGTCTCCTTTTTCATAAGCCTTCATTGCCGCTTCATACTTTGCGTTTTGATCATTGCTTTTCAAAAGTTTGTTATGCTTGCTCGTAGAAGCACAAGAAGCAAACAGAACTAATGTACATATTATATAGAATGCTTTTTTCATAATTTTGCAAAGATACAACAATTTTGTATTTTTGCAAGCAAAATTTAAAGAACAATGTTTAAAAAAGCCTTAAAATATATTGGAATCTTTATTCTATCTTATATATGCCTTAGCATATTGCTCACTGTGGCTTATATAGTAATCAATCCCCCGATTACAATTCTTATGATGCAACGACCAAGCAAAGTAGAACGTCAATGGGTCGATATAGACGAAATTTCACCAAACATAATTCAAGCCGTAGTTGCCTCAGAAGACAATTTATTTCTATCACACTCTGGATTTGACTTTGAACAGATTAAAATAGCAGTAGAAGAATCGAAACGCAAGAACAAACCAATGCGTGGAGCAAGCACAATCTCGCAACAAACTGCTAAAAACGTATTTTTATGGAATGGAAGGAGTTATTTACGAAAAGGATTAGAAGTTTGGTACACCTTTTTAATAGAAACCTTTTGGTCAAAAGAAAGAATAATGGAAGTTTACCTTAATGTAATAGAATATGGTGATGGAATATACGGAATAGAAGCCGCCTCACAACACTATTTCAATCGTTCAGCAAAAAAACTCACAAAACGACAATCCGCACTCATTGCCGCAGCACTTCCAAGTCCCCTAAAACGCAATCCCGCTCACCCAACCAAGTATTTAAATCGCAGAGCAAACAAAATTATGCGTTTAATGAATAACATAGGTCCCGTAAAATTTGAATAAAATTCAATAAAAAACAATGTGGGGAGAGGATTTAAACGATTTTAAAAGCTATATACTTTTTGAACGCTCACTTTCAAGCAACACATTTGAGGCATACCAAAGGGATTGCAATAAATTCTTCGATTTTATGAATAAAAACTATCCCGAAATCACTATTCACACAGTAGAATTGAAACATTTAGAAGAATTTCTCTGGCAAATAAATCTAAAAAACAGCAGTACAAGAAGAATAATCAGCGGAATAAGAGCCTATTTTCGTTTTTTAATAATGACAGATCGCATAACACAAAATCCTTGCGACTTATTAGAAACCTCTCGCATTGAAAAACTTTTGCCTGTCGTTCTTTCTCACGAAGAAATCCAAAAAATGCTTTCAGTAATTGACAAAAGCACCTACCACGGTTTTAGAGACAGTGTCATAATTGAAGTATTATACGCTTGCGGACTTAGAATAAGTGAACTATTAAACCTAAAAAAAGGAGACATTTACTATAAATACGAATACATTAAAGTAATAGGAAAAGGCAACAAAGAACGCCTTGTTCCAATTGGCGAAAAAGCATTAAAATTACTAAGACTTTACATAAAAAATCACAGAAGCAAACTACCAAACATTGATTCCAAATCCAACGACATTATATTCCTTAATAAAAGAGGAAAACAACTAACACGTCAATACGTATTTCAAGCAATCAAAACCATAGCCAAAGAAGCAGGAATAAAGAAAAACATTCACCCACACATACTAAGACACAGTTTTGCCTCAGCCTTAATAAAAGGAGGAGCCAATTTAATAGCAGTAAAAGAAATGATGGGACATTCAAGTGTAGTTTCCACAGAAATATACACCCACTTAGACACCCTGCATCTAAGAGAAACACTTATGCTTTATCACCCACACTATCAAGAATTAAACAAAAACAGATCAAAAAAACCTTAACAAGCTACCCTCACTCGGATTTCGCATAGGATTTTCAAGAATTTTACCCTCTTTTGAAATTAAAATAAACATAGGAAAGGCTTTCACCTTATAATATTCAAGCAAATCATAATTACCATCAAAATGTAACATTTGCCATTGATACTTACTACCAACTTTTGTATTTTTCACAAAATTATATAAAGCATCTAAATTTCTATCACAACTAATCGTTACAATATTACAATTAGTTTTCACACTATCATAAAGAGCATGAACAACCTCCATTTCTCTTTTTGACTCCACATCATTCAATTTCACAAAATTCAACACCAAAGGCTTGTCATTATACTGAGACAAATTAACAAGTTCATCAGTAACATTCTTCAAAACAAAATTAGCGAACTCCTTTCCGGAAAAAGAAATCGACAACAACGCCTCAACCGTATTCAAAGCAATCTTTCTATGCTCTTCAAACTTAGTTTGCTTTGCCAAAGCCTCCAAAAGCTTTATCACATCAGCCTTTTCAAAAGTTCCATCTGTGTAAATATCCTTCAAGCCCTTTATAAAAACCAACTCCCTAAACTTTTCATTTCTCAAAACCGAGTCCTTACCTAAGGCATCTAAAAAATCAATATGATTGTGAGTATTAAGCCAAAACTCAATCTCACTTTGAGACACAAATTTGTTACCTTTTGAAAAATAATGATCAAAAACATTATTAAAACAATCCATATAACCAACATTATGATAAAGAATAGGCTTATCAATAAAGAGGTTATTTCTAAGTTTATTATAATTTCTTATAGAGAGACTTCTTTCCAAAGCAGCAAACTCATACTCCACATAATTATAAAAATAAGAAGACTTATCCTCTCCCTGCAAAAACTGATTCTTCAACTCATACAATCCTGCAATTGCAAGACTATCACGCATAGGATAAAGTTTTCTCTTATTATTTAAAAGATAAGATTGAACATCATAATCATATTTTATAATCTTTGCAGTTAATTCATTTTCAGGACTAAGAATCTCTATTGGCAACTCCACTCTATACATCAAAACATTAAAAGAATCTGCAAGATTAAAATTAAAATCTTTAAGATTTAACTCATAAATATTACCAGGTTGAGCCAAAAAAGAATAAGAATACGCATCTACACTAAGCACAAGCTCACTCACACCATCTAAAACAAGAGCAAAATTCACAACACTATCACCCGCAGCAACAGTTTGCACACTTTTTTCCGTCTGTAAAAGAGAAATTCTATCCTCGACCACAGACAATTTCACCTTTCTGTTTTCCAATCCCTTACCCGTTAAATTTACTCTAACATTTTGAGAATAAACAAAAACACTTGAAAACAATAATATAATAAAAAACAATCTTTTCATACCAAAATAAAGTTTCATTAAAAAAAACTTAGGCAAAGATAATAATATTTCTTTGCTTTGAGAGAATAAAACAAAGAAATATTTTTACATTTGCAATGAATTTTTAGAAAAATAACTATGACAAAGAAAACATACAATAAAAAGATAGGTTTATACTTTGGGAGTTTTAATCCAATTCATAACGGACATTTGATTTTGGCACAACAAATTTTAGAAAACTCCGATTTGGATTTGATTTGGTTTGTTGTCAGTCCACAAAATCCATTTAAAGAAAGAAGCAATCTTTTAGATAATAGAGCAAGATACTATTTAGTTCAAAAGGCTATTGAAAACAACGATGATTTTCGTGCTTGTGATATAGAATTTTCTTTACCTCTACCCTCCTACACAATTGATACACTTACTTATTTGCAAGAAAAATATGCCGATAAAGAATTTACAATCATAATTGGCGAAGACAACTTAAAGAATTTCCACAAATGGAAAAACCATCAAGCAATATTAGATTATTATAGAATATTTGTTTATCCACGTCCGAGATGTGAAAAAAGTGAACTTTTAAATTTAAAAAACGTTATCAAGATTAACGCCCCTATGATAGATATTTCTTCTTCTTTAATCAGAGAAAACATACGAAACAACAAATCAGTACGTTATTTAATACCTGATAGCGTAAGAGAAGAAATTGAAAAAAACGCTTATTATTTGTAACAATTTTTTCAAAAGGGCGTAAGAAGTTTTAGAAAAAAATAAAAAAACAATACATAATGAGACAACTCAAAATCACAAAACAATTAACCAACAGAGAAATCACCTCATTAGACAAATATCTTCAAGAAATAGGGCGATTAGAAATGATTTCTCCTGAGGAAGAAGTAAAATTGGCTCAAAGAATTAAAGCAGGCGACCAAATAGCCTTAGAAAAATTAACAAAAGCCAATTTAAGATTTGTTGTATCTGTTGCAAAACAATATCAAAACCAAGGAATGAGTTTACCAGACCTTATTAACGAAGGAAATCTCGGCTTAATAAAGGCAGCACAACGCTTTGACGAAACACGAGGCTTTAAATTCATTTCATACGCTGTATGGTGGATTCGTCAAAGTATCCTTCAAGCATTGGCAGAGCAATCAAGAATAGTTCGTTTGCCTCTAAACAAAATAGGTTCGATGAATAAAATCACAAAAACCTATGCAAGATTAGAGCAAGAATTTGAACGCACTCCTAATCCTGAAGAAGTAGCAATGGAATTAGATATTTCTGATGCAGAAGTTAAAGAAAGCCTTCGTCATTCAGGCAAACACCTTTCTATGGACGCACCTTTGGCAAGCGATGAAGAGAATACAATGTATGATTTTATGAAAAACGAAGATGGAGACACACCAGAAGCTGAATTGATGTACGAAAGTTTGAAATTAGAAATCAACAGAGCACTCTCAACTCTTACACCAAAAGAAGGCGATATATTGAAAATGTTTTTTGGATTAGAGGGTTATCCTCCTATGACCTTAGATGAAATTGGTGAAAACTTCGATTTAACAAGAGAAAGAGTGCGTCAAATCAAAGAAAAAGCAATTAAGCGTTTGAAACAAACATCACGAAGTCATATTTTACAATCCTACTTAGGACAATAGATAAAAAAAAGAGTGGTTTTCCACTCTTTTTTTTATCTATCTTTTTCTTATTCTATCAAAATCTTTTTGTTTGCAAAGCCTCGTTGTGTCTTTATTCTTACGATGTAAGCACCGCTTTGAAGGTTTGACACATCTATTGTTTCAATGTTTTGACTACCTTGTTTTCTTAGCACAACTTGTCCTAAGGCATTATGTATTTCTATTTCTCTTACCTTGAAAGATGATTGCACTGTTACTATATCCTTTGCAGGATTTGGGTAAATATTAGAATATCTATCAACATTTACATCGTAAAGACATACATTAGTATCGGGATACGTGCCATCGCCTAAGGTAGTATCTGTTTCTGCAAAAATAGGGAACATATACATTTGACAAGTGTTTGGAATTGGTGAATCTAACGCATGACTTATATTATATAAATCGGTATAACGATATCTTGAAGAGTAATACTCTCCTTCCAAATCTTGATTGTAAGGATGTTCACTCCATTGCATCCAAGTAGTGCCTATTGTGTATCCTGCCGTATTTTCTGCTGTCCTTACTAATGATGGATATGCAAAATTACATTCAGAAAACACCATACGAGGTATTTGGGTTGAATTTGTGGTTATGTCCTCTACTATATAAAATAAGCCATTTACATTTACAGGAGTAGGGAAATAATATTCAATGTAAGAGTATAACCCTGATTCTTGAAGAACAAAATTCGTGTCAATATCAACGGAAATGATTTCTCTATTTAAAGTGTTATTCATTAACCTCAATTTGCCTTTTGGAGTAGAACTATAAAAGTTAATATCTATTGGATTACCATCCCCTGCTATCATAGCTACTCTCACAGAAGGTACAGGGAAAGCTGCGTTTTGTAAACTCTTTATAAAAACACGATTATTTACGCCTATTGCAATGCCTTGAACTGTTAATAGAGTATCTGTATAACAAGGTTGTGCCCTATCAAGACGTTGATTAATGCCCAGAGCTCTTCCTGTTTCATAAAAATAATAATGATCCCTTGCCATATATGTCTGTGTATCAATACTTGTTGTGTCATAAAATGATAAAGAGCTACAATATTCTACATCTATAAAATCGGGTAAAAAATAATTTTCAGTGTTTTGCGATTTCACTACAAAAGATGTAAGCATAATAAATGCTAAAATAAATAATACTTTTTTCATATTCTTAAATTTTAAAATTACTGACATTGAATTGTGTATGAATTTGATATATACGAATGCTTTAATACTATTGTGTCTTGTTGACCTAACATATATGTATAATTAGCATTAAGAGATGTGTACCCTAAAAAGAAAGTATTTATAACATTTCCTGTATTTGAACTTGCACAATTTAGGAATGAAGAAACATCTCTTTTACAATCAAATATAAGTCCTCTACTTGACGGTGTGTCTTTTGCAAAAGCAGCAAAATAATAGTTATCGTATCTGATAATGCTATTATATTGCTTAATAGGATATTGTATTGTGTCATTAGGTTGTATGGTATTTATCACATAGTCATTATGCACAAGATGTTTTATTGGGAATATTTCATCATGTCCATAATTCCCTCCTGCCAAATACAATAAGGTGCTATCTTCTTGGCAAAACTCTAAATCTATTGGTTCTAATTTTCCATCAGGGATTTCCAAATATTGTTTATTTATTATGTGTATCCAATTTGTTACTTCAAATGTAGCAAAATCTGTTTTGTAATAATTATTAGATGTGTATTCTCTATGAGTATAACCAAAGGTAAATATATCTTCATTAGTCATCGAATTTTCTAAGACATATTTATTGTACCTTAACTCTGGATGTGTAAATCCTCTATACATATATTGAGAAATATTTCCTTTGTCAAAAGCGGTTATTACAAGTGATGTATCACTATCTTTACCTAATGTAATGATTTTATCTTTACCAACGGATAATTTTTTAAATGGCTGACTAATATTTTGTCGCATTATTTGATATGTACTTGGGTTAGATGTGTTCATATCTATTAAGTATCTACTATCTGCTAATGCGACAACATGTATGCTATCTTCCCATTTATAAACTTCTAAGTCTGTTACAGCTTTTGGCTTTATCGGATTTGTTATTTTTTGCACAGTAAATGCTACTGGGTTTGCAGAAAGCAAATTACTTATCGACATCCAAGAGATAAATCCCACTCCACTACTACTATCTTGTCCACAAAAATAAATATTCCCTGCAAATATTTTAAAATCATAAATCTTTAAATGCGGAAAAGTTAATAGTGTTGTAGCATTTGTTCCCATTGTAGAATGAGCAAATACTGTTTGAATAAATGAAGAATCTGGCATAGAAACAAGCAAATCAGTCTTATCTATGTTTCTAATCTTTATTAAACTTGAATCGATTGTATTACTACCTCCTAAAATTCTTTGTATTGTGGTGGTATTTCCTTGACTTATTATGTGTTGCATTTGTGAAAATGCGACTATTGGCAGTAATACCAATAGTAATATTATACTTCTTTTCATTTTATTTCCTCCTAAAATTTAGAGTGTGAATACTTTATTTTCTCTTTGCTTTGATTGGGTTTATTTTAACGATGTTTGCTCAAAGCAAGAGACGAAGCAAACATCTCTATTTGCTTAAATTGTTCTTGCAAAGGTAGGTTATGCTTTTGAAGTTTTGCATAATATTTGAATATGTGTTGCAAATATAGAAATATTTCTTTGAAAAAAATAAATAAAGCAAAGAAAAAAATTTTTTTTCTTTGCTTTATTTTTCTAACTCTTTGTTTTATTCTATCAGAATCTTTTTGTTTGCAAAGCCTCGTTGTGTCTTTATTCTTACGATGTAAGCACCGCTTTGAAGATTTGACACATCTATTGTTTCAATGTTTTGATTGCCTTGTTTCCTTAGCACAACTTGTCCTAAGGCATTATGGATTTCTATTTCTCTTACTTTGAAAGATGATTGCACTGTTACTATATCACTTGCAGGATTTGGGTAAACGTTGGAATATCTATCAACATTTACATCATAAAGACAAACATTAGTATCAGGATACGTGCCATCGCCTAAGGTAGTGTCTGTTTCCGCAAAAATAGGGAACATATACATTTGACAATCATTAGGAATAGCACTAAACCCTCCATCTGAATAATACATATAATAACTATTTTGTCCAATAGGTCCATCAGTAAGATTATTAAAAGGATGATGATTCCATTCTATCCAAGATGTTGCTATAGTATCTTCTGCAGTACGTACCAATGATAACCAATTAAAATTACATTGAGTAAATACTATATCAAGTAAACGAGTAGAAGTATTCGTTATATCTTCCACTATATAAAACAAACCATTTACATTAACATTTCTATCAAAATCAAATTCCAAATAAGCATATTCTGGTGTATTTACTACATAAAAGTTAGTATCAATATCAACTGATATAATTTCTCTATTTAAGTTCTCATTCATTAACTTCAATTTACCTTTTGGTGTGGAATTATATAGATCTATCCATTCATCAAGCCATAAAGTTTCATGAGTACAAATAATATGTTGTACTTTTGAATAATTATAGGAATTAAAAAAAGAGTTAACCCCTATTGCAATTCCTTTTACAGTCAATAAAGTATCTGTATAACAAGGCTGTGCTCTATCAAGAATACCCTCAGAAGTTGTTGTTGTATAAAGCCATCCTGTACTACCAAAGTAATAATGTCCCCTTTTCAACGCAACCGTAGAAGTTGAAGAATCTCTATATATAGTAGAGCCACAATTCTCTATATCTATATAATCAGGCAAAAAATAATCATTAAATAAAGTATCTGATATGTTTTGTGAGTTTACAATTGTACCATAAAGCAAAACTGCAACTAAAATAAATACTGCTTTTTTCATAACGCTAATATTTTATGGTTAGACGCCACAAAGATAGAAATATTTCTATGAATTAAAAAAATAAAGCAAAGAAATATTTTTCTATTTCTTTGCTTTATTAAATTATTTCTTTGTTTTATTTACTTCACTCTTTCTGAGTATTCTGCTGTTCTTGTATCTACTTTGATTCTTTCGCCTGTTTCAATAAACAAAGGTATTCTTACTTTTGCTCCTGTTTCAACTGTGGCGTCTTTCATTGCGTTTGTTGCTGTGTTTCCTTTTACTCCCGGTTCTGTGTAAGTAACTTCCATTTCTACAAATGGTGGTAATTCACATGAAAGTGGTGTTTCTGTGTCTGCATGCACTACTACTTCTACTGCTTGTCCTTCTTTAAGGAATTGAGGTGCGTTAATTAGAGTTTCTTCTATGTTTATTTGTTCGTAAGTTTCTGCGTGCATAAAGTTATATCCTGTATCGTCTTTGTAAAGGAAAGTATATGGACGGCGTTCTACTCTACAAGTTTCTATTTTTGTACCAGAAGGGAATGTATGCTCTAATGTTCTTCCTGTTTTGAAGCTTTTAAGTTTTGTTCTTACGAATGCTGCTCCTTTTCCTGGCTTTACGTGAAGAAATTCTACAACTGTGAATAAGTCGTTGTTCATTTCTATACACAATCCGTTTTTAATATCTGCAGTTGTTGCCATAAATTTAATTTTGTTTATTTATTATTATTTGTTAATTCATTTATTCTTCTTTGTAAAAACTCATTGTCTTCTTCTAATTGTTTGTAGTGTTTTTCGTAATAAGAGGCTTTTAGGGTTGAGGCTATCATTTTGATTATGCACACGCCTAAAAGCGATAGAATTAGATACTCTATTTTTTCAAATTTAACGAAAAAATAATAGATAACAACGCCTAACATTGCTATGTATGAGAGTACGTCTAATAGTTTTGCGATTTTGACTGCTTTCATTTTCATTTATTTTCAGAGGGCAAAGATACTATTTTTTTATTGATTATTATAGTTTTCAGTCTTTTTTTGTAAAGTATTGCAGAGACTAATAAACCGATTGCAATGCCTGAAAATGTTCCGCAAGGTCCTAATTTGAATACAAATCCTAAGAGATAGGCAAGCGGAAGTGCTATTAAAATATATCCAAAAAGTGAATACTTCATTGGTTTGTTTACATCGTTCATTCCTCTCAACGCTCCAAGCAAAGTAACCTGCGTGCCGTCTATTACTTGAAATATTCCTGCAATCAAAAACAAAGGTGCGGCTTGTTTTATTACCTCTATATCATCGGTAAACATTGAGGTTATGAAGTCGGGAAAAAGAATAAATATTGTTCCGAATACAGTCATTGTTGCAACACTTAGTCCTACCCCTGTTTTTGCCTGTTCTCTTATTGCATCATAGTCTTTTCTTCCATAACTATGCGAAACCAAAATTGTAGTTGCACTTGCTACTCCACAAGATATTTGAAATGTCATAGTAAAGAAGGTTAAGGCTATTTGATATGAGGCTAAGACAACGGTAGAAAACCAACCCATCATTATTGTAATCATAGAAAAAGCAAAGCATTCTAAGGTTTGTTGCACTGCTATCGGAAATCCTAACCTTAAAATATTCTTTTGCATATATAATTGTAGGTTTGATTTTTTGAAAAAGAAGGTATAGCGTCTGTATTTTTTGTTTGTGAGAATAAAAACCACGTATGCAATCGGCATAAGAGTGCGTGCGACTAAGGTTGCAAGACCTGCTCCGAATGCTCCCATTGCAGGACAGCCCATTTTACCGAAAATGAAAATGTAATTAAGAATAATATTTAGAATATTGGCGGAAATGATTATTATCATAGTGATTTTTGTATTGCCGACTCCTTCCATAAAATGACGAAATGCCAAAAAGATTTGTGCAGGCAAAAGAGAAAGAGCCGTAGCAATGAAATACGGCTTTGCAAACTTTATCACCTCGGCGTCTTGTCCTAAATAAGGTAAGAAAGGAAGCAAAATCAATAAGGCAAGGACTATAAAAACTCCTACTAATGTATTTTGTAGGATTGCATTTTGAAAAATTATTGCTACTCTTTTAGTTTCTTTTCTTGCGAAGGCTTGACCAACCAAAGGAGTTTGAGCCATTCCCATTCCTTGACCAAAGACCAAGAAAACTATAATAATAGCAGAAGCAAAGGCAACAGCGGCCAAGGATTCTTTATTGACTTGTCCGACCATTAAAGTATCGAAAAACTGAACGATACTAAGTCCTAAGCCCGAGAGAACAATAGGATAGGCTAATCTAACATTGTCTGCAATTCTTCCCATCTTTGCATTTTTTCGTTAAGCAGTTGTTTGTTGTTTTCATACTTTGTATAAAAATCTGCATCCACCTCTCCTTGATTGCAAAGCACCTCTTCGGCTTTTGCAATTTCTTGTTCTATTGCCTCTATTTCCTCTTCTATTTTTGTGATTTGATTCTTTATCTTGCGAACTTCTTTTTGTGCTTCCTTTTGATTTTGATAATCTATTTTGTTTTGAGAGATTTGTTCTTCAACAACTTCTTTTTTCTTTTCCGAAGCGGTTTCCAAATCTTTCAAGTCAGCCATTTTCTTGCTTGCTAAGAAGTCAAAAATATCTCCTTTGAAGATATTGATATGATGATGTGAAAATTCGTAAAGCGTATCGGTCAATCCTTGAAGAAAATCTCTGTCGTGAGAAACCACAATCAAAGTTCCGTCATATTGCATAAGTGCCATTTTCAAAATATCTTTTGACACCATATCTAAATGGTTTGTAGGCTCGTCAAGAATCAAAAGATTTACAGGAGCAAGAATAAGTTTTGCAAGAGCAAGTCTTGTTTTTTCTCCTCCCGAAAGGACTTTTACTTTCTTTTCTATTGCTTCTTCATCAAAAAGAAAACTGCCAAGAATTGTTCTTATCTTAGTTCGGATTTCTCCCTCGGCAATATCGTCAATTGTTTCAAAGACTGTTTTGTTTGGATCTAAGAGTGCGGCTTGGTTTTGAGCGAAATAACCTATTTTTACTTGATGTCCTATTTTGCATTCTCCGCTTTGATCGGTTATTTCTCCAACAATGATTTTTGAAAGAGTCGATTTTCCCTCTCCATTCTTTCCTACAAAGGCAACCTTTTCACCTTTCTCAATCGTAAGATTAACATCTTTCAACACAAGTTTATCTCCATAACTCTTATTTAAGTTATTTATCTCCACAACTATCTTTCCAGAGTGAGGAGCAGGCGGAAATTTAAAATGAATGTTAGATGTGTCGGTTTGAGTTACCTCTACCCTTTCCATTTTGTCTAACATCTTTATGCGAGACTGCACTTGCTTGCTTTTTGTTGCCTTGTAACGAAAGCGTTCTATAAATTTCTCAATTTCTGCTATTTGTTTTTGTTGATTATTGAGTTGAGAAATTTCTTGTTGTTGTCTTTCAAGCAAAAGTTCTACATATTTGCTATACGAAACCTTGTAGTCGTAAACCTTTGCACAATTGATTTCTATCGTACGCTTGCAAACAGTGTCCAAAAACGCTTTATCGTGAGAGACAAGTATTACCGCACCATAGTAATTCGCCAAAAAACTCTCCAACCATTGTATTGATTCAATATCAAGGTGGTTTGTAGGCTCGTCAAGTAAGATTGTATTTGGTGTTTGCAAAAGAATCTTTGCTAATTCTACTCTCATCTGCCAGCCAGATGAAAATTCATTCATTTTTCTTGTAAAATCGCTATGAGTAAACCCTAATCCAAGCAATACTTTCTCGGTTTGAGATTGCATATTATTTGCTCCCATAACGTTGAGTCTTTCGGTTAATTCCGAATGTCTTTGTAATAGATTTTCATATTCTTTGGAAAGATAATCTGTTGAAGCAATTATTTGCTCATTAAGGCGTTCCAACTCTTCATTTATGGAATTAACCTCTTTGAAAGCAGTCATTGCCTCATCTATCACGCTCATTGTTGAACTTGGAATCATCTCTTGCGGAAGATAACCTATTGTTTGATATTTAGAAACAACTATATTTCCTTTTTCGCACTCTTGTTGTCCAGCTATGATTTTCAATAGTGTTGATTTTCCTGCACCATTCTTTCCTACAAGGCCAATTCTGTCTCTGTCGCCAACAACAAAACTTACGTTATCAAACAAATAATTTCCTGAAAAATGAATTGAAATACTATTTACGGTAATCATTAAACTCTTAATCAAAAAAAAAGATATAGATTGCGTTGATTACAATCTATATCCAAAAGTATTATTAATTTAAATTTTCTTTTTTATCCAGCCAATGTGAACTTAACAGGTAAGTTGAATTGCATTCTCACAGCCTTTCCTCTTTGCTTTGCAGCCTTCCACTTAGGCATTGATTTTACAACTCTGATTGCTTCTTCTCCACAGCCAGATCCTATATCTCTTAGAATCTTTATGTCTGTCAAAGAGCCATCTTTTTCCACAACGAAAGTAACATAAACTAATCCTTGTGTACCTGTTTCTCTTGCTTGTTGAGGATACTTGATGTTTTGAGCAAGATATTTCATCAATTCTGCTTGTCCGCCAGGGAACATCGCACTTTCTTCCACAACAGTAAAGATAGTTGTTTCTTCTTTTTCCTCTTCTACTTCTTCAATTTCAACTTGTGGAATGAAAACGTCAGCATTTGTTGTGTTTTCAAAACTTTCAATATTGAACTCGTTCTCTAACTCTTGGTCATCATCAACAATTTCAAATTCTGTTGTTTCTGCTTGTGGTGGTTCTTCTGGTGGTGGAGGTGGTTCCTCAGCTTTTGTTTGGATTACCATTTCTTCCACTTCTTGAACAACTTGGGTAATTTGTACTTCTTCAGCTTCTTTGTCATAACTCTTCCATTCGAATGCTACAATAACGATTCCTAAAGCTATAACCAAACCTAATTGAAAGAAGATACCTTTTGATTTCTCCAAGTTCGCTTTGTCTGATTTTTTTACTTCCATCTTGTTATTGATGTTTGTTATTTATTACTCTATTTCTATCTATTGAGGGTGCTAAATTACTACTTTTTTTTCATTACTCACACTTTATTTCACTCTTTTTTCAACATAGGTTATTAACATTTTAAGTTAATTTATTGATTCATAAAATTTTAAACCTATTTCAAAGACCTAATAATTAAAACTACTACCGCCTAAAAATTCTCTCATAATTGAAGTTGGAGGAATAAAATCGGAGTGAAATGATTTAAAGTTTGCTAAAAATGTTTGCAATCTTTTAGCCTCAGCGTATGCAGGAGAATTTTGTCCAACCTCCATAAGCAAAGGCTCAACTATTGGTTTCAAAAGTCCAATTTCATATAAAAGTGAAGAATTGAAAATAATATCGGCATTTTCTTGATAAGGGAAAATATGCTTTTCTTCTCCCGAGCGAACACTATCCCAACGCATTATTGTATCCTCAGCAGAATATCCTCTATAATTATTATCTCTCACAATTCTTCTTATCAATCTATTGTCGGAGGTTGAAATAAGGTTGTGTTTATCTAAGGCTACTTGTGTCAAAGCCGAAACAAACACCTTGTATTTATACTTATCATCTATGCTTTCTGTTAATCGAGGATTCAAAGCATGTATTCCTTCAATTATAAGAATGGAATTTTCCTTCATTTGAAGCACTTGATTAGTTTCTTCTCTTTGTCCTGTAAGGAAATTAAACCTTGGCAAGCTCACTTTATTGCCTTTTATCAACTCTTTCATTTGATAAACAAAGAATTCTGTATCCAAGGCCTCAAAACACTCAAAATCATAATCTCCATTCTCATCTTTTGGAGTGTATTCCCTATTTACAAAATAATCATCAAGTGAAATCTGAATAGGATTGTAGCCTAAAACCGAAAGTTGTGTAGAGATTCTTCTGCAAGAGGTTGTCTTTCCCGAAGAAGAAGGCCCTGCCAAAAGCACAAGTTTTACTTTCTCTTCTCTTTTGTTGATTTCGTCTGCAATTTGAGCATACTTCTTTTCGTGCAATGCCTCACTGACTTGAATCAATTCATTTTCCTTCTTTGCAGAAACAACCTTATTCAAATCCGAAACAAAAGGAGTATTCAAAACCTTCAACCATTGTTTATGTTCTTGAAAGACTGAAAACAATTTATCACTCTCTCTATGATTTTTTGTAGGCAGTTGAAGAATCATTCCTTTGTTGTAAGGATATAAATCAAAGACTTTTAAATAAGAAGTAGAAGGAACTAAATCAAAAAAGAAAGAATTAACAGTACCATCTAAAATATCAACATTTGCATACAAACGTTTGCTACAAGAAAGCAAGTCTGCCTTTTCGTTCATTCCCACTTTCTTAAACAATTCCACTGCCTTGTTTGTAGGAATCAATTCTCGCTGAAATTTAATATCTGCCTTTACAATTTCTTTCATCTTTTCAAGAATCACAGGCAAGAGTTCCACAAGATTAACTTCCGAATTTTCAAACTCAACATAATATCCGTCATTCATAGAGTGTTGAATACAGATTTCATACTGAGGACATACTTCTTTTGTTGCTTTATAGAGAACAAACATCAAACTCAAAGCATACATTCTTCTACCAAAAGAAGAATTATAATCAAAAAACTCTACTTCTCTTGGAGTATATATTTTGTAATTCATACTTTGAACTTTGTTGTTTACCAAAGCTCCCAAAATTCTTTCTTCATTTTCCAATTGCGAATACTTCAAAACCTCTTTTAAGTCAGCACCACAAGGCACCAAAAAGCGTCTATCTGTATTTCTGCAAAACACTTCTATCATTCCTTCCATTATTCTTTCTTTTTATTACCTCTATGCCTATTAGTTCTCTAATAACCACACTTGCTATTGTGCAACCAAACATTGCAGGCATATAAGATATTGTTCCTACATTAGACAATTTGTTTTCGCTTCTTTGTTCCACAACACAATCCTTTGAAACCTCTTCGGGCGAAAACACTGCTATTATATTTTCATACACTTTTAATTTATGCAACTTCTTTCTCATCATTCTGGCTAATGCACAATTATAAGTCTTTGAAATATCTGCTATTTCTATTTGCTGAGTATCTATTTTTCCTCCGCTTCCCATAGAACTAACTATTGGAATATCAAAATAAACTGCCCAAGCCGCTAAAAAAACTTTTGGAGAAAGGGTGTCTATTGCATCAACAACGTAATCAAACTTATTGTTCTCTAAAAGCGAAATCATACTTTCATCTCTAAGAAACTCTGTATGTATTACGATTTCTATATTTGGATTTATATCTTCTAAACGTTGCTTCAATACATCGGTCTTATTCTTGCCAACGGTTGAAGAAAGTGCTAAAAGTTGTCTGTTTTTATTACTTTCACTCACCGTATCGCCATCAACCAAAGTAAGTTTTCCTACTCCTGCTCTGCACAACATTTCTGCAACATACGCCCCTACCCCACCAAGTCCCACGATGAGAATAGAGGCTTGTTGCAATTTCTCTATTGCCTCACGACCTAAAAGTAATTCGGTACGAGAAAACATTTCTATTTTTTAAGTTTAAGTCTGTTAATCAATCTAAACAACTCGCCAATCCAAAGAACAATTGATGTTCCAAAGATTACAATCAACCAATCTTGCCAACACAAAGGAGTAACATTAAACATTTCACCTCCAAAGCTTACTATCAAGACTTGACCTAAGACTATAATCAAGGCAATCAATCCAAAACTTTCACAATCCTTGAAGTTAAAGGCTGAACGTCCTGTCTTGTATGCACGAGCGTTAAACATATTCCAGAATTGTAGCATTACAAATATAGTAAAGAACAAACTTTCTTCATATCTATTTAAATGTCCATCATTAGTAAAGGTTTGAGTACAAAGTTCGCTCAAAGAGTGAATATCTACGTGTTGGAAAACCCAAAGCAATACAAACAAACCTGCAAAGAATAAAGCACCTGTGCCAAGTATTGCCCAACGCATAAATTTGTTTATAATAAAGTCTTTTCTATCTCTTGGTTTGTCTTTCATCACCTTTTGAGTCGGAGGAAGCGAAGCCAAAGCCATTGCAGCAAAAGTATCCATAATCAAGTTCACCCAAAGCATTTGAGTAACCGTTAGCGGAGATTCTGTTCCCATAAAGGCTCCCACCAAAACAATCAAGCAAGCTGCAACATTGACTGTCATTTGGAAGAGAATAAATCTTTGAATATTTTGATATAAAGAACGTCCCCACATAACCGCTCTGCCGATTGATTCAAAAGAACTGTCAATTATTGTAATATCACTTGCTTCTTTTGCAACCGAAGTACCATCTCCCATCGACAAACCAACGTGTGCAGCCTTCAAAGCAGGAGCATCGTTTGTTCCATCACCGGTTACAGCAACCACTTGACCTAATTCTTGAAGAGTTTCTACCAATCGTTTCTTATCCATAGGTCTTGCACGAGAAATAATCTTGAAATCCAAAATTCTTTCTCTTAATTCTTCATCGCTAAGTGCAGCAAATTCTGGTCCTGTAATGATATTTCTTTCTCCATCGCCCTCTTGCCAAAGTCCTACTTGACGTCCAATTTCCTTTGCTGTGCCTGTGGTGTCTCCTGTAACGATTTTTATATTTATTCCTGCCGAAATACAATCTCTTATTGCTTGTGGCACTTCTTTTCTAACAGGGTCCGAAATTGCAACAATGCCTAAAAACTCTAATCCCTTTGCAACAACCTTTGAATCTTTGATTACCTCCTCGCCTTCTTCAACAATCTTGTAAGCAAAGCCCAAAGTACGCATTGCTTGTGATTGATAGCCAAGCAAAGTAGAGTCTATTTCTTCTTTTGAAACATTTTCACAAGTTGAGCAACACATTGCGTGAACAATTTCCGGTGCTCCCTTAACGTAAAGAACATTTTTTTCTAACAATGGAGAGTAAACCAAAGTCGCCATAAACTTTCTTTCGGTTGAAAAAGGTATTTCCTCTTTTACATCAACGCTTCTTTTCAAAGGAGAGTAATCAACTCCATTTTCTCTTAACCAAAGAAGCAAAGCACCCTCGGTTGGATTTCCAATAACCTTTGGTTTTTCTTCGCTTAAATCCAAAGAAGCAGTAGAATTGACAGCTATTCCTTCTTTTATCAAAACAGAATATCTATCATCTGCAAGTTTTTGTTCAGGAAGTGAAAAGAATTTTGTTTGATAAACTGTCATTTGATTTTGAGTAAGCGTACCGGTTTTGTCAGTGCAGATAACAGAAGTAGCACCCATTGTTTCGCAAGCGTGCATCTTACGAACAAGGTTATTTGTCTTTAACATCTTTTGCATACTGTAAGCCAAAGCCAAAGTAACCGCCATTGGCAAACCCTCAGGCACAGAAACCACAATCAAAGTAACAGCAATCATACAGGTTTGCAACAAATAAGAAAGAAATCCCATTAACTCAAACTCTACACCAGAAGTAAAATAAAGCAAAAGTCTTCCCACAACAATCAAACCAGCTATTGCATATCCAAGTTTTGAGACAAGCGAACCCAATTTATCTAATTGCTCATTCAAAGGCGTACGAACACTTGAATCAATCTGTGCAGCAGTGAACACTTTTCCGTTTTCGGTGTTATCTCCCACTGCAAACACTCTACAAATGCCGTGTCCTTCCATTACCTTTGTGCCTTTCATCACGTGATTTGAAGCAAAAGTAGCCTCTTTATCAAAATCAGCCTCAATAGTCGTTTTTTCGCAAATCGGTTCTCCTGTAAGGCTCGACTCATCTATCTTTAAAGAACTACTTTCCAACAATTCCGCATCAGCAGGCACTTCATCTCCGTTTGTAATCTTGACAATATCGCCCACAACCACATCTTTCTTTGCAACCTCTGTGGTTTTGCCGTTGCGTATCACCTTTACAATTTCGTCATCGTTCACCTTATTCAAAACCTCGAATTGTCTATCGGCTCTAAGTTCAAAAATAAAAGCCAATCCCGTTGCAAGAAAAATAGCAACAAAAATTCCAACAGGTTCAAAAAAGACACTAAATCCCTTAGCACCCGAAAAATATTCATAAAACGAAATTCCAATTGACAAAGCCCCTGCAATCAACAAGACAATTATCATTGGATCTTTGAATTTCTCCAAAAACTTCTTCCATAAAGGCACTTTCTTTGCAGGAGTAAGAATATTCTCACCATGCTTTGCCCTACTTTCTAAAACCTCTTTATCAGATAAACCTTGATAGTTTGTTATCATTTTCTTTTCTAATTAAATTAACACGCAAAGATAACGAAATAATTAAATATCTATTGCTAAAAACAATAAATAATCATTGATTTAGACCTTCAAACTTTCCTTATCAAGCAAAAATTCATAAATATTCATAAACACGACACCATTTTCGTCTTGATAACGTTTTATCGGATCTTCGGTAATTATAAACTTTTGAAAGTTATCCGATATATTCATTAACGAGCGTAATTCTTGCTCTCGTTTTTCTTCGTTTGGCAATCGCAATGCCGATTGTATATAACAACGCTTACTACCTTGATTACACACAAAATCTACCTCTAATTGTTTACGCTGACTCTTTCCTTCTTCATCTTTTGTATTTACCACTACAACCCCAGCATCAACAAATAATTCACGAACACGAAGTTCATTATAAATCAGATTCTCCATTAAGTGAGTTACTTCATATTGACGAAAATTAATACGAGCATTACGCAAACCCAAATCAGCAAAGTAATACTTTGCAGGAGTATCTATATATTTCTTTCCTTTAATATCGTAGCGTATAGATTTTTCTACCATAAAAACCTCTTGTAGTATTTCAAGATAAAAGCTCAATGTATTGGGAGAAATTGAGACATTCTTTACCGACTTAAAAGTTTTCACCAATTTATTTGGATTGATAAGCCCTCCGATTGAAGAAGCAAGAATATTTATAAGTTCCTCCAACTCTTCTTCGTTCTTAATTTTATATCTCTCTAATATATCTGTAATATATGTTTTCTTAAAGAGGGTTTGAAGATATTTCATCTTTTCTTCATTACCTCGCATTGTTGCAATCTTTGGAAGTCCCCCAAAAGTCAAATACTCTTCCATTGCCTCTTGCTTAGAACCATTAAACACGGAGAAATATTCGCTAAATGATAAGGGTGCAACCTTTATTTCATCACCACGACCTCTAAATATTGAAAAGCAAATACGACTTTCCACAACGACGGATTCCGGTTACAATCTTTATCATTCCGTTGTGCATACTCATTATGAGTTTGTTTAAGTATAAATCTCGCTTTATCTCCATAACATAACTGAATATTATTGCGTATATACGCATTTTTATTCAACAAAAATAAAGAAAGTTTTTAAACCAACAATACAAACAAACAAAAAAAATTCAACACCTCTTCAACAATATCATTACTCTCTTGCAATTCTACATAGAGCAATCAATGTAATATATTTTTTGTATCTTTGTAACATCTAACCAATTTAAAAAAATCATTTATGGACAAGAAAAACAAAAACTTTACAATAATCGATTGGGAAGTCTTTCAATACATTAAATCATTTGCCCGCTCAGGAAAAGATTTAAATAGAAAGCCATCTTATTCCGAATTACTAATAATCTTTTACATAAGAGGCTTTGGCGAGCAAGGATACTACGGAAGCCAAGTCTCATTAGGCAATCTATTAGGCATGAGTCAAGAACAAATCAGCAGAAGTCTCAAAACAATATTTGATACCATACACTGCCGAACATATCTACCTATACTCTACAAACACGACAATACAATCTATTTCAACGATAGCTTCCTTGACTACTCCTTTGTAGAACAAAAACCATCATTGTAAAAACCCATTGAACAAGTGTATCTAAACCCTCCACAATGTAGAAAAAAACTTAACATTTTATCAAGCAAACTTAACATTTTGTTAATTTCACTTAACATTTTGTTATATAATAATAAATTATAATATAGTAATAAATAAAAATAGATAATATAATAGGATTATACATTTTTTGAATTTTTTAAAAAATCAAAGAAATATTTTTTTTACTCTATGAAATAATTTTCTAACTCTATGAAATATTTCTGTAAATCATAGAAAAAAAAGGGCGGCCCTTTGTTTGAGCCGCCCTTTTGGTTATTTTGATTTTAGAATCTTTATTCTACTATCAATTTTTGTGTATTTACTACATTGTCAGTGATGATTCTGATGTAGTAAACTCCGCTTGCCATTTCGCTAACATTTAATGTGTAACGTGTTGTGCCTGCGTTGATGTTGTCTTGACTTAGGATTCTTCCTTGTAAGTCGCTGATTACTATCTTAGCATCTTGGTTCAATCCGTTGATGTCTAATGTTGCGTTGTCGCTTACTGGATTAGGGTAAAGTTGAACTGCTATTTGGTTTGCTACGGCATCAGTTAAGCCTAATAGTGTGAAGGTTTCTACTGTTCCGTATGCTGTGCCTGCTTCGTTTGTGATGTATGCACGATAGAAATATGTTTGTCCTTCTATTAAGTCATTAACTGTTGCAGCAAATGTGTTGTCTGTTAGAGTTGCAGTAATGTTTTGTACTCCTGCATCTTCTAATGCAAATTCTGCTACGGTTGCTAATGCAAATCCTACTGTGTAGTTTTCAGATTCGCCTGCACTTACCAATGCTCCATTCAAGGTTGCTGATGTGTTTCCTATTTCTGTTGCTGGTTGTGTGCTTACTTCTCCTAATACTATCACGATTGGTGCTGCTATTGTTGTGAAGGTCATTTCTGTTCCTTCAACTGTGCCGCTTGCTGTTGTTGCAAAGGCTTTGAATACGTAAGCTGTTTCTGCTGTTAGGTTGTTTACTGTTGCAGAAATTGTTGTGCCTGTTGCTGAAACTTCAATCCATTCGCTTGCTGTTGCTGTTTTGTAACGGAATCCTTGTGCTGTAATTTCTTCACTGCCTGCTGTGATTGTTCCGTTTAGGATTGCACTTTCGTGAGTTACTGATGTTGCTTCTGTTGTTGTTACAACTGGTGCTACGATTTCTGGAACTTCTTCAAGGGTTGTGAAGGTTGTTGTTACCCATGCTGATTGTTGGTCTTCACATATTGCTCTTACTTCTACTGTGTAAGCTGTATTTGCTGTTAAACCTGTCAATGCTTTTGTTGTAGTTGTAAGTGTTTCTGCTGTGCCACCATTCAACTTAAATTCGTATGTTGATGCTGTTCCGTTCCAAGTAATATCTGCACTTGTTTGTGTGATATTGTTTGCTGAAAGGGCTGTTGGTGCATCGCAAGGTTCTGGTTCAGGGTCTGGATCTGGGTTTCCGCCTGGTTCTCCTTCTGAATTGTAAACATATACTGCATCAATAGCTGCTCCGTTTGCATATTGACCAACTAATTTAAATGCTATTTGATAAGTTTCTGATACATTAGGCAATGCAACAGAGTCTGTAACCCAATTTTCATGCGGTGTAGTGATTGACATCAAATCTGTCCAAGTTGATTCCTCAGAAGCTTTGTATTGAACTATTATGTGTTCACCAACACCACCATATTGAGGATTTAGATAAGAGAATTTAAGATATGGATTTGATAATTCTGTCAAGTCAAATTTTGGTGTCATAAGTCTTGTTACAGCAGAAGTATATGTAATTTTTGCCATTTTAGTTCCATCAATTGGATAAACTTGATCTCCTATTGGCCATGATGAGATTCCCCAATTATCATAACCACTTTCAACTGCAGTAGACCAACAAATGTCTGTGAAAGATGAAGTTTCAAAACTTTGGAAGTATGGATATTCGTCAACAGCTGCACATTGTGTTCTAAATGATACAGAAGACGAAGCTCCTGAAAGTTCTCCTGAACAATCTGCAACAAGGTATGCATTGTATGAAGTTGCAGGGATTAAACCTGTAACTATATAAGGATTTTCAGTTACTTCAACCGCTGTGTATTCTGCTTCTGTTTCTGCTTTGTAGTAAAGAATCCAAGCAGATGCATCTGATTCTGCCCAAGAGAATGTTGCTTCTGTTTCTGCTGAAGAAACTAATGCAAATTCTGTAGGTGATGAACAAGATGAAGATGTAATAGAGAAGTTATCTATTGCAGCAGGCATTGGAGCGCTACCGCCATAACCATAGTCATCATTCTTCCAATAGAAAATCAAACTCTTAGTTGTATTTGATAAAGATGATGAAGAATAATTTACTGTTGTCCAGTTTGTAACATTGGTAACTCCACTTAAAATTGATATTCCGCTTGGTGCATTTCCTGAAGTTGGAACAGTGTCTGCCAATACAACAGAAAATATATCCCAATTAGAAGGTTCTCCCATTACTTTGTAATCAAATGTGATAGTGTATTCCAAGTCATCTCCAAACACAATAGGAACTACTGCATAAGCATAAGATGATGATGAAGAATTATAGAAGTATGATGTTCCGTTATCATTTGAAATATACATTGAAGTAGCGGTTTCTTCATCTGTTGGAACTGCTGTTGCTGTACCAAAATGCCATTGATTATCTCCTGTTCCGAAGAATTCTGCATTAAATGGTGTTGTTTCTAAATCTTCAAAGTCTTGAACGTAAGGGAAATCTTCAATAGGTGTGGTTGATGTTCTGAATGTAACAGGTGATGTTTGAGAATAGTTGTCTTCTATTCCACAATCAGTTTGTACGTAAACTGTATATTCTGTTACCATTTCCAATCCTGTAAGTGTTACGGTTTGTTCTGTTGCTGAAACACTTGAATATTCTTCGTCTGTTGATGCTTTGTAGTAAACAATCCAAGCACTATGTGTTTCATCGTTATCAACCCAAGAAATTGTTGCTTCATCTTCTGTAATATTTGTAACAGTTACACTTGATGCAACAGGAGAAGGACATGTAGGAATAGGTTCTACTGTGAAGTCATCTAAATTCCAAGACTCACTTGAAACAGCTGCTCTATAACGCAATGCTATTCTTCCTTCTGTGTCTTCTATTTCATCAAATAAATATGGTCCTGATAAATGAGATCCGTTTCTTTGTAATCCAACAGGTGTAACTGTTGCAACAACTACGAATGAACTTGTATCGGTTACGTTTGTTAAATATCCCACTTCCATTATTCCTGCATCTTCAACAGTTGCTGCTGTTGTGTTTGCATAGAAAGAAAGTTGTAATTCATTAAGCGGTGTTGCAAATTCAGGTAATGCAAGGAATCCGTTGCCTTTAAATTCAAGGGTTACTTCTCCTGAGTGTGCAGATGGTTGGTATCCTTCGTGGTATATACGAGGGAATGATCCATTATACCAACCTCCTGTTGATTGAAGTACAGACCAACAAGAGAATAGTTGATTTGCTGCTTCTTGATTGCCTGATACGCTTTCAAAATTTTCAAACCAGTTAGGTCCTTCTATTAAACCACAAGATGTATTGAAAGTGAATTGAGCTGTAACAGGAGAATAGTCGTCGCCACAAACAGATTGTAAAGTAAATCCGTAAGAAGTTGCCATTGTCAATTCTGATAATGTTACTGTATTACCTGTAACTTCTTCTACGATTGCAGATGCTGGGTCTGATATAAGATAATAAGAAAGTAAATAAGAATCTGCTTCTCCTTCCCAAGTTATTGTTGCACTACTTTCAGTTACATCTGAAATAGTAACTTGGGTAGGTCTTGTACAAGCAGTTGCTGTTATTTTTAAGTTGTCTATTGCAGCAGCTGGTTGATCTCCATCAGAGCCATCGTTTCTCCAAAAGAATGCTATTTGTTTTGTTGTTCCAATCCAAGATTCTGGAATATTATAAGTAAACTCTGCCCAAGTGCCAGTATTAGACAACATATCACTTATAGGAGTTCCATTGTAGTATTCTACAAGCGGTGTTGTTGCGTCCAAAGCATAAACTCTTAAATAATCACATGAGCTTTCTCCTCCAACTTTATAATTAAAACTTAGAGAGTATTCCATTCCTGGTGCAAAGTAAACCAACAATCCTGCTGTTGAGTTATCATAAGTATGTGTGTAAGCATTTGTAACTCCGTTATCATTTGAGATATACATAGAACCACCTGTTGTTTCTTCGCTTTCTTCGTCTATAAATGCTGTTGCTGTTCCTATTGTCCATTTATTTATAGCATAATCATGATAATAAGAGAACTCTGTTACAGTTTCTGCATTTTCAAAATCTTGGAAATATGGTAATTCAATAGGCAGTCTTGTGGTTGTAAATGTTACAGGATAAGTTTGATCGGTATTATCTGCTGTACCACAATCTGTCATTACATATACTTCGTATGTTGTTTCTGGCAAAAGTTCTGTTATTGTAACAGATGTTTCAGAAGCATCTGCTGTTTGCCATTCTTCTTCACCTTGTTGTCTGTAATAAACAATCCATGCTTCGTGTTCTTCGTTATTATCAACCCAAGAAACAATTGCATTTTCTGCATTTACAACAACTGACACGCTTGTCCTTTCAGGAGCAGGACAATCTGGTATAGTTGTCAATACAAAGTTTTCTAAATAAATTTGATCATATTCACTATTAGGATTAAATTTAATTGCAAGATAATAATCTGTTCCTTCTTCTAATTCCCATTCAGTAAAAGGCACTGTGAACTCTTCATAATCAGAAGCATCAATTGTAATAGTATTCATTCCAACAAATGTTGATATATCTGTCAAACTTGTTGTGTATCCTATTGTAAGAGTTGGTGGTGCATAATAATAATAAGAGAATGCTAAAAATCTTGCTTCTACTGTTGAAAGGTCTAAATCAAGAGCAGAACTATTTGCAATCATTGTTTGCGAAAAACCAGTAACAAATACATTATCGTTAATTAACGGATATGTTCCGTAATAAGGATCTGTATATGTTTGCAAAGCTGTCCAGCAATTTAGATGATCAAAGTTTTCTACGTATGGTAATTCACTGATAGATTCAGCACAAAGGGTGTTAAATGTATAAACATCTGACCAATTACTTACATCTTCTCCTTCACAAGCAGAAGCTACTCTTACTTTATAACTTGTTGCTGGTTGCAAATCTGTTATTTCTATTGAAGCAGTAGTTGATGTTAATGTTTGACCTTGTTCCCAAGTTTGATTTGCTTGTGCGATTTGAACGTTATAAGAGTTCGCTGCTGACACTTCGTCCCAAGTTAAATCAACGCTTGTCATAGTTGCAAGATGCGATATGTTCATTGGACGAGGACAAGTCAAGTTAAATAAAGAAACTTCATCTATTATAGTTCCTGAACCATTAAGATTTATAACATTAAAACTAACATAGATTTCTTCTCCATCATAAGCCGCCAAACTTATTTCGTGATATTCAAACAAACTTGCTATTTGAGGGTAAGTTATTGTTTGAACAGTTGTCCAAGCCAACTCTTCTTCCGATGAATATGCTACATCTACGGTAAGAGTTGTTTGGTCACTATAACTCGCATACGTACAAGCAAGCCAAAATGAAAGCATTGTTGTCTCGTCTGCTGTGTAAAGAGGAAGAACTAATCTACCTCCATCTTCTATGTCGCTCACATAAGCTGATGTAGTACCGTCGTGAGCTGTACTTGTAAGTGTTGTCCAATCCCCTGTGCTTGTCCAGCCTGTCGGAGGAAAGGTTCCACTTTCAAAACTCTCATTTATTGCCTGAGAGAATACATTGGTTGTAATGAAAAACATTAAAACCAAAATTGATAATACTTTTTTCATTTTTTGATTATTTAAATTTACAAAACATTATGCTTTTTGAGCAGAACCTAACACATTTACAATTTTGTGTTCGTATAATGCTTTAAGATTATCTCTTGCAGGACCAAGATATTTTCTTGGATCAAATTCAGCAGGCTTTTCTGCCAAAACTTGTCTTACAGCAGCAGTCATTACTATACGTCCATCAGAGTCAATATTCACTTTACAAACTGCTGATTTTGCTGCTTGACGCAATTGTTCTTCTGGAATACCTATTGCATCTTTCATCGCACCACCATATTTATTAACTATTGCAACTTGATCTTGTGGAACAGATGAAGAACCGTGTAAAACAATAGGGAATCCTGGTATTCTCTTTTCTATTTCTGCTAAAATATCAAAACGCAATGGTGGCGGAATCAAAATACCATCTGAATTTCTTGTACATTGTTCAGGACGGAATTTATTTGCTCCGTGAGATGTACCTATTGATATTGCCAAAGAATCAACTCCTGTTTTCTTTACGAAATCTTCTACGTCTTCTGCTCTTGTGTAAGTACTGTTTTCAGCAGACACCTCATCTTCTACTCCTGCCAACACACCTAATTCTCCTTCTACTGTTACGTCATATTGATGTGCGTAATCAACAACTTTTTTTGTAAGAGCAACATTTTCTTCATAAGGAAGATGTGAACCATCTATCATTACAGAAGAAAATCCGTATTCAATACAAGATTTACAAATTTCAAAGCTATCGCCATGATCTAAGTGCAAAACAATAGGTATTTCATAGCCTAATTCTTTTGCATACTCAACTGCTCCTTGTGCCATATAGCGAAGAAGAGTTTGATTCGCATATTTTCTTGCTCCTGCTGAGACTTGAAGAATCACAGGACTTTTTTGTGCAACACAAGCTTGGATAATTGCTTGCAATTGCTCCATATTATTAAAGTTAAATGCAGGAATAGCATAGCCTCCTTGCATTGCCTTGGCAAATATCTCTCTTGAATTTACCAAACCTAAATCTTTGTAACTAACCATTTGTGCTATTATTTTTGATTATTATTCGATTGGATATTATTGATTATCGTTTGAATCTTACTGTACAACTGCTTTGAACTTTTAACCAAAGGTAAACGAACATTGTTTTGGCATATATTAAGTATTTCTAAGGCTGCTTTTATTCCGACAGGATTCCCCTCTTCAAATATAGCCTTTGAGAATGGTAAGAGTTCTTCGTGAAGTACTTTTGCTTTTTTGTAATTTGATTTTAAACAGAAATTAACCATTTCGCTCATCTGTTGAGGCAAAGCATTAGCAGTTACAGAAATTACTCCTTGCATTCCAAGCGACATAAGAGGCATTACCAAAGCGTCTTCGCCAGAAACAACTGTAAAGTTTTGAGGTTTATTCGCCAAAATGTCCATACACTGCATTATATTACCAGATGCCTCCTTTATACCTATTATATTAGGAAAATCATTTGCTAATTGCAAGCAGGTTTCTGCTGTTATATTCACACCTGTTCTTCCCGGTACATTATAAAGTATCACAGGCACAGGCGAAGCTTCTGCTACTGCTTTGTAATGTGCATAAATTCCTTTTTGATTTGGCTTATTATAATAAGGACATACTGATAAAATTGCTGAAACATTAGTAAAATCTGTCTTTTTTATATGATTTACCAATGTTCTTGTATCATTTCCGCCCATTCCCAAAACAATAGGCACTCTATTTGCCGTAGTTTCGATTGCAAACTCTAAGCATGCTAAAATTTCTTGATGATTTAAGGTAGGATATTCCGAAGTTGTACCCATACAAACTAAATAATCCACACCACCATTTATTACATGTTCAATCAATTTCTCATAGGAAGTAAAATCTACGTTTCCTTGCTTATGAAAAGGCGTTACAAGAGCTACGCCTGTTCCTTGTATATCAAATTTTTTCATAGGTTTATTTCTAATAAATAGCCTGCAAAATTAGACAAATAATAATTTAAAACAAAGAAATAGCGATAAAAATCAAAAAACTATAACTATATTTGCACCAAATTATATTACGAAAATGAAATTCAGAAGTTACAATTACCGAATCACTTGGATATTGCTCTCTTTAGGTATTATCTTAATGACAGTCTTCCTTTTCTTTATTCACAACACCGTTACGCAACTAAGAAACGAAGAAATAAAAAAAATAAAGATTTGGGCAAATGCCGTAAGTCGTAAATTTGAAGTCTTAGACAATGTAAAAACGTTCTTTGATAATCTTGCGATAGATGAACACAATAAAGTACAACAATTTATCACTGCTCACAAATACATTCTTTCTCAACCCTTGGATAGTGAACTTAATTTCTATTATGAATTTATTTCAAACAACAGAACAATCCCTGTAATAATTACCGATGAGTTTAACAACATACTACTATCTCAAAATATAAACATACCAAACAATCAAACAATATTATCAGGCAAACTATTAGAGGATTTTTCTCTTAATCCACCTATTGAATACACCGCAAGCGACATAAAATTCAAACTATACTACACCGAAAGCATTGTTTATTCAAACTTAAAAAACACCTTATATTATTTAACCAATGATTTTTTGTCCGAAATCGTTAATAACTCTATCTCTATTCCTGTAATTATTACAGATAGCAGCCGAAATACAATAATCGCTTATGGAAATATTGATAAGAAACTTTTAAAAAAACCTTTTTTCGACCAAATTATTGCCGAAATGGAGTCATCTAACAACTTTATAAATATAAATTTACCAAACTATCCTAATGCTAAGATTTTTTTTGAAACTCCTAAATTTCTTACTTTTTTGAAATACTATCCTCCAATATTCAGTTTACTAATTATTTTATTTGCAATTTTAATTATTCAACTGCTTAAAATCACCCGAAAGTCAGAACAAAACTCCATTTGGATAGGAATGAACAAAGAAACCGCACATCAGCTCGGCACTCCTATTTCTTCCTTAGTCGCATGGGTAGAATACTTAAAACTTAATCCCGAAAACGAAATGGTTTGTCAAGAACTGACAAAAGACATCAATAAGTTAAATGTCATAACTCAACGTTTCTCACAAGTAGGCAAAACTCCAAAGAAAATAGAACTTGATTTGATAAGCGTAATCAAAAACTCGGTGGATTATATCAAGAGTCGAACCTCAAAAAAGGTTAATTACAACATAATTTTACCAGAAGAAGATTGCATAAACATAGAATTAAATCAGCATTTGTTTGAATGGGCTTTGGAAAACCTCATAAAAAATGCCATAGATGCAATGAACGGAGTGGGCGATTTAACAATAGAAGTAAAAAATGAAAGCAAAAAAATATTGATTGACATTTCCGACACAGGAAAAGGAGTACATAAGCGAGATTTTAAGAAGATATTTTATCCCGGATTCACCACAAAAGAACGCGGTTGGGGCATGGGACTATCTCTTGTCAAAAGAATAATTGAAGAATATCACAAAGGAAAAGTTTTTCTCAAACAATCCTCTATTGGAAAAGGCTCAACATTTAGAATAATTCTTAAAAAGCAAAAGTAATGTCAGGCATTTACGTTCATATTCCTTACTGCAAACAGAAATGTATCTATTGTAATTTTTATTCTATTGCTACAAAAAAAAGCAAAGACAATTACATACAAGCCTTAGTTAAAGAAATAGAAAAAAGAAACAACTATTTATCTACCCCAATCAAGACATTATACTTTGGAGGTGGCACTCCTACTTGCCTAAACAAAGAACAAATTGAAGAAATCATTATAGCATTAAAACAAAACTTTGATTTATCGCACTTAGAAGAAGCGACAATAGAGGCTAATCCAGAAGATGCGAACTCAAACCTTTTAGAATTTCTTCTAAAACAAGGATTCAACAGAATATCTTATGGAATCCAAAGTTTCGATGACCAAGATTTACGATTACTTAACCGAAAACACAATTCAAAAACAGCAATTGAAGCAATTGAACTTTCAAGAAAAGTAGGTTTTTCAAACATTAGTTTCGACCTTATGTTCAATCTACCAAATATGACTTGCGAAAAATGGGAAAAAAACTTAGAAAAAGCCATTGAATTAAACCCTGAACACCTTTCTTGTTACTCTCTCACACTTGAAGAAGGAACTATGCTTGATAAGTTAGTCAAAAAAAAAATTATTTCTTTGATTCCAGAAAATAATTCAGTCATTCAATTTAATAAAACAAAGAGTTTTTTAGAGCAAGCAGGATTTGAACATTACGAAATCTCAAACTATTGCAAACAAGGATTCAAAAGCAAACACAATTCTGCATATTGGAGAGCGGAAGAATACCTTGGACTTGGTGCAGCAGCACATTCTTTCAATATTTCTTCACGTTCTTGGAACCCCGAAAGCATTGAAGAATATATTTCAAACATTGAAAACAACACCTCACCATTTACAGAAATTCTTTCAGAAAAAGACAAATATAATGAATACATTATGCTTTCTCTTCGCACAAAAGAAGGAATTAACTCAAAGTATATCGAAGAAAACTTCCCACAATATTTTGAGCATTTCAACAAACAAAAAGAAAAAGCCAAAGAATATTTCAATACCCCTTGGCTTTTGAGCGACAGAATTGCTCTTGAACTTATGATTTAAGAATTTTTTCTCTCCCAAACTTCAAATCTAAACTTCAAATCCGCCTTTGCCTCATACAACATAGGAGAAAGACGCTTTACTTCCCAAATATTTTCATCAATTTCAGGGAAAAACACATCTGCTTCAAAGTCTTTATAAACACGAGTAACGTATAATTTTTCTGCCTCAGGCAATAAGGCTTTATAAAGACTTGCTCCACCAATACAAAACACCTCATCATTTTGAGATTTAAAAGACTCAACTGCTTTTTCTACACTATCAAACAACTCAGCCCCTTCAATTTTATAATCTTTTTGTGAAGACACAACTATATTTCTACGATTTTTTAATGGTTTAAAAGGTAAACTTTCCCAAGTTTTTCTACCCATCAAAACCGTTCTTTCATTCGTTGTTTTTTTAAAGTATTTTAAATCCTCACTTAAATGCCATAGCAAATCGTTATCTTTACCTATTGCATTATTTTGAGCAATTGCTACAATTAAACTAATCATACAGCTACCTCCGCTTTAATATGTGGATGTGAAACATAGTCTTCAATTGTAATATCTTCGTATTTAAAATCAAAAATATCTTTTATTTCAGGATTAAGTTTTAATTTTGGTAATTCGTATGGTGTTCTGCTTAATTGAAGTTTTGCTTGATCAATATGATTCAAATAAAGATGAGCATCTCCAAGCGTATGAATAAATTCTCCTGCCTCTAAACCACAAACCTGTGCAAGCATTTCTGTAAGCAAAGCATAAGATGCTATATTAAAAGGTACGCCTAAAAAAACATCTGCACTTCTTTGATAAAGTTGACAAGAGAGTTTATTGTTTGCAACATAGAATTGGAAAACTATATGACAAGGAGGCAATGCCATTTGTTCAACTTCACCAACGTTCCAAGCACTTACAAGCATTCTTCTGCTATCTGGTGAATTTTTTATTTGATTTACAACCTGCGAAATTTGGTCTGTGATTTTTCCATCAGCACCTTGCCATGCTCTCCATTGCTTTCCATACACAGGACCTAAGTCTCCGTTTTCATCTGCCCATTCGTCCCAAATTGTTACTTTGTTATCGTGAAGATATTTAATGTTTGTATCTCCTTTTAAGAACCAAAGCAATTCATAAAAGATTGAACGAGTGTGTAATTTCTTTGTTGTAAGCAAAGGAAATCCCTTTTGTAAATCAAAACGCATTTGATAACCAAAAACAGATTTTGTTCCTGTTCCTGTTCTATCAGTTTTTTCGTTTCCGTTTTCTAAGATATGCGAAAGTAAATCTAAGTATTGTTTCATTTTTTAAGCCTCCAAATTCATTAAATCCTTACCAATATCTCTTCTAAACGTCTTTCCTTCAAAATCTATCTTTTCAATATTTTCGTAACACTTGCTTAAAGCATCTTGCATTGTTGTTCCAAAACAAGAAACCGCAATTACTCTACCACCAGAAGTAAGTATTTGAGAACCTTCTCCTGCTTTTGTTCCTGCGTGGAAAAGATTACAATCGCTAACCGAGTCAAGTCCTGTCATCAATTTACCTTTTTCGTAATTTTCCGGATAGCCTTTTGAAACTAAAAAAACAGTTGTACAAACTTTTTCAGAAACTTTAAGTTCGTATTCGTTCAATCTACCTTTTGCAACAAGTTCAAATGCTTCTACTATATCGGATTCTATTCTTGGAAAAACGCTTTCTGTTTCCGGATCGCCCATTCTCACGTTGTATTCAATCACGTATGGTTCTCCTTCAACATTCATAAGACCTATAAAGATGAATCCTTTGTATTCTATTGCATCTTGCTTCAATCCTTTTATAGTTGGCTTTATGATTTTATTTTCTACTTTTTCTAAAAACTCTTTTGAGGCAAAATTTACAGGAGAAACACTTCCCATTCCGCCGGTATTTAGACCTGTATCGCCCTCTCCTATTCTTTTATAGTCTTTTGCTTCTGGCAAAACGCAGTAATGTTCTCCGTCTGTCAAAACAAAAACACTGCATTCAATACCTTTAAGGAATTGTTCAATAACTACTTTTTCTGATGCTTTGCCAAATTTTGAGTTATTGAGCATTTGTTTTAATTCTTCTTCTGCTTCCTCTAAGGTTTCGCTAATTACGACCCCTTTTCCTGCTGCTAATCCGTCTGCCTTTAAGACGTATGGTGCAGAAAGTGTCTTTAAGAAATCTATTGCTTGATTCAATTCTTCTTTTCCAAAAGATTGATATTTTGCTGTCGGTATATTGTGTCTTACCATAAAGTCTTTTGCGAAATCTTTACTTGATTCCAATGCTGCACCTTTTTGTTTTGGACCAATAACCATAAGGTTGCGAGTTCTTTCATCTTCAAATAAACAATCGGCTATGCCATCTGCAAGCGGTTGTTCATTACCTACAACAAGCATATCAACATTGTTTTCTATAATGTATTGTTTTATTGCCTCATTGTCCGAAGAAATATTTTCGCATTTTGCAATTTGACTAATTCCAACATTGCCCGGTGAAACTATTAACTGACTTGTCTTTTTGCTTTCTGCGATTTTCTTTGCTATTGCGTGTTCTCTTGCTCCTGAACCTAATAATAGTATTTTCATATCTTTAATATTTATTATTCATTATTTACAATAGAGAAATCCATTTGCTTTTTCATCATATTTACTTTCTCTATTTTTATTTTTATTCTCATTCCTAATTGATATACTTTACCAGAATCTTTTCCTACATAGCGGAAATTGTCTTCATCTAAGGCGTAAAAATCATCGTTTATTGTCTTTATCGGCACTAATCCTTCGCATTTGCTTTCATCTAACAAGACATATATTCCCCATTTACTCACTCCTGAAATCACTCCTTCAAAAACTTTTCCTACTTTATCTAAAAGAAATTCTGCTTGCTTGTATTTCACACTCATTCTTTCTGCTTCGGCAGCTTTTTTCTCCATATTAGAACAATGTTCGCATCTTTGCTCAAACACTTCTTTATTAACGCTTGGCTTGTCTTCAAGATATAATTCTAAAAGTCTATGAACCATTAAATCGGGATAGCGTCTAATTGGTGAGGTAAAGTGAGTATAATATGGAAATCCTAAGCCATAGTGTCCTATATTATCTGTTGTGTAGATTGCTTTACTCATTGTGCGAAGGGCAATCATACTTATCATTGTTTGTTCGCCTTTTCCGTTTATTTTTTCAAACAATGAGTTAAAACTTTTAGCCAATGAACTTCGGCTTTTATCGTTTAAGGTGTAGCCAAACTTTCCAATCAATTCTTTAAATATGTTTAATTTTTCTTGATTTGGCTCATCGTGAACTCTATACACAAATGTCTTGGCTTTATTCTTTTGTTTTTGTTTACCAATAAACTCCGCAACTTTCTTATTGGCCAAAAGCATAAATTCTTCTATTAACCAATTGGCTTCTTTTGATTCTTTGACATACACTCCTATTGGTTTAGCTTTTTCATCTAAATGAAATTTGACTTCTTCGCTTTCAAAATTTATCGCACCTGCTTTAAATCGTTTTTTTCTCATTATTTCGGCAAGCGACCACAAAGGAAGAATATATTCACTCATTTCTCCGCCTTGTTCTTCTATTACTTTCTGTGCTTCTTGATAGGTAAATCGTCTGTTAGATTCTATAACGGTTTTTCCAATCCATTGATTTACTATCTCAGCCTTTGGAGTCATTTCAAAAACTACCGAGAAGCAAAATTTTTCTTCACCTTGTCGTAGCGAACAAACGCCATTGCATAATTTTTCTGGCAACATCGGTATTGTTCTATCTACTAAATAAACTGACGTTCCTCTCTCAAAGGCTTGTTTGTCTATCTCTCCTCCTTGTTTTACATAATAACTCACATCTGCAATATGAACTCCTACTTCATAATTACCATTTGAAAGTTGCAATACAGAGAGTGCATCATCAAAATCCTTTGCATCGTCTGGATCTATCGTAAAAGTGATTCTATCTCTGAAATCTTTACGTTTCTTAATCTCTGAAATCGGAAGTTTTGTGTCTATTTCCGCTGCCTCTTTCTCTACTTCGGCAGAGAAAAACAAAGGAAAATCAAATTCAGAGAGTATTGACTGCATTTCAACGTCATTATCACCAGGCTTACCAAGCACTTTGATAACTTTTCCAAAAGGATTGTTTGCACTTTCTGGCCATTCTGTGATTTCTGCCAATACTTTATCTCCATTTTTTGCAGAAGAAACGCTGTCTATTGGTATAAAAATATCAACAGGCATAAAAGAAGAATCAGGAATTACGAAAGCGTATCTACTGTGCATTTCCAAAATTCCCACAAACGAGGTTTTAGCCCTTTCTATTATTTCAATAATTTGTCCTTCTCGTTTTCTATTTTTACGTTGTGGGAAAAGATAAACCTTTACCTTATCTCCGTGAAGGGCGTGATTTGTATTATTATGAGAAATGTATATATCCTCACCTTCATCTACAAGAACATATGCTTTACCTGTTTGTTTCATATCAACAGTTCCTACAATGTAATGTTTAGGAAGCACATTGCTTGTTATGTAAACAGGATTTAACTTATATTTTCCTTGTTTTTCTTCTGAAATTATATTCTCTTGGCTCATAGTTTTCAAATAATTTTGCACCATTTGTTTGGTTGCTTTATCTGAATAACCAAGTCGAGATGATATTTGTTTATAATTGAAAAGAGAATTTGGGTTTAAAGCAAATATTTTAAGTATTGAAGTCTTAAATTCAGAGTTTTGTTCTTTTTTTTCTGCCATAACAAAAGATATTTCTTTGCAAAAATAAATAATTTCTTTGTTTTAGAAAATTATTTCTTTGTTTTAAAAAAATATTTCTTTGTTTTATTTTCTTATTTCTTTGATTTAATAATTGCTTTTTTTGTTTTATCTTTGCCAATTCATAATTCACTAAAATAATTTTAACTATGATAGAAATAGAAAGCAAATATAATCCAGCAATAGTTGAAGATAAATGGTATTCTGCTTGGTTAGAAAACAAATGTTTTAGTTCTAAACCTGATAATCGTAAGGCTTTTACAATCGTAATCCCCCCTCCTAATGTTACGGGAGTACTTCACATGGGACACATGCTTAATAACACAATTCAAGACGTGCTTGTACGCCGTGCAAGAATGAAAGGATTTAACGCTTGTTGGGTTCCTGGCACCGATCACGCTTCTATTGCAACCGAAGCAAAGGTTGTCGCAAAATTAAAGGCAGAAGGAATTGACAAAAAAGACCTTAGTAGAGAGGAATTTTTGTCTCACGCTTGGCAATGGAAAGAAAAACACGGCGGAATCATACTCGAACAACTTAAAAAACTCGGTGCATCTTGCGATTGGGACAGAACACGTTTTACAATGGAAGATGCTTTATACGAATCAGTGATTGACGTCTTTGTAGACTTATATGAAAAAGGTCTTATTTACAGAGGCGTTCGTATGGTAAACTGGGATCCTGTCGCATTGACTGCTTTGAGTGATGAAGAAGTAATTTTCAAAGAACAAAACTCTAAATTATATTACTTAAAATACAAAATAGAAAACTCAGACGAATATATAATTGTAGCAACCACACGTCCAGAAACGATTTTAGGAGACACAGCAGTTTGCGTTCACCCAGAAGATGAGAGATATTCTCATTTAAAAGGAAAAAAAGTAATAATTCCAATCGTAGGACGAAGCATTCCTGTGATATTTGATGAATATGTAGATAGAGAATTTGGTACAGGAGCATTAAAAATAACACCTGCTCACGATATTAACGACTATAATTTAGGAATCAAGCACAAACTTGACTCAATTGACATATTCAACGACAACGGAAGCCTAAACGAAAATGGAAAACAGTACGCTGGATTAGATAGATTTGAATGCAGAAAACAAATTGCAAAAGATCTTCAAGCAGCAGACTTAATGCACAAAATAGAAGACTATAATAATAAAATAGGTTGCTCAGAAAGAACAGGAGCTGTAATAGAACCAAAATTATCTCTTCAATGGTTTTTGAAAATGCAAGACTTAGCAAAACCTGCTCTTGAAGTTGTAATGAGCGATGAAATAAAATTCCACCCTTCTAAGTTCAAAAATACTTACCGTTATTGGATGGAAAACGTAAAAGACTGGTGTATTTCTCGACAACTATGGTGGGGACAAAGAATTCCTGCATATCATTTACCAAATAGGGAATTTGTTGTTGCAAAATCAGCAGAAGAAGCGTTGAAAAAAGCACAAGAACTTTTCCCAACAGAGAATTACACACTCAATGACTTAAAACAAGATGAAGATGTTTTAGATACTTGGTTTTCTTCTTGGCTTTGGCCTATGAGTGTCTTTGATGGCATCAGAAATCCAAACAACGAAGAAATCAATTACTACTATCCTACAAACGATTTAATCACTGCACCTGAAATTATATTCTTTTGGGTTGCAAGAATGATTATTGCCGGATTGGAATACAAGAAAGAAGTTCCGTTTAAGAATGTTTACTTCACTGGAATCGTAAGAGACAAACTCGGAAGAAAGATGAGCAAAAGTCTTGGAAACAGTCCTGACCCTATTGAATTGATTGAGAAATACGGAGCAGACGGTGTAAGAATGGGAATGTTGCTTGCCTCTCCTGCTGGTAACGATTTACCTTTTGATGAAAGTTATTGCGAACAAGGAAGAAACTTCTCTAATAAGATTTGGAATGCTTTGCGTTTGATAAAATCTTGGAAGGTTGAAGACATTGAGCAACCTGCAAGTTCGGCTCTTGCAATTGAGTGGTTCAAAGAAAAGATGAATAAAACGCTTTGCGATTTGGAAGATGATTTTTCAAAGTATCGTTTGTCTGAATCTTTGATGAGCGTTTACAAATTCGTATGGGACGATCTTTGTTCTTGGTATTTGGAAATTATTAAACCTGCTTATCAAGCTCCAATCGATAGAAAAACTTACGAAGCAACGCTTGACATATTTGAAGATGTAATGAAAATTCTTCATCCTTTTATGCCGTTTGTCAGCGAAGAGGTTTATCATATCATAAAAGAGAGAAAAGAAAACGATTTCATAATGCAGGCTCAACTTCCTGCAATAAAAGAAGTAAATTCTACACTTTTGAGCGAATTTGATTTCATTGAAGAATTTATTACTGCAATCAGAAGTGTAAGAAATGAGAAAAACATCGCTCAAAAAGTTGCTTTACAAGTTTATTTCACTCGTTCAGAAGAAGGAAACATTATAGAAAAATACTCAGACATTGTTTGCAAACTTTGCAATCTTGAAACACTTACTTCTTGCGAAGAAAAGATTGAAAAAGCGATTGCAAAAATGGTTCGTACACTTGAATTCTTTGTTCCTTTGACAGATAACGTAAACAAAGAAGAAGAAATAAAGAAGATAAAAGCCGATATAGAATACTACGAAGGCTTTAAAAATTCTGTAATGAAAAAACTTTCAAACGAAAACTTTGTTAGTAAAGCACCAGAACAAGTTGTAGCAATGGAAAGAAAGAAACTTTCAGACGCAGAACAAAAAATAGAAACACTAAACGAACAATTAAAGGCATTTTTGTAGGATTTTCTATGACAATTTGGCAGAAAAATCTTTTTGGAACAAAAATTCCTTTAAACAAAGCAAAGAATAAATTTATAAACTTTTAAAATAACATAGGAGATTAACGAAATGACAAAAGTAAACGTTAGACCTTTATCTGACAGAGTTTTGATTAAACCTGCGGAAATGGAACAAAAAACTGCTTCGGGCATAATTATACCTGACACTGCAAAGGAAAAACCAATGAGAGGCGAAGTTGTTGCTGTTGGACCAGGAAAAAAAGATGAGCCAATGACAGTTAAAGTTGGCGATCAAGTGCTTTACGGCAAGTATTCAGGAACAGAAATCGCTATTGACGGAGTTGATTTTCTTATAATGAGAGAAAACGATATTTATGCAATAATCTAAAAAATTAAAACAATGGCAAAAAACATAATATTCAACACAGAAGCAAGAGAACAACTAAGATTAGGAGTTGATGCTTTGGCTAACGCTGTTAAAGTAACATTAGGACCAAAGGGAAGAAACGTTATTATTGACAAAAAGTTCGGTGCACCGCATATAACAAAAGATGGTGTATCTGTTGCTAAGGAAGTGGAATTGGAAGATGCAGTTCAAAATATGGGAGCACAGTTAGTGAAAGAAGTTGCTTCAAAAACTAACGATCAAGCAGGCGATGGTACTACCACAGCAACAGTTTTAGCACAAGCAATAGTAAATACAGGTATCAAAAACGTAACTGCTGGTGCGAATCCAATGGATTTAAAACGCGGAATTGACAAAGCAGTTGCAGAAGTAATAAAAGATTTAAAGGCTCGTTCAAGAGAAATTGGTGAAGGAAAAGAAAAAGTAGAACAAGTTGCTACAATATCTGCAAACAACGACAAATTCATCGGTCAAATGATTGCAGAAGCAATGGATAAGGTTAAAAAAGAAGGTGTAATCACTATTGAAGAAGCAAAAGGCTTAGACACAACAGTAAAAGTTGTAGAAGGAATGCAATTTGACAGAGGTTTCCTTTCTCCATACTTTGTTACAAACACCGAAAAGATGGAAGCAATATACGAAAATCCTTTCATCTTGATTTATGACAAGAAAATCTCTAACCTAAAAGAGCTTTTACCTATATTAGAAAAAACAGTTCAAACAGGAAGAGGCTTACTTATCATCTCAGAAGACATAGAAGGTGAAGCATTAGCAACACTTGTTGTAAACCGTCTAAGAGGTTCTTTAAAGATTGTTGCAGTTAAAGCACCAGGATTTGGAGACAGAAGAAAAGAAATGTTAGAAGACATAGCAATTCTAACAGGCGGTACAGTTATTTCAGAAGAAAAAGGATACAAACTTGAAGATGCTGACTTAACAATGCTTGGTTCTGCACAAAAAATCACAGTTGATAAAGACAATACAACAATTGTATCAGGTGCAGGAGCAAAAGAACAAATTGATGCAAGAGTTAGCCAAATCAAAGCACAAATTGAAAAAACTACATCTGACTACGACAGAGAAAAACTACAAGAAAGACTTGCAAAACTTGCAGGTGGAGTTGCAGTAATCTACGTTGGAGCAGCCTCAGAGGTAGAAATGAAAGAAAAGAAAGACCGTTTTGATGACGCACTTAACGCAACAAGAGCAGCACTTGAAGAAGGAATTATCCCAGGCGGTGGAGTTGCTTTCATAAGAGCAATAAAAGCATTAGATAACCTTAAAGGAGAAAACGAAGACGAAGAAACAGGAATCCAAATCGTTCGCAGAGCATTAGAAGAGCCTCTTCGCCAAATCGTAGCCAACGCAGGAATGGAAGGATCTGTTGTTGTAAATAAAGTAAAAGAACTTGAAGGAGATTATGGCTTTAATGCAAGAACAGAAGTCTATGAAGACCTTCACGCATCTGGCGTTATCGATCCAACAAAGGTAGCAAGAGTTGCAATAGAGAATGCAGCGTCAATCGCATCTATGATTTTAACAACAGAATGCGTTCTTTCAGAAATAAAAGAAGAAGCACCAGCAATGCCAGGTGCACCAGGCGGAATGCCAGGAATGTATTAAAAATAATAAATCAGTAAGCTCAAGAGTTTCTCTTGGGCTTATTGTTTTTTAAAAACAAGATATTATGATACAAAGAATACAAACATTATACTTAGTTGGAGTTTTAGTACTTTCAATTTTAAGTTTCTGTTTTCCATTGGCTGTTTTTGAAACCGATAAGTATGCTCCAAGTGAGTATAACCTTCTTCCAGAAAACCTACCAGCCGACACAACAGAATTACCTCAAAACACAATTGCGTGGAATGCAATTTTCTTTCCCGTTGCAAGCGGAATATTAGCCTTAGTTGCTATTTTCCTTTACAAAAATCGTCCTTTACAAATGCGAATCACCGCTTTCGGATTTTTATTTGCAACAATTTACGTAGGAATGCTTCTTTTATGGATAATTTCCGCACAAGAAACCGCACTTGCCTCACAACAAATTCAAGTAACCAAAACAATCTACGGAGTTTCCACTTATTTACCAATGGCACAAGTGTTATTATTTATCTTAGCACAAAGAGCAATTAAAAAAGACGAAAAACTCGTTAGAGATTCTGAAAGAATCAGATAAATAAAACAAAGAAATAATTTAATAAAGCAAAGAAATAATTTTTTAATTCTTTGCTTTATTTTTTTTATTCTTATCTTTGCAGAAATTAAACTTTTAAATGCAATGAAAAAACTAAGATTAAGTATTTTTATATTGGCAATTACAGCATTTTTCAGCCAATCTTTCGCTTGCACAAGCATATTAGTAACGCGTAAAGCCTCAAAAAATGGCTCTACAATGATAACTTATGCTGCCGATTCACACACTCGTTATGGCGATTTGTACTATTTACCTGGTGGAGTACATAAACCGGGCGAAATGATACAGATTTTTGACTACGGAGATGGCAGACCGCTAATTCAAATTCCACAAGTAGAACGCACATTCACCATTATTCGTAATGCAAACGAAGTAGGCTTAGGCATAACCGAAACAACCTTTGGCGGACGTGCTGAATTAGAAAGCAAAACTCCTGCAATCGACTACGGAAGCCTTATAAGACTTGCACTGCAAAGAGCATCTAATGCAAGAGAAGCAATAAAAGTGATTGCCGAATTAACAGAAACTTACGGTTATTGTTCATCTGGCGAAAGTTTTTCAATAGCAGACGACAAGGAAGTTTGGATAATGGAAATTATTGGAAAGGGAGAAGAAAAAGGAGCAGTGTGGGTAGCGATGAAAATACCAGAAGGCTACATTTCTGCACACGCAAATCACGCTCGAATCACAACTTTCCCTCTTCAAACAATGAAATCCTACAAAAGTATAAGTTCAAAATCACTTAAAAACATATTTCGTCCAGAAGTAGAAGTAGTTTATAGCCACGATGTCATTACATTCGCACGCAAAAAAGGCTATTTCAACGGCAAAGACGAAGAATTTTCGTTCTCAGACACATACGCACCAATCAATTTCTCTGCTGCAAGAGGCTGTGAGTCGAGAGTATGGTCAATTTTCCGCCGTTGCAATTCCCAAATGCAACAATACGAAGATTATGCTATGGGATTAAACCTACAAAACCGTATGCCACTTTGGATAAAGCCTGACAAACAACTCTCAGTTCAAGACGTAATGGAGCTAATGCGTGATCACTTTCAAGGAACAAAGATGGATATGACACAAGACTTAGGAGCAGGTCCGTTTAAGTGCCCTTACCGTTGGAGACCAATGGATTTCAAAGTTGGAGGTCAAGAATACGTTCACGAAAGAGCAATTTCCACACAACAAACAGGCTTCTCAATGGTTATAGAATCAAGAGAACACATGCCAAAAGAAGCAAAAGGACTAATGTGGTTTGGAGTTGATGACACTTATTCAACAGTTTATATGCCGATTTACACAGGATTGCAAGAAGTAAGTGAACACCTAAGAGAAGGAAACGGAGCAATGATAGAATATAGCGAGACTTCAATGTTTTGGTTATTTAATTTCGTAACAAATTTCGCCTACACACGCTACTCTGATATGATAAAAGACATTCGCAAAGAACAAAAACACTTAGAAGACTCTTTTGTTAGTCAAGCAAATGCTTTTGATAAACAAATTCTTTCACTTTCTCAACAAGGCAAAGACATAAAAGAGGCGATAACATCTTTTTCTAACGAGAAAGTTAAAACAACTTTTAACGCTTGGACAAAACTAAAACACTATTTATTGGTTAAATACATTGACGGAAATATTAAAAAAGAAAAAGACGGCAAGTTTTTAGAAAGTCCATATCGCAAAGGACAATGCGTAATGCCTGATCAACCACAATATCCTGCAAAATGGTATAAAGTAATCGTTAAAGACAACGGCGAAGTACTTAAAGTAGTAAAATAAAAGCGACATACATTAAAATGTCTTCAAATAAAAATATAAAGTACGGTTTTAGAATGGTACATATTGACAATATACCTCATATTAAAGAATATGGTTTTATTCTTTATTCTTCATCTAATGCTTCTAAATCGTACAAACCTATTGGTGATAGTAGCATTATTAACAAAAGAAAAGAAAAAATAATAGCCGGAATATCACTTAATCAATACATTCCTTTCTATTTAGGACCACGTACACCTATGCTTTTTGTTATACAAAATGGTTATAGAGTAGAAAAACAATTAGCGGAAGATATTGTATATTGCGTAATAAAAATAGAAGACATTATAAAAGATAAGATAGAATGTATATTTTCTGATGGTCATGCCTTAGCTAATCTAACAGATTTTTACACACAAGAAAAATTATGTGATATAAATGAATTAATAAATTATGATGATATTTATACACATTATTGGAATAGCGAATCTGACATAGATTTAAAAAGACGTAAAGAGGCAGAATTACTAATAAAAGATAAATTAGACAGTAAATATATTTGTGGATACGTTGTATACAACGAGAATGCTAAATTAAAATTAGTAAAATTTGGCATAAATGAAAATATGATAATAATAAAACCTAATTATTATTTTTAAGTTATGTTTACATTTATTAAAGGAGACTTGCTTAATGATGATGCCCACGCATTAGTAAATACGGTAAATACGGTAGGTGTTATGGGTAAAGGTATTGCTTTGCAGTTCAAAGAAAAATTTCCAGACAATTATAATATATATAGAAAATTATGCAAAGAAGGAAAATTTAATATTGGACAATTATTAATTACAAAATGTAATCTTATTCATGAAGATAAGTTCATTATTAATTTTCCGACAAAAACAACATGGAAAAAACCCTCAGAATACGAATATATAGAAAAAGGACTTATTGAATTAAAGAAAAAAATAATAGAACTTGAAATAAAATCCATAGCAATACCTCCCTTAGGCTCTCATAACGGAGGATTAGATTGGAGTCGTGTAAAGCAAATGATATTAAACGAGCTTAATGATATTGAATGCGACATAAGAATATATGAACCTTCTGAGGCAATCGTTGAACGCATAAAATCAGAGCGAGTAAAACTAACACCGGCAAGAGCAATGCTTCTTGATGTTTTAAGCGATATTGTTTCGTATGGTGAATTTATTTCGATATTTACAGCAGAAAAGGTTGTTTATTTCTTACAACGATTTGGAGCACAAAAGGAATTTAATATAAAATTCGACAGAGGTTATTATGGGCCATACTCTGGTGGTAAAATTGCACATGTAATGTATTATTTAAATGGTAGTTATATCAAAGGAATGGTAGGTATGCAGAAAAAACCTTTTGAACCAATTTGGCTATTAGATGACACAATACAATATGTCAATGAATTTTTTAGCGAGCCTAATAATATAACTTACAAAAACATTTCCAACAAAACAAAAGACTTTCTACGAGGATTTTATACAAACTATTCATTAGAATTACTATCAACAATAGATTATATTTTGAATGAAGAAAAAAATCAAAATATTAAAAATCTAGACAACAAACAATTAATAAACTATATAAACGAAAACATATCTGATTGGAACAACAGAAAACAAAGAATGTTTACAGGAAGCAAATACATACCTAAAATATTAGAACATTTGCAAAATAAATTATATTAAAAATTAAAGTAAGTAGCAAAATAAAACAAAACTATGACATATCTTATTATAATATTAGCAATACTTCTTGGTGTAATAGGAATCATAGGTGCTATTATGCCCGGATTACCTGGCACTCCGCTGAGTTATCTTGGCATATTAGCCTTGATTTTTTTACCAAATTATCCTATCGACCTTACTTATCTTATCGTTATGGGCATAATCACTATTGCAATTACAATACTTGATTATGTAATTCCAATAATTGGAACAAAAAAGTTTGGAGGCACAAAAGCAGGTGTAAGAGGTAGCACAATAGGTCTTATAGTTAGCATTTTCGTTCTGCCAATTTTAGGAATAACAATAGGGCCTTTTGGAATTTTTGGAATCATTTTAGGACCATTTCTTGGAGCATATTTTGGCGAAATGATTGCTCACAACGACCAAAACGCTTTACGCTCTGCCTTTGGTTCATTTATAGGATTTATTGCAGGCACTTTCCTCAAAATTATCTTTGGAATAATTGCCTTTATATTTATAATAAAAGACTGTTGGACTTATTTATTTTAGTAAAAAATGGAAAAAATCAAAATACTATTTGTTTGCCACGGCAATATTTGCAGAAGCCCTATGGCAGAGTTTATAATGAAAGATTTAGTCAAGAAAAATGGCGTAGAATCTCGCTTTGAAATTGCCTCATGTGCAACAAGTCGCGAAGAAATCGGCAATAGCGTTTATCCTCCTGCAAAAAGAAAACTTGCAGAACATAATATATCTTGCGAAGGCAAAACTGCACGTCAATTTACCAAAGAAGACTATAATTATTACGACTACATAATTGCAATGGATCGCAATAACCTAAGAAATCTCACTCCTTTTGTGAAAGAAGACAAAGAAAACAAAATTTCTCTTATGATGAGTCATTGCCAAGAGCATAAAGACGTGGCAGATCCGTGGTACACTGGGGATTTTGAAGCCACTTGGCAAGATATTTTCAAAGCCTGCACCGCTCTACTTCAAAACCTTCTCGTAGGCTAACCTTACACTCTCGTACATAACCTTACCACAATATTCATAACGCAAGGAAGCGACAAGTTCTTGCATTATTTTATTGTCGGGGTGCGTGTCAATTCTTATGCTATCTGAGGTTTGCTTTGCCTCATTCTCTGCAAAAATCATAAATAACTTACCATACCCCTCTCCTACGCAAGTATCACTAACGCAAGCCCTATGAATAGTTGCATAATTCTGCGTTTGCAAAATCCACTCTCCTCCTTTAAGGTCATCATACGCCTTTTCACCCATAAAAACCAATGCTCCGTATGCCAAAATCTTTTCTTTCTCGCACAAAACCCTTGCTACACCATTTTCAATGTCTTGTAAAACGACTTCTTTATTAGGATAACCATTTTGCCACTGCGAAATACCTGCATCGCCAAGTCTTTTTATTGCACAATTTATGATTTCCACTACATTATCAACTTCTTCAAGAGTTGGTTTTCTAAAAACAAGACTTCTTTTCTCCATAAAAATTTCACAAAACTTTACTTTGGCAAATATACAACAAAAAAATTTTCTCTATATTTGCACAAACAAAAAATAAAAGACCATGAAAAAATTATATCGCTCTAATATAAACAGAAAACTCTGCGGAGTATGTGGCGGATTCGCTGAATATTTTGATTTTGATCCTACAATTGCAAGATTATTACTTATTCTCTTCACACTATGTGGCGGTGCTGGATTATTGTTTTATATAATTTGTGCATTAGTTATTCCTAATAATCCAATACAATAAGTCTTTCGTTTTCGTATTTTATTAGATAAGAACAATTTTTCTTTGTTTTGAAAGATAGTTCTTTGTCTTTGTATTTTATATTACATTTCTCGCCTTGAAGAGATGTGATTTTTACTTGTGTCAATTCGCCTTTTTGCCAATATATATCAACAACAAATCCTCCTCTTGCAAGCAATCCTTTTACGTTTCCTTCGTTCCAAGCAGTTGGAAGTGCTGGTAAAATATTCAAAAAGCCAAGATGCGACTGCAAAAGCATTTCTATAATTCCTGCACTTGCTCCAAAATTTCCGTCAATCTGAAAAGGAGGATGCGAATCCCAAAGATTATCTAATGTTCCTTCGGAAAGCAAATTATAAAACAAAAGATAAGCCCTGTCGCCATAGCAAAGCCTTGCCCAAAAATTAAGCTTCCAACCCATACTCCAACCTGTTGCTCCATCGCCTCTATGATTTAACACAACTTTTGAGGCTTCTGCCAAATCGGGTGTAAGACTTGGCGAAATAGTTGTGCCGGGGTGAAGTCCAAATAAATGATTTATGTGTCGGTGTTCATCTTTCGGATTATCAATATCTTCACTCCACTCCATAAGTTGCCCATAACGCCCAATTTTATAAGGCATTATATTTTTCAACACCTTTTTCCATTCTTTTCTTTGACTTTTGTCTTTGCCAAGTGTTTCACTTGCCTTTATAGCACAAAGTAATATTTCTCTTGCTACTGCATTACAAAATGTCGCTCCCTCATCTATTGGTCCATGTTCAGGAGATGTTGAAGGGCAAGCAGTGTATATTCCATCAGGTCTTTGCCATAGGAAATCCACTGTAAAGTTTGCACTTTCTTTTATTATCTCGTATGCTATGTTTTCTAAGTATTGTCTATCTCTACTATAATCATAATAATCCCAAAGATGAAGAGCGAGCCACGGACCTGCCATTGGAGAAAAATTCCAACTCATTTCCTGACTTGCAAGCGGAGATGTGAAACCAAAAATATTTGAAGAAATTGACGCAGTCCAACCTCTTGCGTTGTAATACGCCTTTGCAGTTTCTCTACCCGGAAGAATAAGTGTGCGAATATAGTCAATCAAAGGTTGATTACATTCCAAGAGATTTCCCGGACTTGCAAGCCAATAATTCATTTGAAGATTTATGTTGTTGTGATAATCAACCCTCCAAGGACCATCAACACCTCTTGCCCAAATTCCTTGTAAGTTTGAGGGTAAATTGCCTTTTCGTGAAGAGGCAATAGTTAAATATCTTCCAAATTGAAAATAAAGTTCTTCTAAGCCATAATCTGCTTTTCCTTTTCTATACCTTTCAAGACGTTTGTTTGTTGGCAAGTCTTCAAAGCTTTCTTTTGGATTGAGTTTTAATTCTACTCTACCAAATAATTCACAATAATCATCTAAATGTCTTTGTTTTAAATCTTGATAATTCAGGGTTTCAATTCTCTCAAACGTCTTTTCAGTATTTGCAAGGGGATTTACGCCCACGTATGTCTTTGTATCAGAAAAATCAGGTGTGAAATTCATAAAATAATCCGTATCTCCTGCTAAAAGAAAAACAACCTCATCACTTTCTTTCACCGAAATTTCTCCTTTCTCATTTATTTCCACCTTGCCATTCTTTGCCTCAACCCTCAATCTCAATGCAAACTCCATTTCATTGTCCTTTAATCTACCAGAAAACAAGACTTCATTTTTTTCAATCGGCTTTATCTCGATATAAGACTCTGGATTTGGACGAAAAACTAAGCGTAAATTTTGCTTTTCTTTTTGATTTGCCGAAAATCTGCAAACAATCACACTATCGGGATAAGATGCAAAATATTCCCTTGTGTAGTTTACTCCATTGTTTTCAAACTCTACCTTTGCCAAAGCCGAATCAATACACAACGAACGAGAGTAATTTTTTGTCAAATCCTCGTTCAAGAAAGTATAAATATTGATTTCGCCAAGCGTTGTATATGAACCAAAGCGAAAAGGCTTTTCATTATATTCCTCATACGCTGCATAACCATTGAAATTCTGCTTTGTAAGTTTTTCTGCCGTTGAATAATCACCCTCAACAAAGGCTTTGCGTATAGAATCCAAAAGATATGCAGAATTTTTGTTCACATTCCAATAATAAGAAGCCGAATCCGACACATTAGGTCCTCCTCTCCAAAGCGATTTCTCATTAAGCGTTAAGCGTTCTATTGAAACCGAACCCAAAACATTTGCTCCCAACGAACCATTTCCTATTGGCAAAGAAAGATTTTCCCACTGCCAATCCGCAGAATAATCATATAAAGAAAGCGTATCACAAGAGCGTGTCGGAGAATCAAACCAAACCCTTGTTTGAGCCAAAGAAAAAAAGCCCACTAAGCAAAAAACAATAACAAAAAAATAAGACTTCATTGCCATTTACCATTAAAAACTGCAAAGTTATCTAATTAAAACAAAACCTTAAAGTAATCACCAAATATTTCTATGAAAAAATAAAATAAATCATAGAAATATTTTTCTAAAACATAGAAAAAAAAGATTTTTTCATAGAGTTTTTTTTCATATCTTTGCGTTTATTAACAACAAAAATATACAATTATGTACGAAGAAGAGAAAGACTACGGATTCACGCAAATAAATTGGAAAGATGTCATTAGATTACAAAGAGTTGTAAAGAAATCAGCCGAGATAAATAAGATTAAAAAACTATCTTACGCCGATTTGCTTCTAATCTCCATCATAAAAGGTTACGGAAGAAGAGGCTTCTTTGGGACATACAAGAAAATAGGAGAATTAATTGATATGAGCGAAAACCAAGTTTGCAAACACCTTAACAAAATAAAAACAATAAAAAGCATCTATAACCAAACAACCATTTTCAGAGAAGAAAACAACGCACTAATCTTTAACCTGAAATTTTTGGTAGAACAATACGAGTACAAAGACGAATACGCAGACCTTCCATTTTAGTTAAAAAAAACTCTACTCCAAAAAGGCATATAAAAAATCGCAAAAAGGAAGAAAATATGTGCCAAAAAAGCACATAAATTATACCATTTTGGTAAGCATATATATAACGTATATGTAATTTATATTGTTGGAATTATTATAAAAAAAGAACAAACGCTTTTTTTATAAAAAACAATTGTCAAAAACTTCCAAAAAACAGCCGCGAAATTTTGAATTGATTTAGTTTTATTCTAACACTTGCCAATATCCGCCTTTTGCTCCGCCTATTCTTTGTATTTGATTGTCTTGTCGTAATTGTCGAATTATTTTTTTTACTCCGCTTTCTGATAGGTTTGTGATTTCTTGTAGTTCTTTGATTGAAATTTTAGGTTTTTTTCTGATTTCAGAAAGAATTTTCTGGTTACTTTTCTGGTTACTTTTCTGGTTACTTTTTTCTATTTCTTGTAATGCTTTCAATAAGCATTGTAACATAAAAGTAATAAATGGAGTGCTATTTGCAGTTGCATCACTTTGTGCAATAGCTTGGTAATATTGTTGTTGATGTTCTTTTACTATTGTTTCAACTGGTAACCATGCGAAAATAGGTTGCCATTGCATTAGCAGAAGTGTTTGCCACATTCGTCCCATTCGTCCGTTACCATCTGCAAATGGATGTATAAATTCAAATTCATAATGAAAAACACAACTACTTATTAAAGGGTGGGTAGTGGTTGTTTCAACCCATTGTAGTAATTCTTTTATTAGTGTTGGTACTCTATCGGCTGATGGTGCTATGTGCAAGCATCTATCGTCTTTAAACACTCCTACTCCTCCTTTTCTATAAATACCACTTTCTGAAACTAATTCAGATGTCATTAGTTTATGTGCTTTAAGTAAGTCTTTTTCGTTATATGGATTGAGTTCAAGTAAAAGGTTGTATGCATCTATTGCATTTTTTACTTCTTTAATTTCATTTGGAGCTCCTAATACTCGCTTACCTTCTATAATATCTGTTACTTGTTCTATTGACAAAGAGTTGTTTTCTATTGCCAATGATGATTGTATTGTTCTTATACGATTTTGTTTTCGTAATTGTGGTGTAGGCTGTTCAAGCACTCCTACTGATAATCTACCGATTTGTTCTCCGATCTTAATAGTAAGAGTGCTTATCTCATCATTTATGGTAAAGGGTGGTTGATATGTGTTACCCTTCTTCTTTTTCATCTTGTTTTTATCTTATTTCAAATTCGCCTAAGATGTTGTGGTCTTGGAAGCGCGAGAAGAATAGTATTTTGCTTGTGGTTGTTAGGTATAGGGTTTTGAAAAATGGCATTTTCATTTGTTTTGTATCAAATGCTTTGCTCCATCTGTACGAGCCATCAGAAAAGACTTGTACAAAGTTTACTTGTGTTCGCATTTTGTCGCCATTGTAGCATTTTACTGGTGTGAAAGCGTTGTTATCGTAGTTTTTTATGTGGTCATTAAACATTATATATATTCCATAACGGTCTCTTGCCATTGCAAAGGAATTGTAACATTCTTTACCTTCAAAGTCTTTTTGGCGTTTTGGTATGTACGAATTACTTGTTACGTTTCCGTTTTTATCGATATTTGTTATTATTATATCGCGATAATACATTGCATCTTCGCCTGTTGGTTTTTCGTCTCGGCGTTTTGGTGGTATTATAGTTGATTTAAATTCTTGTTCTCCTACCATAACAAGGTTACTTCCTATCATTGAAACAAGTGTCTTGATTTTTGAGACTTGATCTGAGGGTTTTGGTAATCCTTCTTTTACCATTTCATCTGTTTCGTATGGTTTAAAGTCTCTTGTGCTACTATTTTTTAGGTGTCCGCGTCTTTGGTCGTATTTAAATGCGAAACTTCCGTGTGAGAGTTTTGGCTTATCTGCATTTTTTCCATAGTATCCTGCAATCAAATAATCTCCTTCAAGATTAAATGCACATTTTATATCTGTTGGCCAAGCTTTTTCTAATTGTTGTTCGTATTGTCTTTGTTCATATTGTGTAAGCCATATTAAATGTAACTTAGAATCGGTATGTTGTACTTTTTTCCCTGTTGTATATGAGCGTATTCCTAATAGGGCTTCTGTTCCTTCGTTGTTTACGCTTATATCGTGGATTTGATATTCAGGGTTTGATATATTTAGTATTTGTTTTCTTTCCCACAACATTCTCATTCTTTCGTCAAAGATTTCTATTTGTGCTGCTTTTGCTCCTGCTGTGTCTTTTTCAAAGAAGCAAAATGCAAGTTTTGTTTTATTTTCTGAAAAGTTAAATAGGTATGGCTTTTCTCCTTCTTTGGCAAAGTAACGGAATGTTTTGAATTTTTCTGGTTTATCCATCAATCGCATATCTCTTAGATGGAAAAATTGTGTGTAAAGGTTGGCTGTTCCTGATTTTTCTGGATTTTCGTCTTTTTTTCTGTTACCTCTTTTTGTTTGAACAGGTTTATCTTCTTTTGTTCGGCTTAGAATAAATCCTACACAATCGCCTGCTCTCCATGTTTGTTCTATTTTGAAGGTTGGGTGAGGAAATTCTATTTTTACTATTTTGTCTATATTTAAATTATGGTCGCTTCTTGCAAAATAATAATTGAGTTCAAACTCTCCTTCTCCTTTGTACTCTTGCAAACAATACCACATATAGAATCCGTCATTGTCTTGTGCTACTATTTCGGCATCTTTACAATCGTCCAATACGTCATAAAATCTCTCTCCCCATTTTATGTCTTTTTGTGCATTTAGATTGATTATCGCAAACAGCGAAATCATCGCTAAAAATAGTTTTTTCATATCTTTTTTATTTATTTTGTGTTTTTTCGGTGGCAAAGTTACAATTTTTTTCATAGAGAATTAAACTTGATGTGTGTTTTATTGTCAAATTTCCGTTTTTTATGAACTTAAATTTAATATTATAATGAGAAAATTAAAGATTTTATTGCTTTTACAAGTATGTTTATTATTGCCTTTGGCAGGTATGGCTCAACAAGAAATGCCTTTTGAAGGTATGCCTCCACAAGGACAAATGCCTTTTCCTGGAAATCCTCCTGCAAAAGGCTCAAAACTTCCAGTAAGTGGAAAGGTTATAGATGCAAATTCCGAAGAAGTTTTACCTTTCGTAAATGTTGTTTTGTTAAGTGCAAAAGATTCAACTTTGATTGATGGTACTGTAACTGACGAAAAAGGATTTTTCCTATTGAAAAACGTAAAACCAAACAGCAACTTTATTTTGAAGTTGAGTTTTATTGGTTACAAAGATGTTTATCGCAATATCAAGTTAAAGGATAAGCCTTTGAACGTTGGAATTATGAGTATGAGTACAAATAGTGAAATACTTGAAGGGGTTGAAATCGTGGCTGAGCGTCAGATGATGGAGTATAAACTTGACAAGAGAGTGATTAACGTTGAGAAAAACTTGGTTTCTGCCGGTGGTGATGCGTCTGATGTTTTGGAAAATGTGCCTTCTGTTTCTGTTGATGAAGACGGAGCGGTTAGTTTAAGAGGTAATTCCAACGTAAAGGTGTTAATCGATGGCAAACCTTCGGAACTTTTGGGTAATGATTTGGCAACAGTTCTTTCTCAAATACCTGCTTCCACTATTGCAAACATTGAAGTTATCACAAATCCTTCTGCAAAATACGATCCTGAGGGAATGAGCGGTATTATCAACATTAAGTTAAAGGAAAAGGGAAATAAGGGATTGAGTGGAAACATTAACTTAACTGGGGGAAGTGCTATTGAAAAATTCTTCCCAAGAACAAATGGTAGTGCAGGGATTAGTTATTCTACAAAGAAATGGGGATTTTCTGCTTCTGTGGACGGACGTTTCAATGAAAGAGGAAGAAGAAGCGATAATATGAAACTTCTTTTCAATCAAGCAAAAGACGGATACGATGCTTGGATGAGAAGCAAACAAACAGGAAATTCATCAAATTTAAGCGGTGGTGGAAAAATCGGATTTGATTGGTACATAAATGACAAGACTTCTTTGACACTTTCTTATAACGGAAGAGTACACGGACACCCAACAGACGAAGCAACTATTGCAAATGAGAACTTATTAGATCAAAGATTTGGAGAAGATACATCTTTATATTCTGCTCGCAGTTTGGATCAAATAACAACAGGTGTTAGCAATGGAAAATTCCATACTTTTTCTTTAAACTTCTCTAAACAATTCAATAATCCAGAACAAGAATTGATGATAGATGCTAACTGGAATATGGGAGGTTTTTACAGAGAAAGTTCGCAAATATTAGATTATTGGAATCCAACTATACCAAATTACGAAAAGAAAGATATATCCGAATCAAACGATGACAGAGCTGTTGTTAATATCAATTACTCTCACCCATTTTCTAAGACATTAAAAATGGAAGTTGGTTACAATCTTAATTATTCTGACAGACAATCTGTTTACGAATACTATTTAAATGGCAGTGAAGTAAGAAATGATGAAATGAGTTATGATTTCTACTCTACCGAATACATAAACGCCATCTATGCAACATTGGGATATTCTTATGGAAAATGGAGTGGGCAATTAGGATTAAGAGGTGAGATTGCAAGTTCTGAGGGAACAAAAAAGATGTTAAACAAAGCAGATGACCATTTCACAAAAGAATACATCTCTCCTTTCCCTACCCTTCACCTTTCTTACCAAATAACAGATATGCAATCGGCTCAACTTTCTTATTCAAGAAGAATCAATCGTCCTAATATGTTTACGATGATGCCGAATGTGGATTTATCAAGCCCTGAACACATTCGTTTCGGTAATCCAAACATTGACCCCGAATATACAGACGCTGTGGAATTAGGATATTCAATAATCCTACCTAAAACAACGATTTTCACATCTGCATATTACCGTCAAACAAACAACAGAATATCTTGGTTTAATTTCCTTTGGACAGAAGAAAACGCAAGAAAATATGGCTTTGAGTGGGTGCTTGATGTAGCAGGAGATGAAGTAGATAAAGGAAAACTTGCAATGACAAGTTTGAATATTGACAAGAGTGTAAACTACGGATTAGAACTTATCATCGACCAACAAATAACAAAATGGTGGAAAGTAAACATTAGTGCGAACTTCTTTGGAAACTACACAGACGCAACAATAATCAACGACAACGAAATCAAGTCATTCAACTGGGACGCAAAGTTAAATTCCACAATGAACCTTCCTCACGAATGGACAATTCAAACCTCAGCAATGTATTTCGCACCAAGAAAAACAATACAAGGCGAAAGTGCAGCACGATTCTTCTCCGACATAGCAATAAAGAAGAACATAAACAAAAAAATCACACTATCATTGAGATATGCCGACATATTCCGTACAGCAGGACACCGTTCAAATACAATAACAGACGATTATTTCTCAATTCGTAACGGAAAACCATATCGTCAATCACTCACTTTGAACTTCTCATATAGATTTGGTGATGGAAAACCAATGAAAAAAATGCCTAAGAAACACTTAGACAACGGAGCAGGAGGCGAAACCGGTGGCGGAGGCGAAGGTGAAGAATAATAAAACAAAGTTAAATTTTCCAGAATTTCCTCTCTCGATAAGACAAACCTCTTCGGGAGAGGAAATTTTTGACATAATACGCAAGCAATACGTAGCCCTAACACCAGAAGAATGGGTTAGACAACATTGCCTTCACTTATTAGCAAACACCTATCCAAAAGAACTCATAGCCGTTGAAGGAAACATAAAAGTAAACGGAATGAATAAACGATTTGATATATTAGTTTACGACAAAAATCTTAAACCCTTTCTTTTAGTTGAGTGCAAACGCACCGAGGTTGAAATAACCCAAAAAACAATCGACCAAGTCCTTGCCTACAATCACACACTCAACGCCCCAAATATTTTTCTTACAAACGGCTTGTCGCACTTTATCTTAACAAGACAATCAGACACATACGCCTTTCAAAACACCCTTCCAAAAATGTAAAGAAATCTCAAATTATTTCTTTGTTTTATTTATTTTTTTCTTTGCTTTTTTTGAAAAAAGTAAAGACTTATTTTCTCTTTTTTGTCTTTGGTTTTTTGTCTTTTGCTGAGATTACTTTGTAATTGCCTATTTTGTGGCTTTTCTTTAAGTTTTGTTGTGGCACTCCTATCATTACTGCTTCGTTAGTTGAGGAGCAGGATTGAAAAAGCATAGGAACGCTTAAAAATAAACTTGCTATAAGCAGTAGGATTGTTGTTTTTTTTATTTTTTTCATAATCTTATTTGGATATATCTAACAAATTAACGTCTGGAAAGAAGGGTGAGGTTGCTAAATAAATGCCAAAAAGGATTAAAATAACACCTACTACTTTGTTTATGACGGTTACCACCTTAATTGTAAGGAAATTTTTCAGTTCGTTTGCGATTGCACATTTCACTATGTCCATTAGCAAAACTGTTATTAGGATAAATGCTAAAAAAAGTATTTGTTCGTTTGTGCTATAACTACTTGCAACGCTTATGGGCAAAAGCCAATAAATCCAAACACCGGGATTTGCTACGTTAAAGACGAATCCTTTTGCAAAAAACTTGAAATGGAATTTTGTTTTGATTTTATCTATATCTCTTGTTGGTTGTACTACTTGTTTTTTAGTGAAATTATAGATTCCAAACAAAATTATGATTGCTCCTCCTATCAATCCTATAATTAATTGTGCTTTTTCTGAGGCAAAGAGTGAGGATAGTCCAAACCAAGAGATGAATACCATTATTATGTCTGAGCATGAGATGCCGAATGCAAGGTTTGCTCCTGCTTTAAAGCCGTGAGTGATACTTGTTTGTAAGAGTGAGAAGAATGCTGGCCCTACCATAAAACTTAATGTAAAGCCAAACAAAATTCCTTGTGTTATTACGTGAAAAAACCCCATTATTTTTCTACCTTTTTCGGTGCAAAGATACAAAAACTTAGAAGAAGAATACACTTTATTGTAGATTTTAAATAAAATTACGTATATTTGCAAACTAAAACAACTTTAAAATAGAAAAACTAAATGGACATAAAACTAAATACAATAGAGGAAGCAATTGCTGATTTTAAAGAAGGCAAATTTGTTATAGTGGTTGATGATGAGGACAGAGAGAATGAAGGTGATTTCATCATTGCTGCTGAAAAAATAACACCTGAAAAGGTTAATTTTATGTTAAAAGAAGGTCGTGGTGTTTTGTGTGCTCCAATTACTATGCAACGTTGCAAAGAATTAGAGTTGGATAGACAAGTTAATAACAACACTTCTATTCTTGGAACGCCTTTTACTGTTACAGTTGATAAGTTAGAGGGTTGCTCAACAGGGGTTTCTACTCACGATAGAGCGGAAACTATCAAGGCTTTGGCGGATCCTAATTCTACTGCTGCAACTTTTGGACGTCCGGGACACATTAACCCTCTTTATGCACAGGATAATGGTGTGCTAAAAAGAGCTGGACACACTGAGGCTTCGATTGATCTTGCTCGTTTGGCTGGTTTGCAACCTGCTGCTGCTCTTATAGAGATTATGAATGAGGACGGCACAATGGCAAGAATGCCTGAACTTCTTAAAAAGGCAGAAGAGTTTGGTATAAAGATAATAACTATTAAGGATTTAATAGCGTATAGAGTTAAACACGAAACTCTTATCAATAGAGAGCAAGAAGTGTCGCTTCCAACTCAGTGGGGTGATTTCAAACTAATCGCTTACACCGAAAAGGATAAGGAAACAACTCACATGGTTTTGAAAAAAGGTGAGTGGGAAAAAGATGAACCAATTTTATGTAGAGTTCATTCTTCTTGTGCTACGGGAGATATTTTTGGATCTTGTAAATGCGACTGCGGTGCTCAACTTCACTCTGCTATGGAAATGATTGACAAGGAAGGAAAGGGTATGGTGGTTTATATGAGTCAAGAAGGCAGAGGTATTGGTCTTGTTAATAAGTTAAAGGCTTATCATTTACAAGAGCAAGGTATGGATACCGTTGATGCAAACCTTGCCTTAGGATTTAGAGCAGATGAAAGAGATTACGGAATTGGTGCTCAAATCATCAGAGATATGGGTGCGACAAAAATTCGCTTGATTTCAAACAATCCTAAAAAGAGAAGTGGTTTGGAAGGCTACGGAATACAAATTGTTGAGACTGTTCCGATTGTGATAGAGCCTACAAAGCATAACGCACGCTACCTAAAAACAAAAAAAGAACGCATGGGACATAATTTACCTATTGAATAATGCGTTAATTAAAAAATAAAAGTTATATTTGCACTCGATAATCTTCTAACAACATGGAGAAACTACAAACAATAATTGATGAAATTGAAAACAAAGTTTTCGTTTTAGTTGATAAAATTCAAAAATTAGAAAGCGAAAACCTTAAACTAAAACAGAATAATATTGCGTTGTTAGAAGAAAAGCAAAGTTTAATAAAAAAAATAGAAAATTTAGACACAAAGGAAAGAACAAAGCAACGAGAAGAGACTGAAGAATTAAAAGCAAAAATAGACGAATTGTTGCGTAAGGTAGAAAAAAGTTTGGCTTTACTAATTTCAGCAGAAAATCATAATAACTAAATTATGGAAGAGGACGTTAGAATTGAAATAGATATTGCAAATAGAAAATATAAAGTTAATATCAAGGAGAATGATAAGGAGATTTTTAACAAAGCCTCTGAAATAGTTAATGAAACACTAAAAAAATATGCAAGTATGTATTCATACAAAGATAATCAAGACCTACTTGCAATGGTGCTTTTACAATATATGACTTCTTATATAAGGATTCAACAAAATATGAGCGAGTCCCAAGATAAGAAAATAGAAAATAGATTAACCGAATTAGACAAATATCTTACAGATATATTAAACAAATGATATACCGCATCGATTCTTGAAATCAGTACGTAAATTCAACAGTAAAAAAATTAAACGAGAACGCTCATTTTGGATAAAACAGGCCTCAATTCGCAAGGATTCTCATTAGAGACGGTGGAAGTTTGATAACAAAAGGCACTCAAAACTTATCAATTAGGAGTTTACACGCTCCATTTAAAGAAAAGATGCGGTTTTTTTCGCAAAAGATTTCTTCTCTCTCCGAAAAGGTTGCTATATTAATAAATAACAAACTTTAATAACTATGGAAATTGTATATATCATTATCAGTTTAGTAGTTGGATTGGGAGTTGGAATACTTCTATCTCACACAAGCTTAAAGAAAAAATTAGAAGAAGAAGGCCGTGCTTTGCTTAAAGAAGCAGAAGAAAAGGCCGAAATCATTAAAAAAGAAAAAATGTTGCAAGCAAAAGAAAAGTTCTTGCAACTAAAAGGCGAGCATGAAAAACAAGTTCAAGAAAGAAATAACAAAGTAATGCAAGCCGAAAACAAAATCAAACAAAAAGAACAAACACTTAATCAAAAAGTAGAAGAACTTCAAAAGAAGAGTAACGAATTTCTACAAGCAAAAGAAAATCTCAACAAACAAGTAGAAAAACTTCAACAAAGACAACAAGAAGTTGAAAAAACCTACAAAGAAAGCGTTACAAAACTTGAACAAATTGCAGGTTTGTCAGCAGAAGAAGCAAAGGCTCAATTAGTAGAAACACTTACCGAAGAGGCAAGAGATGAAGCTATGAGTAAAATAATGGACATTGTTGAAGAAGCAAAGCTAACTGCAAATCAACAAGCAAAGAAAATCGTTATAGAATCTATTCAACGTACTGCCACAGAAAACGCAATAGAAAACACAGTGTCGGTTTTCAACCTTGAAAGCGAAGAAGTAAAAGGAAGAATCATAGGAAGAGAAGGTCGAAACATTCGTACACTTGAAAATCTTACAGGAGTAGAAGTCATAATTGACGACTCACCAGACGCAATCTTACTTTCTTGCTTCGATCCTGTGAGAAGAGAAATCGCAAGACTTTCATTACACAAATTAGTTACTGACGGACGTATTCACCCTGCAAGAATAGAAGAAGTAGTAGCAAAAACAAAGAAACAAATCGAACAAGAAGTAATAGAAACAGGTAAACGCACTTGTATCGACCTTGGAATAATGAATCTTCACCCAGAATTGATAAGAATTGTTGGTAAGATGAAATACCGTTCTTCTTACGGACAAAACTTATTGCAACACTCACGCGAAGTAGCCAATCTTTGTGCAACAATGGCAAGCGAATTAGGACTAAATCCTAAGATTGCAAAACGTGCAGGTCTCCTTCATGACATAGGAAAAGTGCCAGATAACGAACCAGAACTTCCACACGCAATTCACGGTATGAAGTTGGCAGAGAAATTTAAAGAAAAACCTGAAATCTGCAACGCAATCGGAGCACACCATGACGAAATAGAAATGGAAAGTCTTTACGCCCCAATCGTACAAGTATGTGATGCTATCTCAGGAGCAAGACCTGGTGCAAGAAGAGAAGTAGTTGAAGCCTACATTAACCGTTTGAACAAATTAGAAGAAATGGCTATGAGCTACAATGGCGTAGTTAAGACATACGCAATACAAGCCGGAAGAGAGTTAAGAGTAATTGTCTCAGCAGAAAAAGTATCAGACCAAGAAGCAAACCAAATCTCAATGGATTTATCAAAGAGAATCCAAAGCGAAATGGTATTCCCAGGAATGATAAAAGTAACAGTAATCAGAGAAACACGCTCAGTAAATTACGCAAAATAAACAAAACAAATAACAAACAAAAAAGGCTGCAACTTAAATGTTGTAGCCTTTTTTATTTTCTCTTTAATATAAAGTTAAATACTCATAACTATTTCCCACAATCGAAAGATAACGCTCAAACTCTCCCCTATCTATCACCACCGTACCACGACAATCATTTGGGTGAAAAGAGAGTTTGTCTGCCGAAAGCAATTTTTCATCAAGAAAAAGATGAACATGATGTTCACTATCGTTAATCAAACCAAAGGGAGACACACTTCCCGGCTCCAAACCCAAATAACGCATCATTCTTTCCGCAGAAGCAAACGATAACTTACCACAAGAAGGCAATCCTTGTGAAATAAGCCTTGCTTTAAGCCTTTGTTCAAGGTCGTGAATATCTAATTCATAATCACAATGAAAACAAACCAAATAATGTTTATTACCTTTATGATTACGAAAAAAGAGATTCTTGCAATGAATGCTACCATCATCTTTCCACCAACGCTTTGCCTCCTCAATAGTCTTTCCCTCAGGGTGAAGATAATGCGAAAAAGCAATGTTGTTTTCAGTCAAAAAATTCAAGACCTTATCAATTCTTTCACTATTTTCTACCATAATTTTAAATTTCTTTTTTGCAAAGATAATATTTCTTTGTTTTAGAAAATTATTTCTTTGATTTATTTTTCTAAAACAAAGAAAAAAAATAGCGACTCTTTGAAAAAAAAGTCGCTCTTTTAAGGTTTATTGTTTAATCACTTTTCGCAGCGTGGTCTTTTCATTATCTGTTAATCGCAAATAATACGCACCACTTGGCAAAGCGTCAATATCTATTGTTTTTGCATTAGAGAAGGTAAGGATTGTCTTTCCTGTTAAATCTATTACTTCTATATTCTCTATTGTTTGACTGAAAGTAATTTTGCTTTTTGTAGGATTAGGAAAGAAAGAAAGGTTTTCAACTTCTGTTTCTTCTAAACCACTATCTGTTGCGCAATCTTCCTCAATTCTATCGGCAAATAAAGTGCTCCATAAGGAGTTAGCAGAACTATAAGCCACCAAACTACCGCAAGGAACGGTTAATGTTGCATCGTTAGGGTTAGGGAATGCAGTGTCATCGCTTATTACAGGAGGAGTTGTTGATAAACAAGTAACGTTTTTCAACAATTCAGAATTACCAAATGCGCCACTGCCAATATAATTAACATTGGAACCCAAAGTAACTGTTTGTAACATAATACAATCAGCAAATAAATTCTCACCAATAGAAAAAATACCATTACCAATAGTAACAGAGGTTAAAGCAGAACAATTTGCAAAAACATTATTACCAAACTCTTCAACACTATTAGGCACAGTAACAGAAGTTAATCTATCACAATTTGCAAATGCTCCATATGCTATAAGCCAAACTCTATAATTCGTTCCGTTATAATTAACAGTTTCAGGAATATCTGCGGTTGTAATTGAATTATCAGCACAAGTGAGATGTGCCAATCCAGGCAATAATTCAGGATATATTTCGTATTGTAACGAATCAACCCAAAAACTTGTTTGTGCAAAAAGCATATTTGCACATAATAGGGTACAAAGAAATGATAATGTCCTTTTCATTTTGTTAATTTTTAATTGTTAATTAAATTATTTCTATTGTAAAATTCTCACTTGCAAAGGTATATAATAATTATCTAAGCACAAAACTTTTTTTATTAAAAGATTCGGACAAAATTCTTGCGAAAAAAAAGAGCGACTCTTTGATTTAAGTCGCTCTTTTGTGTTATTTGATTGTTAAATGTTATTCAACTATCAATTTTTGTGTACTTACTGCCTTATCGGTTTTTAGTTTTATATAATAGACTCCGCTTTTTAATCCTTTGAGATTTAGTTGCAATTCTTTTTCACCTCTGTTCATCTTTTCTTCTCTAAGGATTCTTCCTTGTGTGTCGCTTATTATGACTTTTGCGGAAGAGTTTAGGTTTTCAACTCTTAGAGTCGCTTGATTGTTTGCAGGGTTTGGATAAAGCGTTGTTTGTAATTGATTAGCGTTTCCAACATCTGTTAAACTACCTTGGTCAATTACCTCTGCATCATACACACTTATTGCATCAAGACTCACACCTGAGGAATAATAATTTCCTGCTTTAAATGCAATTTGATAACTTGATGTTTGATTTGGTAGTGATAACGAATCAACTTTCCAAACAGATCCGGTATTTTGACAAGATCTTAATAGTATCCACTCACTGCTTTGATTTTCTCTGTACAATACTTCTAAAATATTCTCATAATTTTGAGCATAATTAGTGTAATAAGAGAATTTAACATAAGGATTTGCCATTGAGTCAATATTTAAAATTGGGGAGATAAAAGTAGAGTAAGATTCTTCATTCGCTTTAAAATATACGTATTGATTTCCTTCGTACGGATTAGGAGTTGAATAATCCGAGTCATCATTATTTTCTAATCTCCAAACGTAATCTCTGTTTCCTTCTGCAATCCAACAATCCAAGTCGGAGTTTTCAAACCCTGTAAAGTACGGAAATTCTGTTACTGGTTCGCATAATGTATGGAATTGAATTGTATCAGTTGAGCGAGAGAGGTCTTCACCGCAATTTGTCTTTACAAAAACATTATATTTTGTATAAATACTAAGTTCTGTCAAGGTTACAGAGGTTTGATTTGCCACTGTTACAACATTATATTCTGTTTCATATTCGGATTTGTAGTAAACATTCCAAGCGTTGTGAGATTCATCGTTGTCTTGCCAAGAAATTTCGGCAGTAGTTTGCAAAACATTTGTAGCAGTTACAGAATTAGCAACAGGGTGCACACAAGTAATAATATCTCCTACTCCTTCCACCAATACATTGTCTATTACCGCTCCTTGATTGTCTGCAATTGAATATCTATTCACCCAAACAAAGACAAGTTTTCTTACTTCATTCAACTCATTTGGTATTGTAACACTCATATTCTGTGTTTGAGAAATCATACTTAGTGTATGAATATCCGGAGATTCAGAATTACTCATAATAACTCCTTGCGAATAATTAGAAGATGCAAAGTTATTTATATACGTCGCAGGTTCAAAGTTAGTAGACACAGGAACAAAGAACACTTTCAAATAATCGCTATAATCATCTCCTCCAACCTTTAAATCAAAACTTATTCTAATGGAGTCTGTCTGTCCTAATTGGATTTGTTTCTCTGCAATTACAACAGATGAGTACATATTATCATAAGCAGATGTAATTCCATTATCTCCTGTTACAAACAAAGCAGAATTTGTTGAAGAATTAACATCTCCAACCCACCATTTATTTGTACAAGTTCCATTTTTAATCAACCAACCGTTAGTTCCTTGTCCTTCAAAATCACAACTATACGGTAAAGTTGCAACTTCTATCTGTGTTGTGACAGTAATCTCTTGTGAAACTATTGATTCTGCCCCACCACACACTCCTTTAATTTTGATATAATAAGTAGTTGCACTTGAAAGATTTTGAATTGTTGCATTACTCTCGGTAGTTGTCATTGTCATTTCTTGTGTAGAGAAATCATCTCTATAAGAAATGATATAATTATCTGCTCCTGTTTCTGTCCAAGAAAGATCTATTGAATTAGTTGAAATATTTTCCACCGTTACCCACTCAACCATTGGACAAGGAGAGGTAATCAATTCTATATTATCAATAGCAGCAGGAACTGTTAATTCATTTTGTGTTCTGTATCCGTATGCTGCAATAACCAATCGTTTATTACCTGTGATATTACCCAGGAATAATCTTTCGCTTTGCCACTGCTCTGCACCGGAAAGAGTAATTATTGGATCAGAAGGAAGATTTGCAACAGACAATGGAGCAATATCTAAAAGATAAATTGAGATTCCTCCATAAACTTGTCCAGAAATTACATTACCTAAGCATTTCCAATCAAAAGATAATTCAAAAGCATTTTCAGTTTCACCAAAGTCTATATCCTGCCATAGAAATGCTATCGTATTACTTGTAGTTAAATCTGCTGCATAAGTATTTCCGCCATCATTTGAAATATATGCCGAACTACCATTTGGATCCGCAGAAGTAGCCGAGCCAAAACTCCAAGCATTTGCTCCAATGGCATTGTCAATTGTAAACCATTGAACGCTATCGCTAAATGTTGAAACAAAAGGTATTGACATCGGTTCGGTTAATGTAGTAAATGTTGTAGCCGCCCAAGGAGAAACCATATCTTCTGAGCAAACGCTTCTTATTGCAAAAGTATATAGTGTAGCATCTGAAAGTTCGGTCAAACTAATACTTGTTTCTGAAGCTGTTAATGTAGGGAGTGTATCAAAATTTGAGCATTCCCCTTCAACTAATACGTATTCAAAATAATTTGCATTATTGTTTAGTGTAGTGAAATTAACAATTGCTGAATTATGTCTTATATCTGCTGGTGCTACCATTGGATTTTGTGGAGATTGACACTCATTCCAATCTATAACAGAAATGTTATCAATACAAAAAACATTATATGTACCACCTGTTGTGCTTTCTGCATAAAATGCAATCTTGATTTGTCCTGTTAAAGGTTGATTATCTTCATCTACAAGTTTATAACTTATTGGTGTTGGTTGATTTATAAAATCTGAAAAATTGTGTTCAATGTCAGTATCGTTATCTTTAAATACGATTCTATTATTTACACTCCAAGTTTCGCCGTTATCGGTCGATACCATAATGATCAATTTATCATCATCACCCGCTTGGGTTGAGGCATCTGAATTAAATGCTCTTAAAGCAGCATTAAATATAATTTGTTTAGTAACCGAACCATCTCCTATGTTTATTGAAGGACTTATAACCCATTCTTTTGATTCTAAATGTGAAAGTTCTATTTTTAAACAGCTTGTTTCAATGCCGTTAAGCTCTACATTTCCAACAGCCCACGAAGAATTAGGTGATAAATCCGCAGTATAGGTTGTGTCATAGATAGAAGGAAATCCATTATAGAGTTGCCAACAGTATTGAGGCTCTAATATATTTTCATCAAACTCCATTTGCCAAGGGGTTTGCAGGGTTATACAAGGTGTATTGATAGAAAAAATTTCTTCATTGAAATAAGGCATATCTCCTTGCTGACAAATAACGCCTATTTGCAATTGATAATTTGTTTGATACTCTATTCCATTCGACAAAGTATAAGGAAAAGCCTCACGTGTCAAGCCTGTAATTTCGGAATAGTAGTCATCGGTAGATTTTTTGTAACGCAAAACGTACGAAGCCTCTGTATTGAATTGATCTAAGAGTCCCACAATCAAATTAGCTCCATTATCTGTTTCCAAAGACTCTAATTCCAACTCCACAATCCTTGCACAATCGTTGGTATCTATTGTTATATTATCAATTATTGCAGAAAGATGATATTGAGTTGAATAACCACCGATATTAAACTCAAAAACCAATTGATAACCTCCTGCATAAAGATGTGCAGGAAGTATTATTTCTTCTCTTTGCCACTGAATTGATTGATTCAAACGTCCTGTAATAGCAAAGTTTTCACTCAATGTATCTCCGAAAGGTATAAGATATACTTTTAAATAATCAATTGTTCCTGCCCCTTCGCACATCCAATCAAATGAAAGTTGGTATTCAGACGCACCAGCAAAGTTTACATTAAGGTAAGCACGTGCATTATAATGTCCAGGAGTGTATGAAGCAGATGCTCCATTATCATTTGTTATGTAAAGTGCTCCTCCTTGCGTGCTATCAGGATTTTCAATAGTGCTATTATAGACATTTCCTATAAACCAAATATTTTGAGCAGATGAAGCAGTAAATTGCATTTCCGGAGTAGTGCTTGAAGAATTAAAATCAAAGGAAAATGGAGTTGAATAAGGCATTGGCAATGTTGCTTTCACAGTATCACTCCACTCACCTCCACATGTTTGAGAAGCAGCGAAAATATAAGTTTGTCCAGGTTCTAATCCCTCTAAAATATATGGCAATTCTTCATCACCAGAGATTATTTGCCAATCTGCACTTTCTGGATCAAAGTTTTGATTTACTATATCTTGTGCGTAAGCAATTGCAACACCCGTTCCAGAGACGTTTGCAGTTTCGTATGTGATAGAAACAGAAGTACCAGAGTAAGCTTCAACTTCCAAACCATAGACTTCAAAACAGTCAGGGATATTACTTACAACAAAATTATCAACTAAAAATGTAGGATTTGCTTCTTTTACTACAAGTGCAAAGCGGAAATTACCCACGTAATCGCCCAAAAGGATTTCTGCCATTTTCCATTGTTCAACTCTAACGTTCGTATCGTTAATTGTTGTAAGGTATTCAAAAAATATTGTATCATCTGCCGAAGAGTAATCTACAACATCTGTATTGTAAATATATACATCTATTTTTGGAGTAAGCGTATTTGTATTATAGCCTTGCGGTATTTTATACTGAAAGTTTAGTCGTTGATTTCCATCTAAGGCAAAAGCAGGTGATATAATCCAATCATTAAATTCTACATTATTGGAATAACTACTGCTTTGATAACTTAACGTTCCGCTTCCATTGATTCCATTGGAATTATAATAACCCCATTTAATCCATGAGTCGCCTTCATTTATTGTTTTCCAGCAATATTGCGAGATGTCATAATAACTATTAAACATATCAGTTTCAAAATATTCTTTATAAGGGTATTGATGAGTCAATCCACATGGTGTAACTACTTTTACAATATCTGACGGCATAGAATTACCTCCCGAGCCACAACTTGCAATGACTCTGTATTCTATTATAGAGGAATATGGCAAATATGGAATCTCTACCGGATTTGGATCTTGAATTGTATCCCATATACTTTCTCCTGAAAGACGATATTCTACAATATATGATACTGTTTGATTGATTGTGTCATTTATATTAACACTCATACTCGCATTTCCATCAACATCCGCAATCGTATCTGTGAAATCGGTTACTCTTGCACAAAGTGAGGCATGTACTTTTAAGTTATCTATTGCTGCGGGAGGATTTTGTCCTGCGTTATTGTCGTTTTCCCAACAGAATACCAACTGATAATCTCCCTCAGATATGTTTTCTGGAAAAGGTTGTTCAAATTTACGCCAAGTATTAGAAGTATTTTGCAGTGTTCCAAGTGTTGTAGCACCAGAAATGTTTGTTGTCAATTCTGCATACAAAGGAAGTAAAAATACAGTCAGCCTATCAAGATAGCTTTCTCCTATCATTTTGTAATCAAACTCTATTCCATAATAAGTACTGTCTTGTATATGTATCAAAGTCGAAAAATAAGAAGTAGAAGCCACTGTATTATTGTAGGTATTGTTTAATCCGCCATTGTTACTTATATATAAAGCGTTGCCTTGCGTGAGATAACCATCTTCATCTCGCGTGTTATTTACCGCAGGCCCTACATACCACCTGTTTTCTCCATAGTTGGTGTAACGCCACTGCCATAAATCTTCATCATCATCAAAATTCTCATCATAAGACAAAGATATATAACAACTTTCGTTTGGAGTAGTCATAAAATATCCACTTCGCTCAAAACTATTGCTTGCAGGGCAAATCGTCCAAAGCCTAAAATGATATTTAGTATAAGGGATAAGATTTGTTAATGTATAAAACGTATCTTGTATTACATCACTTGCAATAGTCCAATCCTCATCTGCATCTGTTTTATAAGCCAAGCCAAAAACAGATGAAGATTCGTCTTCAATATTCCAAGAAATTGTTGCTTGATTTGGCGTAATCGTGTTAGGGAATATATCAATCGGAGGATAACAATAGTCTTCGGAAGGGAAAATTCCAAATTTCACAATAGGTTTTTTGTTTTCTATTCCGCCAGAACCGCTTGTCGTACTTAGAGTGTAGGAAGCGTAATCACTCTTTCTATATATAGAACTACTATTTGCTGATATTGTCATAAAATTATGTCCCCAAGAATACTCGGAATGTGATTTTATAACCGCTATTATTAAGTTATTTTGCCCCGAATACTCAAAAATTTCCGGAAAAACAAAGGTTACCCAACCATTAGTTAGGTTTAAGGCTCCTGTAAAGACTTGTGTAAAACCATCAGCTGGTGAAAAACCGCTAAGGGTTGAATCACTTGTTTCCTTAAAGTAAATAGATATTGTTCCGGCAGAGTAATTTTCTCCAACATGATAATAACTTATGCTTGAAATCTCCCCTGCCACCAATTCGCTTTGCTTATATATAGATTGCGAATAAGAATATTTATAATCAGTACTTATAGGCAAATTAGACGATGTTTGATTTGAAGCAATATCTCCAATAATAATTTCTGTCTGTGCTGAAATTTGCATCGCAAATAAAAGCGACAAAATAAAGAATAACCTTTTCATAATACTATGATTTTAAAGAGTGAATATTTTTGAGGCAAATATAAAAATAATTCTTTGTTTCACAAAAATATTTCAAAGAAAAAATTTTTTAATTCAAAGAAAAAAAAGAGCGACTCTTTGTTTGAGTCGCTCTTTTGAGTTTATTGATTTGTTGTCTTTATTCAACTATCAATTTTTGTGTACTAACAGCCTTATCGGTTTTTAGTTTTATGTAATAGCCTCCCCTGTTCATCTTTTCTACTCTAAATATTTTCCTTGTGTGTCGATTATCAAAACTTTTGCTTGCAAGTTAAGATTTTCAACCCTTATATTTGTAGAGTTTAGATACAGCATTGTTTGTGATTGATTTGGAATACACACTGAATCTTCAAGCTAATCTGTTTGAGAATTTGTGTAAAATCTTAATATTATCCATTTGATATTGGTCTGCGATATTTTTTTATCTTTGTTTCTTACATAACACCATTAAAGAAACTACAATCAAAATTACAAATTTCAAACCTCTCTTTAATCTATCTACTAGGTTTATACCTATTAATAGTTATTGTGTATTCTTTTTCTATCAATAATTCATTCTTATGTTCAATTTTAATAAGGACATTCCTTTTAATTGTTTTAGTAGAAAATTTCGCTGGCAATTCAAATTTGACTTCTAATTCATTGCCTAATAGCGTCAATTTTTCTTTTTTTATAATATTACCATCACAAGATATAACAACATAAAGATCTTCTATGTCATCATTTGATAAATTTATAAGTTTTGTTTTAGCGTATGCAACACCATTTCTATTAGCATTTATATTTTTTTTGACTAATTCTATTTTTACCTTTTCTTTAGGCAAGACTGTGTCTATTTGTAATTTTTTTTCAACCTTTGGCTTTTCAATCTTTGGTTTTTTGATTAATAAAATTGTATCTTTTTCAGATTTAAATTCCGAGGCACGCATCAAAGAATCTAATACTAATGTACCTTCTTTAAAAATCAATTTAGTTATTGAAGAATCCGTTTCTATTTTACAAAACTTTGCAGATGATGATAAAACTTTCTTTACAACGGCTTGATGTTGCGGTGTATTTTTTTCTTGATACAATTTTATTCCATTCTCCGTCACTATAATGCACTCACCTTTATATACTGATGAACGAAATGTAACATTTACATTATCATCATATAATACATAGCGTTCTATTCCAAAAATATCTATATGTTTCCAACCATTTTTCCTTGAAAAAACAGTAGCAATACCATCAACAAAAGGAGCAACAGAATCAAACAAAGTTGGTAATTTACGTTTCTTAAAAAGTGATGTAGCAACATGTAAAGGTTCCCCCTCCACTGTAACAAACCCCCATTTACCATTATTACCAACAATTATATACCCATTATAAACATATCTATATATTGGATGGACTCGATAGCGATACTGATTTATAATATTCTTTGTTTTTCCAATAGAATCAACTACGTAATATAATGTATCATTTTTTGTTAATAATGCTTTTCCGTCTTTAAAAAGAATATCTTGATATTCAACAGAAACTACTACTTTATCATTTTTATCTATAATTCCAAAACATCCACCACTCTCAATTTTATACAGACCATTACCTATATCAATTTTACTATCATATTCAAAACCCTGTGCATTACAAAAACTAAAATAACACACAATAAATATCAATAAAATAATTTTCTTCATAATATTCTCTTATTTAATTAACCCCCAAGTTTTTAATATCTCACTATCCGATTTAACAGCATTTTTATATATTTTAGCGACCGAATCACTATATTTACTTACTCTATATTCAAATTCTTTATATAGTTCTACAATACGTTTATCTTCATTCAAAGGTAATTTTTCAGCATTTTTCAGTTCAATTAGATTATTAAAAAGCCAATAGACAGATTTATAATCTGTTTTATCCTTATTTATAGATTGCATCAACCAATCATTCGCTTTAATCAAATCAACTTCAATATCCAATAATTTTTGCCTAATTGTTGGCTCTTCAAATGTTTTATTTCCCTTAGAATAGGTTAATCCTAATTCATATATAACTATATTGTCTACATTTTTATCATTAGCTAACTTTTCCAATTCTGTAAATCCTTTTTGCATATCTTGAGGAGTTCTAGAATATAACAACATCGTATAATACTTTATCTTAGCTGGAAAATACAAACTATCCTCTGCTAAGATGCGTAATTGCTTTCTTCCTTTACTCTGAATTTCAATACTATTTTTTTGATCTAACATAACTAATGCTTCATTATACATCTCCACACAAGTTATTTGTTCAGGTAAATTTTCCGCTTTATTCAAAATAGTATCAGTTTTATCATTTTTAAAGAATATTATGCTTCCAATTAACAAAATTAAAATAATTACAGCTATCCATATATATTTACCATTTTTTTTGTAATCAAATTTATCTTTTTTTAAAGTAGTAATACGATCTAAATCAACTCGCAATTCAGCTACAGATGAATATCTTTTTAATTGTACTTTTTCTGTTGCTTTACGAATTATTTTTTTAAATTCTTTACTTTTTACATCTTTCATTGGCATTTGGCATTGTAAATTAGCTGATAGAATTTCTTGATCTGTTCCTGTAAAAGGCAAATGCCCTGAGACTAATTGATAAATGAGAACACCTAATGCATATATATCTGTTGTATAATTTTGATTTTTTATATCACCTAACACCAATTCAGGAGCAGCATAATTTACTTTACCCATAAAAACACCTGCAGATGTCAATGAATTATCAAGACTTTCGAGAGAAACTATCTGCTTACAAATACCAAAATCTATTAATTTAATTTTCCCATCTATTGTTAACATTATATTAGAAGGATCAATATCTCTGTGAATATATCCCTTATCATGCAAGGCCATCAAACCTAAAAGTATAGGTTTAATTATTCTTAAAACTGCAATATCTCTATTTTGATTATATTGATTGTAAATTTCTGCAGCAAAAGGTATTGTCATCCCATTTTGATCTGAAGTAACTCCATTCAAAAGATCTTCTAACGTAACCCCTACTAACAATTCCATAATGACATGATAGTGCACTTTATTTTTTGTTCCACCATTTAAATCAGTTATAGTTTCTACGAAACCATACATTTTGATCAAATTATCATTATCAAACTGAATATTTGCTTCTCTTCTCGCTCTTTCAACTACACGTTCTGGTATATTCTCATAAATAGCCTTAATAGCAACTGGCGTTCGTTCTCCTGTTCTTTCTACAACGCGATAACCTTTAAATACACGTCCCATACCACCAGCTCCCAATTGAACGGAACTTGCATCATATTCATAATATATACCTATTTTCTTTTCAACTTTACTTTGAAGTTTAATTATACTCATTATAATAAATTTTAGTATGCTTCAACTCTTAATTTTATTTCTCCAATTGATATAATATCACCAGGTAATATCTTATGGCCTTCTTCTGTCACTCTTATATTATTTACATAAGTACCATTTAATGAACGAGACCATTTCTCTTTCGTCTCTTTATCCCACTGTCCATCTCTAATATACCATACTTCCTTTTCATCATCCAATTCGATTGTACAATGGCGACGCGATATATAAGCAGAAGTTAGTTCTGGTAATTGTATCATATTGAATACAGAATTATCAGCTCTACCTATGGTAATAATTCTTTTAGGCGATTGCATTATTTCCGGCAATCTATAATACTTGTCAAACTCATCACCTTGCATTACATGAAGCATCACTCCATTCAATATTGATTGCGGTGCTTCAACCTTACTTCCAGCCACACTCATATAGCGATTATCATCTTCAGGAAGTTTGCTAAGGATCTCATCAATATTTTTTGCTCGGCCGTAAGCATCGGGAGACAAACATATTTCCAAAATGCTCATCCACATCTCACGTTGTTCGCTCCGTAAAAGGATGTTCTTATTCCAGTCATTATTTTTAGCACGGGATTGGTAGTGTATCCAGTCTGATTCTGTTGCTAATCGTCCAAATGGAAACTCACCTGTAAGAAGTTGGAAGAGAATAACACCAAATGAGAATATATCAACTGATGGCAAAATCGTTGAACATCTTTCCAAATGGTACAATTCTGGTGCCTGATAAGCCAAGGATTTATCAATAAATCTTGAACGCAAGGTCTTGTTTTTGCTTGTCAATAAATTTCTACGACCTCCAAGTATAACATAGTTGGTAATCATGGTATGACCATTATCTGCTATAAGGATATTATCTGGTGTCAATTGACAATGTACTTTACCAGATTTATGCAAATCACGTAGCCCATACAAAATTTCCTTTACTGTCTTGATAAGGTTTAATCTTGGATTTCTGACATAATGAGATAAATCCATAGATTTGCAATATTCCATCAACAGATAAGGATTGCCATTTACTACTCCGGTATGGATTATATTCGTAAGATAATTACTCTTTATCTGACAACTTTTGATTTCACTATCAGCGGAAAGTAACATACTTTGACGTAGTCGTGGTTCTACTTCCCAGAGTTTGAGAAGTTTTAATATATATTCCTTTCCTGAAGTATCGTTTACTTTAAACTTCTGGTCAGTTTGAGATGAACTTAATACTCGTTCCACTCTAAACTTACCATCAATCATATCGTGCATACGAAAATCGCAGCGTTGAATGTTATTGTTTCTCATTCTTACAGTGATAATATGTTATTTTTTAATCAGAAGAGATTATCTCCAAGTAGGTTTATGCCTATTCTTTTCAATTTAAAGATGATTCCTGCTATTTTCACCTTTTGCTCTTCATTATAGTATCTCTTTTGGCAAAACTCCTTAAATTGATTTTCTGAATGAAGGTTTAATTTTAATGCAATAGCATAAGAATATCTTTGGTATGCCAGAGCTATCAACTTATCTAAATGTGCTAATGTAGGATTCTTTTCTAATCCATCACAAATGAAATGGTCTATCGCATCAATCAAGTTAACACTTGCAACATATTCAGGAGTTTTTAATAAATTAAGTATCGTTGGACTAGTCTTGTCAACGGGCTGTATTCGTTCAGACATGGTTAGTCGCCCAAAAGAATATATTTTGAGATAATTATAATCAGCCATATTAATTACAATTTTCTTGTTTTGATATTAAACTCAAATAATCTGTCGCCCATTTTAATCTTATCGCCTGGTTCAAGCTTAATACCTGCTCCTGCGTGGACGTATGTTGAGTTATCACGCGAGCGATCTTCAATGAACCAATGGCCATCAGAGAAGAAGAAACAAGCTTGTTCTTCTTCATCAATAGACCTGTCATGGGGAACTGTGTTTTGACGAGAAAGATAAACTTCTGCTCCTTCTTCATACACTTCTTCTGGCATTTCTCGCTCTCCGGGCAATGCTATAGGACGTAATGTGCAGAATGGGATTTCATCTTCATTGTAGTCAAACACTTCTTCTTCAACGGGAACTGTTGCTACAATTTCATCAGGCATTTCAGCCAAACAATTCGGGCAAGTGGGCATTCCGTTTATTACGGGATAGCCACAGTTATTACATTGTATCATATATTATTATCTTGATTTTATTATATATTTAGGTGAAGGAGCTTGAATATACATTTCTTTATTTCTTAATTTATAAGCTTCTAACTTATATTTTTCATGAGATGTAAGAGGTTTTTTATTCATTTCAAATCGTAATGTTGTACAAATGTCAATGCCATGCTTATATGCATCCATTAAAAGAGCTATGACAATAGTTCCACCCAAAAAACCAGATTTGGAAGCCCATTTATATGGATGATTGAATAATTCGTCAATTTCATTATCAATGAAATATCCTAAATTATGCTCTGCAATGGGTATTTTCCTCAAAAGGTTACCTATACATGCACCTGTATCAAATGCGAGAAATCCCAAACCAACAACATTTAAGAATCGACTTAAAGCTTTAGATGTTGTACATAATAAACCTTTTTCTGTTATACAAGATTTTAATGCCTGTGAACAATTCTTTATTAATGCAGAATTGCTGTTTAATACTTTTTTTGAGCCATTGATTACACCTTCTAATACAAAAACAAATCCTTCTAATATTCCAATAGATAAATCTATATATTCCCTTATCGTATCTTTCCCATTCTTTTGATGTTCTCTCAACTCTTTAAATTTAACAGGCAATGTTGCAAGGTTTATCACATTAGTTACAGGGTCAACATAATTAGAAATCTTTGTGGCAACTCCTTCTATATGCCCATTTTTAGTTGATACATCATAGAATGGCATTTTTTTATATGCATGCTGTTTTGTGAAACTAACCTTACAGAATATGCTGCCTTTTATCCGTTGATAATATAATGAAGGAAGATGTTTATCAATAAATTCAGTAATCAAAGGTTGAAGTTCTTTATTAGAAATTATATCATTTATATTAGATAATAGATTTCCACTTCCACCGTCTTCTAATGAGGAAAGAACAATATTATCACCTAATAAAGCTGGATTTTGATAATCATCTGGTTCATAATCAAATCCTGTCATAAGCATGACACTTCCATTATTTGATATTACAGTGGCACCTTCATAATCTATATATGTACCGCTATTCCTCATAATTGAAACTTTATTTGCGAACTGAAGCTCTTTCTCAACTCAATATTAATCTTCAAATAATTGAAGAAATCAGAGTTGTTTACATCTTCTTTTAATACCTCAGAAATAATATTGAAATGTATGTTGATGCACTTTTCAATATGGGCATCTACAGGAATATTGCTTTCTGAAAGTGTAATATTGCAATATCCTATTGCTTCTTCACCAAAGGCACGCATAAATTCCATTTTGCAATATTGCAATAGGTCAATCTTAGTAAACAATCTATCGTTACTATTTACAATATGCTTCGCTAATTCTTTGCGTGTTTTTATATCCCTTATCTTGTTTCGGCCTCCGGTTGCATCTATCAAAGCCTCAATGTCACCAACAGCAGCATTTGTTGATGTTAATCGTCCTCCACGTCTAAGAAGATTTCCTCGCTCGCCATTTGTTGTGGAATAGGTCAGAACCATAGGCTGCTGATTATTCCGTGGATTACGTATAGCATATGCACCTCCGTATGGGCGAGTATTTCCAGAACGATATTCATCCAAAGAATCATAGACCAGCATCATAGATTGCCGTAATGAACGAAGTGTTGCTCCATCATGCAAAGAATTACTATCTACAAATGCAAAGTAATCATTCACATAATGATGATATAGATTGGTAATATCTTCACGGATACGTTCATTATCATATTGGCATACATCAAAATCTCTGATGAAGAACTCTTGTGCTTGCTCCTGGTTTTGTACTACATCCAAAAAGAATGTACTCGTTTTGTCATTCTCCAATCGTTGTATAGGTTCACTATAACTTAGTTTAACATCGTGTATGTCATAATTTACAACCGGAATACTATTAAGGAGAATTGCTGTATTAAGTGGTAATGAGATACCTTTTGCAGCCTTAATGCGAATCCATAAATAACGATTGCCTACAAATGGTTCTATGATTTCTTGTGCGTATGAATCCATAATCCACGCAGGAATCTCTCCACGATGTAGTGTGCGTTTGTTGGAACATTTTCCGAATTGATATAGCCATAAGCCATAATATACCAGACTCTTTTTCCAAAATTCCATTAACATAAAATTGGAATTTAAGGTTCTGGGGGTATCTTCCATCACCAAAGACATCGGAATTTGCACATCACCGACTTCCGCCATCAACATATCGGATGGTAAAGGATGAGAAAACGCGATTATAGCATCTTCCAATGTATTTACTTCTCCTGCAGCATCAAAAGCCAACCAAATTTCATCCTTATGTTTATTGTCTGGCCATGTTGCTTGCAATGGGGTACTATTGGGCTGCAATAGCGTATTATTCATGAAACAGGCTACAATTCGTCCCGGAATTATACGAGACTTGAATATCGGCCGGAAATTACATTTTGCAGTTTTGTATGTGAATACATCATTCTCATCAATATAATATGGAGCATATTCACGTCCATTTCCAATATTTACTACAGTAACAGCAGGCTGAGCCTGTAAATTATTTCTTTGCAGGACTTGGTCGCAAAATTGTTCTGATAATCTTGTAACCGTTTGGTCCATTTTTCTTTCAATTTCACATGACTGATGAGCCATTGCAACAAGTATCATTTTTGCAATAGGATCGGACAATGATATACGTTGTTCGTCCTGCTCTAATGCTCGCTGGATTTCTGCTACTTTATTTCGTACTTTTATGTCCATTATTTGTTATTTAAGAATGGGTCCATAAAGAATTCTACTTCACGATGATATTCACCCTCACGAGTACCGACATATTCATTGTAAGTCAATCGGCCTTTAACCAATACCCTCACAACATATTTGCTATTTTCCCCACGGCGTGAATATTTGTTTTTCTCCATACTGAGCTGTACTCCCACTTCCAAATTCTTCAAAAAAGGAATGTAGTATGAGATACTGTCACGGATACTTTTTTCACATTGTCTAATACCAGCTCTTGACATCTGAACCTTTTCTTCACGGTTGTTCTTACGCTTAACAATCTTAAAGTCTGCACCATGATTAAAGTCCACAAGATTCATCGCAATAAATTCGTTATCCCAGAAACTGAATCCAAATTCTTCATCAGCCTTGAAACGGCGGATGCTTGTAAAGACTACTGTATCCACCCAATTGTCAATTACAGAAGACACATTAGTTAGTGGACGCTCAATCTGAAGATTCAGTTGTTCGTCATTTACAAACCGTATGGGCGAATTGCTATAATGCATTAATGATGTTTTTTACGGATACTATCTGTAGCAATTCTTCTTAGAGGTCGCACTCTTTCAACTTCCGACTCTGGCATTCTTACTTCTCTGACACCACCAAACGATTTTGTTAGATTTATAATAATGTGAGTCAAGTCAATCCCTTCATTTATCATTTCAGAAATGACGTAAGGAGTGTAATGCGATTCCACAAATGAAACACATCGTTCTTTTTCCGGAACTATAACACCAACTTCCATTTCCGACAAAGTCAAAAGAATTTGTACGCCTTCTTGCATCAGAGTTATCAAATGACGTGGTGTCATCTTATCTGACTCCTTTTGTACTTCTACAGCTATACGAACAAGCGATGGCAATGCCGACATTATCAATACATATTGATCTGTATCAATAGCCTCTTTCAAAGCCTTTATGAGAGCCTTAAGTTCTATTACATAACTAGTTGCAGAGCGCGTCAATGCACCGTTAGCTTTTAATGATACGCAAGGAGCTATGAATGCAGGATCTTGACTCCATCCATGCTTATATGTGAATCTAGCAAATGGTACTGCATCGGGGTTACTATAATGTTCGCTTTCCAATTTTACCAAAATCTGATACTCTGCATCACAAAGTGGAACAGGAGTGTCATTATTCGAAACCTTTATAGTCTTATCAGAAGTCTTGTCTATGAACAAAACAATAGGCTCTGTCGTATTGGGCAGGTTTATATTTTGAAACAAAGATCTTTCTTCACGGGTAAATGACAATTGAATGAGTTTTCCTGAATAACAGATTGCATTTACATCCAACTCTGTTACAGATAATGTTGATTCTGACAATTCAAAGCGAAAAATTGGCAGACTCAAAAAACCATAATCACCATTTACAAGAACTGAATATAATGGCTGCAAACAAGAAAGATAATATTCATCGGCAGAACGGAATGCTTCATCCGTCAAACGCATACCTGCTTGCCAATCTACACGATATTTATTATTCATATCAATTTACTTTATATCAATTGCGTACTATAATTCAAGAAAACACCTTTTGATTCCTTCTTCTCAGATAAATCAGGGGGCGCTAATTTGTCTCCAAATTCTATGACAAGTTCATCTTCCAAAGACAAAAACCAAGATGAAAAGAACTCCTTAAATTCTTTTATCTGCATTTTTATCAATTCCAGATTTTGCTCAGTTTCAATTTTTGTTTGATAAAATACTTTCCAAGTACAAACGAAACTTTTAAAAGTTTCTCCACAATAAAGATTACCCAACGAATTGCCTATTTGAGAAGGCACATTCTCTGATATTGGAATATCAATCTCTTTATATTCTTTATTGATAATAGCATTACCTATAAAAGCATATCCTAATGCCGTTTTTATCATATCGTCATTCCCTCGATAATCTCTCAGCCAAGGAATACACGGATAAACTGCTTTGATAAATGGATTATTCAGGTTAATGTCATATCCACTTGTTATAAAATCTGCAAGAAATTGATTTCCTGAGAATATATTATCGTTCAACCATTGCTGATAAGTAGTCCTTAGCTTTTGGAAGTGCTGGTCAAAAGTCTTGAAGTAGGTTAAAGCTTTATTCTTTTGCTCTTCTTGCTCCTTATATCGTTTATCAAACTCTTCAGTATCACCATCTGCTCCAAGATAATGGTCTAATGGATGAAACAGATATTCTGGTAAAATGTGATATAAACTATCTCTTTTTAATGAGAATTTGATAGATGATGTAGAGTTTTGTCTGTTTCGGATTGCAATACTAAGGTCATCGCCTAAAGCAGTACGTTCCGAAACACCCTTAAATTCATAATTGTAAGAGAGTTCATTATCCGATATAGAATTGGCATGAGGAATGATTACAGACATTGCCACATCTGCATCCAATTCTTTCGGAATATTTGGCTTCGACAATTTCATCTTATTCAAATAAACTTTGACCGCCTTTCTTGACTACACCGACATTCGCTTGCCAGCTGTTTTTAGGGTCTGCACTATAGAATTTGGTTTTTAATATGGCATTTGGATTCTCTTGCTTTCTATCTCCATGTTTAGGACTTGTTCTGTATTCAAAATGCAAATGTTCTTCTTGATCTTTTAGGTTGTAGGCATTTCCTGTTGTACCACTTTTTCCTATCACTTTTCCTTTTTGTACTTTATCCCCATATTTTACAGAAACAGAACTTAGATGTGCGTAAAAAGAATAATAGGTTTTCTTCTGTCTTTTATGGGTTATCAAAATGCAAAGTCCATAGTCTGGGTGATTTTGAACCAATGAAACCGTTCCATTCCCTACGGAATAGACAGGAGTTCCCTTGGGTGCGTAATAATCGAAACCTCTATGCCATCTAAGACTACCATCTGCATTATGTCTTACACGTCCATATAAATTACTTGCTTTATTACCTCTTATTTGTGGATTCTTTACTGGATCTCCCCAAGACATATCAAGAGAAATTTCACCCAATGTCAAATCTATATCAACATCAAATAACTTGAATATAGAATCATTTACACTTATTTCTTGTTGATTTTGTCGCTGACTTGTTCCCGATTTTGATTTCTTTTGATGGATTTGGTCAAGCGATATTTCTTGTAGTTTTTTGAAATTATCGTTGGATTGAGCATTAACATCTACACAAAATGTAACAGCTACTATAAAAATGAGAAATATATAGAATCGTTTCATCCTTCAATGTCTAATTTTTTACCTGAAACTTTATTCTCTGCATTTCTCATTGCATCTTTTGTCATTTCAAAGTCTTTCAATGTATTTGTATTTATAGGCTTAACATCCGCAGAAGTTATAAATATATTAGGGGCATTAGGATTTATTTCAAAATCTGGGATTTCTGTTTTCGCCATTCCTGAATTCATCTTTCCTGCCTTTGTTAAATCCAATAAATTGGGGTTGTTAACTTCGCTATCAGGTAACTTATCATACAAAATCTCACTATGCATTTCCTCCGGTTTTACCCCAGCTCTTTTTGCTCTAATTTCTCGTAGTTGTTGTCTTTCTTTATCTGTAAGAGAACCTTTGCTAAAATCATCAGATGCATTAGACTGTTTTTTTCTTATTGAAGAAACATTATCAATTTGAGAATTGTTACTATGTGCTTTTATAGTTTTTGTAACACTCTTTGCTTTTGTTATCTTTGTTGATTTTGACGCAATTTTCGCCCCTTTATACGCAATTTTTGCTCCTCCAACAACATCGCCAACCCCGGGCACAGCTGCAACTATTGATATTCCTGCACCTACCCAATCTCCTCTTAGAACAGATATAGAAGCATTGATTAAATCAGGAATAGCACCTAATACGGGAACCATACCTGCTGCATCCAATGCTAGTTGTACACCATCTAATACAGAATCTTTGTTCAGTCCTTCCGTATCAAGTTCATTAAATTCTTGAATAAGTTTTTCAGGTATATCTTGTTCTACTTTTTGTTTATTTTCATTTTTCGGTTGTGGTGAAACGGCACGAACTTTTATTTCTAATGTCTGACCAGGATCTACAATTGAAATTGTACCACCATACATACATTTTAATGTTGCTGGTTTTAACAAAGCTGGTTCACCACATATAAGACTATCTTTATCTATTGCTTTCCACTTAGGGCAAGTTCCTGGAACGCAAGGCATTGGCGTGAGTTTGCCATGATTAGCTGCTGTTGCAGATGCAGTAGGAGGATAACCCAAAGAACGGCATCGCCCAAAACTTGGAATATTTTTCATAGAAACATAATCCGCAATATTCGCTTGGTCTTTCCCTGTTAAGGTTACATTCTTTGGTGTAGCCTTCAACTTTGGGCAAGAGGTTCCCATCGTACATTTCAGAGTAGCTCCAGTACAAACGTATTCCATATTATACCCAATTACGATTATCGAACTTTGACTTTGGACGCCTGTATTGAAACTTCTTTTTTAGCTTCCATAGAAATATTTCCTTTAGCTTTTATGCCTATGTCGCCATCTGCATTAACGCCTATATCACCCTTAGCTTTGATGTTTATGTCAGTTTCTGCAACAACCTCAATTTCTCCAGCAGAATATATTGTTATTTTTTTATCATTAGCAGACAGTGTTATATGATAAGTATTGTTCTTATTGTCATAGATTTCAAGTAATCCGGCATCACCCTTATCATTGAATAAGATTGTGTGACCGTTACGTGTTCTAATAGCCTTTATATTGTTGCTTGTTCCATCTTCTTCTTTTGATACCGCCCAATTTTCATCAGGTTTTCCATCTCCACCATTATAGAATGAGCCAATGATATATGGACGCTCAGCATTATTCATTTCAAAACCGACCATAACCTCTTCACCAATCTCTGGAACAAATTGTTGTCCTTTACTCGCTCCAGCATATGGAACAGCAATACGTAACCAAGGAGTTTTCATTTCCTTACTTTGTATTTCTTGCCATGGAAATTGTACTCTAATACGTCCTAATTTCTGTTCATCTTTGTTCTCTACAACTTTTGCTCTTTGTTGTGGAGCGAAAGGGAACATATCAGCATCAGAATATGATGGGTAATTACATGCTACAGGTACAGCCGTAAAGCTATTTGAATACTCTTGTCTATAGTCAAAAGAATGGTTTATACCGACTACCTTTAACGCTTTCTGTTCAACATCCTTACTTTCACCCGATTTGTTCTGAACATTATCACGAATTAAGAATGTTTGTCCAACCTTCAACATGGCCAGCTTGGATAGACCATGTACAGTCATTATTCCTGTTTTCTTTCCTTCAGCCTCTATCTTTAATGAGTAATCCAAAATAGTATCTGCACCTTCATCCTCTTTGCCACAGTCAAATCCACCTGTATTCAATGCTGCAATTTGTTCATTCTTGAATCTTTGCATAGATGCATTGAATGCCTTATCTGTCCAATTGTTTACAGCACCATCTGCGACTCCTTGTGCAGATTCTTTCAAAATTGCTTTTCCCTTACCATATTGATAATAGTCCGGCAACAAATGATTGAACGAGAATGAAGTCATACTTTGATGCAGATTATATGACATCAAACTTCCTCCTGGATATTCCAAGTTAGCAGAAGAGAAATTAGAATCATCTATTTCTCCGAAAATAAATAATTCTCCAGTGTTGTACATCCATTCACCAAAACGTACTGCCAACATAGTGATGAATGCATAATCACTTTGGTTGTATTGTACAATATATGGAATCTTATCCTTGAATCTTGGTGATATTTTAGACTTTATATCACTATATGGTTTAAGTACAGAATCTATTATATCTTTCAATGTCATATTTTCAAATGAACGACAATGCGGAGCATTCTGTAATAACGCATCCCATGTCGCAACAGTTACGCTTGCAGATTGTGAACTTGCCGTTGCTCTTGATGCAGAAACATCTATTATCATCCCTTTGAAAACAAAAGCATTTTGAGGTGAAGAGTCTTCTTCATTTAGACTTGTTTTTATTGTTGAAACGTGTACTTCTAAAGACTTGCCTATAATATTTGACGTGTCACTAAATACAACGTCAGAATCAGTTTCTGTTTTATCTTCTTTTTCTAAAGAAAAACATAATAACATAGGCTGTAGTAGTTCTTGTGATAAAGTGTAACTACTAAGTCTATAAGTCTTTCCATTAATTATACATGATGAATTTAAAGAGGAAGAACTTCCATCGAGAACGACATTAATTTCACTAATCATGTCGGCACTAAAATCTTCTAATTTGAAATGATTATTACAAGACTCTTCATCTCCACTTCCAATATTGGATGCGTTATTGTTATTATAAAGTTTAAGTGCTCCTTTTGCATCTAAATATTCTTGTGGAGAAAGGCTACTTTTTTCATCATTCATTGAATATTGGGTATCATTCGATATATGAGCTTCGGAGAAACTACCTATACCTAATGGGCATGTAAGTTCTCCAAAACTAGCTTTTTGCATGGAATCATCCATATTCATAAGACTATAAAATTGAATTTATCGAGATTTCCAATCGTTTTCAAAATCGGCAGGTTTTGCACTTCCAAAAGTAAATTTACGGGCACTTAAAGTTACTTTAGTACGTACTAACAGGCTATTATTATTATTAAAATATTGGTACATATTAACCATATAAGCATCTTCAAAGTATAAATGCAGATATTTTTTCTTATTGTCATCTGTTGAAAGGAGCATTTCGATAGTACCATCATGCTTATCTGCTCGATTAAACATCCAATTATAGAAAAACAAGTCATCATCACCTTGTGCTGGCATTACAAATTTTATTAGTCCGCTTTGTGGTCTTGATGAAGGTTTACCACTTTCATCAAGTGACTGATAAAACTCGTACTCACATTCAACTAATTCATATTTATTTTTATCGGCATATGCCTCAACTTCAGCGGCAGACGTTAATCTTTCGCCAATTATCAATGTCGCTTTAAATCCCATACTTAAATTTAACTTGAAATGCGACTGCCTGTCAATACAGACAGTCGCATAAATTGGGTATTCGTTCTTATTAGAGTGCCCAGTGGTTATCGTATTCAACGCTACCCTTACCGGTAACAGTAAGCTGACGGCAAGTAATAGTGATAGACTCATACATACGGTCAGTGTTTGTATCGTCATACACCTCCTCGTAGCTTACACAATAAGCATCTACAAAAGAGAGAGTCTTCATTATACCACCAAGCTTGTTAGGCCATGTGATTGTACCGTTCTTCGCACCGTAAGAGTCACAAGTCCATTCCAACAAATCGGTATTACCTGCATCTGTTGACTTTACTTTCAAATTGATTACACCACCACGAGTTGTACCTGTAGGCTGACCTTCTACGTCAATCTGCTGGTTAAACTGGTACTGTACGTAGGTCACTTCGCGATCCTCGCATCCGTCAACCTTGAGCTGAGCTGTTCTAGGAGCT